>DIWM01000024.1 GCA_002428485.1 Deltaproteobacteria bacterium UBA6106
TGTTGGAGGGGGCGACGTGAGCCCCATTTATAGTTTTTTGTTGACAATAATTTTGCAAGGCTGTGTAATAGAAGAAGTAATTTATTACAATTAGAGGGGGTATTATTATGAAGAAGGTATTTATTATCTTTGTATCCATTGTGTTTATTCTCGGGATAGTTTCCTTCTCAGACGCGCAGCAGAAAAAGGGGTGGCCGACAAAGGGTGTTACCATCGGCGCAGCCCCGATTGGCGGCGTTTACTACATCTGGGCCGGCGGTCCTGCCAAAGTAATGGGCGAAAAACTCGGCATCCCTACCTCCATCGAATCGACAGGCGGCCCCGTTCACAACACCCAGCTCGTCAACATCAAGCAGCTTGACTTCGGCATGGTTACAGCGGCCCCTGCGTATGAAGGCTGGACAGGAGCCGGCTGGGCAAAAGGCAAGAAGCACCAGAACATTCGCGCTATCTTTCCTATGTATACAACCTATTTCCAGATGTACGCGTTAAAAAAGAGCGGCGTTAAAAGTATTAAAGATCTTAACGGCAAGTCAGTCGGCACCGGGCCTATCGGCGGAACACCGGCTACTTATTGGCCGATGATCATCGCCGAGGCAGGCGTGAAACCAAAAAGGATCGTTAACGCATCGTCATCCGACCTTGACAACCAGTTGAAGGATGGGCTCCTCGATGGCAACGGTCAATCGGTCGGTCTTCCGTGGGGTCTTGTCTCCGCCGTCGAAACAACCCACGATATCGTTGTCATTGGCGTGGAAAGCGATATAGCTGACAGGTTCATCAAAAAGCACCCCGATTTTGCAAAAGGTGTTATTCCGAAAGGCACCTATAAGAGCGCGCCCAACGACCTGACAACATTGACGGTCTGGAATTTCATGATCACCCACAAGGATATGCCTGCTGATTTTGTTTACGAGTTTACAAAAGAGATCTTCAAGAACAAGCCTCTCCTCGTAAGCGTCCATAAATCCGCAAAGGAGGTAGAGCCGAAAAATATCCTCTATTCTCCCATCCCTCTTCATCCGGGAGCTATAAAATACTATGAAGAGATCGGCCTTAAGCTTCCCAAGGAGCTGAGACCGCAGGATTAAGCCTAAAAAAATCAGAAAAAGGCGGGGATATCGTGACAAAAGAAAAGGCTTTGGACCTCGGCAAAATAAAGGATGCGGAGCTGATCCGGACACGGGAGTTTGGAAAGTTCGGAAAGTGGGTAATCTACATCGTTGGCGCCGTCTGCTCTCTCTTCCATCTTTACTGCCTCCTCATAAACCCGATAGACCCCTGGTTTTTCAGGGGAATGCATATCGTATTCCTCGCCTTCCTTTGTTTTCTCCTCTACCCCGGCTGGCAGGGCGCAAGCAAAAAGGTGCACTTCGTCGATTATATCTTTATCCTCATGATCATCGTCCCTTTCGTTTACATGGTGATCAACTTCGATGAGTGGATTTACAGGGTGGGTGTTTTGCCCACAACCTGGGACACAATAATCTCTCTCATCTTCGTTGTGGCGATCCTCGAGATGACAAGGAGGACCACGGGGCTTGCCCTTTCCATCATTGCCACCGTGTTCATTCTCTATGGATATTTCGGCAGTTCCCTCCCCGGCCTTTTTTATCACAAAGGTTACAGCTGGCCAAGGATTTTCACCTACCTCTTCAGCCTCGACGGGATCCTTGGCCTCCCTATCTTTGTATCTGCCGCCTACGTCTATATATTTGTCATCTTCGGCGCCTTTCTCAGGAGTTCAGGGGTAGGCGCCTACTTCATCCAGTTTGCAAACGCTATCGTAGGCTGGGCCAGGGGAGGTCCTGCCAAGGTTGCTATTATCTCAAGTTCTCTTTTCGGTACTGTGTCAGGAAGCTCTGCCGCGAATGTTGTCGGCACGGGAAGCTTCACCATCCCCATGATGAAAAGTATGGGCTACAAACCGCATTTTGCCGGAGCCGTGGAGGCTGTTGCTTCAACAGGCGGCCAGATTATGCCTCCCGTGATGGGCGCGGGCGCCTTTCTCATGGCCGAGGTCCTCGGGGTGCCCTACGTGAAGGTCCTCGTTGCGGCAATATTGCCGGCAGCCATGTACTATCTTGCCGTCTACTTTATGGTCGATTTTGAAGCTGCAAAAACCGGCCTCGTCGGTCTTCCGCCGGATCAGATCCCCAACAAAAAAGAGACCCTGAAAAGAATATACATGTTTGCGCCTTTGGCAATCCTCGTTTACTATATAGCAGTGGCGATGGCCTCCATTATTAAGGCCGGTACGATGTCCGTAGTAGCCTGTATCGCGGTAAGCTGGACCAGAAAGGAGACGCGAATGGGCATGAAAAAGGTCATCGACTCTCTTGCGAACGGGGCAAAGGGCGCCATTGAGATGGCGGGAACATGCGCAGCAGCAGGTATCGTCATTGGCATCATATCCCAGACAGGGATTGGCCTGAAATTTGCCACGATACTCCTCGAATATTCAAGGGGCATACTCCCGTTCGCTCTGTTTCTTTCAATGATCGTGGCCATCGTCCTCGGGATGGGAATGCCCACAACAGCTGCGTACGCAATATGCGCCGCCGTCATCACGACAGGTCTCATCAAGCTCGGTGCGATACCCATCGCCGCGCACCTTTTCGTCTTCTACTTCGCCTGCATCTCGGCCATCACACCGCCGGTTGCCCTCGCGGCCTACGCAGGCGCCGCAATAGCGAACGCATCCCCGAACAGGGTAGGCTTCACAGCCATGAAGCTCGGCGTGGCGGCCTTTATAGCCCCCTATATGTTTATCTTCAATCCGGCTATGCTCCTGATAGGCAGCCTGACAGACATCATACTTGTGACTGCCACCGCCCTCCTTGGTACCTTTGCCCTTGCCTGCGGCATGCAGGGTTGGCTTGTAGGAAGAGCTGTAGGAATACCCATAAGGGTTCTGCTCATAGCAGGCGCAATAATGCTCATCAAGCCCGGCGTCTATACGGATATAGCAGGCGCTTGTCTTTTAGTGATCACCTATTTTCTCAGCCGCTTCTTTTCAAAAAAACAGGTAATTACTGAGCCGTCAAGATGACCTGATCTTTTAAAGCCACAGGGTATTTCTGCCTGCTTCTTCATTCATTCTTTCGCCCCTTTTGCCCTTGACATCACAGGGTCTCTTTGCTAACATGATGCTTATTAAAGCGCTGCAGGCGTGAAATGAACTACCCCGCAGCAAGCTGCGAGGTATCAGAGGATAGAAACGGCATGATTATGCCCCCTCACCCCACCCTCTCCCGCGAGGGGAGAGAGAACAGTGTTACCCCGCAGCTTGCTGCGGGGAATCATCCGGATTAAAGGGGATTAGATGGCAACAAAAAAGACTGCCAGACAATGGTTTACCGAGGCATACAACATGAACCTCCTCGAACCATTATCGGACAAGTCGATTGCTGCATATAAAAAATGCATCCAGCTTGATGAGAAATTTACAGACGCATACGTAAACCTCGGTTTTATTTTCCTTAACAGGAACGAGTATGAAAAGGCATTGAAATATTTCAGCAAGGTTGTGCAGCTTGAGCCTGACAGCATCGAGGCTTACAACAATCTGGGGTACGTTTATGAAAAGATGGAAAGGTTCGGCAGCGCCAAGCAGATGTTCCAGAAGGCCCTCCAGTTAAACCCGGGTGATCCCGAGGCCTTTGTCAACCTTGCCAACATCGCCGATCTCCAGGGTGATTACAATGGCGCGATCGGGCTCTGGAAAAAGGCCATCGAGGTGGATCCAAGCACAGCGTCACCGCATTTTTGCCTTGCCGTCATGTATGACAGGCACGACATGTTTGACGAGGCCATGGAACAGTACCGGGAGGTCCTTGGAATAGATCCGGACCACGTCAAGGCCCTGTTCAATCTCGGCAACCTTTACATCCAGCACGGAGAATACAACAAATCGCTGGAGTGCTTCAAACGGGTATTGGAGCTTGACGAAAAAAATGCCGATGCGTGGAACAACCTTGGTTCCATATACGAGGAAATGGGGAAGGAAGATGAGGCTATACCCGCCTACAGGCAATCACTGAACCTGAATAACTTTCAGGAAGAGGCGCACTTTAACCTTGCCCGCCTGGAATACGAAAAAAATCAGGAAAACTTCATCGGTGAAAAGGCAGAAGAGATCATGAAAAGATTATATTTTATCCTCTCGATCAATCCGAAAAATTCAAAAGCCCTTCAGATGCTGAAAAACCTTGAAGAGGACCAGCAGCCTTAAGGCTCCAGTCTTTTCATTATCACATTAAGGATCTCACTCCATATCGATACCGGATCAACAGACGGTGATGCCGTCAACTGGGGATTCTTTTCAAGCGTCTGCGCGGCCAACACGCCCGCGATCTTTCTCCTGTGCTCGGTGTTTGCAGACTGCGTCTGCTCAAGGACATGCGGTGGGATATCAATCTTGATCTTAAACCCGGCGATCGTTGCCACGTCCGGCTCGTCCGGCGGCGGAGGCGGTTCAACTACCGGCGGTGGAGGTGGCTCGACGACTGTTGGAGGTGGTGGCTCTACTATCGGTGGCGGGGGTGGCTCGATGACTGGCGGCGGAGGTGCAATGTGCCCTGCCCTTGCCTCTTTCAGCGATGCTTTTTTCTTTTTCTCCTTCTCCGTCACAATCTCTTCACGCGACACCTGAGGCGTCGGTCTTTCTCTGCTCTTTCGTTTCTGAATGGCCGGGCCCGTCAGTTTTTCAAAGCGCTCACCGATCTGCTTTACAACGTCGCCTGAAATGGCGTCAAACTGATTCGTTTCGCCTGCCTTCAGGCACAGCTTGGCTATCTTGTTGACAAGCCGGGGCACTCCGTGGTCAGAATATTCCCACAGCCAGTGAATCGCATCATCGGTAAAAGGGCTTCGCGTTCCTCCTGCCAGTTTAACCCGTGTTTCAACGTAGTTCTTGACCAGCTCTTCAGACTCTATTTTGTCAATTCTATTGTACGTTCCGATACGCTGAAAGAGGTTTGCCCGCTTCGGGTGCTCCAGCCTGCTCGCCAGTTCCATCTGCCCTGCCAGGACAATGGTAAAGAGGTTCCGCGTATCATCCTGCATGTTCGTAAGGAGTCTCAGGCTTTCAAGATTGGCCGGGGATATGGCATTCGCTTCGTCGATAAATATAAGCACCTTTTTCCCTTCATCGACCGTTTCGAATAAAAGTTTGTTGAATGTCTCCAAAAGATCGATTTTGCCCCTTCTTTCGCACTGTTTTCCTGTCAATTGCCCGATAATCTCCTTCAAGAGCTGGACAAAAGACATATCAGGGTTCGTGACAAAGGCTATCTTATATTTTTCGTGATCCAGCGAATCGAGGATCATCCTTAACGACAGGGTTTTTCCAAGGCCCACATCACCGACGATGACAGTGAGGCACTCATTTCCTTCTTCTATTGCAAAAAGAGTTTCGGCTATCGTATTTTCAACCGACGCATGGGATTCCACATACATCGATGGGTCCGGCACGTTATCGAATGGTGGCTTTTGAAGACCCCAGTAATCAGTGTACATGCAGTTGACCTCCTTCTATGGTGGCAAAAGACTTCGTTGCAACTATTTTTATCGTCATATATGATAACCCTTCCTGCTTCCCCTACAACTGTATATTACTGCTCAGGTAATCTATGACGTCCTCAAGCAAGAAACGCCTCAGCTTTCCTATCTTGTAGCTCTTTATCTCCTTCATCCTCACAAGCTTGTAGAGGAAGCTCCTGCTTATCTGGAGCATCGTTGACACATCCTTGGAGTTAAGCATCCTCGTAGTATAAACAGGCTTGAAATGAAAATTGAAGGCGGTCTTTCCGCTCCCGGTCTCTTCCATCGATATTTTAACACCCTGGTGCTTTCCGCTCACCAGATCTTTGATCAGGTTCATCGACTGGACAACCTGAGATTGCTGGGGCGTCAGCTCAATAGAAAATATCTGCTCTTCATCACCTGCGACTTCCTTAAAGATAAGGTTGTCGCCATCATGGATGCGAAAGCTCGGCGGGAGCATGAGGCCCGGAACGCTTGATATTTCCTGGATCTCCTGTTCCTTCGGGGCAGGTTCAGCAATGTCGGCCGGCATATCCTGGCCCTGCTGCTGCGCCTTCTTTCTCCTCGTGACAATGGTGAGTTTTTCCATGATTCCCCTTTTATATGAACATTTTCTGCATACAATTATAATATATATTCAAAAGGATATGTCAACGAAAATTAGACACTGCTGTAATTATTTCACCCGTTTATAGCCCATTCCTGAAGTAAACTGCAATAAATGAACATAAGCAACATAATATGGCAACCCGAAAAAGTTCAACTAACAGTTGAATTTGAAAAATATAATGGTGTAACATTTCACTGTTGGAAGTTATGTGCAGCGTATGATAAAAAACCTTTTTCTCACATTGCAGATCATTTTTTCAAGGATCTTCTCGCCGGCCAGGATTTTCATTATAAGCTTTGCGACAGTGATACTCATCGGCGCCGTCCTTCTCTGGCTCCCCTTCTCTGCCGGCAAAGGGCAGCTGACATTTATCGATGCCCTCTTCAGCTCAGCGTCAGCGGTCTGCGTAACAGGACTTGCGGTAATCGACATCGGCAAAGACCTTTCCCTGGCAGGCCAGATAATAACAATCTTTCTCTTCCAGTGCGGTGGACTGGGCATTATAACCTTTTCGGTGTTTTTTTTCGGGATGATGGGCATAGGCGTTTCTTTCAAAGGAAGAGAGATCATACAGACGACGTTCTTACACAGTCCAAAGACCGATTTTTACCAGATACTCAAGTCCGTCTTTATCTTCACCTTTATTATCGAATCGATTGGAACGCTTTTGCTTCTTGTGCGCTTTGCCAGAGACTTTCCTTTCTGGCGGGCATTATATATCTCCATATACCACGCTGTCTCGGCCTTTAACAATTGCGGTTATTCCCTCTTTTCCAACAGCCTCATCGATTACAGCGGCGATTATCTTATTAACGCCACAATCATTGGCCTTATTATCCTTGGCGGTATCGGGTTCGTCGTAATCCACGAGATCATTTACCGGCTGCGTGGCCTTGAAAAACGCCTTTCTGTCCACACAAAGCTGGTTTTTATTACTACTTTGATCCTCATTGCCGGCGGAACTATCCTCTTTTATTTTTTTGAACGCGACCACAGTATTAAAAATTTCCCTTTCGATACGGCTATCCTTGCCTCTCTCTTTCAGTCAATCACGGCGAGAACGTGCGGTTTTAATACTGTCGATATAGGCCACCTTACCAACCATACCATACTGGTTCTTATAATCCTCATGTTTATCGGCGCCTCACCTGGTTCAGCAGGCGGCGGCGTCAAGACAACAAGCGCGGCAATCCTGTTTCTCATCATCTGGAACAGGATCAGGGGAAGCGAAGAGGTCAACGTTTTCAACCGGACCATCCCAAGGGAGATTTCAACCAAAACGATTTTCATCATCTTCGCGTCCGCGTTTTCAGTGGTTTTAATAACGTCGGTGCTCCTCTTTTCCAGCGCCGGCAACATAGCTACCGTCGAGTCAAGGCACCTTTTCATTGAATATCTTTTCGAATCTGTCTCGGCCTTCGGGACTGTAGGTTTATCTTTGGGCACAACGCAAAATCTGGATCCCTTTCAGAAACTGGCTGTTATTATCCTCATGTTCGCCGGGAGGGTCGGGCCACTGACGCTTGCGCTATCGCTCACCATGCGGCCCGATAAAAAGACCTTGTCGTATGCCGAAGAAACGGTTATGGTGGGCTAAGGAGGTTAATGAATGAAAAAAAGAGTCGTTGTTATAGGAATAGGCATCTTCGGATTCAACGTTGCCAAGAATCTCTATGAGCACGGCATCGAAGTTGTTGCCGTTGACAAAAAAAGAGAGTCCATCCAGCAGGTAAAAGATTACTGCACAAAGGCGATCCTCGCCGACGGCACCGACAAGAACGTTATTGATTCCATAGGCCTTCGCGAAGATGACATTGTCATCGTCTCTTTTGGCGAGGACCTCGCCGCGAGCACCTTGATCACTCTTCATCTCAAACAGCTAAAAATAAAAAACATCATCGTCAAGGCGCCGAACATGGAACACAAGCTTGTACTGGAAAGCGTCGGCGCGACAGAGGTCATTATCCCGGAAAAGGAGATGGCCGGCAAGGTCGCCAAAAGCATCGTTTCTCCCAACATCCTCGATTACATCCCCCTTACCGAGGATTACATGATCTGTGAGATCGCGCCACCGACAAGTCTTCTCGGAAAAACCCTTGCGGATGTCCATCTGAGGAGCAAATACCACGTCGATGTCATTGCCATCAGGGACACCCTTACCGACAGGGTCCAGATGGTGCCGACGAACTATACCATTAAGGATAGCGAAGTGATGGTTGTGATCGGCAGGACAAAAGATATCGATCAGATCAAATAAGCTGCATCAACCGGGTCGTTTATTTATACTGTGTGTGGCCCATCCTCGATTGCCAGCGAAAATGCAGATCATATTCGATCGGCGTATTGCCGGCGATTTTGTTTGCAATGTCCTTGACGCGCGATATATCTTCGTTGGCATAAACGGCGCCGCCTACAATGAGTCCGTATTCCACAAGCCCCTCTTCCTTTAATTTCACATCAAGGGACGATATCTGGAGCGTGTTGTCTGTTGCAAGCTCAGCATCGATCTTTGCAGCGAGAACCTTCAATTCAAGCAGCTTGACTGCCTCCTCGGTCTTAAGCCCTTTCCTCGCCTGAAGCTCTTTCGCAATAGCCTCCACTATTGTATCGTAGGTCTGAAGCCCTGTATTGAATAACAGATCATACTGTGCAGGGTCATCCCAGACAAACCCGTATATCAGATACACGGCGCCGGCCATTTCTTTATCAGCTCTTTTGATAAGCCACTCGGCATTCTCGCTGTTTGTCTCCTGCCACTGCATCACCTTCTCTATCCTCTTTTCTATAGGCGCCGTTGTCCGTATTCGCAGCACGTGGGGGATTCCCTTAAGCAAAAAATTGCCGCCCCTTCCCATGATGACTATGTTATCCCGGAGGGCGTATTGCAGGATATGCGATTGGACAAGCGCCGCATAGCCCCTGAATGACCATTCAAAACGTTCCCACACATCAGGTTCATTCTCATCGAAATATTTTGCAAGTTTCTCCCACTGTATGCCTATCTTCCGCATGTCTTCAAGGATACGGCCCCTGTCCACATATTCATATCCCATAAGATCAGCCACTTTCCGGCCGATCTCCTTTCCGCCGCTTCCATATTCCCTTGAAATCGTTAAAATTGACATGACCCCTCCTATTTAATAAAAGGAATGACCCATATGAGCATTGCCGGAATATAGCAGAATATAAGCGATATAACAACATAGGGAACGGTTATTGCGAAAAATTCTTTCAGGCCTACCTTTCTCTGGTCTTCCTTTTCTCCAAGGTTCTTTGCAACGAACAACGCCGGCGCGCCTGCTATCGTCAGATTGCTTCCCAGAGTTCCTGCCCATAAAAGCATCCAGTAGAGAGGCCAGGGGTTCATGCCGGTCTCTTTGCCGAGGTCCCTGATGACATAAAGCATGGTAAGGATATACGCGTCATGCTCAACAATGCCTACGATAGGAGCGGTCACCCAATAAAGAACGGTGCTCCCTGTCACAAGGCTCTTCTGGATAAGGGGAGTTATTAAATTAGAAACGGACTTTATGACACCGGAGTGTTCCAGGCCGCCGACTAACGCAAAGAGCGCTACGTAGAAAAATATCGCCCTCCAGTCGAGTTCCGCGAGAATCTGCTCTACATCGGGCATCTCCAGGGTAAACCTGCTCTTAAATATCTCAAATACCAGGATGCATGCGAGGGCTCCCCATAATGCGATGAACCCCAGATGGTAGCCGAAGATCGGCCGCAGCGCCATGGCAATTATCGTAAGGACAAAGATTCCGCAGGCGATAATCGCAAAGGGCTTGTCCTTTATATGATCGAGCGCCTTCTCGCCCGCCATCGATGCCACATCCATCGTGACGCCCTTGTACTTCCTTGAAAAGTACCAGAAGAAGTAGGCACATGTAAAGAAGTAGGAAATAAGCAGCACAAAAAATGAGGAAGGGCGTCCCTGAAACCATATGAAGCCCGCGAATTCTATCCCTGAGACGCTATGCAGCATCTGCGGCGGCAGGTCTCCCAGAAGCATCGCGGTGCCCATAAAATTAGAGCAGAGGCCGACAAACAGTACAGGGGCAAACGCAGCAAATTTAAATCGCCGGCAGGCATGGAACACAACGGGCGCAAACATGAGAACCACAACCACATTGTCGATAAGCATTGAAATAAAGCCTGCAAGCATACCAAGGACAGTCACGAACACCGCTACATTGCCCTTTGACATCTTGAGGATAACCGCCGACAGGAAATCGGGGACGCCTGATTTGCCGAAAAACCCTGAAATGATCCATATGCTGAGAAGGATGACAATTACGTTCCAGTCAACGACCTGGAATGCCTGGACATCGGTCATGACCCCGCAAAAGATCATGAAGAGAATACCGAGGAGCGCCGCAAGGACGCTGTCGATCCATCCGGTGATGACAAGGATGATGCTTGCGATAAAGATGACGCTCGCTGCTATTTGAAGAAAATCCATCTCGATTTACCCCCCTAAAATTTTATCATATAGTTTTTTAAAAAATAGGGACGGGTTTTTCTAACCCGCCCCCGACTGATTCTACGTAAAAAACGCCATTTCTTTCATGCATAATGGCAGTTTAAATAACTCCCATGCCTCTCAGCACGGAGAGCATAACCGCTGCCGCCATAACCGAACCAACCTGACCGCCCGCATTGGCACCCATGGCATGCATAAGGAGATAACTCTTTTTGTTCCATTTCTGGCCTTCCTTCTGGACTACACGGGCAGACATAGGAAATGCCGAGATACCGGCTGCACCGATAAGAGGATTCACCTTCCCGCCTGTCACATAATAGAGTATCTTTCCGAAGAGCACGCCGAAAACCGTGTCAAGACAGATTGCGAGAAGACCCAGTCCAAGAATAAGAAGAGTCTGTGGTTTCACGAATATCTCTCCATTCATTGTACCGCCGATTGCTAATCCAAGAAACAAAGTAACCGTATTTGCTATTTCATTTTCAGATGCCTTTGTAAGTCTGGCTACTGCACCGGACTCTTTCATGAAATTGCCGAGCATGATCGTTGCAAGAAGCGGCAAGCCCATTGGTGCAATCAGGCCACCGACGACTGTAATGACAACAGGAAAAAGTAATGCCGTGGTATTTGAAACAGTCTTCTGGTGTGTCTTCATTACAGTTTCACGCTCTTTCTTTGTGGTGAGCATTCTCATAATCGGCGGTTGGAGTAATGGTACCAACGACATATATGAATATGCAGCAACTGAGCATGGACCAAGCAGTTCTTTCGCGTATTTGGATGCCACGTAAATAACAGTAGGGCCGTCGCAGGCGCCGATGATTCCGATGGTGACAGCTTCGTTGTATGGAAAACCAAGGGCAAGGGCAATAAGAAGCGTCAGGAAAATGCCGAACTGCCCTGCTGCACCCAAAAGAAATGTATATGGATTTTCGAGAACGGGTCTGAAATCCGTCATAGCCCCGATACCTACAAAGATAAGAAGAGGGAATAATTCATTAAGAATACCCATATTGTAAATTGTCCTTAAAAAACCTTCTTCTTCCATAAGGCCTGCAAGGGGAATATTCACCAAAATACATCCGAAACCGATTGGAACAAGCAGTAAAGGCTCAAAATCCTTCTTTATTCCCAGGTAAAGAAGCATTGATCCTACTGCAATCATTACAACATGTGAGTAGTGCAAGGCAGAAACCCCTGCGATAAGTCCTGTTAAACCGCTTAATATTGCATCAACCATCTACCTTCCCTCCTTCCCTTCTACTCTTCTTTTTTGTACGGAAAAATCTTTTTTAAAGCCGACATGATAAGACTGAAAAGAATCAGGGTTGCGATTGTTCCGCCCATCCCGACTATAAGCATGGTCAATCCGAACGTCCATTTATCCATCATACAAACTACCTCCTAATATATTAAATGTTTCAGACATTTGATGCTTATTACTTTTTATTGTGATGACAAAATAACTATATCACTGTCAAAGCAGAGTCAAGTGAAATCTTTAACAATGTTTTAATTACCTTAAATATTATATAGATACAAATATGGCATTCTTTTACCTTGCACAATTTTTCCTGTATTTATATATAAGATATTTTTATAAACAATCAGGGTAACCTTTACCATAATAAATATGATACATGTCATTGACAATGGGCAGACATAAGGTATAGAATTCATGAATTGGCAGACATCCTGTAGCGCAAAACACTTTTTCATATCATGAAAAGAAAAAAGACCAAAAAGATCAAGATCGGAAACGTCTTTATAGGCGGCGATAGTCCCATCGTTGTTCAATCGATGCTGAAAACAAATCCCGAGAACTTTCAGGAAACGTTGAACCAGACAAGGGAGCTCAAAAGGGCAGGCTGTGAGCTGATAAGGATCGCGCTGCCTCAGGAAGAGACATGCAAGATCATACCTTTCCTCAAAAAAGAGGTCGATATCCCGATCATAGGCGACATCCACTTCAACCACAAAATTGCCCTGAAGGCAATGCGGCTGGGGATCGATGCCGTGAGGATCAACCCGGGTACGATCAATAATGCAAGAAAGGTAAAAGAAATTGCCCTCTGCGCGAAAGAGACCAAAACCCCTGTGCGGATAGGGATGAATATAGGCTCTATGGAAAAGAGGATATTAAAGAAATATCACAAGCCCAACGCAGAAGCGATGGTGGAGAGCGCTCTCTATTACATCGGCCTCTTTGAAGACATAGGATGGACAGAGCTGAAGGTATCCTTAAAGGCATCGGATGTCTTCCAGACCATCGATGCCTACAAGAAATTTTCAAAATTGTCCGATTATCCCCTTCACATAGGGGTGACAGAGGCAGGACCGGTCTTTTCCGGCGTCATTAAATCTGCCATCGGGATAGGCATCTTGCTGTATGAGGGCATAGGCGATACCCTCAGGGTTTCCCTGACCGGCAACCCCGTCTATGAGGTCATTGCCGCCTATCACATCCTGCGGGACCTGGGCCTCAGAAAAAGGGGTATTAATTTAATATCCTGCCCCACCTGCGGACGCTGCAAGGTTAACCTCACAGAGATCGTAGAGGAATTTGAAAAAGATGTAAACCACTTCGACAAGCACCTCAACGTCGCTATTATGGGCTGCGAGGTAAATGGCCCCGGCGAAGCGAAAGAGGCTGATATAGGCATTGCCTTCGGCGCCAACAAGGCAATACTTTTTGCAAAAGGCAAGGTCGTGAAGACAGGTATCCCGAAAGAAATGGCAAAAGACGTATTAAAGGAAGAAATCTACAATATCTTGAAACAGTGAAAAGTTAAATGTGAAAGGTGAAAGGCAAGAAACCAAAGAGGCAATTCCCTTTGCCGTGACAAATGCGGCACCCCTTTAATAGATCATATATCGAAAAACCCATAAATCGTTAATCGTGAGTCGTAAGGGGCAAGAACCTGCTAATGGCTGACAGCTCATAGCTGATGGCAAAAAAGAACCGGGTTATTGTTGTTGCTATGAGCCATGAGCTATGGACTATGAGCTGCTTTTTTTCTTCACATACATGATCCTCTGGATCACTGTAATATGGCTCAATACCGCAAGGATGACGACGATATAATGCAGAATGTTGAAAAGAAGTCCGATAAGCAGCAACACAATCCTCTCCGGCCTTTCCATCAAGCCTGTCGTGCATGACAGCGAAGCAGCCTCTGCCCTCGCCCTCGCATAGGGTATGATCGCTATGCCGATGGATGCGATGAAGGTCACAACCGCATATGTCCGCTCACCGCCGTTAAGAAAGAATATAAAGATGCCCAGCATCACTGCGAGATCGGAATAGCGGTCCAGGACCGAATCTAAAAATCCCCCGAAAGAAGAAACCCTGTTGGCATGCCTCGCAACGGCTCCGTCAAGGAGATCAAAAAAACCTGCCACCAGAAAGGCAACCCCGCCCGGCATGAGAAAACCACAGGCAACAGAGAACGCCGACAGGAACCCGAAAAAGGTTCCGCAAAGCGTCAGCACGTTCGGATCAATTATTCTGTTACGGAACAAAAAACGATATACTGCTAAGATTGCCGGATCAAGAGAATGACCTATCTTTGAGCTTATCAAAAGATGTGCCTATCTTTCCCTGTCTCCTCTTATAAACTCTTCAACCATTCCCCTCGCGATCTCATCGGAGAATTGCCTTAGAGGATGTTTCATCGTATATGCCGATATTGATTCGAGTACGCCCCCGATGCCGCGGTCTCTCGCCACCTTGCAACAGCGTATCGCATCGACCATGCAGCCGGCGCTGTTTGGCGAATCCTCCACGGACAATCTCATCTCAAGGTTGATCGGTATGTCGCCGAATATTCTCCCTTCGATTCTCATGAAGCACACCTTGTTGTCATTCTGCCAGGGAACATAATCAGAAGGTCCTATATGGATATTTTGAGCAGGCATTGGGACGTCAAGCATGGATTGTACCGCCTCTGTTTTCGAGATCTTTTTCGAAACAAGCCTCTTCCTGTTCAGCATATTGAGAAAGTCCGTATTGCCGCCGGTGTTTAACTGATACGTCCTGTCGATCGCAACGCCCCTGTCATGGAACAGCTTGATAAGGTTTCTGTGAATGATCGTGGCGCCGATCTGAGATTTTACGTCGTCCCCTACAACGGGTATACCCCGTTTCCTGAACTTCCTGGCCCAGGAGGAATCGGAGGCGATAAAAACAGGAATGCAGTTGATGAGGCTCACGCCGCTTTCGAGACAGCACTGGGCGTAATAACGGGCAGCCTTTTCAGAGCCGACAGGAAGATAATTTACCAGTATGTCGACTCCATTTTCCTTCAGCATCCTGACCACATCAACCGGTTTCTCGTTTGAGGGAATAAAGGTTCTCTCCGGCGGATAATCCTGCATGTGAGGCGAAACACCATCAAAGATATGACCCATTGAGACTGCCACGCCCGTAGGCGGGATCTTCTCTTCAATCGTCTTTGTACAGTTAGGCTCTGAA
This sequence comes from Deltaproteobacteria bacterium UBA6106, assembly GCA_002428485.1. GTDB lineage: Bacteria > Desulfobacterota > Syntrophorhabdia > Syntrophorhabdales > Syntrophorhabdaceae > UBA5609. Next base: position 15,121 of record DIWM01000024.1, read on the forward strand.
AATATGGCCTTTTCGACAGGCTTGCCGACTTTTCTCCTGTCAATGTCAAAGGCGGCGACGATCCTGATGTCTTTCGGCTCGTAGCCGCATATGTCATAGTGCATAAGCCCTATAGCCTGGCCGCCCTTCTTCTTTGAATAATAATACAATCCCTGAATAAGTGAACTCGCACAATTGCCGACACCGGCTATGGCAACACGAATCTTTCGCATTTTATCCTCTTGTAAGTTTCCTTTTTTTAAAATATTTGTCCTAAAATGTCAAAAAAAATATAGGCCGTCTATCTTCGATACTGCTGTATGCCCGCCTCATAGAGGTCGTTTCCGTACATATCGTTGATCACAAAAAGGGGCAGGTCCTTTACACCCAGTTTTACCACAGCCTCCGGCCCAAGGTCTTCATAGGCAACGATCTCCGACGACACAACGCTCCTGGAGAGCAATGCCCCTGCCCCGCCCGTTGCGCCGAAATAGACAGCCTTATACTGCTTCAAAGAATCTTTCACGGCATCCGACCGCTTCCCCTTGCCGATCATCCCTTTCAGCCCGAGCGATATTAATCGCGGCGCGTACGCGTCCATCCTCCCGCTCGTCGTTGGGCCGCAGGACCCGATAACCCTGCCCGGAGGGGCGGGCGAAGGCCCGCAGTAATAGATTATCTGGTTGCGCAAATCAAAGGGCAGGTTCTCGCCCTTGTCAAGCGCTTCGAAGAACTTTTTATGCGCCGCGTCTCTCGCAGTAAAAATAAAACCGCTCAGGAAAATCTTTTCCCCGGCCCTCAGTTTCTCTATGGTGCTGTCGTCAAGCGGCGTTTGAATCTTTTTTATCTCCATATGCACCCCTCTCTTCTCACCTTCTGAGTTAAACCACTATCTCCTTGATCCTGTGCGCGTGGCACTGAATGTTCACCGCAGCGGGCAATGACGCTATATGGCAGGGCAACATTTTGATGTGGACATCGAGGGCTGTCACCGTGCCTCCATACCCCTGAGGACCTATTCCCGTCTTGTTTATCGCATCAAGGATCTCCATCTCGAATGCCGCTGTCGCAGGATCCTGATTTCTCTCGCCGATAGGCACCATGAGCGCCTCTTTCGATAGCAGGGCCGAGGTCTCGAAATTACCCCCTATCCCGACCCCGACAATGATCGGAGGGCATGGGTTGGGCCCGCCTTTCGTCACCATATCGATAACAAATGACTTCACGCCTTCTTTACCCTGGGAGGGCACCAACATCCGTACTTCGCCGTAGTTTTCGCTTCCCCCGCCCTTCGGCAACGCAACGATCTTTATCCTGTCGCCGGGAACAATGTGGGCATGGATGATGGGCGGCGTGTTATCGCCGGTATTCTTTCTTGAAAAAGGATCACAGCATGATTTCCTCAGATAACCATTTTTATATGCCCTGCGCACCCCTTCGGCAATCGCCTCTGTCAGGGATTCCCCGACAATGTGTACGTCCTGGCCTATCTCGACAAACGTAACAGCCAGACCTGTATCCTGGCATATGGGCATATGCTCTGCCTTGGCAATATTCGCGTTGTTGATCAATTCCCTGATCACCTCTTTGCCTACGGAAGACTCTTCTTTCTCTATGGCCTGGCTCAGCGCATCAAAAACACCCTGGGAAAGATTGATGTTGGCATCAATGAACAGGCTTTCCACAGCAGAAATAATGCTGTCTGTATGGACTTCTCTCATAATTTACTCCTTATATGGCGCGATAATCCCCTTTTCCATGAGTATCTCCACTTCATCTCTTGCCCTTTTTATCTTCATTTCGGCCATTCTGAAAAGCTCTTTTTCATCTATCTTCAATCGCGCAACCCCTTGCTCCATTGCCTTTTTCGCAACAGCTACCGCCTCTCTCGGGAACACCTCCCATTCATCCATGGTAGGAAGAAGGTAGTCTTCCCGGAGCCCCTTATCCTCTGCGCATTTTGCAAGCTCGACTGCGGCGGCAATGCACATCTCGTCGGTGATCGTCGTCGCCATAACATCCAGTGTGCCTCTGAATATAGCGGGGAATCCCACGGAGTTATTGACCTGGTTCGGAAAATCACTTCTCCCTGTGGCCACAACCCTCGCCCCTGCCTCTTTTGCATCCCACGGCCACATCTCCGGGATCGGGTTCGCGCACACAAAAACTATGCCATCGTCAGCCATGGTGCCTATCCACTCTTTCTTGATCGTATCGGGGCCAGGCTTTGAAAGGGCGATCACCACGTCCTGGCCCTTGATCGCTTCTTCCATGCCTCCATCCCTGTTCTCTCCGTTCGTCATACGGCAGAATTCAAGTTTTTCCTTATGCGTCGGCTTAATGTCATCCCTCTTTCTGCTAAGGATACCCTTGCTGTCAACTACGATGAATTTTTTCGGATCGGCGCCCGCCTTCATGATCATTTTGGTGATGCAGACATTGGCAGCCCCTATCCCGATCATGGTGATCTTCACATCTTCGATCTTCTTCCCCACAACCTTCAGGGCATTGATCAATCCCGCCAGCGTGACCGCTGCAGTGCCCTGCTGGTCATCGTGCCATACAGGGATCGGCGCCTCAGCGCGCAGCCTTTCGAGGATATAGAAGCACTTGGGGTTCTCAATATCCTCAAGGTTGATCCCGCCAAAGGTCGGGCATAAATACTTGACCGTCTTGATGAACTCTTCAGGGTCTTTTGTGTCGAGGCAGATCGGGAAGGCATCCACTCCGCCCAGGTATTTGAAAAGGAGCGCCTTTCCTTCCATCACAGGAAGGCCGGCCATAGGACCTATGTCGCCAAGACCAAGCACCCGTGTCCCATCTGTAACGATCCCCACCATATTCGCCTTGTTTGTATGGTCATAAACCCTGTCTGGATTCTGCTGTATGTCTTTGCAGGGTTCTGCAACGCCCGGCGTATACCAGATGGCAAAATCCTTTACGTCCCTGATAACACATTTCGGTATCACCTCGATCTTACCCTTGTAAAAAGGGTGCATCTTCATGGCGTCTTGAGCTGGTTTCCTGGCTTTTGCGAGAAGATCTTCCTTTGTTACCTTAGGCTCACCCATAACTCCCCTCCTTAATTTGTCAAGAGATATTCATCATTCTATAAAGAATTCAGGTAAAATGGAATGAAAAAATGAAAAACGGCCTATAGTTCATGGTCGACAGCAGGAACTAAACATAGCACACAGCGGGAAAAAGATTTTCGTGCATACAGAGCATATTTGCTTAACCGGGTTCTTGTTGTTGCCATGAGCCATGAGCTATGAACTGTGAGCGGTGTTTCTTGCCCTGTCTATCTTCACTATCCCGATGAAGATAAGAAAGACGCCGAGGGCAATGAGATACCGCAAGGGGAACATCCGGGGGGTGAATCTTTCTGCAAGCGATTTCGTCTCCTTTGTCCCTTCTTTATTTGACGCCGCAGTTGCTTCATGCGCTCCTTGATTATCTCTCTGCAACGGTATCCCCGTTTCGTAAACATTTCTCATAAACCCTTTTTGCGCGTCAAACCCCGTTACAAAAGGCAGCGACAGAAGGGGTATGCATATTCCTATAACAATCAGGACAAGACCCCTTTTTTTCTCCCTTTTCATATAAACCCTGTGAAATGTATACTATAAAATTGCATCGAAAAGGTAACTTTTATCAGAATTTTCGATAAACTTCAAAAAAAATAAACTGCCGTGATGTGCTGCAAAAAAAACGTTATTGTCCTTTTCTTCACAATCTTGACAAAAGCACTGTTATTGTTTAATCTATATTTCATCGGGCCCATAGCTCAGCTGGAAGAGCCACCGGCTCATAACCGGTAGGTCCCTGGTTCGAACCCAGGTGGGCCCAAATAATGTATATGGAACGAAAACACATCAAAACAGATCATAAAACTTTTTTAAAGGGGGTGGCCACTGGGTTCACCCCCTTTAACATTTTGGAGGCCGCCATTGGAGCATGAACTAGGTACCCTTTATGAGGCACAGAAGATAGAACTGCAGATAATAGAAAAGGAGACAAGGCTACAAACAGCGCCGAAGAAACTAAAGGAGATGGATGAGGAGCTGAAACAGTTAAAAGAGAAACTGGAAAAAGAAAAAGTGGTCTTTGAGGAGCTGGAGAAGGAACGGAAAAAAAAGGAAAAAGAGTTGGAAGTCGACAAGGACAAGATAAAAAAGATCGAATCAAAGCTCTACGAGGTCAAGACAAATAAAGAATACCAGGCCCTGTTAAAGGAAATAGAAGCAGCAAAATCAACAAACGACAAAACAGAAGAAGATATACTCACGATCATGGAAAAGACCGAGGAGCTGAAAAAGGATTACGAATTATCTCAGGCAAGGCTCCAGAAACGAGGGAAAGAGATCGAAACCGAAAAGGTAAGGCTGGATGCAGAAACCAAATCGATGGATAAGATCATAGGAGAGTTAAAAACGCAAAGAGATAACCTCCTTTCTGTTTTGAGCAGCGAGCTGACCTCAAAATACAACACGCTCAAGGGAAAGCGCAGCGGCATAGCCGTAACAAATGTCAAAAACGGGGTGTGCATGGGATGTTTTATGAACATACCTCCGCAGCTTTTTATAGAGGTTACGAAGAACAAAAAGCTCATACAGTGCCCCAGTTGTAACCGAATCCTCTATTTCGCAGAAAACGAATAATGCACTGGCACATGTATATCGATGGCGCTTCTTCAGGCAATCCCGGACAATCGGGCGCCGGTCTCGTTGTATTCGATGACGAAAACAGGGAGCTGCTTCGCGACAGCATCTTCCTCGGTCACATGACAAATAATATGGCTGAATACGAAGCGCTTCTTTTCGCCCTGAAAAAGGCAAAGGGTTCGGATATCCGGGAAATATCCGTCTATACCGACTCCCTTCTCCTTGCCAATCAGGTGCAGGGAAGATTCAAGATCAAAAATGATGTTTTAAGGACCTATGTAGCGACGATTAAAAATATTGCAGGCAACTTTCGTCACTTTACGGTACAATATATCCCAAGAGAAAAGAACAAAATAGCCGACAGGCTTGCAAAAGAAGCGGTAAAAAAAGGGGCAGACGGGTGATCGCTCCGTTTATTCACAGGGAAAGGAATACAATAGCCGACAGGCTTGCAAACGATGCGATAAATAGGGGCAGACGGGTGATCGCTCCGTTTTTTTAACGGGGAGGAAAGTCCGGGCATCAAAGGGCAGGATGGTCCCTAACGGGGACTGGGGGCAACCCTAAGGAAAGTGCCACAGAAAAGACACCGCCTCGCCGCAAGGCGGGGTAAGGGTGAAAAGGTGAGGTAAGAGCTCACCAGTGCCTGGGCGACCAGGCAGCTTGGTAAACCCCATCCGATGCAAGGCCAAAAAGGGTGTCGCGCCTTGGCGCGATAAGGATGGCCCGTCCAAATACCCGGGTAGGCCGCAACAGGTTCAGGGCAACCTGGATCGGTAAGAGAAATGATCACCGTCCCGCTGAAGGCGGGAAACAGAACCCGGCTTACAGTCTGCCCCTATTTTTTAAGATGTTGAGAAAAGAGCGGTCGGTCATCATTTTATGTGGGGGAGGTTGATCGTAAAAGATCATGTATGAAAAAGACCCTCTTCATCGTCTGCATCATCTCGGCGATACTCTTTTTCTATAACGCCGGCTCAAGAGACTTCTGGGCGCCCGACGAAGGCGATTTCGCACAGATCGTGAAGGAGCTTGACGGCAATCTCGTCGTCCCGCACCTTAACGGCAAGCCTTACGGGGAGAAGCCCCCTCTCTTTTATTACCTGAATTACCTCTCGGCAAAGGTTTTCGGCCCTCTTAAGGATGAAGCATCAATGCGAATCCCCACCGCGCTGTCTGCCCTTCTCGCAGCCATTCTCCTCTTCTGCGTTGTCTGCAGGACCTTCGGAAAGAAGGAGGCGCTTTTTGCAACGCTTATCCTCATAAGCTCACCTCTTTACTACTGGCAGGCACGGTATCTCCAGGTCGACATGGTCTTTGCCGTCTTTGTTGCATCCAGCCTTTTATGTTTTTTCCGGTCTTACCATCAAGGAGGAAAAGCCCCGTACGTATTTTTTTATGTGCTGGCTGCGCTCGCCTTTATGACCAAGGGGCCCCTCGCGGTCGTCCTTATATTTCCTGTCGTTCTCATTTACGGCTTGTCGCAAAGAGACCTCCGCATCTTCAGAAGCAGGGAAACCGCCATCGGCCTGTGCATCTTCCTGCTGATCATTGTGCCATGGTACCTGTTGGTCTATATAAAGGAAGGCTTCCCCTACCTCCAGGAAAACATCATCCGCCAGAACATCACGCGGTTCTTTGATGCCTGGAGCCACAAACGCCCCATCTATTACTATTTCACCACCCTTCCCCTGGATTTTTTTCCCTGGAGCATTTTTCTCCCCTTGGGCATCTATCTTGCCGCAAGGGGCTGGAAAAGCGATCATGGAATGCGCTTCTTTCTCATCTGGTTCCTATGGATGTTCCTGTTCTTTTCGCTTTCATCAGGGAAGATCAGCAAATATATGATCCCCCTCCTACCTGCCATGGCGCTCATGACCGCCCGGACGTTCACGACAGAAAATAACAAATATGTTTTTTACGCATCCGCGCTGCTCGCAACGCTGTTCCTTGCCCTGGGCATCATCCTTATCGCCGTCAGAACAGAGATGTACCGGGAGTTCCATCCGGAGAGGGTTCTTGTCGGTATTCTCTCTATACTCGTCTCAATAGCAATTGCATGGTCTGCCTTATTGAAAAAGAAAGAGGCGATCGCCTGCCTTCTCTTCGTCTTCCTCTCAACAACCTACATGGCGGCCAACATATGGATCTACAGCAAACTGAACTATTATAAATCGCCGCGGCCTTTTTGCGAAAAGGTCCGCCATCATTTGCAAAAAGATGTGCAGTGGGTCTATTATGGCAGCATGAGAGGGGTTTACGTATACTATATCGGGAGGCAGGCCGTCCACGTTGACGAGCACAGGGTTGAAGAACTGCGGCAATTGAGGCAGCGGCTCAACGGATTCTATCTGGTAACCAGGAAACGGGATATGGGCGAAGCACAGAAGGCCCTGGCGAACGTCAGCATAGTCCTGGAAGAAAAAATAGGAGGCACGGACATGGTCCTTGCCCGCTACCAGGGACAGAGAGATTAAAGAAACTCTTCAATGAAGAACAGACAGATAATACATATAGCCGCTCTTATCCTCCTTGCATATGTCTTTCTCTTTCACGGTATCGGCAATTATTCGCTGAAAGAGCCTGACGAAGGCAGGTACGCGGAGATTCCCCGGGAGATGGTCGAACGGGGCGACTGGGTCGTTCCGCACCTGAACCACGTAAGATATTTTGAAAAACCCCCGTTATTCTACTGGGCCGTAGCGGCCTCCTACACAATATTCGGCATAAGCGAATGGTCCTTCCGGTTTCCAAACGCCCTGTCTGCCTTTTTATGCATCGTGATCCTCTATTGTGCCCTTCGACGAAGGTTCCCCGAAGAGGCGGCGTTCATATCGTCGGTGGTCCTTCTGTCATCCTTCGGTTTTTTTGCAATGGCAAGGGTTGTAACCCTCGACATGTTCTTCACCCTCTGGCTTTTTTGCGCCCTCATATCCTTTGCCGGATATTACAGGGAACGAAAAACGTGGTTCCTCTATCTCTTCTATGTTGCCCTCGGCCTCGCGACCCTTACGAAGGGCCCTGTCTGCGTAATACTTGCAGGCATCACTATAATCATATTTCTCGTCACGGAAAGGAACCTTGCCTTTCTCAGGGAGCTGAGGCTCCTCCGGGGCCTCGCGATCTATGCAATCATCACCCTGCCCTGGATCATCGCCATGGCCCTGAGAGAAAAGGAATTCCTCTATTTCTTCTTTATCGACCAGCACGTGCTCAGGTTCTTTACATCGAAGCACAAGCGGTCCGGGCCTATGTATTACTTTCTGCCGGTCTTGTTCGCAGGCCTTTTGCCCTGGTCTGTGCTGATACCGAGAAGCATTGTCAATGCCTGGAGAAATAGCGAGCTTCGGTTTTTTGCGATCTGGACCTTCGTGGTCTTTGCATTCTTCAGCCTGTCGGGCTCAAAGCTCCCACCGTACATCCTCCCCGCCTTCCCTGCCCTCTCGATCCTCATCGGCCATCTGTTCCACAGCTACTGGGAAAACCTTATAAAACAAAAAACGGAGGTAATCATCTACCTCGTCATCTTCGCCGTCTTTGCCCTTTCCGCCCTTCTGCCGTCGAACCCCCTCTTTATTGCGTATATAAATAATGTATCAGAGGAAGCCCCGATCATTATGAAGGACCTCCGCAGCTTTTCCATTGCCGTCTCCCTTTCTTCTTTTGTCCTGTTCTGTCTCCTTATAGTACGGAGGCTGAATAAGTTCTCAATCCTCTTTTACCTGTTTTCCCTTTTCTCCCTCCTCCTGGTTTCTGCCATCATCTCCAATACCCCTGTTCTTGACAGGGTAAACACCACAAAAGGGCTCGCCGCAATAATCGATCAGAAAAAAGCCGGGCAGGACACCATCGTCAACTACGCCTCTTTTGATCAGACGCTGCCCTTTTATACAAGATCAAAGGTAATAATAGCCTCCTACAAAGGCGAACTTGAGATGGGTTCACGGTACGAAGACGCAAAAAACATTTTCATCAATGATGACCGGCTCAGCGTTCTTCTCAATTCACCGGAGAGAGTATTTACAGTGCTTAAAAAGAAAAGGCTTGCCGTCTTGCAGGGAAAGGTTTCAAGGCCGATGACAATATTGAAATGCATGAACGAACGCTGCCTCGTGTACAATGGGCAATGAACAGGGATAAGCCGTATATCGTATGTCGAGAGAAAGCAGCTCATAGTTCATAGCTCATGGCTCATAGCAACAGCAATAACCCGGTTCGTTTTTGCCATCAGCTATGAGCTATCAGCCATGAGCAAGTTCTTACGCCTCACACCTCACGACAAACAAGATCCTCTTCCCCTTTCCCCTTTCACTTTTCCCCTTTCCCCTTTCACCTTTCACCTTTCACCTTTCACTTTTCACCTTTCCCCTTTCACCTTTCACTTTTCACTATCCCACTATCCTTCTCTTCATCAGCCTGAACGGCAGAGGGATCAGGACGATGGCGGCAACGCAGAGCCATAGGATATCGCCTGTCACCGCTGAGATGCTGCCCGCGGCAAAGGACCTGCAGATATTCGTAAGATGAAAAAGGGGGGTGAAATAAGCGATGTGCGTTACGAAGGGCGGCAGCGGATCGAGTGGAAAAAAGATGCCTGAGAAGAGGAACATTGGCGTCATAAAAAGCGTATAATAATAGTTCAGGGAATCTATCCCGGGCACGATGGCAACGCAGGCCATTGATATCTCCGCAAAAATAAAGCCGCTCACGAAAAGGACCGGGAGGAGCACGACCACCAGCGGGGATTCCACAAGACCGAAAAGGCTGATCGCAACGATGATGATGGCGCCGTAAAAAACGCTTTTTGTTGCCGCCCACATGAGCTCCCCTGCCACAAGGTCGTCGATGTTCACCGGGGTGGCCAGGATCGCATCGAAGGTCTTCTGAAAGGTCATCCTTACATAAGTACCGTACGTGGATTCGTATGTCGCGGCGAACATCGACGATGAGGCGATGATGCCAGGGGCGATGAACTGGATGTAAGGCTTTCCGTGGACCTCCTTCACAAAGGCGCCAAGCCCGAAACCAAGGGCGACAAGGTAGAGGACGGGCTCAACAAAGTTGAGGGCTATGCTGGACTTATACAGTTTCGTGTAGACGGCAAAATGCCTTTGCCAGACACGCATCGCCCTTTTAATCTTCAAGCGGCCTCCCTGTAAGTTTCAGGTAGACCTCTTCGAGGTTCCCGCCGTGCCTTTCTTTCAGGCGCAAAGGAGAATCGACAGTAATGATCGTGCCCTGGTCCATGATCGCAACCCTGTCGCAGAGCCTGTTAGCCTCTTCCATGTAGTGTGTCGTGAGGATCAACGTCGTATCACGCGCCTTCAGATCATTCAATTTCTTCCACACCACCTGCCTCGCATGAGGGTCAAGGCCCGTTGTAGGCTCATCGAGGATGAGAATCTCCGGGTTGTTCAATAAGGCCCTTGCAAGAAGGAGGCTTCTCTTCATCCCTCCCGACAGGTTTTTTATGTTTGCGTCGATCTTTTCGCTTAATTCAACGTAGGAAAGAAGTTCTGCGGCAACAGCCAATGCCTTTTTCTTCGGTATGTCAAAATACCTGGCGTAAACGACCAGGTTTTCCATCACAGAGAGCTCGAGATCGAGGTTCTCCTCCTGAGGCATCACCCCCAGCCGTGACTTTATGAGCGAAGGCTCATCTTTTACGTTGATGTCAAAGACCTTAACATCGCCCGAGGTTGGCTTAATGAAACAGTAGAGCACCCGCATGACCGTTGTTTTGCCTGCGCCGTTTGGTCCGAGGAAACCAAAGCACTCACCCTTCCTGATCTCAAAATCAACGCCGTTGACGGCCCGCAACCCGTTGAAGTCCTTCGTCAGTCCTTTTGCAGTAACGATGTTCATGGGAAGGATATCATATCATATAACCCGGGATAGGCCCTAGAAAAACCTCGTCAGTCGTAAGGCGTAAGGGGACTACGGCCAACAAGATTACTGGATACTTGATGCTGGATACTGACAGCTTCTTTAGCTATCAGCGATCAGCTATCAGCCTAAAGCCTTTTTTGTTTCAGTTGACGGCTGTGTGCTGACTGCTGACGGCTGTCTACTATCGACTATTCACTGCCTTAATCTCGGATATGTCATGTAGAAGAGCGTCGGTTCGGGATATCCCGTAGCAAACCGTCGTGCGGCGAGGAAGCTCGGTCTTTTGCGAAGCA
>DIWM01000034.1 GCA_002428485.1 Deltaproteobacteria bacterium UBA6106
ATCTCGGTGACGACCCCTGCGCCTACGGTCTTGCCGCCTTCCCTGATGGCAAAGCGGAGTTCCTTTTCAAGGGCAATGGGGGTGACAAGCTCGACGCTCAAGGTCACGTTGTCGCCGGGCATTACCATCTCGACGCCTTCGGGGAGCTTTGCCACACCGGTCACGTCGGTGGTACGGAAGTAGAACTGGGGACGGTACCCGGAGAAGAACGGGGTATGGCGGCCTCCCTCCTCTTTTGCAAGGATGTAGACCTCTCCCTTGAACTTCGTGTGGGGCTTGATGGAGCCGGGCTTGGCGAGCACCTGGCCGCGCTCCACTTCGTCTTTCTTCGTCCCCCGGAGCAGGACGCCGATATTGTCGCCTGCCTGTCCCTGGTCGAGGATCTTCCGGAACATCTCAACGGAGGTGGCGACGGTCTTCTCTGTGGGACGGAAGCCGACGATCTCGACCTCCTCGCCGGGCTTGATGACTCCGCGCTCCACCCTGCCGGTGACGACAGTGCCGCGGCCGGAGATGGAGAAGACATCCTCCACAGGCATCAGGAAGGGCTTTGCAATATCACGGACCGGCTCGGGGATGTAGGAGTCCACTGCATCCATGAGCTCATAGATGCTCTTGCAGTCAGGGCACTCCCTGTTGCCGCAGCCGTGCTCCAGGGCCTTGAGTGCGCTTCCCCGGATGATAGGGATCTTGTCCCCGGGGAACTCGTACTGGGTGAGAAGCTCCCGGAGCTCAAGCTCGACNNAGGAGGATATGCTCCCTCGTCTGGGGCATGGGTCCGTCGTTGGCGCCGACGACGAGGATCGCACCGTCCATCTGGGCGGCGCCGGTGATCATATTCTTGATATAATCCGCGTGGCCCGGACAGTCCACGTGGGCGTAATGGCGGTTGTCGGTCTCATACTCCACGTGCGCCGTCGCGATCGTGATGCCCCTTTCCTTCTCTTCCGGGGCCTTGTCGATCTGGTCAAAGGGGATCCATTCCGCAAACCCCCGGTTGGCGAGACACTTCGTGATCGCAGAGGTGAGCGTCGTCTTCCCGTGATCGATATGCCCGATCGTTCCGATGTTCACATGGGGTTTTGTCCTCTCAAACTTCTTCTTAGCCATAGAGAACCTCCGTTTGATTTTTATCTCTATTCTTTAAAACATTTTCGTAGATATGTTGTGGTACCGGGGCGTAATGGAAAAATTCCATGCTGTAATAGCCCCTTCCCTGGGTTACTGAACGAAGCCGAGTGGTATAGCCGAACATCTCGTCCAGAGGCAGATAGGCGAGAACGGTCTTAAAATCGTTCCTGTCGCCGAGTTCAGCGATCCTGCCTCTCCTCGATGAGATGTCGCTGATGACGGATCCAAGAAAATCTCCGGGGACATTGATGTCGACCTTCATAACGGGTTCGAGGAGGATAGGGGTTGCCTTTGCTACAGCGTCTTTTATTCCGATAGATCCGGCGAGTTTGAATGCAAGCTCTGACGAATCCACTTCATGAAAAGAGCCGTCCAGAAGCTCAACCTTTATGTCGATCAACGGGTATCCGCATAAAATACCCTTTTCCAGGGTCTCTTTGATCCCCGTCTCGATGCTGGAGATATATTCCCGCGGTATGACGCCACCCACGGTCTTGTTCTCAAAGATAAATCCGGCACCTTCATGGGGAGATACCTGCAGTACGACATGGCCGTATTGACCGTGTCCCCCGGACTGCTTGATATACTTGCCTGTTCCTGTCGTATGCCTTGTAATGGCCTCCCGGTAGGCTACCTGCGGGGGCGAAGAAAGCATTTCAAGGTTATGTTCTCTTTTTGCCCTGTCCATAATAATCTCAAGGTGAAGTTCGCCCATGCCGGAGAGGATCACCTCTCCTGTTTCGCTGTCAAGCCGCACGGTCAGCGACGGGTCCTCAATGGTATATTTATTGAAGACGAGCCACATCTTCTTGAGGTCGTCCTTTCTTTTCGGCGCAATGGCACAGGAAACGACGGGCGACGGAACTTCTATCGCCTCGAAAGATATATGCATGTCGGGATCGGTGAGCGTGTCCCCTGTTGAGACACCTTTCAAGCCGACGATCGCGCAGATATCTCCGGCCTCTACCTTTTTTACTTCTTCCCTTTTATTTGCATGGAGTCTCATGATCCTGCCGATCCGCTCTGTTTTCGATTTTGCCGTGTTCAGGACGGTATCGCCTGTTTTCAGTTCGCCTGAATAAATCCTGATATAGGTAAGATGACCGACAAAGGGGTCATTCATGATCTTAAAAACGAGCCCGCTGAACTTCTCATCTTTTGTGCCGACGAGCGTCTTCTCTTCCCCGTCCTCGGTCCAGCAGTGGTGGGGCGAAATATCCTGAGGCGACGGGAGATAATCTACGATCGCGTCAAGGAGCGGCTGGATGCCTTTGTTCTTAAAGGCGCTGCCGCACAGTACCGGCAGTATGCTCCCGCCCAGCGTTCCCTTGCGTATGACCCTCCTGATCTCGCTTTCATCGATCTCATCACCTTCCAGGAATCGCAGCATGAGGTCGTCGTCGATCTCGGAAAGCGCCTCCATCATCCTTTCCCGCGCCGCATGGACCTCATCGGCCATATGTGCGGGTATGTCGCAGAGTGAATATTCGTATCCAAGTCTGTCCTTGTTGTAAAGGATCGCCCTTCCGGTAATGACATCCACTACACCGAGGAAGTCATCTTTTTCCTTGATCGGTAATTGCACAACAACCGGATTGACCTTTAATATCTCCTGTATCATGGTAAGGCATTTTGGGAAATCAGCCCCGGGCCTGTCCATCTTGTTCACGAACCCTATCCTTGGCACGCCGTAGCGATCGGCTTGCCTCCAGACAGTTTCGGACTGCGGCTCAACGCCCTCCACCCCGGAGAAAAGCGCCACCGCTCCATCGAGAACCCTCAATGACCTGCCTACTTCTATGGTAAAATCGATATGGCCCGGTGTGTCGATAATGTTTATTCTGTGGTCGTTCCAGAAACAGGTGGTGGCTGCAGCGGTGATGGTGATGCCCCGTTCCTTTTCTTCTTCCATCCAGTCCATCGTCGCAGCGCCGTCATCAACTTCCCCGATCCTGTTGTTTACCCCTGTATAGAAAAGCATCCGCTCGGTAGCAGTCGTCTTTCCTGCGTCAATATGAGCCATGATCCCGACATTTCTTACATTTTGATTCATAACGAACGTGCTACCATCTGTAATGGGCAAAAGCTTTGTTGGCCTCTGCCATCTTGTGGGTATCCTCCCTCTTCTTTACGGCGCCGCCCTTGTTGTTATAGGCGTCAATGATCTCTCCTGCGAGCTTTTCGACCATCGTTCTTTCCGATCTTTCTCTTGCATATCTGATGAGCCACCTGATGCCCAAGGAGAGTTTTCTGTTCAGTCTTACCTCAACGGGCACCTGGTATGTTGCCCCGCCCACGCGTCTCGCCTTAACCTCTATCTCCGGCCTGATATTCTCAACCGCCTTATGAAAGACCTTCAGCGGTTCGTCTTTGATTTTGCTTTCAATAAGATCGAACGCGCCATATACGATACCCGTGGCAGTGCTCTTTTTCCCGTCCAGCATGACACAGCTTACAAGCCTCTGCACAAGCAGGTCATTATACTTCGGGTCAGGCAGTTTTTCTCTCTTTGAAACATGTCCTTTTCTCGGCATGAAAACACTCCTTTATTGCTTCGGTCTCTTGGCGCCGTATTTCGATCTGCTCTTCTTTCTGTTCACTACGCCGCTCGCGTCCAGAGAACCCCTGATAATATGGTATCTGACACCGGGTAAGTCTTTTACCCTCCCGCCCCTGATCAACACAACGGAGTGTTCCTGAAGGTTATGTCCGATCCCCGGTATATAGGTCGTCACTTCGATGCCGTTCGTAAGCCTTACACGGGCTACCTTCCGCAATGCAGAGTTCGGTTTTTTCGGAGTGGTCGTATATACTCTTACGCAGACTCCTCTTTTCTGTGGGCAATCGGTAAGGGCCGGAGAAGAACTCTTCTTTTTGACGGCTTCTCTCCCTCGCCTCACTAATTGGTTAATAGTAGGCATCGAGACCTCCAAAAAAATAATCCCTCATTTTAATTAAGGGATATTGGTACACTGCGAAAAACTTTGGTATATTAAACGATTTAGTCATGTAATGTCAAGAAATATTTAAATTATTAGCCTCAATATTCACATTCTAATTCACAGTTAAAAAATTTTCGTTCAAGGGGTCAGCACCTTTTCATCCTCACACAAAACCTTTAAGTGTTGGTAACGACTCATTCCAACATGCTTGAAAGTCTTTTCCGGTTGACAACAGACCACTCGCTGCTATTATATAGAGATAAGCGATATGTGACTCTATTCTAACAATATGGAGGGCCATACAATGCAGCAAGCCGCAAGGATTCTCGTTCCAACAGACTTTTCTCCCGACTCAGATAGGGCGCTACAAGAGGCGCTTGATATCGCCAAACCGAACAATGCCAAAGTTTTTCTTCTTCACGTCATCGGGAAACATATACAACAGAGCGTCGATGTTTATTCGATCGACTATAGGGTCGTCCAGGATATGGAGAGCCAAATCCGCAATACAGCCATAGAAAAGATGGATAAACAGTTGGCAAAATTTCCACAAACCAAAGGAATTGAAATTGCCGCTGATATCCGAAACGGTGTAGCTTACGAGGAGATATTGAAGGAGCAGGAAGAGAAAAACATCGATCTCATTGTGATGGCCTCGTTAGGCAGAACAGGCTTGGCCAGGTATTTGATTGGAAACGTGGCAAGGGTTGTCCTCAAGGAAGCAAAGTGCCGCGTACTGATCACGAAATAGCCTGATACCACTATATAATTCTCCATCTGCGGGGGTTAATACGAGGATAGACCTTGCGGGCAAGACGGATGATGCTCGTATATGATTTTGATTAACCTGCCAGGAAGCTTACTTTATATTTTTCTGCCAGAAAACTCTGAAATGCCTTGACCATGGAGAAACCGACCTTCAGCCGCTCTCTTTCCACCTCGTTGAGATTGAGGGGGTCGATAAAATTGGTAGGCTCCAGACCACTTGACACCTGTTCTATCTGGTTTTTCAGTCTCAAATATATAAAAAAATCAAGGCTGGCCTCAACCTCGTGAAGCTCGTCATCGGGAACTATGCCACGTCCCATGAGTTTGGCAATCTTGTCAATCGTGCCGCCCTCCATGATCCCCGCCTCCAGGGCCAGCACTTTAATACCTTCAGTAAGAGGAAATATGCCTGCCATCTTGATATCCAGCTTGCCGGCATGCTCGCCTTTCTTCTCAACTTTGAACCCTCCCAGAAAATTGAGTGGTGGCTTGAACCTCAGAATGTTGTTTGCCATGTGGGCAAGAAAGACAGGGTTCTTGGAAATCACGTTAACTACGCGCTGTTTCAGGGCCTTTTCAAGCTCCAGATCACCATATACGGTGCGGAGGTCGGAGAACATGCTGTAATTCAGTATATTGTTAGGGGTTGGCACGCTCACCCAGCCCTTTGCCGTGTCGCCCCAGTCTGAAAGACTCCTTCTCCATACTGCGTTCTTCGCCATGATACCACCCGGGCAGGAAGGAAACCCGATGTCAACGAGACTATCGATCAGTTTTACAGAAAACGCCTCGAGCAATACCAGATCTTCTTTGCCGAGTTCATCAGCATATACAATAGCGTTATCCTGATCGGTTTTCAGCGTTTGCTCCATTCTGCCTTCGCTTCCAAGAACAAGAAAGGCAAATTTTGCAGGTAGCTTCGGGAATTCCTTTTCTACAATAAGCCTTATTGTTTTGACGATAATAAGGTCGTTCAGATACGAAATCAGTCGTATGAGGTCCTTCGGCTTTATCTCCGCCTTAAAGAGCGTTCCTATGTAGTCGATCATCTTGTCGTTGATCACCTTTACATCGCTTATATTCCGGGCGTCTTCGAGGTCCCTCATAAAGTAAAGGGCCGTATCCGTCTGGAATTTTATGATGTCGGTGTCGGTGATGACGCCGAGAAGATTTCCTGTGTCATTCACTACGGCAAGCCTGTGGATGTTGTTTTTCAGCATTTTATAGACGGCTTCCGAGAGAAAATCGTCCTCCCTGATCGAAATAAGAGGTTCGCTCAAGATGGAGGACACGTAGACCTTTGTCGGGTCAAGCTCCATCGCCAGCACCTTATCACGCAGGTCCCTGTCGGTGACAACACCTACCGGTACGTCATAATGAGACACGATGACCCCTGACACATTCATCTCCTTCATCAGAAGGGCAACGTGCGATGCAGTGATATCCGGTTTACAGGTGAAGGTATCCTTCCGGTAGACATCTCTGACCCTTGCGAGGAAAATCGATCCTTCTTTTAACAAGCAACCCCCCGAATCTTTGCTTCTAAATTAAAACAAGGGCCCCCCGTGGGAGGCCCTTGTTTAAAATTCATAATGTTTACTCCGCTCCAACTCCGAGGTAGGTTCTCAGTTTTTCATCTTCAAACTTCTGCTCAGCTTCCTTGTCAGGAAACATATAGGAGGCGACGATCCCGCAGATAAAGGATAGTGTCATGGAGACAATTGCAGGATTTTTTAACGGGAAGATGGCCTCTTTGAATTTGAAAACATCTACCCACACGGTAGGGCTTAATATGATCAATACCGTTGCCGATACAGATCCGATAAGTATTGAGGCAACCGCCCCTGCAGTTGTGTACTTCTTCCACACAATCGACAAAAAGAGGGCAGGGAAGTTTCCGCTGGCCGCGATTGCAAAGGCAAGGCCAACCATAAAGGCAACGTTCTGTCCTTTAAAGAGGATACCAAGGAGGATCGCAACAATACCAAAAATGACGACGGCGATCCGTGCTATCTTGACCTGTTCGGCTTCGCTGGCCTGACCCTTCCTGAAGACTGACATAAAAATATCATGGGACAAAGCCGAGGCAGCAGCGAGGGTGAGCCCGGCTACGACGGCGAGGATTGTCGCAAAGGCAACAGCCGCAATAAATCCCATAAAGGGTGTCCCTCCAAGGAGCTCGCTGAGCAACAGGGCCGCCATATTGCCGCCTTTATCGACTTTCGCAATCAGGTCCTTTCCCACCAGTACAGCCGCCATGAAGCCCACTACCGGGATGATGCAATAGAAATATCCGATGAATGTGGTGGCATAAGCAACCGATTTCCTCGCCTCCTGCGCATTGGGCACAGTAAAAAACCGCATGAGAATGTGAGGCAAACCGAGGAGACCGAGCATCAGGGCAAGCCCCAGGGAGATCGCGTCAAGAGGATTCGTTACAAGACCACCCGGTCTTAACATCTCGTCCCCGATCTGGGGAAGATTCTGAACTGCTCCATACACATTGCCCGGATTAAAACCAAACTTTGCCAGGCCGAGGAAGAGTAAAACGGTTACGCCAAAAAGCAGGAGGCATGCCTTGATAATCTGTACCCAGGTCGTGGCAAGCATTCCACCGAAAAGAACGTAAGCGAGCATAACGCAACCAACAATGATTTCAGCCGCTTCATAGGGAATACCGAACATCAGCTTTATCAGGCTTCCTGAGCCCACCATCTGGGCGATTGTATAGGCGAGCACCACAAGGATACCCCCTATTGCGCCTGCAATTCTGATGGGTGTCTGTTTCAGCCTGAAGGCAACCACGTCGGCAAAGGTGAACTTACCAAGATTCCTCAGTGGTTCCGCGATAAGGAACATCAAGGCCGGCCACCCGACGAGCCAGCCAGTGGCATAGATCATTCCGTCGTATCCCTTCAGAGAAACCATACCGGCTATGCCGAGGAAGGATGCTGCCGACATGTAATCCCCGGCGAGTGCCATTCCATTCTGAAATCCCGTAACAGTCCTGCCTGCAGCATAATACTCTGCCGCGGTTTTTGTCTTCTTGGCTGCCCAGTAGGTAACCATGAGGGTGAAAAATATAAATATCCCAAAAAAAAGTATTGAAATAAAATTCGGTTGTCCTATGGCTGTCTGCATCTGTCTGCCCCTCCTTAACGAATTTCTTTTTTCAGCTCTTCGACTTTCTTATCATACGAGTAGTTTGCCCAAATGACATAAATAAACGTAAGTACCCAGGAAAGCACAATAACAAGCACTCCGAATATAATGCCATAGTTGGTGTAGACGCCGACCTTTTCAGCCAAGAACTCCTTGTTATAAGCGATCAGGAGAATATACCCGTAATACACCACAAACAACAGAAACGTAAGGAAGAAGCTAACCGACCACCTCGTCGTGACAAGCCTCTTAAACTTCGGGGAATTCACAATATCATGCACGCTTTTTGCCATAAAAACCTCCTTAATATATTATCCTGCAGGCGCCTAAGGCCTTTTTTGCTTATAACCACGCTATTATAGCTAAACGTTTCAGAAAAACCACGTCTCCATCACAAAGAACCCCGTATACCCTTATTTGAAGTGGATAATTTATTCTAAATATTGCACATATGTCAATAAAAAAGATTGATTTGACAACATCATGCAAACAAAACTGTTGTGCCGGCTTATAATGGATTTAAGGCGAAATTGGACCCAAGCCTTCCCCCTCCCCCAGATGCAATTTCAGGTAGGCCGACGAATAGCTCATAACTTTGAGCAACCATTCTTTTGTCCTCGGCAGTTCCTGCGGGGCAATCTCAAGCGTTACCATTTCTTCATATCCCAGCCTTCTCATCGTATTCAACAATCTTACGATGGGCAATTCCCCCCTGCCTATCCCCAGGTGACTTTTCTCCCGCCAGAGACTGTAATCGCTGACATGGACGTTTCTCAATCTCCCTGTCTCAAAATACATCAGGAAGGCATTGACGATATCGTATCCATAGGTCCCGATATGGGTTATATCATAGGTAAAATAAATATTCCTCTTTATGCCATACCTTATTAATTTTTTGAAGTTGTTCAAAACATAAGGGGGGATTAACAATTTAATAAGGGGCATATTTTCAATACTAAGAACAAAACCCTCACATCCAAATTCTTTCTGAAAATCCTGAATTCTTTTAAACCATTTATAGTACTTGAATTCCCTTGCCAGCCACGAGGGGGGATGGAACGTAACCACCTTCGCTCCAAACTCTCTGGCAAGCTCAACGCTTCTGGACAAGGCCTGCATCTCATCGCCCCATGAGGCAATGTGTACATATGGCGCATGTATGGTATAAATCGGAAGGATGTTGAGGCATTCAGCAACTTCATCTTTATAGCCGGCCCTGTTAAAATCCTTACCAACCACAAACTCGCACCCGTCAAAACCGGCTTCCCTTGCAAGCAGGAAGACTTCACGAATAGGGCGACGGCCTAGGGAACCGGTAGAAAAAAGAACCTTCACTCAAACCTCCCTCCATATAAATTAGTTATATCCATATGGAGATTCGACTATGCCTCGCTCACGGAATTATTGATCCTGAACATTTAAATTGTACATCATTGGTTATATAAAATTCCATTTTTTTCAAAACCTGCTCAAAACAGACCTGGCTTATTTTCTCTGTAAATCTCCAATATGTTAACCTGATCAATATTTCTTTACCGACGTAGCAATACGGAGATT
Source organism: Deltaproteobacteria bacterium UBA6106 (assembly GCA_002428485.1). Classification (GTDB taxonomy): domain Bacteria; phylum Desulfobacterota; class Syntrophorhabdia; order Syntrophorhabdales; family Syntrophorhabdaceae; genus UBA5609. The sequence goes on from DIWM01000034.1 coordinate 9,561, forward strand.
CCCACGGGCAGGCCCACGGCTCATGATAAAAGAATCAGGTTGAGGCTGGGGTTGAGGAGAACCGGTAGGACGCGAGCCTAAAAAATATTCTATAGCGAGTTCTCGAGCAAGAGGGGGAGGCTCCACGGACCGGGGCACCCACCCGGTGGGTGGGTCGCGTGGAGGGGGCGACGCGAGCCTAAAAAATATTCTATAGCGAGTTCTCGAGCAAGAGGGGGAGGCTCCACGGACTTTGTTCGTGTAGGGGGCGACGCGAGCCCCGTTAAATAGAGGGCTGCCGGTATTTTGTGAGATATTTCGCAACACTGCTGCATAAATACTTTTAAAACCCGGTTAATTAATTGAGGTTGTGAGATATTTCGCAAATAAATCTTGCCTTCGGGAAATCAATTATTTAAGATAATTGCAATGGTTTTTTTTGCGTTTATGATTTCATTCACTAATTTATGAAACACTTTTGATGGAGGTAAGGGAGAATGGCTGATCAAAAATTGGAAACAAAAAGATGGTTGATTGCCGGGGCTGCAGTTATTATGCAATTATGCCTCGGTACGGTGTATGCCTGGTCTGTTTTTAAAAAACCTTTGATGACTGCCCACGGATGGTCTGAGACCGGTACGCAGGCCGCATTTATGATCCTGATGGCCGTAGTGGGCACCTCAGTTGTATTCGGGGGGACATTAGTAGACAAGAAAGGACCACGCTTTGTGGCTACTGTTGGTGGAATACTTTTCGGCATTGGAACAATTCTTACCGGGGTAGCCGATAAGATTGGCAGCCTTACCCTTCTCTATATAGGCTATGGTGTTGTTGGCGGCATCGGTAACGGGTTTGGTTATGTCACGCCGATCGCAACATTGATCCGCTGGTTTCCCGACAAGAGAGGCCTCGTCACAGGCCTTGCGGTCATGGGTTTTGGCGCCGGTGCCTTTTTTATGGGTCAGATTGCACCCAAGATGGTCATCAACATAGGTATTGCCAACACCTTTTTTATCTGGGGGGTCATATTCCTGTTTCTCGTTACAGGCACAGCACAACTCTATAGAAACCCTCCGCAAGGGTGGCTGCCTTCCGGCTTTAAACCCGGGGCGGCAAAAGGTAAGTCGGCCGCAGATTCCATACCATTCAGCAAAGCTGTGAAAACCAGGCAGTGGTGGACATTATGGCTCATGCTTTTTCTTAACGTATCGGCCGGCATAGGACTAATATCCCAATTATCTCCCATGGCACAGGATATATTGAGAACCACGATAGAGGGGCAGCCGACACCGGACCAACTCAAGGCTATAGCCATTACAGCGGGGACGGTCCTTGCTATTGCCTCAATCTTTAACGGGCTGGGAAGACTTATCTGGTCATGGCTTTCTGATGCAATCGGAAGAAAGGCTGTTTTTGCAATTATGTTTATTTCTCAGGCTGTCCTGTATATGCTTCTGCCAAAGATCGGGAACATCGTCTTGTTTGGCATTATGGCAAGTTATCTCCTCGCATGTTATGGTGGTGGTTTTGCAACGATGCCGGCATTTGCCGCAGATGCCTTCGGGCCTGGTTATATCGGAAAGGTCTACGGCACAATGCTCACTGCATGGGGTTGCGCAGGGATTGCAGGCCCTCTGGTTTTTGCACGGGTAAAGGAGGCTACACAAAACTACGAGGGAGCTCTTTTTACAGCTGCCGGCATGTTGGTAGCAGGATTCATTCTTGCTGTAACATATAAAACTGAATGGCCATAGATACATTATTATTTAAAAAAGAACCAAGATGCAGGGGAGGGAAGAACATCTGTCCTTTGGAAAAGTATTTCCTCCTCTGTGTATTCATAAAATGACGAGCATTTCTCTGCAAGCAAAACAGATTATCGCCAGGGACATATTAAACACCCTGCCTCTTGCAAATTTAATCCGCAATATTTATGTAAAGGAGGTTGATTCCCCCTGGAACGAAAAGATCACCAGGCTGAAAAAGGAATCCAGCCAGACGGACATAAAGCTCACCCTCTGGAAAAACGAAATGTTTCTCTATGGCAGGATATATCGTCTATTTCTCTATGTTGCCGACGCTTTTGATCCAAACTTCCATTATAACCCTGATCTTACACCTCACGGAATGGCCGAGCCAAAAACACGGGAAACCTATAACCATATTTGGGGAATATACGTTGACAGTCGCATTGAGAATATGGGGATTGCAAACTTCTTCGACAGGACATTGAGGAGAAACCTCTTCATCGATACACAGAAGACCCTGCCGTGGACGGTCTCCAATCTCCTCTTCAAAAAATTATGGAACAAGGGCACTTTTACCCATCCCGAAATGATTGATTATTCATACAACCTCGATAAAATTTCGGAACATGACGGCTCTTCTGTAGACTTCGATGCCTTTGAAATCGAAATCGGCAGGTCGCTTATGGAGCACAGTGCAAAAAAAAATGTGGACAATATTGTCTCTAATAGCCTGAGGGATATTGCATACCGTATTTTGAATTTCACCACCAGTCACTGCAGGGGCACCTTGGTCGAATCCTCATATTATGGCATATATTTTATTTATGATCAGGAAATTTTTGTTGAAATGGCAACGACGAGGCCCGATGCTGTCCTTATCACCCTGTTCGATTTCCAGTCAAACCTCCATCGCACTTACACGGTAACGGAGGATTCGGAAGAGATCCATACCATACAACAAGCGATAAAGGTAATCTATGACAGAATCGCCAATCATTCCCGGCTGAAAGCAATTAAAAACCCCTATGCTGCGCCCGTTGAAAAATGATATACACGTCTTCCTGCCGCCATCGGCATCACGCTGGAGATATCGGATATCCCGGATATTCGTTATGAACGGAAAGACTTGACTGATAATGATCAAAAGGGTACTTTTATTGCAGATATAAAAAGGAATAAGCTATGAGTTTTTTACGTTTTAAACACTGGGGTATCTTTCAAAAGGTAATGAGCATATCGATTATGCTTAACCTTCTGATGTTAATATCGGCATTTTTCTATATTATACCGCTTGTGGAAAAGAAATTAATGGAAGAAAAAAGAAATGCCACCAAAGATGTGCTGGACATCGCGTACACGCTTGTCACTGCCTATGCCAACAGGGCTGATAAAGGCGAATTGACAATACAGACGGCACAGGGAAGGGCCTTGTCTGTAATCAAACAACTCCGGTATAGGGATAATGATTATTTCTGGATAAACGACCTTGAGCCGAGGATGCTCATGCACCCTAATTTCCCGGAGCTTGACGGCAAAAACCTTTCTAACGATCGAGACCCGGCAGGGAAATACCTCTTTATTGAGATGGTAAACATATGCAATGAAAAAGGTGAAGGTTTTGTAGATTATATGTGGCCCAAACCTGGAACGACCCGGCCCGTGCCAAAGTTATCTTATGTAAAACTCTTTAAACCCTGGGGCTGGATCGTCGGCAGCGGAATCTATGTGGACGATGTTCAGGAAGAACTGACCAAAATAAAGTGGAATATCATTGCTGCTACGTTAGTTTGCGTCTTTGTCGTTTTAATATTTACTTATTTTGTAGCCCATAAAATTTCTGAACTCTGGAAATGGCTGTCATATAACCCTCCGGAGTAATTGATTACGCAACCCCTGCCTTGCCCTTATACCCTTAAAACCACCAAAACGTTCATAGAAGCAATATAATTGCAGGGAGCGAAACCCCCGCCCAAATCCCTCTCCAATAGCCTCGGACACATCTCTGCGACAAAGAACAAAAGTGCTACGCAATTATATCTTTTATGATGATCATGTATTCGTATCGGAAGAGGTCTTCGATAAATTGACAGACCATCTCCGCCTCATCGCTCGTCCTGCCGAGGGTAAGGAGGATATTGCGGAGTTTTTCGCTTAGGCTGAATGCGATGAAGTCTGCAAAGGGGCCACGCACAACACGGTAGTGAAAGGCTCTGGCGACAGACTCAAGGTGGGAGAATTTGATGGTATATTCGTCGTGTCCTTTCAGTGAGATCCTCGCAGGGTTTCCTGTGGACTCAATACAAACAAAAGACCTCAGCGCTTCAGGGACGGCGGCTTCGCAGCTGTGTTCGCCTGCATAGATATACGGAATACCTGCGGTGCATAGCTTTTCCAGGACCTGCAGGGCTCCTATGTTCAGATTAAAGTCACCCTCAGGTTTCTCAAGATCGTATGTGGTAAAAAAATGAAGCGCTGACCTCAGGATCGGGTCGGTTATGTCTGATGGTGATTGGAACAGGTTGCTGTTCAGGTTAACAAGGGTCGGGAAGTCTCCCAAATTTTCATTTAAGACCGCCAGATCAAACTCTGAAAGAAAGGCCCGGCCTGTCTCCAGAAGATCCTCCTCCCTGTACGAGACATTGTATCCCCGGAGGGTCTCTTTCTGCTTCCGGAGAAGAAAGGGGGAAAGATCGAGCATGCACGGCTCCAACGTACTGTTCCTTTCAAGGAAATCCTTCATCAGATAGCCGTACCCCCCACCAACTTCAACGACCCGCGCTATCTTTTCCATAGGCACATGCCTGCTCAGATGGTCATAGAGAAGGTTGCCGAAAGAGTTGTCGCGGATAAGCGTTTTCCGAAGGGGCGTTCCCTCCGGATGGAGGGCATTGCAGACCGTCAGCTCCCATCCAAGCGTGTTTAGTTGGTCCGTATGATAGGCTTTTGTTGAATTGAGCGTATACATAAAAACCGTATTTCGTCATTCGTATATCGTATATCGCAGTTCGTAAACCCGGCTGCCCCGTATATGGTTCCTGTTTTGTATCTTCGTCTTCTATATACTATATACTATATACGAAAAAGCCCCCGAAGGTTTCTCCGGGGGCTTTTGTGTTCGTTATGTCAAACGATCTTACTGCCTGCCCTTCACGATCTCATCGACTATTGCCGGATCGGCAAGTGTTGTGGTATCGCCAATCTGGTCGATCTCGCCGGATGCGACCTTTCTCAGGATCCTTCTCATGATCTTGCCGGAACGTGTCTTCGGCAGACCGGATACGAACTGGATCTTGCCGGGAGACGCGATAGGACCAATCTCTTTCCTTACGTGTGCCACCAGTGTTTTCTTCAGTGCATCATCACCGGTAATACCTGTTTTCAAAATGATGTATGCATAAAGGTCTTCGCCCTTCACTTCGTGCGGGAAACCAACAACGGCAGACTCTGCAACTGATGAGGTATAGGAGTTCAGTGCTGCCTCAACCTCTGCGGTACCCATCCTGTGACCTGATACATTGACGACGTCGTCAATGCGGCCCATGAGCCTGAAATAGCCGTCTTCGTTCTTTATCGCCCCGTCGCCTGAGAAGTAGAAGCCGGGCTGCTGGACAAAGTATGTGTTGAAGAACCTTTCGGGTTCGCCAAAAACGCCTCTCATCATGCCGGGCCACGATCTTGTAATACAGAGCTCGCCCTGTTCGTTGACGGGTGTGTCTACTGCCGGTTTAGATGCATCGGATCTTGACTGTAATGTGCGGGCATGAACACCAAAGTACGGCAGTGTTGCAAATCCTGGTATGGTCGGCCATGCGCCCGGGAGAGGTGTAACGAGTATGCCGCCTGTTTCAGTCTGCCACCAGGTATCGACGATGGGGCAGTTCTCTCCACCAACGTACTTGTGATACCACAGCCAGGCCTCCGGGTTGATGGGCTCGCCGACGGAGCCAAGAAGCCTCAGGGATGAGAGGTTCCTGCCCTGCGGCCATTTCTCGCCCTCTTTCATGAGCGCCCTGATAGCGGTGGGAGCTGTGTAGAAGGTGTTGACTTTAAATTTTTCAACGATCTGCCAGAATCTGTCCGGGTTCGGGAATGTGGGGACCGACTCGAAGACGATCGATGTTGCGCCGTTTGACATCGGTCCGTAGACGATATAGGAGTGACCCGTTACCCAACCGATATCCGCCGTACAGAAGAAAACGTCTTTGTCTTTGTAATCAAAGATATATTTAAAGCTGTGGTATACATAGACCATATAGCCGCCGACGGTGTGGAGAACACCCTTCGGTTTGCCTGTGGAGCCTGAGGTATAAAGGATGAAGAGAGGATCTTCCGCATCCATCATCTCAGCCGGGCATGTATCGGTGATGTCTGCTGCCGCGAGCTCTTCCTCAAACCACGTATCCCTGCCTGCCTTCATGGGGACGTCGAATTTTTCAAGTCTCTTTACAACGATGACCTTATCGACTGTGTGGCCCTGCGCTGCACAGTGGTCGCATGCCGTGTCTGCATTTGCCTTGGAGCTCACGTTCTTGCCGGAACGCCAGTAGCCGTTCGCTGTAATGAGAACTTTTGCACCTGCATCAAGTATCCTGTCGCGGAGCGCCTCTGCGGAGAATCCACCAAAAACGATCGTATGGATGGCCCCGATCCTTGCACATGCGAGCATTGCAACGGGAAGCTGCCAGATCATAGGAAGGTAGATGGCAACCCTGTCGCCCCTGCGTACGCCCTTTTTCTTCAGTACGTTCGCGAACCTTGATACCAGCTTCAGCATCTCTTTGTAGGTAAGCTTTACCACGTCGTCTTCGGGCTCGCCCTGGAAGAGGATGGCAACCTTGTCGCCCTTGCCCTTTTCGATCTGGTAGTCAAGGCAGTTATAAGAAATATTTGTCTTGCCGCCGATGAACCATTCGATCTCGCCTTTCGCAAAATCTTCCCTGTTAACCTTCAGCCATGGTTTAAACCAGAATAATTCTTTTGCCGCGTTGCCCCAGAAGGCTTCCGGGTCCTCGACAGACTGCTTCCACATCTTCTCATACTCTTCACGGCTCTTTACGTATGCCTGGTCAACGAATTCCTTTGAGGGGTAATACTTGTTGTTTTCTTCCTTTATTGCTGCCATACAAAACCTCCTGATTTAATATTTGGATTGACCTGCTTGTTATCCTTAGTTTACTTAGACGAATTATTTTAAACATGTATACAAAAGTTGTCAACAAAATTTTGTTAATATTTTCACAATTATGGGGCAACCCCTTTTGTACCGTCTATATACACGTGACGCACGGACGACATCCCTTTGATACGGGCACAGGAACTATGTCATGGCTTTGCGGACACGCCTTCGTAATGACTAACATATGTCCTTCTGTCGTTTTGTACTTGATATTCACAAAGCCGGTTGCAAAACTATATTAATGAACTACCCCCGCAGGGGGAGAGGGAACGCCTTATCTCCTTTTTTTATTGGATATTCGGTTATTGGTGTTTGGTTATTTACCTTGATGATTTCTATCAAATCTTTTATTATACTGAAAAAAATTATACTGTAAAAATTCTGGAGGGCATCATGAGCCATCATACCGAGGCAGATCAGGCGTTAAGGAAGCTAACCGACGGCAATAAGAGATATGCGTCATTAAAGCAGAAACACCCAAACCAGGGGGTAAAGCGCAGGGCCGAGGTGTCGAAAGGGCAAAAACCTTTTGCGGTGATAGTGGGCTGCTCGGATTCCCGCATACCTCCGGAGATCCTCTTTGACCAGGGGATCGGGGACATCTTTGTAATCCGCGATGCCGGCAACATCGTTGATGACGTAGCCCTCGGCAGCATCGAATATGCCGTGGACCATCTTGGGACCAGGCTCGTTGTCATCCTCGGCCACTCAAAATGCGGCGCCGTCACCGCCACTGTACAGGGCGGGGAGGCCCACGGACATATCGGGAGCATCGCAAAGGCAATTATCCCTGCGGTCAAAAAGGCACGAGGCAGAAAGGGCGACCTTATAGACAACGCCATCAGGGCAAACATCGATCTTGTTACAAAACAGGTAAAGGCCTCAACACCTATCATTGCGAAACTCGTCAGGGCGGGCAAGGTCAAGGTCGTCGGCGCTTATTATGATATCGACAGCGGACTGGTGGAGATATTGTAAGGCGGCTCATAGCTCATGGCTCATGGCAACAGCACAAACCCGGTTCATTTTTGCTGTCAGCTATTAGCTGTCAACTACTGTGAAAAGTGGAAGGTGAAGAAAGATCTCGTAAGTCGTAAGGCGTTAGGCGTAAGGGGGATAACACCCGTGAATCGTCAGGGGTAAGCCGTTAGGCGATAAAACCTGTAAAAGGTGAAAAGTAAAAGGTGAAAGGCGGCGTAGTGTCATTGCGAGCGGAGCGTGGCAATCTCATTCAATAGATTATGCCCCGTAGGTCGCCACGTCGCTTCGCTCTTCACGATGACTCACGTTTGTCACGCTACGCTCCATGCCCTTTGCACTACTCTTTAATCCCCTTACGACTTACCCCTTACGACTTACGGGTGTATCGCCGGTATCCAGCATAGAGGCAGTGAATAGTCGATAGCGAACAGTGAGAAGTGAAAGAAACAACTTTTTCAGGTACGTGCTGATCTTTTCGGCAGCCAGTAGTATTTCAGGAATAATCCCCCTGCTATCGTCAATCCGCTTAAAAGCTGTCCCATGCTGAAAAGGCCGAGGATCTGGCCTATCTGGAGGTCCGGCTCCCTGAAAAATTCGCAGAAGATCCTGAAGCATCCATAGAGGATCAGAAACAGTGCAAAGACATCCCCCTCGCGCTTCTTAAAATCCTTATAGATCCAAAGTATTACAAATAGAAGGAGCCCTTCAAAAAAGGCCTCGTACAGCTGCGACGGGTGCCGCGGGAGGCTGCCGCCCTGGGGAAATACCATCGCCCACGGCACGTCAGCCGGCCTTCCAAAGAGCTCACCGTTTATAAAGTTTCCGAGCCTGCCGAACCCGATGCCGACGGGGCAGGTGGGGATGATAAGGTCAATGATCAGGAAAAAATCAAGCTTTTTCCTTTTTATATACACATATCCGGCAATAAAAGCCCCTATGAGCCCCCCGTGGAAAGACATTCCGCCGTGCCAGAGCACAAATACTTCCAAAGGGTTTTCGAGATAGAACAAAAGATTGTAAAAAAGAATATACCCGAGCCGGGCGCCGACAATAAGCCCGACGATGAGATAGAAATACAGGTCGTCTATCCTGGCCCTTTCGATCTTCAGGCCCCTCTTCTTCAACTGGTAAATGGTCAGCAGATAGGAAGATGCGAAGCCGAGAACATACATGAGGCCATACCATCGCAGGGAAAGAGGGCCTATTTTAATAATCACCGGGTCTATGTGAGGATATTCGATCACTAACAATACCTCTATCTCATGGCTGATGGCCTACAAAGTAAAAGGTGAAATGAGAAAGGTGAAAGGTTTAAACTTTTTACATTTCACTTTTTACATTTCACGTCTTGCGTTTTGCTATGAGCTATTATATGAGATTCTCCTTTATCACCTTCCACAGATCGCCGGCGTTTTTGAACACTGTAGCCTGTAAACCAAAATCTTTCGCTACCTCTACGAATCTCTTAATGTCATCGATAAACAAGACCTCGTTCCTCTTCACGTCCGTTCTTTTGAAAATCTCATCGTATATCCTCTGCTTCGGCTTTTTTGCGCCGATCTCGAAGGAGAGTATCCATTCGTCCATTAAATGCACGATAGGGTAGAGCTCCGTGATATAGGTAAAATGAAGCTCGTTCGTATTGCTGAGAAGAAACAGGGGATATCCCCTGTTTTTCAGGTATATGATGATATCGTTCACTTCAGGATCTTCCCGGAAGATAGGGTTCCATATATCCTTGAATTCCTCAAAATCTATATCGAGCTTATACCTCTCCTTCAACCTCATAAAAAAATCAAGGGAAGCCATTGAGCCTTCTTCATAGGCGTTGATGAGGCCGTTCTCCATATCAAACATATATCTGAAAATTTCGTCAGGGGAAAACCGCCCTGCCACCATGGACACCTCATGGAGCTTTTGCGCGATCTGCCTGTGTTCAAAAGGGAGGATCACGTTGCCGAGATCAAAAACAAATAGCTTAACCATAAGGAAATACCTTCAGGGGATTCAAGGGGGCATAAAGGTCATGTGGATCTTCAAGGTGCCTCCAGCCTGTAATATGGAGGAACCTCTTTTCAGGAGAATGTTTCATCAGAAGAGAAAGTCTGTCAGCCATATACCTGTCTCGGACATACATCTCGTCGTCATAAGGAACGCCTTTCAGGCCGGACTTGAAGAAGAGCCGCGCCATCGTCGCCTCACAGGAACCGTTCCCGGCATCCTTTTCTGTCAGGAGCCTCTCGATGTTGCCGGCATCGAACAATTCTTCCGTATCCCGTAATTTTAAATACGAGAACAGGTCCATATCGATCAAATAGAACGGCATTTGCCGCTCTGCGGAATATTCGGAAACGATCTCATATTCGTCAGGCATGTTTATGAAAGACTCCAGCTTCTCTTTTGCAGCTTCATTATATGATCTCTTATCATTTTTCAGTTTTTTTACAACTTCGTCAATACGCTTTTTATATATTTCACGATTTTCTTTCCTGAACATCAGCCCGTAATTCGTAAATTCCAGCGTGATCACGTCCGGCCCTATGCCGGCGATCCATTGGCGGAGCAATTCCCGGTTTCTTTCATCCCTGTGGATCACGCCAAGCATGTAAAGCCTGCGGCTGCGGTCCACGTCAATGGTCGCTGCCATAATGTACAATTAACACATAGGGCAAGTGCTGTTTCAAGAAAAATATGAATGGCTTGAACCGCCTTTTCCCTTGCCATAAACTTTTCCATACTATATAACGAAATGTATGAATATTATCGACGTCCATATTCACGCAGGCCACGTGCACGAATGGACCGGTCCGGCAAAACAGCTATGGATGGATGCCGGTCCCTACGCGCCGGAGATTTACGACGAAGCGGGGAACCAGATGCCCCGGGAATACGGGGATGTGATAAAGAGGGAAGAGGTTTTCGGCGGCATCCTGATCCCCGAATACTCCCCTCACACGGCCGGGGTCATGCCTTTTGAAAGGGCGCTTGAGATCAATGCCATTCATCCTGAGTTCATACCCATCGCGAACCTCAACCCGAACTACCACGACGACCTTGCGGGCGCCTTTGAGGCTCAATTGAAAATGGGCGCCAGGGGACTCAAGATACACCCCATCCACGGCCTTTTTTATGCCAACAACCAAAGGCTCTATCCGATATACGAGCATTGTGAGAAGGCGGGGCTGCCTGTCTTTTTTCATGCAGGCACAAGCCTCATCAAGGGTTCAAAGATGCGTTATTCCGACCCTTATACCTTTGACGACGTGATCAGCGATTTCCCTGATATGAAGGTCATCCTTTCCCACGGCGGCCGTGTCTTCTGGTACCAGATAGCGGAATTCCTCGCGAAAAGTTTTGAGAACGTCTATATCGACGTGTCGGGATTGCCGCCACAGAACCTGCTCCAATATTTTCCGTCCATGGCAACGTTCAGCAGCAAATATCTCTTCGGCACCGATTTCCCCGCTGTTCCGGGGATCCGCAAGAATTACGATGTGATCTACTATCTTGTAGGCGACGAGAAGGCAATGTCCCGCATAGGCTTCCAGAATGCCTATGACCTCTTTGGTTTCTGGAAGGAGGGGATATTCGAGGCAAGGGACGCGCAGGAGATGTTCAAGGTGGTCAATGACGGCGCAACACGGTACAGGGGCGTGATACCGGAGGACCGCTATCACGAGCCTTACATGCCGATGGAGGAACTGACGGGCGAGATGAAGAGGATGCGCTTTTACGGCTACAGGAAGGACCTGAAGCTCTTCGGGGTCATGGGGAAGGAACGCATTAAAGATGCGACCCTCATACGCCACGCGTACGTGGGCACAGAGAGCCAGGGAAAGGGTATCGGCTCGAAGCTCCTCGCGTTCATCGAAAAGCAGGTCGATACCGAGTGGCTTCTCATCGGCACGTGGAAGGCAGCAACGTGGGCGATCGATTTTTATAAGAAGCACGGCTACGAGGTCATGCCCGACAAAGACGGGCTGCTCCGCAAATACTGGTCCATCCCCGACCGCCAGATCGAAACATCGATAGTGCTGGGAAAAAAAATCAAATAATCAGGACTTAAAGGATGAGCATCGGTAAAGGGGACATCTTAAAAAATTAAGTAACTTTCTGCCACCGAAAATTTTTTAACTTCGAACGTTGAACATGGAACGCTGAACGGTACCTGGAATGACAAACGCCAAAGGTTCTATATGCTTCTTCCTCCGGCGAATACGTCTAAGCCCTTGATTGTTCCACCGCCGAATTGGGCCATGGTCTCTGCAGCGACGGCCAGTCCTTCCTTGAGGTAGACCCCGTCGATACCCGGAACAGCATAGGAATAGAAAAGAACATTGCGGGTATCATCCTTCACCTTTGTCTTCTCATCTGCCCCCTGGCAAAGGACGCAGATGATCTCCTTTTCGTCCCGTAGCACAATCTCTCCTTCTTTCGTTATGAATTGGCGGCCTCCCATTCCGGCACACACCTCCCCTCCTTTGGCCACATCGAGCATGAGCCTGCCTTCGATCCGATCAAGATCAGTGACCGCCACAAGGATGCCGGCGCACATCTCGGCCATGAAGTGGGCATCGACCATCAGGTTGTACCTCGGGAACCCGCTGTTAATCGTTCTCTTAAGATGCTGGGGCAGGGGACATTCGAATCCGAAGCACTGAAAAAACCGATCATACACATCGATGCGCTGAGAGATGCCGGCGAGCGTTTCCCTCTTTCTCATTTTTCGCAGGAGATTCCGCCTGTATTGATCAAACCCTGCGCTGTCGCTCAAAGGCCGGCAGCCTGAAATGAGCGTCAACCCGAAAGCCACGCCCGGATACCTTACTTCATAAGCAGGCGAGGTGGAAAAATCTATCCATGCTGTCATATTAAGTTTCGCTTCTTTTTCTTCATTTTCCCCCTATTCCAGATATTTTTCAAGGAAGAATGTGGATAGGCATAAGGTTTTGACTTAAGTCAATTACATCCTGCATTATCTGGTTTATTCATAAATAGATCATAATAATGTAGAATAGCATCAGGAAGTTTCCGTTTTCTGATGATCTTTGAAACTTCCATATTAGCGCCGGAAAGGAGGAACAACATGGCCGGGAACGTTACCAGTGATGTGGCCCAGATATCGAAGCTCAAAGACATGGCTGCCTACCAGGAGCATTCCGTCGTCAGCCGGGAGATCATCCGGAAGCCTTCGGGGACGATGACCGTCTTCGCCTTCGATAAGGACGAAGGTCTAAGCGAACACACGGCGCCTTTTGACGCGGCGGTCTGCCTGCTGGAAGGCGAGGCTGAGATCCGTATTGACGGCAAACCCTATTCGGTCAAAGAAGGCGAAATGATCATCATGCCGGCCAACAGGCCGCACGCTCTCAAGGCAACAACCCGTTTTAGAATGCTGCTGGTGATGATCAAATAAAAATATAAGGAGGTATGTTATGAAATTCGAAATAGCCCCGAACGTCCATTGGGTAGGCAAAATCGACTGGGAGCTTCGGAAATTTCATGGGGAAGAGTACTCCACACACCGCGGCTCATCTTATAACTCCTATCTGGTCAAAGATGAAAAGGTTGCGCTGATCGACACGGTGTGGATGCCTTTTGCCGGGGAGTTCGTCAGGAATCTGGCCGCAGAGATCGACCTCAACAAAATAGACTACGTCATTGCCAACCACGCCGAAATGGACCATTCCGGCGCCATGCCGGAACTGATGCGCCGCATTCCTGATAAACCGGTCTACTGTACTGCCAACGGCGTCAAATCGCTGAAAGGCCACTATCATCAGGACTGGAATTTCCAGGTGGTCAAAACCGGCGATAAGCTCAGCCTCGGGAAGAAGGAACTGATCTTTATTGAGGCCCCCATGCTGCACTGGCCGGACACCATGATAGAGTATCTTACGGGCGATGCGATCCTGTTTTCCAACGATGCATTCGGCCAGCATATTGCGAGCGAGCATATCTTCAACGATCTTGTCGTGCAATCGGAACTCTTTGAGGAAGCTATTAAGTATTACGCGAACATCCTCACTCCCTTTTCGCCTCTGGTGGCCAGGAAGATCAATGAGGTTATCGCGCTGAACCTCCCTGTCAATGCAATTTGTCCCAGCCATGGCGTCATCTGGCGTGACAATCCTCTGCAGATCGCGCAACAATATCTGCAATGGGCGGCTGACTATCAGGAAGACCAGATCACGATCATTTACGATACCATGTGGGATGGTACCCGGAGGCTTGCTGAAACCATCGCCAAGGGCATTAAGGAAAAGGACGGCAAGGTGACTGTGAAGCTCTACAATATCTCCCGCAGCGATATCAACGATGTGGTCACAGAGGTTTTCAAGTCGAAAGCGATCCTGTTGGGTTCCCCCACGATCAACAGGGGGATACTCTGTGCTATGGCGTCGCTCACAGATATGATCACCGGGCTCAAGTTCAAAAACAAGAAGGCTGCAGCCTTCGGGTGCTACGGCTGGAGCGGGGAATCGGTCAAGGTCCTGAGCGACCACCTGACAAAGGCAGGTTTTGAGCTTGTTCATGACGGCCTGAAGACGATGTGGCAACCGGGAACTGATGAATTGGCGCAGGCTTTTGAATTTGGGAAGGAGGTAGCCGGGAGAACTTAATGGCCAGACAACTTTTTTACTTTAAGTTATTTTTACGACTTCATAGGTACGCTGGCCGCCGGGGGCGTTGAAGTTTACCTCGTCGCCAACCGATTTTCCCATGAGCGCCCTTCCGAGCGGCGAGGCGATTGATATGGTTCCCCTGTTTATATCCGATTCGTAGGGGCCCACGAGCCTGTATTCCGCCTCTTCATCGGTATCGAGATTGACGAGCGTTACGGTGCAGCCGAATTCAACGTTTTCGAAATCGCCGTTTCTTTTATCGATGATCTCAGAATTCTTGATCATCTCTTCAGTCTCGGCAACCTTTTTCTGGAGGAACTGGAACTCCTCTTTTGCCGCATCATACTCTGCGTTCTCCGAGAGGTCTCCATGTCCGCGGGCCTCTTCGATGGCCTTGAGGATCTTCGGTCTCTTTACGTTGAGCAGGTTCTCATGCTCTTTTTTCAGGTTCGCGTACCCTTCTCTCGTTATAGGAACTTTCATACATACTCCACAAAAAATATGATGGGCTAAAAGACTACATCGTTCATTTCACTTTATCAATATTTTTTCTTCTCTCTATCTGATAACGTCCATGAAGGCGTTATAGAGGAGAACAACGTTGAGAGCGGTGAGGATTATCGCGCCGGCATAGGCGACAATATTCATCCACAGGGAATTTCTGTAATCTCCCATCAGATCCCTGTCATTGACGAGCTTTATCATAAACATGATGATCGCGGGGAGCAGGAGGCTGTTGATGATCTGGCTAAACCACATGACCTTTATGAGTGGCAGGTTTGGAATTAACACAACAGAAGCGCCGAGGACAAGTATCATCGTGAAGATCAGTTTAAACTGCGGAGCCTCTTTGAAACCTTTTCCAATCCCCATCTCCCAGCCCATTGCCTCACAGATATAATATGTGGTGGCGAGCGGCAGGATACATCCCGAAAAGAGCGACGCGTTTGCAAGTCCTATGGCAAAGAGGATATACGCGTTCCTGCCGGCGAAAGGCTTCAGCGACAAGGCGGCGTCCTCAGCGGAATCTATCCCGATGCCGGCAGGATGGAGCGTGGCACCGCAGGCCACAATGATGAAAAACGCTATGACGCCCATCATAATAGCCCCAAATATCACATCGACCCTGGATGCCCAGAGGTCTTTTTCTCCCAGGCCCTTCTCCACGACTCCTGACTGGAGATAGAATTGCTGCCATGGCGTTATCGACGTGCCGATGATGCTGACCACTATGATGAGGTAATCCTTGTTCCATTGTATCTGCGGCGTAACCGTCTTTTGCATTACCTCGCCCCAGTCGGGCTTGGCAAGGAATGCGGAAATGATATAGGTAAAATATATGAAGCAGATCCCCAGGAAGATCTTCTCAAAGATGCTGTAGTTCCACTTTGTGACGAGGAACCATACAAAGAACGCCCCTATCGGGACCGAAATATACTTGCTCACGCCGAAGAGCTCCATGCTCGCTGCCCAGCCCGAGAATTCTGCCGCCGTATTCCCGAGGTTGGTAATAAAAAGGGATACCATGACCCAGAACGCTATCCTGATGCCATACCGTTCCCGTATAAGGTCCGCGAGCCCCTTCCCTGTCACAATCCCCGTTCTCGCCGAGATCTCGTGGAGGACCGCAAGAAGAAAGACCGTTGGGATAAGCGTCCACAACAGATTATACCCGTATCGCGCCCCTGCGATGGAATAGATCGCTATCCCACCGGCATCATTATCGATATTGGATGTGATAATTGCCGGTCCCACAAGGGAAAGGAGGATAATTGTTTTCTTTACAAAGGACATGTCCACTTATATCACAGCACACAATCCCCTTTCAACGTAAAAGGGCAAAAAACCCTTGACAAACTACGATGTTACAAGTATAACTGTCTAAAGTGGTAAATAGTGTTAAAAGGTGGGATAATGTTCGCAGGCAGATTTGAATACGCCATCGACGATAAAAGCAGGGTAAGCATCCCCGCGAAGTTCAGGGAGGCGCTCTCTGCGCACCATGATATGAGGCTGATCTTTACCAATCTCGACGGCTGCATTGTCGGCTATCCCTTTCAGGAATGGCTGAACATTGAAGAGAAGATATCAAGCAGAAACTCCTTGAAGAAAGAAGAGAGGCTGTTCCTGCGGTATTTCTTTTCCGGCGCATCCGAATGCACGATCGACAGGCTCGGGCGCGTCCTTTTACCGCAGGCATTAAAGATCGACGCACAGATTATAAAAAATGTAGTGATCATAGGGATGGGCAAAAAGATAGAGCTGTGGGCAAAGGAGAAGTGGGAAGAGCTGGTGAAACAGGCAACGTCTGATCCCGACCAGATTGCAAGTATCGTGTCGGAACTGGGCCTTTGATCGGTGTCGCACATATACCTGTTCTTTGTGAAGAAGCAATACAAAACCTGGTAAGCGCTGAATATAGGCTGTTTGTCGATGCAACAGTTGGTGGAGGGGGACACGCACACCACATACTGGAAAGATACAAAGACATACGGTTGGTAGGCCTCGATGTGGACGAAGAGGCCCTAAGTATAGCTCAGGAGGTGCTTAAAGGTTACGGTGAGAGGGTAAGGCTGGTAAGGGGAAACTTTAAAGACCTTAAGGAGATTCTTAACGGGATGGGTGTATTTACCTTCGACGGAATCCTTTTTGATCTCGGTCTTTCAATGTATCAGTTGATGGGCAAGAGGGGCTTTAGTTTCAACGACGATTGTCTTCCCGACATGCGCATGGATAACAGGGCAGTGTTGACCGCCTATGACGTGGTAAACACATACAGGTATGACGCGTTGAAAAAGATCATCAGCGAATACGGGGAAGAAGAAAAGGCACATAAGATCGCGAAAGCGATCGTCGACGCGAGGAAGAAAGGGCCTATAGCAACATCAAAAGAGCTGGCCGGCATTGTCCTCAAGGCAAAGAGAAGAAGGGGAAAGATCCACCCCGCAACAAAGACATTTCAGGCAATTCGCATAGAAGTTAACAGGGAAACAAAAAACCTGCGGACAGGGGTGAACGACGCCATAGACATGCTGAACGGCAATGGAAGGATCGGCGTCATATCCTTCCATTCGCTGGAGGACAGGGCAATAAAGGAGATATTCAAGACATCCACGGCGGTGAATGCAGTGACGAAAAAACCGATACGGCCTGAAAGAGGCGAGATAAGAAACAATCCGAGCTCAAGGAGCGCGAAGCTCAGGGTAGCAGAAAAAAATTGACCGGGGGGTCTATGGAAAGGGTTTATGTATCCACAAAAAGAGAAATGGCACACAGAAATCCTCAGTCTACGTTTCTTATCGTCGCCTGTCTCATCGTCTTCGCCCTTGTCTCTTTCTTTATGATGTCCGCCCATAGCAGGCTCCGGGAGGAACTTATCGGCATGCTCAGGCAAGAGAGGGAGGTCGTCGACATGAACACCAAGCTCAAAACAGAGCTCGCAGGCATTACGCAGGCGAGGATGCTTCAACTAAAGGCAAAAGAGAGGCTTGGACTGAAAAAACCAAAAGATGAAGAGGTTCTGGTATTGAAATGAACAAAAGGGCTAACAAAAAGGCCTTTTTCATTTGTGTATTGATTGGATTGATGTATGTTTCCGTCGCAATGAAGCTCCCTGACAGGTTCACCATAGGAAGGACTTCGGAACCGCAGGATGCATCGCCGACCGGCCTGAGCGTTTCCATACCAAAGCCGGCTCCGGTAAACGCTCCTGCACCGGCAAATCTGCAGAAGGCCGAACCGGTTATTGAGCCTTCTTATTTTGTTGCGATCCCCATCATCTGTTACGCGATCAGGGAAGGTTTCATTGAAAGAGAGGGCCTTATCTTCATAAAAAAAGAGTCCCAGGGAAGCGCCTATTGCAAAAAACCCTTGGATATACTGAAGGAAAAGGACGAAGAGGGATTAAAGAGCATGGCTAAGATCATCGGGAAGAAACAGCTCATCTCCTTTTTCAAAAGAGAGGGCGTTACGCTCCGTGAGGAGCTGGACCCCCAGGACGTGGTCCTTGGCAAGGGATATGTGATAGAGAAAAACATCATCCTCTCTATGTATAACAGGAATGTTCCCGAAGACTGCAGCGCGCTCTTCCCTTACAGAATACACGCAATGGAGATCAGTAGAGTAAATGACCGTTTTGAACTCAGGCATGTCCCTGACGCCCTGAGGGCTCGATCGGACAGCGAGAAAAATGAATGGGTCATGCCGAGCCTCGTCAATCTTCCCATCAAGGCAGCCCTTGAGAAGCTGGCGCCGCACACGTCAATGATAAAGATACACGGGAGCGGCCTTGTTGCGGAACAACAACCAAAGGCCCTTGAAAAGATGAAAGGCGAGATGGAGTGCGTTATCCACGGGAGGTCATACAGACAATGAGGCTCGATAATCTGATAGAGAACATTCCTTTCATCAATATAAAAGGCAGCAGAGACCTTGAGATCACGGGTATCACAAAAGATTCACGGGCAGTCAGGGAAGGCTATATGTTCTTCGCTACCGGCAAAAGCGGAACATATATAGATGATGCATTGAAGAGGGGGGCGAAGGTCATCGTAACCGACAAAAAACCTGACAGTCCTTTTGAATGCGTGATCACCGTTGAAGATGTCGCGGCTTCCCTCGGCGACGCCGCATCGACCTTCTACGGCTTCCCTTCAAAGCAGATGCACGTTGCGGGCATTACCGGGACAAACGGAAAGACAACAACAACGTATCTCATTGAATCTCTCTTGATGAATGCCGGCAAAAAGGCAGGCGTCATAGGGACTATCTCATACAGATATAACGGCAAAGCGCTGAAGGCAGACAACACCACCCCCGGGGCCGCCGAAACCCACAGCCTTTTGAAGGACATGTATCTTGCAGGCGTGGCCTTCGTGGTGATGGAAGTCTCTTCCCATGCCCTCGACCAGAAGCGCGTCGAGGGCGTCGATTTCGATATCGGCATCTTTACCAACCTCACCCATGACCACCTTGACTACCATGGCGACATTGAAAGCTATAGAGGGGCAAAGAGGCTCCTCTTTGAATATTGCCTGAAAAAGAGCGCAAAGGAACAGAAATTTGCGATCCTGAACATTGACGACCCGAGCACGAGAGATTTCATCATAGCCGCGCCGACGCGGACGCTGTCATACAGCACGAAGGGATATGCCGACGCGTACCTTCTCGGCTACAGTGAAGACATCAACGGGCTACAGCTTGACATCTCCCTCCTGGGCAAAAAGATTTCGCTGGCCTCGCCAATGATAGGTGTTTTCAACGCCTCCAATATACTTGCCGCCTGCCTTTACGGCCATACAACGGGCATCCCGTACGACAACATTGAAAAAGGGATAAAGAGCCTGGAGGGTGTTCCGGGAAGACTCGAAAGGATAAAGAATCCGAAAGGCCTTTCCGTATTTGTAGACTACGCCCACACGCCGGATGCCCTGGGGAATGTGCTCGCCCTCCTCAACCGCCTGAAAAAAGGAAGACTGATCCTTGTCTTTGGCTGCGGCGGCGACAGGGACACGGCAAAGAGGCCCATAATGGGCAGGATTGCCGCTCACCTTGCGGATCTTACGATCATAACATCCGACAACCCGAGGACCGAAGACCCGCAGAACATCATACAGGACATCGTATATGGCTTCCACAACAATCCCTTCAAGGTCATCGAGGACAGGAGAGAGGCCATCCACGAAGCAATCAAGGCCGCACAGGACGACGACGTCGTACTCGTGGCAGGAAAAGGCCATGAAGACTATCAGCTCGTAGGCGACAAAATATTGCATTTCAGCGACAGGGAAGTGATCGGAGAGGTCCTCAATGTGGCGTCTTGACGAGGTCCTTAAGGCTACGAAAGGCACATTGCTGAGGGTTGAAAAGGAAACCTTTACGGGAATATCAACGGACTCGCGGACCATCACCAACGGCGAGCTCTTTGTGCCGATCACGGGAAAAACCTTCGACGCACATATGTTTCTGCTTGATGCCTATGAAAGATCCAATGGCGGGACCATCTGCGAAAAAGAGAGGGAAGCCCTCTGTGTCACGCTGAAGGGAACGATCATTCTCGTAGAAGACGCGGCGCAGGCGCTCCTCGACCTTGCACAATATAGGCTGCAAACAACAGGAGGGACCCGCATCGCGATCACGGGAAGCAACGGCAAGACGACGACAAAAGAGATGCTCGTCGATATGGCAAGGAGGGCCTTCGCGGTCCATTGCAATGAAAAGAACTACAACAACCTGATCGGCGTGTCCAGGAGCATACTCTCCATTGAGGGAAAGCCGGAATTTTGCATCTTTGAACTGGGGACAAACAGCAGGGGCGAGATCGGCCAGCTTACGCGCGCGATCGGGCCGGACATATCTCTTATTACGAACATCAACCCCTCTCACCTTGAAGGTCTCGGAGATATCGAGGGGGTGCTGGAAGAGAAGCTCGACCTTTTCCGCCTTACGAAAGAGGGCGGGAAAATATTTATCAATGCCGATGACCCGTACATCCTCCCGCGCTACAAAGACAAAAACCATACCGCCTTCACATACGGGATGGAGAACAATGCCTCCTTCCGCCTCACCGTCGAAGAAAACCTTGGCTGGGAAGGCGTTGTATTCACGCTCCATTTTCCCGGCGACCGGGTTCGCTCAAAAACAAACCTCCTTGGAAGACACAACCTGTCCAACATTCTTGCAGCCTCCTCAATCGCTTACAGCATAGGGGTAAAACCGGCCCTGATCAAAGAATCGGTCGAGGACTTCAGCTCATATGCAATGCGGTTCAGGCCTTTTATCTCCAGCAAGGGATATACCATTGTTGACGATTCTTACAACGCAAACCCCTCTTCTGTGGAATGGGCGATAAAAACCCTCCTCGAACTTCCTGCCGCAGGAAAAAGAATGGTGATCCTCGGCGACATGAGGGAACTGGGCGCAAAAAGCGGCCATTATCACAGGGAGCTCGGCAGGGTTCTTTCCGGCAGCGCCATACCGGTCATCGCCCTCATCGGAGAAGAGGTAAAAGAAACATTCGCGGAACTTGGCAATGAACGTTCGCAGTTGTTCGACGACAAAGACCGTCTCATCGATTTTATCAAAGGAAAGGCCAAAAAAGGCGACATCATCCTTGTAAAGGGCTCGCGGGCTTCAAAGATGGAAGAGATCGTGGAGGCGCTTAAGTAATGCTCTATCATTTATTATATCCTCTGCACGCAAAGCTCTCCGTATTCAACGTATTCCGGTATATTACCTTCCGGACCGTGCTGGCGATACTGTCCGCGCTCATCATAAGCTTCTTCCTGACCCCTTACGTGATCAGGAAGTTCAACGAATGGAAGATCAAGAGCGCAAAGAGAGAAGACGTGCCCGACAGGCACGAGTCGAAAGCAGGGACGCCCACTATGGGAGGTTTTGTCATCCTCGTCTCCACGATCATACCGACCCTGCTCTGGTCAGACCTGACAAACTACTACATCTGGGTGGTTACCTTTACGATGCTTTCCTTCGGCGCCATAGGCTTTGCAGACGATATCAAAAAACTGCAGGGCAGCAACGGGAAGGGCATATCCGGCAAGACAAAGCTTTTCTTCCAGACGCTCTTTGCCCTTATAACCGGGGCTATGATCTATTTCAAATACGGGTTCATAACAGTGCTCACGATACCGTTCTTCAAGAATCTCACTCCCGACCTCGGCATCTTCTACATAGTGCTCTGCGTCTTTATCATCGTCGGCACATCAAACAGCGTCAACCTGACGGACGGGCTGGACGGGCTTGCCATAGGGCCCGTATTAACGGTATGCTCCACGTTCCTCCTTTTCGCATATCTTGTCGGCAACATAAAATTCGCCCAGTACCTCCAGGTATTCTATGTAAAAGGCGCCGGCGAGCTGACAATACTCTGCGGCGCGATGCTCGGCGCCGGCATCGGATTTCTCTGGTATAACACATATCCTGCCGAGCTTTTCATGGGCGACACCGGCTCGCTTTCCCTTGGCGCATCGCTGGCGACGATCGCCGTTGTCATCAAGCAGGAGATACTCCTCGTTATCGCCGGCGGGATATTCGTGCTGGAGGCCCTCTCGGTCATCATCCAGGTCTATTCGTTCAAGCTCAGGGGCAAAAGGGTCTTCAAGATGGCGCCGATACACCACCATTTCGAGCTCAAAGGCTGGAACGAGGGGAAGATCGTCGTACGGTTCTGGATCGTTTCGATCATACTGGGCCTGCTGGCATTAAGCACATTGAAGTTGAGGTGATATGGAACTTCCGGATAACATACTGATCGTTGGACTTGGCGCTTCCGGAATTGCGGCCGCAAAATTCCTCCACGGAATGGGGAAGCGCATCGCCCTTGCCGATGAGAAGGACGAGACAGCGCTCGCGCCTGTCCTTAGATCGCTGAACGGGATCGGGTTCACGGGACATTTCGGCCCCCACAGGGCAGAGGATTTTCTCCGCTACCCCCTCATCGTAATCAGTCCGGGGGTCGACAGCGCGATGCCTGTCCTGAAAGAAGCCAATACAAAAGGGATCCGGATCATCGGTGAAATAGAGCTTGCCTATATGTTCCTCGACGCACCTGTTATCGCGATAACGGGAACGAACGGGAAAACGACGACGACGACGCTCATAGGGGAGATATTCAAAAAGGCCTTCGGCAATGTCTTCGTCGGAGGAAACATCGGAAACCCGCTCATCAATTATGCCCTTGAAGGAGAAAAGGCGCAATACATCATCGTCGAGATAAGCAGCTTCCAGCTTGAGACGGTAGAAACCTTCAAGGCGAATACGGCGATCCTCCTGAATATCACAGAGGATCACCTCGACAGATACAGGAGCTATGACGAATACAGGGAAGCGAAATACAGGATCTTCGAACGCCAGACGGAAAAGGACTATGCGGTGATCATCGACAGCCTTGAGGCCCCCAGGGCCGGCAAAGGCAGGGTACTTTCTTTCTCAACAACAAGCCGGCCTGAAGAAGGCGCCTTTACGGAAGACGGCAAACTTTACGTGCGGTTGAATGGAAATGAGTTCTTATACGCACGAGGCATTTCCCCGCTCGTGGGGGTACACAACACTGAGAATATCCTCGCATCGCTCCTCACCGCACATATATACGGCATAGACCAGGCAACGATAAGCTCTGCGCTCCGGGATTTCAAGGGTCTGCCGCACAGGGTTGAACTGGTCAGGGAGCTGAAAGGGGTGAGGTACTATAATGATTCCAAGGCAACCAATGTAGATGCCACAAAAAGGGCCCTGGAAAACATAGAGGGCAATGTGATCCTCATTGCAGGCGGCAAAGACAAAGGCGGCAGCTACCGGGCCATTACAGAAGTTGCCCATAAGATAAAGGTCCTTATCGTTATAGGCGAAGCAAAAGAAAAGATCACCGGCGAGCTGGGGGGGCATGTCGTGATCTATAAAGAAGAGGATATGGCCGGCGCTGTGCGCGCCGCTTACGAGGTTGCGGAAAGCGGCGATATCGTTCTCCTCTCCCCCATGTGCAGCAGCTTCGATATGTTTACGGACTACAAACACCGGGGGAATACGTACAGGGAGATAGTGGAGTCTCTATGAAGAAGATCTGTATCTATATCCTGGCAGCGATCTTGTTATATAGTTTCTTCCGTGAGCTCAACGTTGTCAAGGCGCTCCTCATGCTTGCCGCCCTCGCATCGATCTTCGCCATAGACCTCATCCCCGCAAAATACATTATGGCGATGAAATATCCCGTTATGCTCCTTTCATTTGCCGCTACGGTCTGTTTCTTCTTTTATCCGAGGGCGCTCACCGGATACCCGATGGAGATCGCCATTACATTCCTCGCCTTTTACGGCCTCACCTTTTACATAGCCGCAATGGAAGAGAAAAAGAACGACTTCTTCAAAGAAGTTGCCGCGGTCTCGATCCTCTTCATCTCCTCTTCGTTCAACCTTTTTATTGCAGGCAAACTGCTCTTTGTCGTGCCTCTTGCCGTTGCAACGATCCTCTTGCTCTTCGTGCTCGACAGAAACCGCATTATCCCTTTCGTTGCCGGATACACCCTTATTGCCTTGATCGTCGCCTACAGACAGGGAATACATTTCACGGGCACGGGCCTTCTGGGCCTCAATGACATCAACCGGTATATCCTCCTTGGAGCGTCTTTTGTCTTTCTGATAATCGGTTTCGCGGGCTTTATGAAAAAACGCACCTTTGCGACGATACTGCCATTTTTCGGCTTTTTATACATTGCGGCCGATATCCTTATGGTCCTTGGATTAAGGTCCTCAACAGGGCTTTTGTATCAACCCGTCATACTGCTCGCCATTGTCAGCCCTCTTGTCGGGATGATGCTGAAACCCGAAGGAGAACGCATATGAAGCTCGCCATCTCTGCAGGCGGTACCGGCGGCCATATATTTCCGGGCATTGCTGTGGCGGAGGCGCTGCTCGCGCAAAACAGTGCAAACGATGTCGTGTTCATCGGGACAACCTATGGCCTCGAGGGGAAGATTATCCCGCAGGCAGGATTCCGGCTGCTCTATATTGAGGCGCATCAATTTCTTGGCACATCGCCGATCCATAAGGTCGGGACCGTGCTGCGCCTCATGAAGGGCGTCTCTATGGCAATAGGCATACTTCGCTCAGAAAAACCGGATGCGATACTCGGCATGGGCGGTTTTACGTCTGTTCCTGTTGTGATTGCCGGTGTCCTCCTCGGCGTACCCTGCTTCATCCATGAACAAAACGTACAGCCCGGCCTTGCCAACAGGCTTCTCTCAAAGATCACGAGGTCCACATTCATCAGTTTTGAAGAGACAAAGCGTTATCTTGCCGCAAAAAAGGTCCGCCATACGGGAAACCCCCTGCGCAAGAACCTGAAGGCTGTCGATGTGAAAAAACCTGAGGGCAGATTTTCGATCTTCGTCTTCGGCGGAAGCAGGGGAGCGAAAAGTATCAACGATTCGGTCCTCACCCTGCTGCCTTTCCTCGAGAGTTACAAGAACACGGTCATGTATCACCAGACAGGCGCAGAGGACTATGACCGCATCAGCGACAGCTACAAAAATACCTCGGTACAACACGAGGTCTTTCCCTTTACCGACGATATGGCGAAATACTACAGCCTCTCCGATGTGGTCATTTCGAGGGCAGGCGCTACAACGATCTTCGAGCTCGCATACTTCAGAAGGGCTGCCATACTCATACCCTACCCCTATTCCGCAGGCGGGCATCAATGGAAGAATGCCTCCCAGGTGGAGCAGGCCGGCGGAGGGTATGTGATCGCAAATGACGAGGCAAGCGGCGAGCGGCTCTTTGACGTCCTGAAGCATCTTATGAAGGAGCCGCAATTGCTCAAAGAGATGGGGGAAAATATCGGCAGGATCTATGTGGAAAATGCAGCGGAACGGATCATCGGAGGGATCGCTGATGGTATTTCATAAGATAGAAAAGGTGCATTTTGTCGGCATAGGCGGCATCGGGATGAGCGGCATAGCAGAGGTCCTTCTCAATCTCGGTTTCCAGGTAACCGGCTCGGACTTAAGGAAAACAGACACCACCGAAAGGCTTGAGCGTCTCGGGGCACAGATATTTTATGGTCACCGTGAAGAAAACATCGTTGATTCCGATGTCGTTGTGATCTCTTCCGCTGTCAGGCCGGACAACCCGGAGGTAAAAAGGGCCAGGGATCTCTTTATTCCCGTCATACAGAGGGCAGAGATGCTGGCAGAACTGATGAGGATGAAATACAGCGTTGCCGTGGCAGGGGCGCACGGGAAGACAACGACAACATCCCTCGTCTCCTCGATACTCGGCCATGCAGGCATGGACCCCACCTGCGTCATCGGAGGAAAACTGAACAGCCTCGGGAGCAACGCAAAGCTGGGGGACAGTAAATTTCTTGTTGCCGAGGCCGATGAAAGCGACGGAACATTCCTTCTCCTCTTTCCGACGATCGCCGTAGCAACGAACATTGACCTCGAGCACCTTGATTTCTACAAGGACATCAATGAGATCAAGGCGGCATTTCTCACATTCCTCAACAAGGTACCCTTCTACGGGCTCGATATCATCTGCATCGACAATGCAAATCTTCAGGGTCTCATCCCGATGCTGAAGAGAAGGTATATGACATATGGTCTTTCGAAACAGGCAGACCTGCGGGCGGAGAATATAGTCTATGAAGGTTTTACTACGCGCTTCAAGGTGATCTACAAGGGTTACGAACTGGGCGAGATAACATTATCGATGACCGGTGTTCACAATGTGGTCAATGCCCTTGCCGCCTGCGGCGTGGGTATCGAGCTGGACATACCCTTTGCGACCATCAGTGAGGCCCTGAAAGGTTTTTCGGGGATCCACAGGAGGCTGGAGAGAAAGTGGGACGGCGACATCACGCTCATTGACGATTACGGGCATCACCCGACAGAGGTACGGGCAACCCTCTCGGCAATACGGAAGATGTGGAAGGGCAGGATCGTAGTGGTCTTTCAGCCCCACCGGTACACAAGGACAAAGGCGCTGATGGAGGAGTTCGTCACCTCTTTTAATGATGCCGACGTCCTCATCATTACCGAGATATACGCCGCATCTGAAGAAAAGATAAAAGGCGTCACCGGGGTGAAGCTCGCCGAAAAGATCCGGGCGAGCGGGCATAAGAACGTGATCTTCGCGGCAACAAAGGAAAAGGCGGCGGAAAAGGTGCTCGAACTCGCCAAAAAGGGAGATGTTGTCATTACTCTGGGTGCGGGCGACATATATAAAATTGATGAGAGCCTGAAATCGGCATGGAATGGAAAGGTATAAGAGGAACGATCTTGGAAAATGTCCCGATGAAACGGTATACGTCCATGAGGGTGGGTGGGCCTGTTAAGTACCTCCTCTACCCCGTTGATGAGGGCGACCTGACGAACATCCTGGAATACCTTATCCACAAGAATATCCCTTACAGGTTCCTGGGGAACGGAACAAACGTGATAGTCAACGACAAAGGCCTTAATGAAGCGCTCATACGGATCACGAAGATGAAACGGAAAGGGTACAAAAAAACAAAGAGCGGCGCCATCGCCGACGTATCGGGCGGCATTTCGTTAAAACAGTTCATCAGGGACAACGCGCGGCATGGCCTGTCGGGGCTTGAAAACCTGTACTGGATCCCCGGCACGGTGGGCGGCGCTCTCAAGATGAACGCCGGCAGCTTCGGCGCCTCGGTATCGGATCCCCTGCTGACGATGCGCGTCCTCAATGCGCACGGCCATATCGTAACGATGACAAGGCGGGATGCGTCTTTCGGCTACAGGACCTCCCCCATCAGGGCTTCGGAGTGCGTTATGAACGCCCAGTTCAACCTGAAGAACAGGGACAAGAATGAGATAGCGAAAGATATGGCACACGTCTACAGCGAGAGAAAAAAGAGGCACCCCATGGAATACCCTTCCGCTGGCTCTGTCTTTAAGGGCGTGAAGGGGGAAGCGGCGTGGAAGTTCATCGAGAAGGCCGGGTTGAAAGGTCTGAAAATCGGCGGCGCCTGCGTCTCGGAAAGGCACGCAAACTTCATCGTCAATCTCGGATCGGCAACAGCGAACGACGTCAGGACGCTGATCAATACGATAAAGAGGGAGGTCTTCGAAAAGACGGGCGTGTCCCTCGAAGAAGAAGTGGAGCTCTGGGGTTTTAATGGATAAGAAGGAACTGAAAAGAAAGAGGATAGCAGTGCTCTACGGCGGGAGGTCGTCTGAGAGGGAGATCTCCATCAAAAGCGGCGCCGCTGTTCTGGGGAGCCTCATCAGGCTCGGCTACAACGCAACCGGCATCGATGCAGCAGATGATCTCGTCGGGAAAATGAAAAGGGAAAAGGTGGACATTGGCTTTATCGCCCTCCACGGAAGGTGGGGTGAGGATGGGACGGTGCAAGGGCTCCTCGAGATCATGGGTATTCCCTATACCGGTTCAGGCGTTCTTGGTTCATCCATGGCCCTGGACAAAGCCATCATGAAGCTTCTCTTCGATAGTAAGGGAATTCCTACTCCGGCCTATCTGATCTCCACCTCCTCTCATACTCCCGAGTTCCCGCTCCCTTGTGTCGTGAAGCCGGCCAACGAAGGCTCCACGATCGGCATATCCATCGTCAGGAAAAAAAGTGAGGCGGCCCGGGCGATAAGGAACGCGCGGAAATATGACAGGAAGATCATCATTGAAGAATACATCGAGGGAAGCGAGATAACCGTGGGCATAGTAAACGGAAAGGCCCTTCCCATCATCGAGGTGAGGCCGTCGTCAGGCTTCTATGATTTTCACGCAAAGTACACGAAAGGGATGACCGAATACATTATCCCTGCAAAGATAAAAAGGGCAACAGCGAACAGGGCCCGGAGCATAGCGCTTCAGGTATATGAAATCTTCGAACTGTCGGGATGCGCCAGGATCGACATGCTCGTTAAGGGGGATGATCCTCTGGTCATAGACATCAACACATCACCCGGCATGACAGAGACATCGCTTGTACCCAAGGCATGGGGGCATCTCGGCGGAACCTTCGACGGGCTTGTCGAAGAAATCCTGAAGGGGGCAAAACTAAAGATATGAAAAGGGTCTTATATATATTGTTCCTTGCGCCTCTGTGCGTCCTGTCCATACTCACTATCGTTTATCTCTGCTCGAAGGACGAGCCGCTCTTCTTCCTGAAAAATGTCAGGATCAGCGGGGTAAGCCAGCTTTCGGAACGGGACATTGTAGGCAAGGTAACGCCGTACCTGAAGGAAAGCCTTCTGAAGGTCGATATCGCGAAAATAAAAGAGGCCGTCACCGCCCACCCCTTCGTACGGGAGGTACGCGTAAAAAGGGCATATCCCTTTTCTGTCGTCATCGACGTGAAGGAAAAGGTGCCGTCGGCGTTATGGGTAAAAAGTGACGGCGATGTTTTTGTCCTTGATGAATCCGGAGAGCCTTACAGGAAATTGGGCAAGGGTGCCATCAAGGGGCTCTTTATCATCAACGCGAAGGAAAAAGAAGACGTGGCGAGCATCTTCAGAGAGGTAAATGCATGGTCGGCAGAGGGGATCATGAAAAAAGAGAACCTGTCGGAGGTCGCGTACAACGAGGGCAACATAACGCTCTTCGGGCTCGATGACGGGGTCGAGATCATACTCGGCAAGGAAGATCAGAAAAAAAGGCTCAAACGGGCTGTTGCCGTTCTGGGCGACGCCAGGAAGAGAGGGCTCCTGATAAAATGCATCGATGCACGGTTTGAAAAAGGCGCCATAATTCAGGAAAGGAAGGGTTAACATGTTGAGAGATGACGACTTGCTCGTCGGGCTTGATATCGGGACCACGAAGATCTGCGTAGTCGTGGGTAAGGTTGTGGACGGCAAGGTCAGCATCATCGGCATCGGCTCCCACCCATCTACCGGTCTTCGGAAAGGCGTGGTGGTCAACATGGACAGCACCGTGAACTCGATAAAAAAGGCCGTCGAAGAGGCAGAGCTTATGGCGGGCATTGCAATAAGCAGCTGCCTCGCGGGGATCGGAGGCGCCCACATCAAGAGCTTCAACAGCAACGGCGTTGTGGCGGTGAAGGACAAAGAGGTAAAGCAGGACGATATCGTACGGGCCATCGACGCAGCAAAGGCCGTGGCGATCCCTGCCGA
This sequence comes from Deltaproteobacteria bacterium UBA6106, assembly GCA_002428485.1. Taxonomy (GTDB): domain Bacteria; phylum Desulfobacterota; class Syntrophorhabdia; order Syntrophorhabdales; family Syntrophorhabdaceae; genus UBA5609. The sequence goes on from DIWM01000034.1 coordinate 39,693, forward strand.
CAGGGAACTCATCCACGTTATCCCGCAGGAATTTATCGTCGATGACCAGGACGGGATAAAGGACCCTATAGGCATTACAGGCGTAAGGCTTGAGGTGAAGGTCCATATCGTGACTGGCAGCATCTCCTCGGCTCAGAACGTCATTAAATGCTGCAAGCTCGCCGGGCTTGAGGTTAATGATATCGTTTTGGGACAGCTCGCCTCTGCCGAGGCGACCCTTACCCCCGAAGAGAAAGAGATCGGAGTCGCCCTTGTCGATACAGGAGGCGGGACCAGCGACATCGCCATATACTCCAACGGGAGCATCGCTTATACGGCGGTCCTGCCCTTCGGAGGAAACAACATCACAAACGATATCGCGATCGGCCTCAGGACGCCCCTCGAAGAGGCGGAAAAGATCAAGAAAAAATACGGCTGCGCCTTTGCAGGCATGATCGGCGCCAACGAAACGATAGAGGTACCAAGCGTAGGCGGAAGAAAACCGAGGACGCTTCAGAGAAAAACCCTCGCGGATATTATTGAACCGAGAGTGGAAGAGATATCCTTGTTGATCTACGAAGAGATCAAAAAGTCCGGGCTTGAGCGTCTCCTCGCATCCGGGGTAGTCCTTACCGGCGGTTGCGCAAACCTCGAGGGCATCCCCGAGCTGGTCGAAAACATCTTCAACCTCCCTTCAAGGCGGGGTTACCCGATAGGCGTCGGCGGTCTTACCGATGTGGTGAACAATCCAATATACTCCACAGGTGTTGGGCTTTTGCTGTACGGCTTTAAAAACAACAAGACGAGCAAGCGGGGATATGGCCAGGGGAGATCGTTCAAAAAACTATTTGGCGGTCAAAAATTACTCAGCAGAATGAGAGAATGGTTTAAAGAAATTTTTTAGGAGGTGCATGGTGAGTGCAATGTTTTATATGGATGAGGGCAATGGTTTTGCAGCAAAATTGATCGTCGTGGGGGTCGGGGGAGGAGGTTGCAACGCCCTGAACAACATGGTCGACGCAGGCATCCAGGGCGTCGAGTTTCTGGCGGTCAACACGGACGTCAAGTCGCTCAACATGTGCAAGGCCCCTATCAAGATCCAGGTCGGCACCAAGCTGACGCAGGGCCTCGGGGCCGGCGCAAACCCGGAGGTGGGAAAAAAGGCAGCCCTCGAGGATGTCGACAAGATCAAGGATCACCTGAAGGGCGCGCATATGGTCTTCATTACCTGCGGGCTCGGCGGCGGCACCGGCACAGGTGCCTCTCCGGTCATCGCCGAGATATCGAGAGAGATCGGGGCACTCACTGTAGCCATCGCGACAAAACCTTTTGCCTTTGAGGGAAGGGACAGGATGACGCAGGCCGAAAGCGGCGTCACCCAGTTGAAAACGCGCGTTGACTCCCTGATCACGATCCCCAACCAGCGCCTCCTTTCCATCGGCGGCAAGCATATGACCATCATGGAGGCGTTTCTCAGGGCCGATGAGGTGTTGCTCAACGCGGTGCGGAGCATATCGGACCTTATCGTCGGCTCTGGCCACGTCGTCGTCGACTTTGCAGATGTGAAGACGATCATGAGTGAGCGAGGCATGGCGATCATGGGCATCGGTGAGGCGACCGGCGACACCAGGGCAAGGGATGCCGCCCAGAAAGCAATATCAAGCCCTCTCCTTGAAGATATATCGATACATGGTGCGCGCGGTGTGCTCATAAACGTAACAGGGAACACGGATATGACCTTGAGCGAGGTCAACGATGCCTCAACGCTTATCCAGGAACAGGCCCACGAGAACGCGAAGATCATATGGGGACTCGTGTATGACGAAAAGATGATCGATGCCATCAGGATAACCGTTATCGCCACCGGTTTTGAAGAACAGGTACAGGCTGAGCAGGGCGGCGGCGAATCGATCACGGAGAGCAGGCTCTTTGGCGAAGAGAATATCCCGCCCTTCATAAGGAAAAAAGTGGCCATCGACTACAAGGTCGACTATAAGGATATCAAGCAGAAAAGTGACAGCGCCGAGATCGACGACGACAGATACGACATCCCGACGTTCCTCAGGAAGCAGGCGGATTAGAGGCAGCAGAGAGCATGGAGCGGAGAGCCGAGGGCTGCAAACATGAGAGATGTTACCACCTCTCAACCGCTCGTTCTTTTTATGGACAGTGAGCAGGAAGAGGTATCAAAAAGAGGTGCGGGACACAGGGCCTCTTTCGTTTGAAACAGGTACGATAGTCAAGGACTGGGGCGGCAAAACCCCGGTCTGCATCGTCTTTCCCAATTCCTACTATGTAGGGATGTCAAACCTCGCGATCCACATCCTCTATCGAACATTGAATGACATGCCGGATGTCGTCTGCGAGCGATGCTTCATGGACGGGCACAAAAAACCCATGTCGCTCGAAAGTGGAAAACCGCTGTCCTCCTTCGAGATCATATTCTTTTCCATCTCATTCGAGCTCGATTACGTCAATATACCGGAGATGCTTCGCCGTGCCGGGATCAGCATCCATGCGGACGAGCGGAGAGGGAAAGACCCGCTCATTATTGGAGGCGGCGTATGCGTGATGTCCAACCCTGAACCGCTGCACAATATCTTCGATCTTTTTATCATGGGCGATATCGAGTCCACTGTCCCGCTGTTCATGGAGCGCTACGAAGAACTGAGGGCGAAGAAAAGAGCGAAAATCGTGGAAGGTTTAAGTGAGTTCGACTGGGCGTACAACCCGCAGGCGCTTGAAGTCAAGTATCGTGAAGACGGCACCCCGGACCATTTCATCCCGCGGGATTTCCGGGTCTCGGTAAAACATTACAAAGGCAAAGATCTCGGCACATCGTCGATCATCGCCGGCAAAACCGAGTTCTCCTCCATGTTCCTCGCAGAAGGGACAAGGGGGTGTCCGTCGCGTTGTCCCTTCTGTCTTATCGGGAATATGTACCATTTCATCCATGAAAAGGTAAGTACTATAACGACGGACTGTACGGACATCGGCATCCTCGGAGGCGGCGTTTCATTCCATCCCCGTCTCATGGATGAACTGCATGCCCTGAAGGAAGCCGGCAAGCGCATCCATCTCCCGTCGCTTCGGATCGATGAGGTGCCCCTGTCGTGCATTGAGCTCATAAAGGATGAAGTCAAGACGCTTACCTTCGGGATCGAGGCAGGGACGGAAGCATTGCGGCGTTTCATCGGGAAACCGATGACGGATAAGGAGATCATCGAAAGGATCGGGGAGATCATCGACATCAAACCCTTCAATCTTAAGCTCTATTTCATGGTCGGTCTGCCCGGCGAAACAAAGAAGGATATCGACAGCATACCTGATCTCGCAAAGAGAATAAAACACGTCATGGTCAAAAAAGGTGCGAAGAAGGGCGTCGTCGGGAGCATCACCGTGCACACAAGCCCCTTTGTGCCCAAACCCTTTACGCCCTTCCAGTGGCTCCCCATGGACGATACGGCCTCGCTGAAAGAAAAGATCGGTCTCCTCCGGAAGGCCTTCGGAACCATCGACAACACCTTTTTTACCCACGAATCGATCAAGCACAGCTTCATCCAGGGCGTCTTCGCACGCGGCGACAGGCGCATCGCCGGCACCGTCCTTGCGCTCTCCTCCGGCGAAACCATCGCCAAAGTGGTAAAAGAGAGCCCCGTCAACCTCAATTTCTACGCCCTGCGGGAGAGAAAGAGAGACGAAATCTTCCCATGGGACTTCATCTTGGGCACCACAAGCAAGGCGGCGCTCTACAAACGCCTCACCCAATCGCTTGCACGATAATAAGTCTGTCTGGTCTATTTAGTCTGTTTCGTCTATTTAGTCTATTTGCACATGTGCGGAAAATAATAATGCTGGATAGGTGTCATTGCGAGCGAAGCGTGGCAATCTCATTCATGTCCGATCCGTCACTTATAGTGGTTTATCGGGAACATTCTTGTTCCACGGCAGGGATCAATGCGCTATAATCGACATGATTGGTTATATAGGTTGGGTCTGACAGCAGGGTGTCGCTGACGACCCTATCGGTCTTCATGGGCGTTGACATTTGACAAGACATACTATATTGTAAAGTTATCATTGTTTCATAAACCAAGGAAATTTTCCCGAGAGGGCAAGGGGGATAAGATGGCAAGTCTAAATAAGGTCATTCTCATCGGAAGGCTCGGCGCAGATCCGGAAATGCGTTATACCGCAGACGGCGCTCCTGTCGCTACCTTTAATATGGCTACTTCTGAATCATGGAAAGATAAAAGCAGCGGCGGCTGGCAGGAAAAGACCGAGTGGCACAGGGTTGTTGCATGGAGAAACCTCGCAGAAAGGGCTGAACAGCTCAAGAAGGGGAACCTTGTCTACGTCGAAGGAAAAATCCAATCCCGCGAATTCGAGGGCAGGGACGGGAACAAGCGAAAGATCGTTGAGATCGTTGCCAATACCATGAAGGTCATCATCGGCGAGAGGGACGACCGGAAATCCTCTGGAGCCTCCCGTGCTGAGGTTGAGGAAGATTTTCCTTCCGAAAAAGACGAAGACGTACCTCTCTAAAAACAGCGCACAGCCGATGGCTTATAGCGCAGGGGGCATAGCGTCGACCAACCGATAGCCCATAAAAATCGTATATCGTAATTCGTATACCGTATATCGAGATCGTAAAAAAGACTGTTTGGCGATAAATCTTTCACCTTTCACCTTTCACCTTTCACTTTTCACCTTATTAGCCATGAGCTAATCAATTTATGGTTGATTATGTTCTCGTTTTTAACATATTATATTTATTAAATGAATTAAGGAGAAGATAGTGAAACTACGAGAGGTAAAAGAGATACTTGAAGCGGAAGTCTTTGTTGGCCATGATCAGTTGGACATGGAGGTAAAGACCGCCTTCGGTGCCGATCTGATGAGTGACGTCCTGGCCTTTGCCAAGGCCGGGAGTTTGCTGTTGACAGGCCTCACAAACCCCCAGGTTGTCCGTACATCTGATGTACTTGATATTGCAGCCATTATCATAGTTCGTGGAAAACGCCCTTTAATTGAAACAATCCTCCTTGCGGAAGAACTGAAGATCCCTCTTTTGGGAACACGATATATCCTCTTTGAAACTGCCGGCAGGTTATACGCACACGGAATTGTTGGCTGTGTAGAAAGGGTCGCCGAGAAACGTGACTTCTCATGAAACCGTGATCTATGAGAATTCATTTCTCGTAGAAGGAAAGACCTTTAAGAACGCCGGGCACGTTTCCAGCCAAGTCAAAAACCTGCTGCAAAAGATGAAGTTTTCCAAAGAAGTCGTGAGGCGGGCAGCCATCGTCACATACGAAGCCGAGATAAATATCTGCTCCTATGCAGAGCGCGGTAAGATCATCCTGCGCGTGAAGCCCGAAGAGATAAACATCGAAGCAATAGACGAAGGCCAGGGTATAGCGGACATCGAATTGGCAATGGAGGAAGGCTATTCCACGGCTACGCCCAAGATCGTTCATATGGGCTTCGGTGCAGGCATGGGGTTGGCGAATATAAAACGTTTTTCAGATGTTTTTCGCATCACCTCAGAGGTCGGCAAGGGCACCCATCTGGAAATGATCATACGAGCCTGATCGACCTATCGGGACAAGTCCACACGCGCAATAATTAAAACAAGCACGTACGGTTTCATTCTGACGAAGGAAGAACAATCCTAAGCGCCAAATTCTAAACAATATCAAATGTTCGAAACAAACCCACGTTGCCTTTGTTTTGAATTTTGAACATTCGAATTTGTTTAGGATTTAGATATTCGGATTTAGGATTTGGTCTTGTTAGGTTAATGTGCGGGGTTGTTTCCGGTGACCGGCAGGTTTTCCCCGTTCTCCTTCTGTTGCAGCACCTCATCATATTCCGGCACCACGATCCCCCGCCTCACCATGATATCGTAGATGATCTGTGCCCGCTTCTCCACGTATTGCGAAGAGCCGTCCAACCGGTACTTTCTCGGGTTCGGCAGGATGACCACCAGTTTGGCTGCCTCCTGTGCCGTCAGCAGGGCAGCTGGTTTACCGAAATAATGGAGTGACGCCACCTCGGCGCCGAAGATTCCTTCTCCCCATTCGACAACATTAAGGTAGAGCTCAAGTATCCTCCGTTTCGAGAGGGTCCGCTCAATCCTCCAGGTGATGATCGCCTCTTTCAGTTTCCGTAACGGGTTCTTGTCAGGTGTAAGGTAGAGATTTTTTGTGAGCTGCTGGCTGATCGTGCTCCCTCCAAATTTGAACTTCCCCTTTTCAACGTTCTTTTCCAGCGCCTTCTGGATCGCGTCGAGGTCAAAACCGTGATGAGACCAGAACTTGTCGTCCTCTGCGATGATCACCGCCTTGACAAGATAGGGCGAGATCTCCTTTAGGGAAACCCACTTTTTCTGTATCTTTATCCTTTTACCGTTCTGCTTCCATTCCTGTTCGCGGTATTCCATGAAAGAGGTCTTGCCAGGGTTCTGCTTTTTCAACTTCGCCACGTCCGGGCAGAAGAAGTAATAACCCACGAAACCTATCGCCGCAAGAAACCCAAGGACAAAGATAGTCTTCACAAACCTGCCGATAATGCCTTTTTTCTTTTTCCGCTTCATAGAGGCTTCTGTTTATTACCTATAACCTATTTGACCTCATTTCGACAATTCTTTTGAAAAGGCGCGATTCTTGTTGTATATTTTTTGAAGCGGAAAAACTTTGACTCTCGCCCGTCACGCCTGTGCGTGACTTAAGCCCGCAGAGGGCGCAGAGAAGTCTTTTTCTTTCCTGTCTGATTGTGAGAGAAATCGACATAATCAGACAGGAAGCTTCCCATGAATTCCGCAGCCTCTGAATTTATGGGAAAAGGCAAGAAAACCCTCTGCGATCTCTGTGTGCTCTGCGAGAGACGCTTTAGAAGTGTTGTTCAATGTTCGAGGTTTGAGAAAGGGACGTAAGCCCCGGAAAATGAGGTATATTAATGGATTACGGTGATTATGAAGGCGTGATGGGCCTTGAGGTCCATGCCCATCTTTTAACGGACAGCAAGCTCTTTTGCGGCTGCTCTACGAAATTCGGCGCCGAGCCGAACAGCCACACCTGCCCGACGTGCATGGGGCTCCCGGGGGCGCTGCCTGTGCTCAACAAAAAGGTTGTGGACTTTGCGATCAGGGTCGGGATCGCGCTCCATTGCGGCATCAACCGGAAGAGCATCTTCGCCCGGAAGAACTATTATTACCCGGATCTGCCGAAAGGTTATCAGATATCCCAGTACGAGGAGCCCATCTGCGAGAACGGCTACCTCGACGTTTTCATCAACGGCGACAAAAAGATGATGCGGATAAAAAGGGTCCACATGGAAGAGGACGCAGGCAAGCTTGTCCACGAAGCAACCATTGAAACAAGCTCTTACAGCCTCGTCGATTACAACCGCTCCAGCATCCCGCTTCTGGAGATCGTCAGCGAACCGGACATGAGGACACCCGAAGAAGCCATTCAGTATCTCAAGACGCTCAGGGACATCCTCGTCTACCTTGAGATCTGCGACGGGAATATGGAAGAGGGCAGTTTTCGGTGCGACGCCAATGTATCGGTAAGAAAAAAGGGCACAGAGGAACTCGGCACAAGGGCAGAGCTGAAGAACCTCAATTCCTTCAAATTCATCGAGAGGTCTCTCGACTACGAGATACAGCGGCAGATCGACGTGATCAGTAAAGGTGGGGCAATTGTCCAGGAGACGAGGCTTTTTAACGTCGATGAAGGCATCACCTATTCGATGCGCGGCAAGGAAGAGGCGCACGATTACCGGTACTTTCCCGAACCGGACCTCCTCCCGCTCACCGTTGACGACGCGTGGATAGAAGATGTCAGGCGGTCTCTGCCTGAACTGCCCATGGAAAAGATGGAGCGGTTCATGAAGGAATACGGCCTGCCGAAGTATGACGTGGAGATCCTCGTTTCCGACAAGGGCCTCGCCCATTACTTTGAAGAGACCATCGGGCTCTTCCCGGAACCGAAGACAGTGAGCAACTGGATCATGACGGAGCTCCTCCGTGAATTAAAGGACGGGAATGCATCGGCGCAGGATTCACCGCTGTCGCCGGCTCGCCTCGCGGAGCTTTTGTCCCTCATCAAGGACGGGACGATAAGCGCCAAGATCGCAAAGGACATCTTTCCGGAACTTTTCAAGAGCGGCGCCTCGCCAAAACTGCTCGTTGCGGAAAAGGGCATGGTCCAGATCTCCGATGAGGATGCGATCGCCCGGATCATCGACCAGGTCATTGCCCGCTCCCCGAAAGAGGTGGCGGAGTTCAAGGCAGGCAAAGAGAAGCTTCTCGGATTCTTCGTCGGCCAGGTCATGAAGGAAACGAAAGGCAAGGCGAACCCGAAGCTCCTCAACGAACTGATGCTGAAGAGGCTGAAGGCGTGATGATAGAGGCGGTCGCAGCAGACAGTCGTCAAGTAAGAAAGCCGTGAATCGTAAGGCGTCAGGCGTTAGGCGATTAAACCCCTTACGACTTACGCCTCACGACTTACGGGTGCATTGCCATGAGCTGACGGCTGTCATTGGGGGTTTATCATGACTGATCATATTTACTGGAAAGATGGTTCGCTGTATCTCCTCGACCAGAGGGAGCTGCCGTTCAAAAAGACCTATGTCCGCTGCAGGACGCTAAAGGACGTAGCCACCTCCATCCGGAACATGACGGTGCGGGGCGCCCCGCTCATCGGGATCGTTGCTGCATACGGCGTGGTCCTGGGGATCCGCGAGGTTATCGTATCGAAAAGGCGCTTCACGGGCAGGGATATGGACAGGATATGTGAGAGGCTCGCCGCCACGAGGCCGACGGCCGTGAACCTTGCCTGGGCGCTGAATAGGATGAAGGATGCTTACGGCAGGTCTCACGATGACCTCGATATGCCGGACAGCATGCTCCAGGAAGCCATCTCGATCCACGTCGAGGACATCGAGAACAACAGGATGCTTTCGCTCTACGGCGCTGAACTTATCGACGACGGCGATACCATCCTCACCCACTGCAACGCAGGCGCCCTCGCAACAGGTGGCTACGGTACCGCCCTCGGCGTCGTACGGGCAGCGCACGAGTCAGGGAAAAAGATCAAGGTCATCGCGACAGAGACGAGGCCCTATTTCCAGGGCGCCCGCCTCACGGTATGGGAATTATTCCAGGAAGGGATCCCCGTTGAGCTTATCCCCGATAACAACGTGGGTTTCCTCGCCTCCAATAAGGGCATCAGCAAGGTCATCACCGGCGCCGACAGGATAGCTTTAAACGGCGACACGGCTAACAAGGTCGGCACCTTCATGATAGCCCTGGCAGCACATCAATTCAGGATCCCTTTCCTTATTGCCGCGCCGGTCTCCACCTTTGATCCCAACATCGAGAACGGGACGTACATCCCCATAGAGGAGCGGGACGGGAGCGAGGTAAAATATCTGAAGAGGCAGTTGCTCACCGTCAAGGACGTGAAGGCTCGGTACTATTCGTTCGACATCACCCCCGCGCAGCTCATCGCCAACTTCATCACCGAGAAGGGTATCATTGAAAAACCATTCAAAAAGTACATCAGGATGCTCTTTGATTAAAGAACCATGAAGATCATAACCCTCCTGACTGATTTCGGAACGAAAGACCCTTACGCCGGCGTCATGAAGGGCGTCATCCTTTCAATCAACCCCGACGCGACGATCGTGGATATCACCCACGAGGTAGACCCGCAGGATATCAGGGAAGGCGCCTTTATCATTGAGGAGTATTACCGGTATTTCCCGGAAGGCACGATCCACCTGTGCGTCGTTGACCCCACCGTCGGGAGCGCCAGGCGCCCCCTTATCGTCACAAAGGACAGTCATTTCTTCGTCGGGCCCGACAACGGTCTCTTTACCCTTCTTTACAGGGGCGATTGCGAGGCATATGTAATAGAAAATCCTGACTTTATACTCAGGGAGATAAGTGCCACCTTCCACGGGCGGGATATCTTTGCGCCTGCTGCCGCCCACCTCTCAACCGGATTCCACCCGTCTGCCTTCGGGAGGATGGTCCACGATGCCGCGCGGTTCGCGGACATATTCCCTGTTATTGAAGGCAACCGCCTTGCCGGCGAGGTCGTGCGCTTCGACCGCTTCGGGAACGCGATCACCAATATCCACATCGATATCCTCGAACGGTTCGTCCAGGACAGACCGTTCACGGTCAGCATCAGCGGCATGTCATTCACGTCCATTCATAAAAGTTATTATGAAAACGACTATACGTGTCTGATCGGCAGTTCCGGCTACCTCGAGTTCGGATACTACATGGGCAATCTCAGGGAAAAGAAGGGGGTCGTAAAGGGAAAGGCTGTAACTGTCATTCCAGCGTAATAATGCATCTGTTTACACTTTATCATCCTGAATATCTGATGGTATTTCTTCGAGGCTTCTTGGCGTGTGGTCTATCTGTTCCAATACCGGCACCTCACCGGTTCCTGCTATACCGAGCTCCTTGAACCTCCTCGCAGAAGGCAGGACCCTTGACTCCAGCGAACCGACGGTCCTGTTATACGCATCGGTAGTCTTTTTAATGGCAGATCCAACATCATCAAAATGTTTGATCATGGTGCTGATTCGTTCATATAGCTCCTTGCCGAGTTTACTGATTTCCTGAGCATTTTTCGTTATGCTTTCCTGCTGCCAGCCATATGCTATTGCACGGAGCAATGCGATGAAGGTTGTCGGTGTCGCGATAATGACCTTCCTCTGAATGCCATCTTCAATGAGGCTGGTATCGATATCGAGGGCCGCGCTTAAGAATGATTCTCCCGGGATAAAGAGCACAACAAATTCAGGAGATTTATCAAACTGATTCCAGTACTCCTTCGATGAAAGGTTGATCATGTGTGTCCTTACCTGCTGGGCGTGCCTTTCTATCTTTGCCTTTTTCTCTTCATCTGTCTGGGCAGATATTGCATCGAGATATGCCTCGAGGGATACCTTGGAATCAACAACAATCTCCCTCTCCATTGGCAGATGGACTACCATATCAGGTCTGATCCTCCCTTTTTCTGTGTCCACCGATAGCTGTTCGGTAAAATCGCAATGCCCGGACATACCCGAGAGCTCTGCAACCCGTTTTAGCTGCATCTCGCCCCAGCGGCCCCTCACCTGCGGCTTCCTCAACGCGGTAACAAGGTTGCTCGTCTCCTTTTTCAGGTTTTCATTCGTTGCCGCCAGGGTTCTTAATTGCTCTTCAAGGGTACCATACGCCTTTTTTCTCTCCCCCTCCATTACATTAATCTGATCTTCATACCTCTTCAGTGTTTCCTGGAGCGGTTTTATCATTCCGTCCATTGCTGCCTGGTGTTCCCCGAGCTTCCCTTTGGTGGTTTCAATAATCTTACCCATGTGCTCTGCGGCGAGCCTCAGGAAATCTTCACTGCTGCTTTTCAGCGCTGCAGCGGATAGCGCATTAAAGGTATCGGTCATATCCTTCTTCATTGTTTCAATAAGCTGTCTTTGCTCGTCGAGACTTTTCTGAGACGCTTCGAGCTTTGCCGAGGCCTCTGTCTTTGCCTGCCTTGCGAGGTTAAGCTCGTTGCGCAGCCCTGTAATTTCTTCGTCCTTCTGCTGACCCTGCTTCCCTCGTTCCTCGGCAACGGCCTCCGCTGAGCCTGCACGGCTCTCCAGTTCAGCATGTTTTTTATTGTAACGCTGTGAAGCAATGACCCAGGCGATGGCCGCGCCAATAATAATACCGATAACCATCCATGTCCCCATCTCCATTCGTCCTCCCTTTCATACAAGGTTCAGAATTAGAATACCACAAACAAAAGATATGGCAATTATTTTATGGATCAGGAGGTTGCCGCTTTTTACGGGTACATGGTTCGCTACGCATGAAAGCTTCATTGGCGCGTAACGTGAATTTGTTCGTTGACATACGCCATGTATGCTGTTATAAAAATAGACCGTGGGGCTGTAGCTCAGTTGGGAGAGTGCTTGACTGGCAGTCAAGAGGTCGAGGGTTCGATCCCCTTCAGCTCCACCAGTTTTTTCAATAGGTTACACATCACAGAGGTTCTCTCACCCCTCAAAATTGTATAGTTTTTGTATAGTCCGTTGTGGTCGTGTTGTGTGTCAATGCCGCGAATAGAGGTTTGAGTGGTACGTTAAAGCCGTGGTTATTGGTAACACCTACAAAGGTTAATCGCGTTTTTGAGTCGATGAAGATTATGGAACAAAATGTTTATTTTACTTTACGTGCCAAACACCACGAAGCAGTTATGAGTCCACTTCTTGGCCGAGTTAGCTGCGCTCAATGGTTATGACTTTCTATTTTCGAGCCCTTCAGGACTAAACAGAAAGGCTCCATTATTAACCAGTATCTCGTACAACTCTTTGTTATTCTCCGCACCAACCATCATGCCTTGACAATGACCTTCACGAGAGACCTTTACAAGAAACCATCCTACAAGCAACGACACCAAGATCCACCAAGCACTAAAATCCATAAAGAACCATGTTAATGCTGTTATTGGGAATAATAGAAATCCAAGCCAGAGTGTAATAATACCATACACAATGAAATATGCCTTTGGGATGCCTTTCATGTGTATCGCTTGTGCCGCTAAAGCTTTATTAGCTTTTACTTGACCACCCTTCAATGCTTTCTTGTAATCCTCCCAGGTTGGTAGATTTCCACCCCACAATGCTTTCATTTCTTTAACTGCGGATTCAGATGCCTGATTATTAAGGCTCATCTGATGTCTCCTATTCTATCGTTGTCGGATTGTTCATTGGTGCCATATCACAACAATTATATACAAACTTCCTATTATTGAAATTCTATTCTCAGATCCAAAAAATCACAAGAAAAATAGTAGGGCAGGTGCTTTCACTTACGTATCAAGTATATGGTCTTTTGACCTTGATCGTGAATTACTGGATGAAATTTACACTATGTGGGCTATAACTCAACGAAAGCAACAACGTTCCGTTACCCTTATGGTCAAGTGATGAAACATAAAAGTGACCGGATTTGAGACTAGCGTACTGTTGGAAAAATTATTGATGTCCAATCAATTTTTTTTATTGGTGAGCTCGTATCGGCTAATAAATTTAGCATTTTCTTTATTGAGAGCCGTAGATAATCCTCTAAAACATCACTAAATTCAGGAAGACTGCATTCAGAGCCATCTTCCTTTTTGGGAAGCTTTAGGGCATCTCCATGCACTATACGACTCCTAACATCGTATGCATCTTTCATGAATTTAAAAATAACTTTTTGCTTTTCTGCCTTCTCTTCAATAAACATAGCTGCCCTGTGTGAAAGCCTATAGCTTAGTTCACCATCCGAGCTACTTCCAGAACCTAAAAATAGTGCCTCTGCGCATATCGCCAAATCAATAATCTTATCTTCAATACGTTCTCGTTCATTTGCTTGGCTAAACCGTCGCATTGCAACAGAAAGGAAATGTTTGTCTGGGAGCGATATTTTACTTATCAAGTTCCAAAGACTTACAAAATCTTCAATTTCATTCCTCAAAAGCTGATACGTCCTGAAACTGGATGGTTTTACGGACTTACTAATTGTATAACTTGTTCCTTGATGAAATATAGATTCACTTTTAGTAATGGTAGTTAAGGGATAAACTTTCCCAGCTTTAAATATGCGCAGTGAGCTTAGAATATTATCTTCAACAATACCTTTGACAAAAGGATGTTGGTCATCAATTTTGTCTACTTTCACAGTTTCTCCAGTAACTTTTTGCAATTCACATGAAAACTTTATAGCAAATTTTTGTATATTAAATATTAAGTCTGTGTCGCCTATACTCAATCCTATCCTTATTCCAAGTTTCAGTGCTTCAATAATCTCACGGTCGGATAGTTCCACTATAGAAATATTGTCATCCAATAAAATTTCAGAAGTATCCGAATAAAAACCACATAATGGTGTTATTCTTTCAAGCTTAATACATTTTGTATATAATGAATTTTCTATATTTAGATATTCTGTGGTAAACAAAGAATCATCGAATTCTATGATTCCTTCGTCTGACAGAAATAATTTTGTTAGCTTGGGGATGACATTCTCAATTCTAAAAGTGGAGCGTCCTATACATGTGCCGACAAGAGTATTGATTTGGGTAGAGATAACTTGATCGAACTTTATAACATTCAATAAAGTCTTAAATTCTTTTGTATTCGATATAAGGCCCATTGCTTCATGAAGAACAAAATCCCAAACAGTCTGTTTAACATTTCGCCTTATAAAATTATTATCATTCTTTTGCCAGACCCCTATAGTTATTATTGGAGGCGGGGTTGTTTTAATTTTATCAGCTACAATAGCCAACGATTTTTTTGTAATCAAAGACAGGATTTTGTATAAGTCTTTATTCTTAAAGCGTCTTTCTCGTAATGTAGTAGCCCTCATTTTATACAACCATAGTTTACTTAATTTTTACTAACTCAATCATAATGACATGAACTATATATATTGAAAACCAATATTCTAGCTAAAATGCTTCTATTTATCAGTGCTTTGCCGTGAGCAGTATCGAAAGTAATGTTCTATCACCACTAAGTAAATTGTACCCCAATCAGGCTTTCCGGATTCTAAAGAAGGAATTTTTTTTCCATGTTTATAATATAGGTCATGAAGATGCCTTGCGCATATATTGATTAGATTAGGCTTTAATCCTCTCTTCAAGTGGACAGGATCAACTGCATCTGAACTCATATAGTCGTTCAGAATTATTGGATAGGCTTTTTTTATATCCGCCCTATCATTATTTTCTATGTCTAAAGAATGTGCTTTTGATTGAAAAACTTCAGCTTGGGTGTTTAGGCGATTTATCTGACTTCTATATTTTTCTGTTAGTTTATCGATTTCACTACACGCTTTTGTATCACCCCTCGAACAACGTTCCATTAAACGATCAAGAAAATCTTCAGCTTCAATCTGAGTGGGCATCAAGATAAATAGACCGAGAAACATTAAGGTAAAGTACAAAAATTTGTGAGCCATTTTAGAGACAAACAATTGATATTCTTTTTAACCCCCTTTTTTTATTCTCATATTGTACATAACAAATGTCAACATGATTTAAATTGGAGAACGGTTATTGTCTGAAATATTGTATATCAGTTCAAAACATTAAATTGGAAGTAATAAAGCAAATTATATGAATGCTAATGACTCAGAATATTTTTATTTTACTGCCTGTCTTTCATTCAACGCACCATCCAACACATTAACTGCTCTTGCTTTATGCTCAGGTGCTAAATGTGCATATCGCAAAGTCATGGCAAGGCTTTTATGCCCCAAGAGTTCTTTTACCGTTGTTAGATCAACCCCTGCCATTACTAAATGACTTGCGAAGGTATGTCTCAAATCGTGAAAGTGGAAATCCTTTATTCCTACTTTTTTATAAGCAGTATTGAATGAACGTTTCACGTCTTGGTAGGGTTTATGGGTATGCGGGTCATAGAATACATATTGACCGCCTAATATTCTCGGCAGACCCTTCAAGTTGGTCATGAGGGTATCGTTGATGGGAAGTTCCCTTCTTTCCCCGTTCTTCGTGTCCTGCAAGAGGATCAATCTATGCACTAGATCCACGTTATCCCATTTGAGACCAAGTATCTCCCCTTTTCTCATGCCCGTATTGAGCGCTGTAACGACAATCGGTCTTAAATGAACATCACATTGGTCAATCAGCAAGCGACATTCTTCTTGAGAGAGAAAGCGGAGCCGTTTGTTGTTCTCTTCCAAGAGCTTCACCTTTCTCACCTTTTTCCATGCGTATTCCTCGACCATCTCCCAGTCCATCGCCTTAGTAAACATGTGCTTGACACAGGCAAGGAGTCGATTGACCGTTGCTGGTTTCTTGTTTTCCTGTAGCTTGTCAGTCTGATACTGTTCTAGTAGTCGTGTCGTAAAATTTCTCAATGGGATGTTCCCAAACGCATCCTCCAGCTGTTTTATGAAATACTTCTTGGTCTCATAGCTTCTCTGTCTCTTGGTCCATTCCTGATATTCTTTCGCCAATTCCTTGAACATGACCATGCTGATCTTTTTGACAGGTTCGGGTTGCTTGCCCTCTTTGATCGACTGCCTTCTTTGGATAAGTAAAGCTTCCGCTTCCCTGTATTTGTTAGAATGGGTGGACTCGAACCGTATCTTCCCATCAAGACCTGCGTAGCGTATCCAAAAGACCTTGCCACGTTTATAGATACCCTTTGCCATACTTCAAAACCCCCCTGTTAATTGCATGTAAGTATCCGTCAATATTGGATAATATAGTCATTATGAGGATGGATACTAAACGGGAACGAACCTGTCAAGGTAATTTTTTACATTCTTCAATAAAGAGAATTGGCGGAGGTAAAATACGCCCTCCGCCAACTATACATTCCACTATACAGTGCTACCTAACCGATTGATTATACGAGAATTATTTTTTTAACCCCTTGACTTAGAATCAGGAGTGCGGTTATGGTCATGCCGCTTTTAATTTCCCTTTATAGTGTGTAATTACTGGTACTTGCAGCGAATCAAGCCACTTGTCGATGTCCTTCTTCCTGAACCGTAGCTGCTTGTTCGAGAGCTTAATGTAAGGGATCTCCTTCAAGTGGGTACGTTCATGCACCCACTGTCTTGTCACTTTGAGATAGTCACACAGCTCATTTATGTCCATGAGGTCATGAGTTTGAGAGGTGCTGGTTGATATAAGAGGTTTCAGTTTAGAGTAAAGGTGATCGGTGATTGCCTGAATATCTTCTTGTTCAAGTTGTATCTTCATACTTTTGCACCATGATTCATTACACCCACCTGCCATTCTTAAATACAGGCGAATACCCCGACAACAAGCCATGTTTTATATCCCCATCTGTATTGCCGTCTTCGGATATAGTCGAATCCCTAGGTTTTATAAAATAGAAGACGCCCTTGCCTCTACTTTCATCTTTACGGGAATCCCAATATTGACCTTCCCCCTTTTCAAGTATCTTTACCAGTTTCTCTTTGCCAGAAATATCTTGCCCTGTTCTAACCAGTTCAAATATTTGCGACTCATTACAAGGCTCCATGTCAACAAGCAGACTGTAAATAGCCTCGATGTCTTCAAAGTCAGGGTCTGGAGCAAAACCTGACTTTTTTAATAACCTTGCATTGTATTCGAACACGCTGTACGGATCATCATCGTAAAGGTAAGGATCTACATTACATGCTAAATAACGAGCAGCACCTTTAAGATCACGGACATTTTCAATAAGACACCCGCACTTATATTTGCTCCATTCTTTGCTCCATTTTTCTTTAGAAACATTACGCAAACTTTTCCATTTTTTATTGCGTCCAAACATAAGCAGATGTAAATGACCACCAGCCTTTCTGTTATAAACACCTTTAGCAGCAACCTGAATATGCTCATTCACACATAAAGACCGAACCCATTCTATAAAATGCCTTCTTGCAGCTTCAGCAGAAACTGGTCTTTGGAACGTTAAGGTAACAAACCATTCAAAATACTGATCAGAGAAGAATTCTGACCAGGCGTCCTTTAATTGCTTGCCTAAAGTAATATTCATAAATAATCCCTCCTATGAATTTAATTTGTTGGTGTAAGATAATTTGGTAATTTAGATAGAGAAATGACCAAGGAAGTCCTGCTTCCGCAAATGTCTTTATTCTTTTCAGTCCGCAATCAAACCCTGCGTCAGACAGGCCCGGACTGTGGCCTGAATTCGCATTGGGTGTATTACCAGTACAGAGGGCGTTTATTGTGAAATGTGAAGGTTCTGTGGTAACCCTGCTATGATTAAAACTTACAAAGGATGCTGTATGGATCTGTCCTTATTAAATTTTATCTCTATACATATAATATCGACACGCTAAGCCCAAACGTTTAAATGTATTTTCATTATTTTTACTGATATTTGTAACTCCCTGATTTAATAGGACTTTATTTCCATAAAAATTAGGCAAAAATCAGCTGGTAAAATAGGTTTCCTTAACTAATTATTAGAAAATTCATCAAAAAATGAGGTGTTTTATTGGCAAATTATTATATATCACTAACAATTTCAATATGTTATCTATATTTAAGTGCCTTTATTGTGCTACCAATAGTCTCCGTATACTCTTCCTATATATGCCGGGAGATATAAAAGACCTCACCTCTTACCGTATGTCAGTAGAGACTGTTCGGGAATGGCTTCGGACTAAAAACAGAATAGGGAATTTACATGCTCATTCGCTTATGGGGTAAGAAAAAGAAAAAGTGTTTTATGGGGCTTGTTCCTTCACCATGCCCCGAAGTCTTCGTATAACGCAAAATAGAGAGGGTTCTATTGAAGCACTTATAATTTCTATAAAGATGTTTACCAAATCGCTCCATTTCACTGAGGTTGAGAGTTCCTCTTCAGACTTATACATAAGTAACGGTGTCAGTCTATGTTTTTAACATTTTCTCTTGAAAGTAATCCCTCAAAGGCAGAAAATGGAAAAGAGGGGGGCAATATGAAAATACCTGCTCCAAAATTTCCAAAACGTGTTCAACAGAGTTTCAGCATTCAAAACGCAGCTCATCTATTTGGGAAGCTCTCCTATGAGATTCATCATTTTACCAAGGATCATTCTTTAGGAGCCGCTAGCGGCTACCTTGCTTTAAATATTGCGATGACCGCGTGGCATATGGTCGATTGGCTAAATGCAGATATGGATGATAATCAACGTAATATCGTGAACAATTTTCTCAAGTATAAAGACAAAAAGGGGGTTTCGGGACTTGGCAATTTAGCATCAGCCGTAGCTGGAGCATGTAATGCTCTTAGAATGTGCCAAGTAATTACCAATGCAGGGAAACATGTAAAGGTCACCCGCAACGCAAATCCTTCATTAATCACTAGGCCTAAATCAATTAAATCGAATCAGGACAAAAAATTTCCCCCGGAACTATCTCAAATATGGGTTATTGTTTGTGATGGGAAGGAGTACCTTGCTGAAGATGTTTTTAGAGAAGCTGTTCGTTTTTGGGAGGTTCTTTTGTCCAGGCTTGGTATTATTGAAGATCGTTATATAGCGGGAGAATGAATTTTATTAATTTGCTGACGCAATCCTATCGATAATACAGAGAAACAAGAAAACTTAACTCGTATGACTACCAATCACAAAAACATGCCGGATGATGTGAACGAATTACCGCTATTTAAAGAATCTAACATTACAAAAAAACCGCAACAAAAGAAAGAACTTCAAGAACATGAAAAGTGTATAGTCTGCAACCAGACACGATTCCCAATTGTAGAGGATGGGCTTTGTTCCAGATGTTATTATCGTATATTCAAAAAATCTAATCGCAAAGAAGAACCACAACAAACGAAATGGTCAAAACATTATGAACAATGCATATCTTGTCAAGCAACTGATTTCCCTCACGTAAATAATGGAATCTGTTCCAGATGTTATTATTTAAAAAAGATAAAAAAAAGAGAAATTGAACAACAGATAGATTTGTCGATCAAAGATTTGTCGATTCAACAGCGAAGGTCGCAAAATAAATCACCAAAAATTAAACAATGGTCTCAAAAATACGCATTCTGTATCAAGTGTGGCGACAATCAAACTCGTCATGTTGCTCGTGGGCTATGTCTGGAATGCTATGAAAAAGAAAGTTATAACAGACACAGCGGAGGTCATAACTATCGTCCCATTCAAGCAAAGTTAACCTACCAATATATTTTTGAAGAATACGTAAACAAAAAACGCTCTTTAGCGGACATCGCAAAGGATTGTAAATGCACACGACAGAACATTTATAAAAAACTAAAGCTATGGGACATTCCGACAAGAGACAAATCTGAAGCAAGCGAATTGGCGCATGAAAGAGGGAAATTAGTATTTAAGCGAGAGGATGAGCAGGGAAATATCACTGAGGTAGTTAAACAGAAGATTAAAGTAAATGAAAACTTCTTCTCGAATTGGTCGAATGAAATGGCTTGGGTACTCGGTTTAATTTATACGGATGGTAATCTATTAATTAGTTTTATGAAGGATAACCGTTACAAAAAAGAGTTCCCCATGAAAAGGGTATCTTTGAGTCAAAAAGAACCGGAAATACTGAACAAAGCTTTAAAGTTAATGAATTGTAATGCAAAATTAATTTACTCAAGAAGAAGGGAATATAAAAAGACAGTAGCTGGTGAAATGTATAGATTTACAATAAACCATGAAAAAATATATGACGATTTGACCAAATTGGGATTAACACCCAACAAAAGTAAAACGATTACGTTTCCAGATATACCCGAACAACATGTCAGACACTTCATACGAGGGTGTTGGGACGGTGATGGTTCGGTTTTCTTGAATCGGTGGGAATATATGAACACAAAACCTAAAATTGCGGCATCTTTTACAAGTGGTTCTAAAACATTTATCGAATCGATGGCGCACGTATTAGAAAAAGCAGGTTTGCCAAAGAGGGATATAAAAAGGGATAGAGAGAGCTATTTGATTAGATACCATACGAATCAATGCAGGTTATTATATCAATACCTTTATCAAGATGTTCCGTCAGAACAGTATTTAGAAAGAAAATATAAAATCTTTGAGAAGTATTTTGGGAAATTGACAACTGATCAATCTGACAATTACAAAGATTGAAAATAACGATTCCTTTTTAACCTTCAACTGTATAGTTTTTGTATAGTAGACATGGGGCGGGAATCAAGAACCATACGTAACACTGCCCTTAAAGAACCTTCACGGGAATAAAGAATCCATAACGAAAGGGTGAAAATCGGCAAAAGATAGGGCTTTCTGTGGTCTTGCTGGCAGTCAAGAGGTCGAGGGTTCGATCCCCTTCAGCTCCACCAGTTTTATCAATAGGTTACAAATCACGCAGGTTGCCACTCCCCTCAAAATTGTATAGTTTTTGTATAGTCCGTTTTGGTCGTAAAAGTCAGGATTTGACCTATCGGACGGTTTCGGCACATGTAACCGCTTCTTCCTGCAATCAAGTATCACACACTTTTTCTTGAAACCCATGGTTACAAGTGGTAATTATTTGAAAAGACATATCTTACATAGGATTAATCGACAACCAATTCTTAATTCGGCTATGGGGTAACTGAAATCGAGCTTATGTCTTTAGTAAAATTCTATGACTCTCACTAGGATTGCGACAACGGTCATGATGTTTTTGCTCGTGGGTTGCGCGACCCACTTGGAATCACCCGGCTGGAGATATTCTTACCGCAATTGTCCCGTTTCAGGGCAAGCTTATTTTCGCGGCATTCCGCTGGCATCACGCAACGAACATGCCCAGGCGGAGCTTTTTGAGCCCATCAATCCGGCTAACTGCATCATCTATGTCGTCCGGTTGGACAAAACAGGTCCAAAATCAGCGCACGCAAAAGTTTTTCTCTATCACCCAGAAACAATACCACCCCCTCTGCCATCAGACTACTGGCCTTTGTTTGGACAGAATTCCCTGTTTGGCCCTTGCTGGTCTACACGCCATACGCAGGAAACTCCGCAGGAACTCCGCAAAGCTGAGATATTCACCCCGGATGTCTATGCCATGTGGGAGCTCGCTTCCGGTTCGTATGTTCTAGATGCAAGCCTCAATATTGCTCAGCCCTTCGCCCGTGCTGTTGTTACCTGCACCGCAGGACGTGCAACATTCTGGGCAGTCGCTTCCAAGTTCAACATTACGGACAAAGCAACGCTAAATACCCTTGACGAAGCAGAGGGTAAAGCACTAGTGCGCCATCGCTTACGCTCGGCCGGCATACAGCCTGGCGGTCCGCTCAGTCCAAGCTGGGTCGGACAGCGAGAGTGCCAAAGAGATTAATGATGATCGTGCACGTTACACTATCTTTCAATCTGTAATCCTTATTTTGTAAGGTATGGGTGAATGAATAGCAAGTAGGTGTACCAAAGGATCGAGTACTTCCTGCAATTGAAAATTCACATTTCCTGCTCAATGTGCAATACTTTAAACAGTAACCAATTATGCCTCCTTGTGCTTGCAGCTTAAGTAAGAGCAAGAATTGTGGTGAAACAACCACGAAAGCTTACCCCATTTATTCAAGGGCCATTACGGCCCTGTTGCTTTGTATTCTGCCCTTGCTGGCCAGTTGCGTCATGCTGCCAATACCCACAGCAGAGAGCAAGGTGCTTGCCGGGAAACCGGTAACAGAGGAGCAACTTTCATTCCTTAAACCGAACATCACAACAAAGCAGGATGTCATTGAGCGACTCGGGAGCCCAAATGTGATCTGGGAAGACGTTAGTGTATTCGCTTACAACTGGGACATGCGGCAGGGAATTCTCTTCTGGGCCGTTGGAGCCTACTATTCCGGAGGAATGGGTACGATGGACATTCCAAAGCATTACGCGCTGCTCATTCAGTTCGATGAACAAGACCGGGTTCAGCGTTTTGAACGGAGGGTGCGCCCTCTGTCACAATCTTATATAGACTTTCTGAAAGAATGGGTCAAGACCCCTTCTCCACAGTCACCCCGGAACCCGCTTGGTCAGGGGGAGTAACGAGGATGAAACACGCTGGATTGCATTCGGAACAGCGATACACCGAAGGTCATGGATTATGGCATTCGCAGAGCACGCTGCCTTCCTTGCTGAGCGCTTTAGCGCTGATGGTTTTGTTCGCTCATCTTGTCGGCTGCACATCCCTAAATGTACTTTCAGACGCTGAGAAAAGCGCCATCAATGCCGGGGAGAAAACTGTCGTTTTGCTAAGAATTGAGTGCACGATAGATAATCAACCTCAGGAGCCTTTTAGGGCGTCCATGTGGACGGGAGAGCCCATCGTTGCTCTCGGGATAGGGGGCTTTGAGACGGTCGGTGAACCCAGACTTGCAGTACACGGTTTTCTGTCAGAGGATTCACGTCGCGCGGGATGGACCTATTTTGCTCTCTCTTCGGGTGTTTATTATCTTGCGGTTTTAGGACCTGAATCCGATGCAGGCATCAAAAACATCCGAGAGGCTCCTCGTTGGCGGGTGGATGTACCTGAAAACACAAGGCTACTCTATATTGGTACCCTCCCGCTCACGGGCAGGGTCGACGGGGCGTTCCTGTTTGGAGGGAAGATAATAAAGTCTGCCAACAACGAAGAATTCATCGTAAAGAATGAGCACGAACTTGCGAAAAGTCTCCTTGTCGAGCATTTTCCGGGCGGTGGTGAGATGAAAACAAGCCCAATGCGGCGATGGCACCGGGGTGATCCGATCATTATTAGAACACTTAGGCCAGATTCAGGAAGGTAGCTGTTGGCCAAAGGAGTCTTATCACCAGCTTGCCGTATCTGGGACTCTTATAATCTCTCACCTGGTGAATCCTGTGCCTTACCTACTTTCAGCTCGTAATTCTCAACTTGACCTACGACGCTGAGGATAGTTACTTGCTTTATAACCTGCACTGTATGGTTTTTATATAGTTCTGGACTAGCCCCTGCTTGGTATAGGTGGCAAGAACAAACAGGAAGCAATGGATCGTCTATCCTCGCTCATCCTTCCACTGTATAGTTTTTGTATAGTAGACATAGAGCAAGAATCACTAACCATACGTAACACTGTCATTAAAGAACCTTCAAGGTGGCAAATAATCCGTAACAAAAAGATAGAAATCGGCAATACTTACAGGGGGTTATTGTGGTCTCTGGCAGTCAAGAGGTCGAGGGTTCGATCCCCTTCAGCTCCACCAGTTTTTTCAATAGGTTACAGACCGCACCCATTCTCGTTACCCTCAAAATTGTATAGTTTTTGTATAGTTCGTTGTGGCACCTGCTACAGTTGTGTGCGTCCATAGTTGTCACGATTAAGATTATAAGAGGAATGTGTCCGGCTCAGCGCGCGGTTGCTCCTTCAGGGTTAAGATCAGCATAACACTTGAGCCCGCAGAGAGATCGGGCGTTCTTTACCGCTGCGATCACGGCCCTTTCCATAACCCGTGCCGCAAGCAAACCGACGACGCTCAGGTCTGCTTCAATGCTACCGGTTGACATGGCAAATATCGTATCACCATCGTACATTGAATGAGCGGGCCTCATGGTTCTTGCATATCCGTTTTGAGCCATAGAAGCCAGCTTGGTCACCTGCGCTTTTGTGAAGGCGGCATTTGTAGCCACAATGCCGATGGTTGTATTGCCGCTGAAAAGGTTCTTTTTGTCAGAGTACGATCTGATCATGATCTCTTCGGTATCGGCCAGGGTCTTCATATCCTCATTAAGCGGACCGGCCAACCTTTTTCCTGAGAGAGGATCCACGACATCACCCAGGCAGTTTACCGCTACCAGGGCGCCGACTTTCAGTTCTTCCACCTCAAGGGCATAACACCCCAAACCACTCTTCATGGCCCTGCGCATGCCCAGGATCTTTCCCACCGTAGCCCCTGTTCCTGCACCTATAGTGCCTTGTTTACACTCCGTAGAGCTGGCATTCATGCATGCCTGATACCCCATTGCTTTATCCGGCCTGATCCTGTAATCACCGATCGTAAGGTCAAATAGCGCCGCGGCGCAAACGATGGGGACTTTAGTGACCTGAACGTCGAATCCGACTTTTCTTTCCTCAAGGTATTGCATAACTCCGGCGGCAGCATCTAACCCGAATGCACTCCCTCCGGACAGA
The DNA here is from genome assembly GCA_002428485.1 of Deltaproteobacteria bacterium UBA6106. Lineage (GTDB taxonomy): Bacteria > Desulfobacterota > Syntrophorhabdia > Syntrophorhabdales > Syntrophorhabdaceae > UBA5609. The sequence goes on from DIWM01000034.1 coordinate 64,317, forward strand.
ATGATCGCATGAACCTTTTGCGCCAGATTGACCGGATTCAACAGGTCGGTTTCTCTGGTTCCAGGAGCACCGCCCCTCACGTCTACTCCAGCCGTTGCCCCTTCTTCGCTAATTATGACAGTGCAACCAGTGGCCGCCCTTAAATCCTGCGCGTGTCCAACCTTAATGCCTTCTATTGCCAAAAAGTCGATTTGCCTCATCTTCAAACTCCCATATTATCCACTAAAAAAGAAGCTCTTGAACGTGGAGGTTGATAGTTTCTGATGAACCTATTTTCTTACCTCTGCCTTACATTATCCCACAGCTCTTAGAAATAACAATATTTTTTTGTAAATGGATTTTAGGGACGTTGTTGCACGCATTGCATTATTGAATCGACCCGCTTCCATGATACTTCATTTTTTCATTCCCCTGCTTCCTGGTCTCAAGGGATTTCATTTATAACGCATCACCTGCAACAACGTTTCCATTACCCACAAAGCGCAGTGCCGGATTGGCCTGGCGCATGGACAAACCAGTACAACGGAGACCGCCAATGGCCGCATCTTTTTAACATTTCTATTCTGATATTGTTTTGTCTTTACTGTATCCCGGATAGAGTGTTTTCAGACATTGGGGGCAGATGCTGTGGCTGAATTCTGCTTCAGAGCGGCTTCGTATGTAAACCTCTATCTGTTCCCATTGTCCTTGTTCGTTTTTTATTCTTTTGCAAGAAGCGCAAATGGGGAGCAGCCCGCTTAGCGCCTTGACCTGAGAAAGCGCTTCCCTGAGCTCGACGATGAGATTATCCCGTTCCTTCTCCATCTCTTTACGGTCAGTAATGTCGTGAATAATGGAGTGAAGGATGGCTTTGCTTTTAGTGGTGATGTTGTTGCTGAATACTGCCACATCCCGTATCGAACCGTCAGCCCGCCGATGGCGGAACTCGAAATAGATGCGTTTCAGCGTTGTCGCCTTTTCCATCTCTTTCTTCACATCATCCGGCGACAGCGTATTAATGTCCCAGATCTTCATTGTGCAGAGCTGGCCTTTCGACCACCCGTAATAGTCGACCGCAGCCTTATTGGCATCGAGAATATTCCCGGTATCGGGATCAATGAGCAGCTTAACCGCTGCGTGGTTTTCGAAGGCGGCCCTGAAAAGATCCTCGCTTTCCCGCACGGCCTTGTTCGCCCTTTTGCGCTTGTATCTGGATTGTTTCAACCCGGCGATCCCTTCATTGTTCAGTCCTTTTCTAACCTTGTCTTTCACAGTATCTTCTTACGCACCCTAATTGCAGCCCTCCACCCATTCCACCTCTGGCATGCGGCCCACACGGAACGCAGTCACCTTTTTCCCGTCCGTATCGAAGATGATCGCCCGGCTCCCATCGGGCGAACGGACAATGAGGTAATGTCCTTCGGGAACGTATCTTTGCCCTTCGACCTCGACCTTTGGATAAAGCTTCCTGATCGTCTTTTCGCTGTCTCCCTGCTTCGCGCCCTCGGGCGTTCTATAATCTCCCTTGTCGGCATCGATCCTGGCAACAACCCCATCGATCACCATGAGATACAACCCGGGCAGCGATTTTGTGTACGCATAGGTGCATTCATTATCTTCAGGGGGAGAATCGTAAGAGAATACAAGGCCGGTTGCCTTCACAACATCCTTGATCTTCATCCCAATCTCGATGTTCTTATAACCCTTGAACGTTAAAACCTTCCCCGGGCTTTGGGACCCTGCGGCGGTAGCGCAAAGGGCCAGTGCTGCGATCACGAGGATGAATATTCTTGCATTCATTGCCCGTCTGCCATCATCGCATGTTTACCATTTGACCGGCCCGTCTGCCGGTCCTGAAAAAAGATATCTCAGCTCAAGTACCCTCTTTTCGACAACGGTCGCCTTATAGTCGGCTATCACCACATCACCGTAGGACCTCGTTTCCTTGTTAATCTCTATTGCAAGGGCAAGGCCCGTATCCCTGTATCTCAGCCAGGCCCTCTGGGATTCTTTCAGCTTCTGCTGCGCCGCAGGGGAAAGGCCCTTCATCGATTCCCCGTATATCTTGTTCAGTTCTCTATCCGCATTCTTATATCGCTCCTCATGGCAGGCAACGATCGCATGGGTATTCTCGGCCTTGCCGCAATCCTGCGCCGATGAGGCGACCGCAGGACAAAACATGTAGATCAGCGCGCCTATTAACATGATTATTTTCATTGTGCCTCCATGCTTGTCCTGCCCGCTACTCCTTGGTCAGCTCAACGCCGCCGCCGCTTTTTTTCCGTATGTACCAGTCGGAACTCCAGCAGGTTGCCGTGCAGTCATCTATCCAGCCGTCATTTCCCAGCGTACAGCGGTGGCATTGGTCCTCTTTATACGATGTCGGATAGGCGCAGCCGACGTTGAGAAAACGAGGGCATTTGGAGCCCGTTTCAAAGGTCCCCGACTGATGCGCCAGGATGCGGAGCCACTTATTTTCAATAGGGGCCGATCCGTAATAGAGGAACACGCCGCAATCCTCATCAGTTGTGTTTACTACCTTTACCTTGTGGTTGATGATTCCCCCCGTTGCCGGGACCGATGCACCTCCCAGGATCATCACGAACACCACACCGACCGCCAATACCTGTGTCCATCGTTTCATGTCTTCCTCCAGGTTCTGATCTTTTACTTTCGATAACACGTTCCCAGGGGAAATGCAACCGCAAAAAGGTGCCGGATTGCCGTGAATTATCTTCTTAGGAAACTGTGATCTTTATCACTTGACATCATACATTATAATCATTATAATCTTGTAGTTATTACTATGTAATATAATTAATTATCTTTAAGGAGGCAAACATGAAAAGACTTTTAGTTGTGTTTATGGCTATCGGGTTCCTCGCGATAGCAAGCGGGGCACTGGCAGCCGATACTGCCACCGTCGCCGTATCAGCAACCGTGACGGGCACGTGCAAGTTCAACTCGGGCGGTACCTTGTCCTTCACCCTTGATCCCTCAACAGGCGGCAACGTAAACGGGACTGTCTCCCAGCCTGCGTTCTGGTGTACCAAGGGCGCGAGCTACACCCTTTCCGATGACGATGGCCTCAACAAATCAGGGACCACCCACCGGATGAAACATGCCACCCTGACCGAGTACATCCCCTACTCCTTTGCCTATACGACAACGGGGACCGGTACGGGCAAATCTGCTGCAATAACGATGGATATCGCTTCAGCGGTAACAGAGGCTGACTACATCAACGCATCCGCCGGCAGCTATACCGATACGGTGACGCTGTCGATCACTCCGTAAGGGACTATTCACATGAACAGGAGAGAGCGTTGCGGAGGACACATGGCATACAGTTCCTTGCCATTGCCTTCATGATACTGGCGATAACGGCAATGGCGGGCAAGGCCATGGCGGATACTGCAACCGTCGGGGTATCCGCCACGGTAC
>DIWM01000008.1 GCA_002428485.1 Deltaproteobacteria bacterium UBA6106
TCAAACTCGTTATGCTGAATCACCCGGAGCAGCTTGGCCTGCATCTCCAGCGACAGCTCCCCTATCTCGTCCAGGCAAAGGGTGGAACCATTGGCGAGCTCGAATCGGCCCACCTGCCGGGTATCGGCCCCGGTAAATGCCCCCTTCTCCCGGCCAAACAGTTCGCTCTCCATCAAATTTGCCGGCAGGGCAGCACAGTTGACGGTGATCAGCGGACGATCCTTGCGGGGGCTCATGTGGTGAATGGCGGCGGCAACCAACTCCTTTCCCGTACCGGTTTCACCCAGGATGAGGACTGTTGTGTTCGCAGGGGCAACCTGCTCTGCCCGATAAAGGACATACTTGAGACCGTCGCTTCGCCCGAGAATGTGCTCGAATTGATGTTTCATCGTGATCTCTTGACGGAAATAAATATTTTCTGCCTCGAGTTGGTCTTTCAATGTTTTGATCTCAGAAAGAGCAGTCTGAAGCTCGATCGTCCGCTCCTCCACTCGCCGCTCCAATTCGTTGTGGGCCTTTTGCAAAGCCTCTTCTATAAGTTTCCGTTGAGTGATATCGCGGATGTTGCACTGAATCACCTTATGATGATTCACCAGATAGACATTGCTGACAAACTCCACGGCGATGAGACGTCCATCTTTCGTTTCCAGCGGTAAATCTTCGTAGCGGACATATCCCTTTGCCTGAAGCTCCCCGAAGACAGCTTTCGACGCCTCAATATCCTGAAAGGCACCAATCTCCCAGAGTTTCTTCCCTAAAAAGTCCTCATGCGAATAACCCAGCATTTCTAAAAGGAACGGGTTTACATCTGATATTTGTCCTGTCCCGGCATCGAGGAGTAATATTCCGTCCCGGGCCGTTTCAAAGAGGCGGCGGTAACGCGTTTCGGAGATCTTCAGCGCCTCCTCGGACTGCTTTTCGGCGGTAATGTCCTCAAAGGCGAGGAGGATCATTTCCGTGCCTTTGCCCTCCTGTAAGATCCGGCGGGCGTTGAGAAGCATCGTTCTCCGCCCGATGGCCGGGAACTCATGGTCAACTTCAAAATCATTGAAATGGGTGTTTTGGGGGATGACCTCCTCCAATAACGTTCGCAATGAAGGAATGTCCCACACATTGTTGCCTATACTGTACAGAAATCGTCCCTCTGTTTCTTCGGGCGTCATATGGAACATTTCGCAGAAGGAACGGTTGACCTTGATTACCCTCAGGTCAGGGGCAAGCACGATAAGGGGTTCACGAATTGTTTCCACTATGCTTTCAGCGAATTTTTGGACTTTCTCAAAAGTTTTCTCTGTCCGCTTACGTTCAGCTATCTGGGCCTGCACCAGTTCGTTCGCTTCCTGCAAGCGCCGTTCCATGTCGTCCAGCCTCGCCTGAAGCCCTTTCACCTCAAGGAGAAGCTGCTGCTTTGTTTTGAGGTTTGCCCCGGTTTCTTTTTTTATGATATCACTCCTCACTATACCCCCGCTGATTTATGCAGGATATCGTTCCCGATCTTCCCCCTCTTTATGAATTACGTTTTGTTATTCTTATATTGTTGTATTGAACAAATGTCAATAATATTTCTATTTGGTAGCCGTTACCGCTTGAAGTATTGCACAGCATGGGTAAACAGCAAAAACAACATGAGCAGGAAGATATGGAATAGAATTTATAAAGGTGATTTTTGATTCCACGGGATAGTCATTGTGCCTGTTTTATTTTGAAAAGGTCCCGGTATTTTCCGTACCCTTCTTTTTCCAGGCTCGCCCTGGGGATAAACCGCAACGCAGCAGAATTAATGCAGTACCGTAGCCCCGTAGGCTTAGGCCCGTCGTTGAACACGTGGCCGAGATGTGAGTTTGCGTGTTTGCTGCGAACTTCGGTTCGTACCATGAGAAAGCTGCGGTCAGAGCGCTATGAGGGACATAGCTGACTATCTTGACTTACCACTATTTTTCACAGATGATTCTCTCTCTTTATTTCTACATACCGACAAGGAAAGAGCAAGTCACGTTAATCAACAACGTCCCCTATTATGACAGGCGTTTATGAAACAGAGCAGGAAGCTATCTGCTATTTTTTGTCCCTTACCTCGCGCGCGATGCCCTGGTAGCCCTGGATCCCGTCAGAGCCCCGTAGCGGAGTACCGTTAAGCATGCAGGCCATGACAGATCCGTCCTTTTTCTTCAGCTTTACCTCGAAATAATCGATGCAACCCTTTTCTTCGATCGTCTTTACGTACATCTTGCAATCATCCCTGTTCAGGTAGGTGTCGATGGCGCGGAGCCCTTGTATCTCGTCCTTCGAATAACCGAAGAGCTTGAGGAAGGACTGGTTCACGTCGGTGAGGTTGCCTTTCTTGTCGGTAATGAATATGGCATCAAGCGAGTCTTCAAAAAGTGTCCTGTATTTCTTCTCGCTGTCAATGAGGGCCTGTTCATATTGCTTGCGCTTTGTGACGTCCAGGAGGACGCCGAGGACTTCGACGATGCGCCCGTCTTCCTTTATGGCCGTCGTGCTGATGTGTGCCCACGATATGCCTTTTGCAGTCTGGAAGGGAAACTCATAGGGAGGAACCTCTTCACCCCGTGCCGTCGCCTCAAAATGTTTCTTAACGCCCTCCCTCTCAGCCTGGGGGACCACTTCATAGAGGCTTTTCCCGATATACCACTCCAGCGGATATCCCGATCTTTGCGCTACCACGTCGTTGACGAAGGTAAAACGCCCCTCGGTATCAAAGATGAGGATTCCGTAGTGCATGTTCTTCAGACTTGTCCTGAAACTGAGAGCACTCTTTTCTATGTAATCTTCCGCCTTCTTGAGGTCGGTGATGTCCTGGGAGGCCACCACTACATGGGTGACATATCCGTTGGTGTTGAAATACGGGGAATAGGATACGCTGTAGTATCGAGGTTCCCCGCCAGGAAACTCTAACCAGTTTTCATAGCGCACCACGTTGCCGGCAAAACATTGGTCCAGGTGTCTCTTGATAACTTTCCTGAACAATGTCTCTCCCCAGATGTGCGCCACCGTATTGCCGACAACATCTTTCCTGTCCCTCCCGTGGTCCCTGCAGTAGGCTTCGCTGGCGAAGTCATACACGTAGGACCTGTTGATGAGGGTCATTGAATCAAGCACAAAATTCTTTTTTACCACATTCTTGTTTTCCTTTCCCTTTTGAGCCGGTTCTGTCAGTGACTGTTGAAATTTCCCTGTACTTTTCAAGCCGATCCTCCTTTGAATATTGATTAGGGATACGTTTTTTCATTGTATATGAAACAGGTAATAATGGCAAAATAATTTTTATTTAAATAGCCGTGGGGTCGGGTCTTTTATAAAGAATAACGGGGCCGGCTTGACATTTGACAAATTGTAAGACCACAACATGGGTTCGAAGAAAGACTTTGGGCAAAAGGGGACGTTCTTAAGAAATTAAATAACAATTGGGCAAAAGGGGACGTTCTTAAGAAATTAAATAACAATTGGGATGATAGGGGATCATCATTCAACATAACCTCCCATTGCGTTTTTTTAGTTTTTTTATTAGCGGAGTTGATTTCCAATGTAACTATTGGGAGTATATTGTGTTGCCTTTACATGAAAAGCGTAGATGGCTATGAATAACCAATTACAAGAGTTTGCTGTATGGGAGAAAAAGTTATTTAATTTCTAAAGAGTGCCCCCTGTTGCCTACGGTTTGTGGGGGAGGCTCAGGCTCGGATTGCGGGAGATACACAGGGATAATGAACCCCGATGCATAGTCAACTCCCGGAAAGGAAGCCCGGACTTCAAGCTTCCATGACGAGCCCGTCCAAAATGTCCTCTTTGCTATTTTTTCTTTTGCCTCATCGGGTATCCTGATCTCGACAGGGATCCGGAGCGTGCCATCACCGGGCCTGATCAGTGTGTAAGGCGGTATCGCGACATTGGTACTCCAGCGGACGATCGCGTTGCGGCCGGTAAGCTCTAGGTTCAAAAGCTCCACTTCAACGGACCCCTCGGGGAGTTCGGGCAGGCCCGTCTTGATCTTCGGAAAATCGATCTCGATCTCTACCTCGAGGGCGCCGCCCACGAAGGCAGGCAGCGTCTTGAGGTGGCAGATCGAGGCGCCGAACTTCCTTTTCTTAAGATAGAGATAGACGAAAACTACTGCGACCCCGCAGCCCATTAAGATGCCGGCCACCAACTCCAGCAATCTCCTTGTATCAGGAGAGAATAGGCCCAATGCACTGCCGGGAAACATGATGAGCAGCGGCAGAGAAAAGATCAACGGAACGACCCCGCGGAGGCTGATCGCGACGTTCTTCTCCTTGAGGTACCGGTACAGGCAGCCAAGCGCAAGTGTGATCCCACAGGATATCAATAAAGCGGTTGCCAGAATATTGATCGGCACGGTCAATACAGCGTATATTGACATCCCGATCAGCATTATCGAGGCCAATATCCAGAGGACATACACCGCGGGGACTATCCCTATCCTGTGAACAATGCGCCTTTTTCGCCATTCCTCATTCACCATCCACGGCTGTTTGTCCAGATCGACGTCGTCGAGCGAGTGGTCTCGCATGGATCGAAGGGTGTCCCTGGCTATCTTCGCGCCTAAAAGAAAAAGAAGGAGGACTATTACACCCAGGAAACTGAATATTCCCGAAAGGGCCCAGACATGTGAAGTGTTTCTTGCTTCATAGATAAAGAGGCAGATCAGGATGAATGAGGCCATACCGATAGCGGCGAGGATGATGCCGGCCGCAAAGCCGCAGATGTGCCAGAAGAGGCGGAAGGATTTGCGCCGCCGTTTGCTGCTCATACTTGTTGTCCATCCGCCGGGAGGCCCGGTCTGGCGAACCTGTTTTTCATTGCGAGCATTACTCCAAGGCCAAGAAACAATACGCCAAAGCCCAACAGCCACCCGATGAACCGCATCACGTCTGTCGTTAATGAGGATCTCCCCGCGTTCATTGGGTCAAAAAAGACCTTGATCGGACCGCCTATCTTATAAGACCCTTCAAGTTGTTTGATCCCGTCTTTCGATTCCCCAAAGGTGTACCAGGGGATAATGCAATCCTGACCCTGGTACACCTTCCCGTCAACCTGGTACCTATAATCAATCCTCAACGTATAGCGGGATTCGTACTTGGCATTAAGCAGCGTGTTGATCCTCTCCCGTTTGAGAACGGTTCCTTGGGTTGACGCCCAGTCCTTCTTTGCTATACCTTCGATGATGCGGTACGAACAAAAAGCCAGTATGAATACCCCTAAGGCCAGCATTATATATCCGGCAAACGAAACAATACGCTGAGCAGGCTTCATGATACCCCCCCCCTTGCATATACCCCCCTGTCTCATCCAAGTATAGCAGACCCCGGCGGGTTTGTGGAGTATCAGACGCTGCATCACGTTTCGATCCTCTGCCTTAGGGATATTGCGTAGACCACGGCTTTCGCACACGTGCACGACTCTCAGGACCTCCTTTTTTATTCTTGATTTGCAAAACATATGAGAATATATTCTACATTGATCTTGACGTGACATGGGTTTGTCGCATGCATGTATGTAAAATATCTTAACTTATAAAGGAGAAGAGCTATGAGATATGTGAAACAACTGTTAACCCTTTTTTGTATTGCATTCCTCGTCCTTGCCGTTTCCCTCCCGGTATTTGCGGCTGAGGATAAATATCCTTCAAAAGTTATTACCATCATTGTGCCTTTCTCGGCAGGCGGCCCGTCGGACACCATCGCCCGTTTGGTTGCCCAGACCATGAGCGTGTCGCTCAAAAACCAGATCATCGTGGAGAATGTTGCCGGAGCCGGAGGCACCATTGGAGCCGCCAGGGTGGCAAAGGCGCAGCCTGACGGATATACGCTTTTTGTACACCATATCGGCCATTCCACTGCTCCGACCCTCTACCGCAAGCTGACGTATGATCCGATCAATGACTTCGCGCCGATAGGGCTGATCAACGATGGGGCGATGACGCTGGTGGCGAGGAAGAACTTTCCAGCCAATAACCTCAAGGAGCTGATCGCATACGTGAAGGCCAACAAGGACAAGGTCAACCTGGCTAACGCAGGAGTGGGTTCTGCTTCGCACCTGGCCGGTATGCTCTTCATGTCGGCGCTCCAGATCGACTTGACCACCATTCCCTACAAAGGCACAGGTCCGGCAATGAACGATCTCCTCGGCGGCCAGGTGGACTTCATGATCGACCAGACCACCAACACCACGAGCCACATCAAAGCCGGCAAGATCAAGGTTTACGGTGTAACCACGAAAAAGAGGCTTGCTTCTTTGCCCGATGTCCCGACGATGAATGAGGCCGGTCTGCCGAACTTTGAAATAACAGTCTGGCACGCCTTGTATGCTCCAAAAGGTACGCCGAAGCCGATCATCGATCAGCTCTCGAAGGCCCTGCAGGCGGCGCTGAAGGACCCCGTGCTGAACCAGCGGTTTGCCGATCTTGGTTCCGAGTCCGTGGCCCAGAACCGCGCTACGCCAGAGGCGCTTCGCGCCCATCTCAAATCTGAGATCAACAAATGGGGACCGATCATCAAAAAGGCAGGCGTTTTTGCTGATTGATATCTTCTTTTTAAAAGGAGAAAATCTTCATGGGTCAACCGATACGTAATGTGAAAGACTTCTGGACCGGGGTCATCTATATTATTTTCGGGTCCACGGCCTTGATCATCGGCAGAAACTATAACATGGGCACGGCCTTAAAAATGGGACCGGCCTATTTCCCCGCTATCCTTAGCGGCCTGCTGATATTGATCGGGGTCATTTCCCTCATCCGTTCGTTTATAAAACCGGGCACCCCTTTTGGCGCCTTTGCGCTAAGAGGGCTGATCCTGATCATCGCATCGATAATTCTGTTCGGGTTTATCGTCCGCGGAGCCGGGTTGGTCATCGCGTTGCCTGTTCTTGTGATCATAAGTTCCTACGCAAGCATACGGTTCCGATGGAAATATTCGCTTATTTTGTCAGCGGGGCTGACGATATTTTGCGTTTTGATATTTTTGAAAGGTCTGGGAGTACCTCTTCCAGTGCTGGGAACATGGTTTGGAGGATAGCCGGGACAGAGGTAATTTAGTATTGGCAATTTAAGTTAATGGAGATCCAATGGAACTCATTACCGATATTGGCTTAGGATTTTCGACCGCAATAACACTGGTCAACCTGCTCTGCTGTCTGGCGGGTGTCTTCCTCGGGACCTTGATCGGGGTGCTGCCCGGTCTTGGGCCGACAGCAACCATTGCCATGCTCCTGCCCATTACGTTCACCCTGCCTCCGGTTTCTTCCCTTATCATGCTTGCGGGTATTTACTATGGCTCACAATATGGCGGCTCAACAACATCCATCCTGGTCAATGTCCCCGGTGAAGCTGCCTCGGTAGTGACGACGCTGGACGGCTATCAGATGGCGCGAAATGGCCGCGCCGGCGTGGCCCTGACTACCGCTGCCGTCGGCTCCTTTTTCGCCGGCACGGTCGCCACAGCCCTTATTGCGCTGTTTGCATCGCCTATGGCCGAGATTGCGCTTAAATTCGGTCCGGCAGAATTTTTTTCCCTCATCGTTCTTGGGCTTCTCGCCGCCATTGTCCTGGCAAAGGGATCTCTGCTTCACGCCTTCGGCATGGTCATCCTGGGATTGCTTCTCGGACTGGTCGGCTCGGATGTCAATACCGGCACGCAACGGTTTACTTTTGGAATGCCTCAGCTCGCTGACGGGATCGGGTTTGTGGTGGTTGCTATGGGCATGTTCGGTATTGCCGAGATCATACGTAACCTGGAGCGCGAGGATATCCACTCAACCGTCGTGAATAAGATCACCAGTCTGATGCCTACCAGGGAGGATTGGAAGCGCATGATAGCTCCCACTCTGCGGGGAACCGTTATCGGATCGGCTCTTGGCATACTGCCGGGCAGCGGCTCGATCCTGGGAGCATTTGCGGCCTATGCCATCGAAAAGAAAGTATCGAAACATGGAAAGGAATTCGGAACAGGCGCAATCGAGGGTGTTGCCGCACCGGAATCGGCCAACAATGCAGGGGCCCAAACTTCGTTCATCCCGATGCTCACCCTGGGTATTCCCTCGAGTCCGGTGATGGCGCTCATGATCGGTGCGATGATCATTCAAGGCATCCAGCCTGGACCCTCGGTGATGGTCGAGCAACCTGCGCTTTTTTGGGGGATCATCGTTTCCATGTGGATAGGCAATTTTTTTCTTATCATCCTCAACCTGCCCTTGATCGGTATTTGGGTTCGCATGGTAAGCGTACCCTACCATTTTCTGTTTCCGGCCATACTGGTTTTCTGCGGTATCGGCGTTTTCAGCCTGAACAACGCCCAGTTTGATATCTACCTCATGGCCCTCTTCGGCGTGCTCGGATATATTTTTGTCAAGCTGGACTGCGAACCGGCGCCGATGTTGCTCGCATTCATTCTCGGCCCATTAATGGAAGAGTATATGCGCCGTGCGCTGCTGCTTTCACGCGGCGATCCCATGATCTTTATCCGGCGTCCGATCAGCGCTACCTTGCTTGCCATCGGCGTGCTCGCGATTGTCGCCGCGGCTCTCCCGGCGCTCTACAAAAAGCGCGAAGAGGCGTTTCGAGAGTAACGGTGGCAGATAGTATCTAAGTGCAAGAACAGCGGGGCTAGGCCATGACAGCCTGTTGACACGAGACATTCTGGTCCGGGTGATTTTTGATTCCACGGGATAGTCATTGTGCCTATTTTATTTTGAAAAGGTCCCGGTATTTTCCGTACCCTTCTTTTTCCAGGCTCGCCCTGGGGATAAACCGCAACGCAGCAGAATTAATGCAGTACCGTAGCCCCGTAGGCTTAGGCCCGTCGTTGAACACGTGGCCGAGATGTGAGTTTGCGTGTTTGCTGCGAACTTCGGTTCGTACCATGAGAAAGCTGCGGTCATTTTTCTCAACGATATTTCCCGGCTCCAGCGGGCGGGTAAAGCTTGGCCAGCCCGTTCCGGAGTCGAACTTGTCGGTGGAGCTGAAGAGAGGCTCCCCTGATATGATGTCGACGTAAATACCTTCCTCGTGATTGTTCCAATATTCATTTTCAAAAGGCGGTTCAGTACCTCCCTGTCGGGTAACCTGGTATTGTATGGGCGTCAAGCGCTTGCGCAGCTCCACGTCATCGGGAATCACATAGGGGGGCATGGTTTTGTCAGATGACATTTCATTCTTTTTCGGCTCCGCCCAGACCTCATTCAGGAACCGGTCACGTCCGGATCCGGAGCGATACCCATTGTAACGGGTCGGGTTCTTTTTGTAATAATCCTGATGATGGGCTTCAGCCGGATAGAAGGGGCCGAGTGGGAGGATGTCGGTACGAACCGGTTTGGTGAAGGGCCCGGCAGCGGCCAGGTTTTTCTTTGAACGTTCAGCCAGTTGACGCTCTTCTTCCGTTGCATAAAAAATGGCGGTGCGATACTGGGCGCCCCGGTCCGCAAACTGACCGCCCGCATCCGTGGGGTCTACATGACGCCAAAATACGTCCAGCAATTCTTCGTACGTAATCTTCTCAGGGTCATAAACGACCTTAACTGCCTCTACATGCCCGGTATTGCCTGCGCAAACCTGCTCATAGGTCGGGTTCGGCATGCTGCCTCCGGTATACCCCGCCATGGCTTCAATAACACCGCCGATTTTTTCAAAATCCGATTCCATACACCAGAAACAGCCGCCGGCAAAAACCGCTGTTCTAGTCTTTTGGGTTTTTTCGTCCATCCTTTTCTCCCTTGTATGACCTAAACTTATGACCTGGTGAAAGGCTACCAGCGTTACCAACAGAATCAAAAGCACAATCGTTTTCTTCTTCAGGGGTCACCTCTATCTGTCGTCAGTATACACAATATAATCATCTGATTGAAATTGTGCCATGAGGGACATGGTTGACTACCTTGACTTATTACTGTCTTTTCATAGATGATCATTTTTTCCATACCGACAGGGAAAGAGCAAGTCACGTTAATCAACTACGTCCCCTATCTTTCACATTACCTCGTACAAAAAGGGGTGTTGTCGCAAATGTGATTGACTTATGCAACCCCTTGACAGCATCGTATGCGTAGTGTATTGTAATACAGAGGGAGGCAGCGAACATGAGATCAGTGTTGTCGGTAAGCCTGTCTAAGCAGATGGCGGAGGAACTGGATGCCTTTGCCAGGGCCACAGGGAGGAACAAGAGCGACATCGTAAAAGAATCATTGAGCATCTTTCTCTGGGAAACAAGGTTCAGTGATATAAGGAAGCGCCTGGCCAGGAAGGCGAAGGCCGCGAAGGTGATCACCGATGAAGACGTCTTCAAGACGATCTCGTGAAGGCGGTCTTCGACACGAACGTCCTCATAGCCGCCTTTCTCACCGAGGGCGTCTGCTCGAAACTCCTCGTAAGGGCCCGCAAGGGCGAATGTGATCTTATCCTGAGCCATGACATCATCCGGGAGTTTGAAAAGGTACTCGATAAAAAATTTGGATTGTCGCAGCAGGAGATATACGATGTACGCGCCGTGCTGTCAGAAGCGACAAAAGAGATAATCCGTAAGGTGAACCCGATAGATCCCGTCTGCAGAGATAAGGACGACAACAAGATCCTTGCATGCGCGCTCGCAGCCGACGCCGATCTTCTGGTGACCGGCGACGATGACCTGCTCGTCATGAAGAAATACGGCAGGACCAGGATCATATCCCCGAAGGAATTCGAAGCCATTTTTGCCGATTAAACCCTGGCCCGAGAAAGAAACCGGGGCCTGCCCTTGTAGTGTCATGTTTTTTTGTGGTTGATTATAGTTGTCAACGAAACTTTTGACATGATACAATCCTGTCATGATCTATGAAATCATCAAGAAAAACAGAAGCTACCGCAGGTTTTTCCAGGACCGGCCGGTGTCGGAAGAGGCGCTTAAAGATCTCATCGAACTTGCTCGCCTCTCTCCATCAGCCGCCAACCTTCAGCCCCTTAAGTTTGTTCTGTCAAGCACGCTTGACAGGAACAACCTGATATTCCCCTGTCTCGCATGGGCAGGATACCTGAAAGACTGGGACGGGCCTGAGGAGGGCGAAAGGCCATCCGCTTACATCGTGATCTTGGGCGATACGGAGATTACTTCAAATTTCAGCGTCAATCATGGTATTGCCGCACAGTCGATCCTTGTCGGCGCTACCGAGATGGGATATGGCGGATGTATTATCGGTTCTGTCCAGAGGGATAAGCTGAGGGTGCAACTTGCGATACCGAAACAATACGAAATCCTTCTCGTGATCGCCCTTGGGGTCCCAAAGGAAACAGTTGTTCTTGAAGAGGTCAGGGATGGCGATATAAAGTACTGGAGGGATAAGGACGGGGTACACCATGTACCAAAACGCTCCCTCCGGGACCTGATCCTGAACCTGTGACCTGCCCCCAGTCGCAGGCTGCAAGGTCCACCGGAAGCCAGGAAGCGCTTACAAAAGAGAAACTACTCAAGTTCCTCCAGACGGAAGACCAACGTGCTGGCCAACGCTACGAATATGCCGAGAATGATAATGCCTAATCTGAAACTATACAGGTCCCCCGAGATACCCAGAAGATAGGGTATGATGCCGCTCCCAAAGATGTTGCTTACGGCAAGAATAATCCCCGTAGCAAGGCTTCTCATCTCCCGGTTGAATGTCTTCGCGATTGCCACAAGCCCGACTGGGAAAAAACCCGTTACAAAGGATGCCTGCAGGAAAAGGACGATCCCTATATATTTGACAGGGACCAGGGATATGAGAACGGTAAAAACACTCGTAATGGTCAGCACAAGAAACATGATCTTTCTCAAGTCAAACCTGTCGATAAGAAAACCACATGTGATTGCTACGCCAACCGATCCCAATCTTGATATACCTAATACCGTATTGGCGTACCCTATGTTCAAATGCAGTTCTTTTGTCAGGTACAGGGGTGCGATTGAGTAAATGCCGAGATTTGCCCCCATGCCAAAGATCCAAATTATAGCCATTAGCCAAAGGGATGGCATTTTAATAATATCCTTGAACAGTGCTTTAGGGGGGTTGCTTATTTTTACCTCGCTGCTTATAAAATAGAAAACAACCGCACATACCAGACAGGTACACGCAAAGACCACAAATATCCCGCGCCAAGGAAAAAAGCAGAGAAGGAAGAGAGCGATAAAGGGAGAGGCAAGGATACCGGTCGCGGCTCCGGTATCATGAATGGCGATTGCCTTGCCCCAGTTTTTTTCTGCGTAATATTCAGTGATCAGCGGAATTACAGAAGGTATATAGAAGCCGATAGAAAAACCGACCACAAAGGCAAAAAGGTACAGCAATAGGAAATTGTGAACAAGGGGGATTAAAAAAGTCACCAGGCTGAGCAGCGCCAATGAAAAGACGATAGATTTTTTATAACCAACCATGCCCGAAAAGAGACCGGAAACAATCACCGCAGAGCCATATCCGGCCGACAGAAATATGAAGATGCTGCTTGCCCGTGCGTGATTAACCATGAACTCATCTTCAATAATCGGCAAAATTGGAGAGAACATCATCCTGATTGAAAAGTTGATAAACCAGAGAAACCAGAGAAAAAAAAGGAAAAGAAGCGCTTGCCCCCGGAGGTTTGAATACCGTTCCATCTTTACAATCTAACCTGACAACCTTTATAATTTCCACATAACTTTGAATCCGGATGATTCCCCTCAGCTTGCTGCGGGGTAACACTGTTCCCTCTCCCCCCGCGGGAGAGGGTAGGGTGAGGGGGCATAATCATGTTGTTTCTATCCTCTGATACCCCGATGCTTGCGGCGGGGTAGTGCATTAGCCGCTGTTAAGCTGTTTCAAGGGTGCTTCGTAATACAATAAGAGGGGTAAGAGCGTACCGTAGCTCCACCAATTAACTTCTCGTGTTGTATTAAAAACAAAAAAATATTACATTTTATTGTGTTCACCAACATTATGGACACATTAAAAGGAAAGAATCGATGAAATTAAAAGTTCCCTGGATTTTCTTAATTGTCGTTGTCTTCCTGTGCCCGTCTGTTTGTTTATCAGAAGTGAAAACAATTCAAGGCGAATACTGTGGTGTATATTCAGGCGATATGAAGGACAAGGAGGAGCTGGGCAAGTTCAGAAAAACTGTAAGGAAGAAATCGGTAGAAGATGGCATCTATAAAATTGCCAAATCATCAGAGGGCCACTTCAGCAATGAATGTATCCGTCATGTTGTAAAGAACTATTTGCAAAAAGTAGCAGTTGTCAGCCATACAGAAAAGGATGGGAAAATATGTGATACGGTAAATATAACGTCGGACGTTGAAGCGGTAAAAAAATATCTTGGTCAAAAGAGCTGCAAAGAAAAGGACATTTTTGATTATCTGATCCCCTGGTGGGTTGATGTGATTTTCGATGACTGAAAAAAGCGCTATAAGGGACGTCATCGGACATGCCGGAATAGCCGTGGGCAGCGAACGCAATGGACGGGGTCGTATTCGGCTGATTTTCAACCACTAGCTACTTTCTGATCTGTCATGATCTGTTGCGGGAATAGTGGGGGATTGCCATAAATACAAATATACCCGCGGCGATTAAGATCAAAAAAGTGCTGTAACGGTATATCACTTCGAGAGATACCTTATCGAGAAGAAAGCCGATCACAAGCGACCCGACCCCAATACCCAGATCATAGGAAAATAAGTAGGTGGAGTTGGCTGCGCCCCTTTCACCGGATTTGACCATGCTGTTAACGGCAGCCTGGCATGTCGGCATGAGTATTCCAAAACCAAAACCGTTGATCATGCCTGCTATGAGGAACTGAGTGGGGTCCATCGCGTACCCGAGCCACAGTATTCCTACGGCCGCCAGCAAGAGGCCGATCAGTATGAGTTGCGAAACATGGCCTTTGTCAAACAGCCTGCCGGCGAACAGCCGGGAAACAATTATGGTTATTGCAAAAAGGACGAAGAACATCCCGACATTAGGAAAATCCTTTTGCGTTGCGTAAATGCCCACAAAGACAATGATCGCGCCGTAGGCGATCATGATAAAGAACATGCAAAGGGAGATGGGAAAGGCCTTCTTATGAAACAGGCTGGGAAGGGAGAACCTCTTTCTCGCTATCTCCTTTGAAGGCGTTCTTGCACAGAGGGCGCCCAGCACAGAGAGGAAAGAGATGCCAAGGATTGCATAAAACATCCCCTTTGGGCCATGGCGCTCCAGCAACTCCAGGCCGAAGACCGGGCCCAATGTCATCCCTACAGGAATGGTCAATGCGTATACCCCTATGCCCTGTCCCATTTGCGAAGGAGGTACGGTATTGGCGGCAATCGTCACATTTGAAGTGGTAGAGATGCCGAACATGATGCCATGTAAAAATCGTATCAGGATCATGCCTGAAACTGTGCAGGCCAGCGGATAGACGCCATAGCCAACGGTGATTACAGAAAGGGACATGACCGATACCACATACCTGTTGTAGTTGTCTGCCATATAGCCGGCAATGAGGCGCACAAGGATCACCGAGGCGGGGAAGGCTGCTATTATCAGCCCTACACTGCTGCTGCTGAACTTCAGGGTTTCTAAAAGGTACAGCGGCAGCGTCGGCAGCAAAGCGAAATGCGCCCAGGAGCTGAACAAGGTTGAAGAGGTGATCGCTGTAAATTCTCTTGACCAGAGTTTTTTCTGCATTATCGGTATGTGGGAATATTCCTTAATCTTCCATGAAAAATTTTCTTAGCTTTTGTATCATGAGGATTTTTATAAGTCAATGGACTCCAGCGGTGAGGCGCCGCGCCCGAGGCGAAGCATCAGTTGAACCGGTATTCGAGGGACAGGGAGATGCTCTTCTGCGCCGACCAGACCTTGACCCCGTTCCCCCAGCTCATATCAAAGCCCAGGGGGCGGTTTAAAAAACGATGCGAGCCGGTGGTGCTGATGCGGAGGTAGTCAAGCTCAACGCCCAGGAAAAGGTTTTTCGTCAACCCCTTTTTCAGGCCTACCGATGCGTGCCAGGCGTGGCCGAAGGTGTCCTCGTAGGTGAACCGGTTGCCCAGCCTGAGCAGGTGCTTGTCCTCGTTGGCGCCTTCCACGTAGGCTATGTCGAACTGGGCGGTCAGCTTCAGATCCTGTATGCCGATGTATTTCCCTGCATCGATGCCCGACCGTACGCCTATGAAGTACTGCCAGTATGTCTGTTTGAAGCGGATGGAGTTTGAGGGCAGCAGATCATAGGGCGTGGCGCCCGTCAGGTCGTACTGTATGCCGTTGTGGGCAACAAGGCGGAGATGCTGATAACGCATGCCCACAACAGGACGGAGGCTGAGCCATTGCGGCAGGTGCAGCCAGTCTGAGACCTCCATATCCACGTCGGCGACGGCCATATAGCTCGGCTCCATGCGGCACCTCGACGCGCTGAAGGTGGTCATCAGGTCGGGGTCGTTGCTGTCCCAATCAGAGTCATACATCCGTCCGCCGGCGTCCCCGCGGGAGTTTGTGAGCACTTCAATGCCCATGGAGAACCGGGGGAAGCTCGCCCTCAGCTCTCCTCCCGCCCACCATGAGTCCAGGGGAAATTCCAGCCTGCTGATAGGGGCCACATTCGGCGGAAAGGGATCGCCGAACTCATAGGAAGTGTGGCTGTTGTCTAATCGCTTGACCTTTACGCCAAGGGAGAGATATTTTGACAACCGGACGGTCTCTTCTTTTTCAAAAGCGTGCACTGTCGGATCGATCCCCGGGAGGACAAGAAAAAGGACGATGCAGAAGAGGGCCTTTAAAGCCCGCAGGCGAAGCATTCGCATGTGGAGGACTATAGTATAAAGAGCGATGTCTTCCCCCTTTTTCTCACATAAAATTGGAAATAGGCAAGGTTGATAAGACATATCAGGGCCAGGCAGAGAAACATTATGGGGTAGCCAGTAAAAGGCACAATGACACCCATGATGGCAGGCCCGAGGGCAAACCCCAGATCCATGATCGCCCGGAAGGTCCCGATGGCTGTGCCGCTCGTAGATCCTGCGTAGTCGAGCGCATATGCCATAGAAGCAGGAGAGAAAAACGCACCTCCTGCCCCCCAGATCAATCCTACGAAAATAAACATCGGAAGATTTTTTGAAAAAGCGAGCATGGCAACGGCGATCATCGATGTAAATATAAGGATCAGGATAAGCCTTTCTTTGTTGTAGATATCCATGATCCTTCCTCCCAGGGCCCGGCCTGCGATAAGCATTATAGCAATAGCGGAAAAGAAATACCCGGGGTTCCTGATCCCGCAATTAATAGCATAAAGGGGCACGAAGGCTATGAGAGCTCCCCAGACAAAACTATACAAAAAGTTGGTTGCGGCAGGGACAATGATCTTCAAGTCAAAAAAAGAGTTGTTGTCGGCGAGGGCGTTATGACCGGGCGCCGCGCTATCCTGTTCTTTTAAGAGGCACGAGCAGAGGAAGGCGCATAACGCCACTCCCATGCAAGTCAAAAAGAGAATGGTAAAGTTGTACCGGTTGATGAGAAACATGCCGAATGAGGGCGCTATAGCCAGCGCGAGGGTGGGCGCAAGAAGCAGGTAGCCGAAGCCCTGGCCACGGTATGCCGGTGGGATGACGCTGACGATCAGCGCGAGGACGGATGTATCTACAAATGCAAAGGAGGCACCCTGAAGGATCCTGATGGCAAGGAAGGGCCAGAACGGGCGAAGCACGATGCTGGCAAGAAAGGTAGCTGCGGACAGCAAAGCTCCGAAAATCATAATGCTTTTTTTCGAATACTTCAGCAGCGCCCTGCCAACCAGAAACCGGCAGACAAGCGATGAAGCAGCAAAAACGCCGATGAGCACTCCTATCTCCGTCTCATTGGATCCCAGCCTTACAAAGAAGATGGGAAGGGTGGGAATGAGGGCATGGTTGGCAGCGATGGAAAGAAATAATGCAAGGAACCCGAGGATAAATCCGCGGGTCAGTATATTCCTCGTCGTGCTTCGAAGGGCATTTCCTTCATTGTACATGGCGTCATAGTATTCCACACCAGCGAAGAATCTTTCAACCTATTTGATCGCCGTGCGGATTGAGGATCAAAATAAGATTTGTCATCTTTGCGCAATAGCGCTAATATAAAAGCCTATGCTGGCCGGCACTATAGAAGACCTGGAAAAGATAAAGAAAGAATGCAGGCGCATGTCGAATAAGAAGTCCCTGCTGTCGGCGGCAGCCTCAGCCGTGCCTGTTCCTCTTGCCGATATCGCCACCGACGTTGTCCTTTTGAAGCAGATAATACCAGCGATCAGCGAGAAGTTCGGCCTGTCAAAAGAGCAGATAGATGAATATAATCCGCAGATAGCTATTTTTATCTACGATATTGCGAAGAGGCTCGGAACGAATATGATCGGCAGATACATCACAAAAGAATTGATAATACAGATCCTGAAGAAGGTAGGAGTCCGCCTGACTGTAAAGCAGGCGGCACGGTATGTCCCTGTCGTCGGGCAGGCGGTATCTGCCGGCATAAGCTATACGGCAATGAGGATGATCATCAATGCCCATATTAGTCAATGCTATAAAGTTGTGAAGGCTGTTATTGGGACTGACAGGGCATGATCTTATCGCCCTCGCATAAGTTTTTGGAGGCTTGATGGTTGCAGACGAAGCAGACGATAAAAAGAGACCGAAAAAGATCACCCCCTTTGACTTGATCAGGGCAGCCACCACCGTCATTGTTTTTGGCATCCCCTTGATAGCAGGTGCCACGGCCGTAATCGGCTATGGAGCATACAAGGCATTTAAGAAGCTGAAACGATGAAAGTCTACTTTGTCAATTCGTGGTTTAGCGGTTGAAGGGATGATCTGATATGGAAAACGAACGGCTACGTCAAATATACAGGAAGTTACAAAAATGCCTGACTGGCGCTCGGGAGATTTATCTCGTCCAGTCGATCGAGGCGCAAACGCTTCTGGCCTGCGAAGAAGATGCCGTCATCGCACGATATGACGCATCCACCTCCCGTTTCGGCTGCGGCATCCGGGAGGGCTCGTTCAGGACACCCCCTGGCATCCATCGGATCAAAGAAAAGATCGGATCGGGCGCCCCTGCAGGACGCATCTTCAAAGATCGCATAGACACGGGCACGAACTGCGATCAGGACCCGACCGGGGATAATCTGGTGCTCACCCGCATCCTGAGGCTGGAAGGCCTGGAAGAGGGGATCAACAAGGGCGAAGGGGTGGATTCCTGCGAGCGGTGTATCTATATCCACGGCACCAACAGGGAGGACATGGTGGGCACCCCCTTGTCCAATGGATGCATAGCCTTGAGAAATGAGGATGTCATCCGCCTCTTTGAGATCGTCAGGGAGGGCACGCTCGTATACATCGACCCTCCGCCTTTTGCGGTCAACGGGAGGCTGTGCAGGAGCATCCACTTTGCCGGCATCTTCGGCAGCGGCATGAGCGCCCTCGCGCAGTATCTGCGCTTCCAGGGGATCGAGGCTTCCGGCTCCGATCGCCTGCTTGGCAGCGACGACACGGCGTCGATGCGGGACACGCTGGAGGGCCTCGGATGTACGATCGCCGGCCAGGACGGCTCGGGCATCAGCGCCGATATTGATGCGGTCTGCGCCTCAACGGCGATAGAGGAATCGAACCCCGACATCGCTGCTGCCCGTGCAGCAAATCTTCCAATCGTGCACCGCTCTGACCTGCTTGCCGCGATCATTGCCTCAAGGAGGACGATCGCAGTGGCCGGCACAAGCGGCAAGTCGACGGTAACGGCGATGATATTTGAGTTCCTGACAGCATGCGGGAGGTCGCCATCCCTTGTAAGCGGCGCGCCGCTGCGCCGGCTCGAAAAGCAGGGGATGATCGGCAACGCCTTCAGCGGCGGCTCCGATCTCTTAGTCGTTGAGGCCGACGAGAGCGACGGGACGCTGGTCAAATATTTCCCGGAGTTTTCCGTTGTGCTCAATGTGTCAAAGGACCACAAGGAGATTGACGAGATAAAGGGGTTCTTTGAAACGCTTCTTTCACAATCGGTGTGGGCTGCCACCAACTCGGACGACCCGATCCTTGCAGGGCTGCCGGCAACGGTGCGCTTTGGCCGGAACACATCCGCCGGGTGGCGGCCTGACGGTGAGCAGCTACTGGCAACCTCGGTGAAGCTTTTTCGCAACGGCATTGAATATCACCTGCCTCTTCCGGGAGAGCACAACCTTGAAAACCTGCGCGCGGCGCTTTGCCTGTGTGAACATATGGGCTGTTATGGGCCCGCCCTTGCCGAAGGGGTAAGAGATTTCGAAGGCGTAGCGCGGCGCTTTGCGATAACCGCGACAGCGCAGGGCGTGTACGTGGTCGATGATTTTGCGCACAACCCGGCAAAGATAGCGGCGGCGGTGAGCGCAGCGCGCGGCCTCTCAGAGCGCATCATCGCCGTGTACCAGCCGCACGGGTTCGGTCCGACGCGGTTCCTGAAGGACGAATACATAGCGGCATTCCGGGCCGTCTTCCGGCAGGACGATTCGCTCTACCTTTTGCCCATCTATTACGCAGGAGGCACTGCGCAAAAGGATATACGCCCGGAAGACATCATAGAGGGGCTCGGCCCTGTATCATTCAACGCGCAGGCAATAAAGGACCGCGACGAGCTGCTGGCCGGACTGAAGGCAGACGCAAGACCGGGCGATTGCGTCCTTGTCATGGGTGCGCGCGACCCATCCCTGCCTTCACTCGTAAGGAAAGTGACAGGCCTGTTCGGGAAAGAACCGGGGCCGGAAAAATAAAAAATTATCAGAGGTATAAATGAAAACAATGTTTTTTCCCGGAAGCGTGGCTGTCTTCGGCGTTTCCGATGCTCCGACGAATCTTGCCCGCGTTATCGTGGAGAACATGGACCGCTTCAACTTTCACGGCACGGTCTACCTCGTAGGGGGGAAGGAAGGATCTCTTGACGGCAGAAGGATCTATGCCGATGTGTCCGAGATACCGGAAGTCCCCGACGTCGCCATCTTCCTTGTTCCCGCCCACAGTCTGGCCGCCGCCATCGAGGCCTGCGGAAAGAAGGGCATACGGCGCATAGTTATCGAGACGGGCGGCTTCTCGGAATTTGGCGACGACAGGAAATCTCTGGAGACAGGGGTTTTAAACATCGCAGGGAAGTGGGGCATGGAGATCATGGGGCCCAACTGCGTGGGCATAATCAATGTCGGGAACGGGCTTGTCATGCCATTTTACCCTGTTCATCCCGAAGAGCTAAAACAGGGGCCTATATCGATAATCTCGCAGAGCGGCGGCATCATACACGACCTGATGATGCTGTGCCACATGGAAAATATCGGTTTGTGCAAGTTGGCAAGCATCGGCAACAAGCTGATGCTTGATGAGAGCGACTTCCTCGAATATTGTGCTGCCGACCCGGGCACCGCGATAATCGGACTGTATCTGGAGGACATCCGTGACGGAAGAAGGTTCATGGACCTCGCAGCCGCCTCAGAGAAGCCGGTCATCCTCCTGAAATCCAACAGGAGCCCTGAAGGCAGGGAGGTTGCCAGGCTGCACACCGCTGCCCTGGCAGGCGACGACAGGATCGCCGATGAGGCAATGAGGCAGGCCGGCGTCCATCGCGTTTATGGCCTTAAGGAGATGGTCGACTGCTTCAAGGTCTTTTCTCTGCCGCTGCCGAAAGGGCCAAGACTGGCGATCATGGCGAGGTCGGGAGGGCACGCTGTGCTGGCCGCGGACAGCGCCCATCGCCACGGCTTCAGGCTTGCGCCGTTCTCGGACAGGCTTCTGGGCATGCTTTCGGAGAAGACGCGAAGCGGCGTGATAAAAAGAGGCAACCCCGTCGACCTTGGCGACATATTCGACATCGACCTCTATCTGGAGATCGCCGAAATGGCGCTTCGCGAAGAAGGGGTCGACAGCGTCCTCATCGCCCATTCCTATGCACCCGGCGATGACGCCCTCCTTACCAGGAAGTTCATCCGTTCCTCTGCGGCCCTGACGGCAGCATACGGGAAGCCGGTAATATTCTGTACGATCGGCCACAAGGTTGATTGGTTTGACATGCGCAGCGTTGCCGACATCCCGGTCTTTGGTCATGTCGATGATGCGCTGGCTTCGCTTTCCATGTCCCTTGAACACTACCGGAACAGGACCG
The DNA here is from genome assembly GCA_002428485.1 of Deltaproteobacteria bacterium UBA6106. Classification (GTDB taxonomy): domain Bacteria; phylum Desulfobacterota; class Syntrophorhabdia; order Syntrophorhabdales; family Syntrophorhabdaceae; genus UBA5609. The sequence continues at coordinate 21,127 of DIWM01000008.1, forward strand.
TAAAACGGCGGCCGTCCCAATTCGCGACATCAGGGAGGAGGGCCGCGGCACAACCCCGCCTGTCTCCCGGCTTCACGCCGATACAGGATGTTTTCGGGCTCCTCAAGACATATGGCCTTGCCACGGCAGACTACAGGATCGTGGAAGGGCTTGAAGAAGGCCTCGAAAGCGCGCGCAGCATAGGGTATCCTGTGGCATTGAAGAGCGCCGCTCCCGGCATGATCCATAAGACGGAGGAGGGAGCCGTGATCCTTGATATCCGGGACGACGCAGCCCTTGAAAAGGCATTTGACCGCATAAGGACAGGGCCATTTCTCCTGCAGAAGATGGCGCCGCCCGGGTGCGAGGTTATCCTGGGAGGACGGACGGATCCGGTGTTCGGGCCGGTTGTTCTTTGCGGACTGGGCGGGATCTTCGCCGAAGCATACAACGATGTGGCAATCCGCGTGGCGCCCGTTGACGCAGAGACCGCCGGGGAAATGATCGAAGAGATAAAGGGCGGACGGATACTGAAGGGACTCCGGAGAAAGGGATCCTACGACGTGAAACATCTCATCGCCTCCATTGTGAATATCTCCCGGCTTTTGCTGGAGCACCCCGGGATAAGGACGCTGGATATAAACCCCCTCATCCTGATGGAAGAAGGGGGAGGCGGCATTGTGGTTGATGCAAAGGCGGAGGTAGATTGACATAACGGGAATCATGTGATAATGAGTTAGAAAAAACAGGGGAGGCTGTTATGAGGAACAGATGCGTGGTCATGGTCCTTGCGAGCCTTTTTCTTTTCTTCATTTTATCAGAAATTTTAAACGCCCAGCAGACGCAAAGTACATCTGAAAAACGTGTTATAAAAAAAGACCTGAAGACAGCACCGGGGGTGACGGCGCCGCCAACAACGCCTGCCACAAGGGCCCCTGCTGCAACGAGGACCGTGCCAAAGGCGGTGAAAGAGAAGCCGCTCGGGATGCTTACTATCGTTCGTCCAGCGAGCGGCGACCACTTTTTTCAGGGCGACGAGGTGGTGATAGAGTGGTCGAAGGCGGGGTATGTGCCTGAAAAATGCTGCCGCATAAGCCTTTTCAAGGATAACGCGGAGGTCGCGGAGATCGCGCCGAAGGTGTGCGTGAACGGATACCGTTGGAATATCCCCGAGGATCTGTGGGGCCCTTCTTTCACGGTGAAGATAATGACGATAGACGGCAAGGTCTCGGCACAGAGCTCATCTTTTCCCATTAATGCCGCAAAGGCCGACCTGACCGTGGGGAAGGTTACCGCCACGCCCGTAAAGCTCAGAGCGGGCGAAGAAGTGACCGTCAGGGCACGGATCGACAATACAGGCAATACGAAGAGCGAGCCGCAGAAGGCCTTCGTCATCAAAGGATCCTGGTGGAACACGTGGGGCAATGTCAAGAGGACCGAATACCAGGTTCCCGCCCTTTCCTTCGGTGACCACACCTATATCACGCACAAGGAGACGCTGATCCCCGGCGACTGGATGTTCGGGGTTATTGTGGGGAGGATGTCCCTCCCTGGTACAGGGGACAAATTTGCGCCTGACGAAAAATATGTCTGGGTAAGCGTATACGGCGACACACTCCCTGACCTTGTGGTGTGCACTTACACAACCCTGTACGGGGTGCAGGACCCCCCTGATCATCAGCCTGGCAGCTACGCATGGATAAGGGCGGCCATCTATAATGCGGGGGTAATGCCGGCAGGGCCCACAAAGGCCCGCGTTCTGGTGGACAGGGTTGGCTCTTTCGAGTTTGATGTCCCTCCTCTCAAGAAGGACGAGCAACACAAGATCAACAAGGTAGTGAAACTTGCAGACAATGCGGAGGCCCGTTTCAGGGTAGAAGTGGACAAGGGGAAATATTGGACGGAATTATCAGAAACAAATAATACTATCCACGGAAAGATCATAGTTAAGCAGCATGGAGAAGAGTTGCCGGGGCTTGCAACGTACTGCTCCGACGGAAAACAGCGTTCCCCGAGGTATCCCTGATCGGCAGGGCGCCGATATCTTTCTGCAGGAGGCTTGGGCTATTTCTCCTTTAGCTCATCCCATTTGTAGTCGATCAGTTCAAGGAGCACGTTGTTTGTCTTTCCGGGGTGGATGAAGGCGAATTCGCAGTCCCGGAAAGGCCTCGTTTTCCCTCCGTCCGGGGCGGGTATAAAGGGGTAGTCCTTCGGCTCCAGCTCTTTTACGGCTCCTCCCGTATTATCGACATTGAGGCTGACGATCATCACTCCTTCGCCGTTCTTTTCTATCCATTTCGCGACAGGGCCATCGGGGGCAGTCGATTCCATGAGCTCGAATCCTATCCCGCCAAGCCAGTACCGTGCGACGCGGATCTTCTCAGGCTCGTCGATATAGAGGTCGTCCGGTTCAGACTTTCCCATGATCGGCTCCCACGCCTTTCTCGCTGCATCCAGATCCTTCACCGCTATGGAGATGTGATCGATCTTGTTGATCTTCATTATGTTGTAATACCAGATAGGCTTGCAAAGGACAAGGAATAAAGCGGGGTCAGCTCTTCAAATGTCAATTGTTTTTGGTGAATTCCGAAAGGCAACCGGCAGTTCTGCTGCGAGCCATGAGATGATAGGAGGCAAAGGCGGCCGGGGAAGCGCCGTACTTGCTAATCTGTAAAAGCGCATATATAATAAGCGATGCTGTCCAGCACGGAGGTTGTATGAAGTGGCACCAGAAAAATAAAGACGCCATTTTTGAAGAGCTGAAGTCATCGCCTGCCGGCATATCGTCTCAGGAAGCCGTTGCGCGGCTCAATGAATACGGGCCGAACGAGTTAAAGGAAAAGAAAAAAAGAACCCCTTTCATGATGTTCCTTGATCAGTTCAGGGACTTCATGATCCTTGTCCTTATTGCCGCTGCCATTATATCAGGTTTCATCGGAGAGCTGTCAGACACTATAGCCATCGTTGTTATTGTTGTCCTCAATGCAGTTGTCGGTTTTATACAGGAATACAGGGCAGAGAAGGCCATGGAAGCCCTTAAAAAGATGGCAGCGCTTACCGCAACCGTTATAAGAGACGGGATGCCTGCTACGATAGATTCTTTCGGGCTTGTGCCCGGCGATGTGGTAATGCTTGACGCGGGACGAATTGTGCCCGCCGATATGAGGCTGACCGAGGCGGCAAATCTCAGGGTTGAGGAGGCCGCCCTTACCGGCGAATCAGTGCCGGTAGAAAAACACGCCGGCGCGCTGGATGATGAAACATTACCCCTCGGGGACAGGAAAAATATGGTGTTCAAAGGTACGATCGTTTCCTACGGCCGCGGTACAGGCATTGTTGTGGGAACCGGGATGGACACGGAACTCGGCAAGATCGCCACAATGCTTCAGGAGGAGGAAGAGGTACAGACCCCCCTCCAGAAAAGGCTTGCGACCTTCGGCAAGAAGCTTGCTGTCGCAGTCCTCGCCATATGCGCGATCGTCTTCGGCATCGGCATTTTACGGGGAGAGCAGATCATGCTGATGCTCCTTACGGCCATTTCGCTCGCGGTCGCCGCCATACCGGAAGCGCTTCCCGCGGTAATTACCATATCCCTCGCGCTGGGGGCAAAGAAGCTGGTAAAGCGGAACGCACTCATAAGAAAACTCCCTGCCGTAGAGACCCTCGGATCGGTGACCTATATCTGCTCCGACAAGACCGGGACCCTCACGTTAAATAAGATGACCGTTGAAGAACTGTTCGTTGACGGGAAGGCCGCAGGTGGGCTGGACGTGAACGCAAAGGAAGGCGCAGGCATCCCCGGGAAGTATTCCCTGACCGCCCTTGCCCTGAGCAACGACGCCCGGGAAGACACGGATGGCAACGTCATGGGCGATCCGACAGAGACCGCGCTTTACAGCTTTGCGAGCAAACACGGCTTTGACAAAAAGGAGCTTGAAAAGATACACAAGAGAGTTGCCGAGATCCCCTTCGATTCTGAAAGAAAGTGCATGACCACCTGCCACGCATGGGGGAAAGGGTACATTTCATTCACCAAGGGCGCGACAGATGTTCTCATCGAAAGATCGGAGAACATATTATCATCCGATGGACTAAAGGCTGTCGATAAAGAAGGGCTTCAGGCTGTCAACGCAAGGATGGCCGCTAATGGGTTGCGGGTCCTCTGCATAGCGAAAAAGGAATGGGACAGGCTCCCTGAGGACATCTCTCCTGAAAATATGGAAAAGGGACTTACGATACTAAGTCTTGTAGGGATGATGGACCCTCCGAGGGAAGAGGCAAAAGAGGCTGTCGCAATGTGCAAGGCGGCAGGGATAAGGCCGGTAATGATAACAGGCGACCACCCCCTTACAGCACAGACCATAGCAAAACGCCTCGGGATGCTTAATGAAGACTCGGGGACGGTCATGACCGGGAGGGAGCTTGAGGGACTGTCGCTGGAGGAATTTGAGGAGAGGGTAGAACACATAAGGGTGTACGCAAGGGTGGCGCCGGAACAGAAGCTGAAGATAGTCAAGGCGCTCCAGGACAAGGGACAGTTCGTTGCCATGACCGGCGACGGCGTCAATGATGCCCCTGCCTTAAAAAGATCGGACATCGGGGTTGCCATGGGGATTACCGGGACGGATGTGTCGAAAGAAGCAGCCCACATGATACTCCTGGACGATAATTTTGCTACCATAGTAAGGGCGGTAAAAGAAGGCAGAAATATATACGACAATATCAGAAAATTTCTTAAATACCTCCTTACGACGAATTCAGGAGAGATATTGACCCTCTTCTTTGCACCGCTGGTCGGCCTGCCGATGCCTCTTCTGCCGATACACCTGCTCTGGATAAACCTGGTGACAGATGGCCTCCCTGCGCTGGCACTATCTGTGGAGCCGGCTGAAGGAGACGTTATGAACAGGCCGCCGCGGCACCCGAAGGAGAGCATCTTTGCCCACGGGATGGGCGCTCATGTGATGTGGGTGGGATTCCTGATGGCGTGCATCATCCTTTCCGTACAATCATGGTCGATCCGGACAGAACATGTCCACTGGCAAACGATGACCTTTACGGTGCTGTGCCTTACCCAGCTCGGCCATGTCCTTGCCATACGCTCTGAGAAAGAGTCCTTGTTCAGGATAGGCCTCCTCTCAAACAAGTACCTTCTCGGCGCGGTCCTGCTGACCTTTACACTCCAGATGGCGACGATCTACGTGCCCTCTTTGAACAACATATTCAAGACAGAGCCCTTGACCTTCAACGAACTGCTGCTTACCATGGCGCTGTCCTCGATAATCTTCTTCGCAGTGGAGATCGAGAAATTCATAAAAAGGCGCCGCAGCAAATAAAAAGGTTCTGCCCGGTCATTCCCATTCAAAATTTTTTATTTCGAGGGTATCCTGCACGCTTTCATGGATCTGGCCCAAAACATTGTAGATATTCTCGTCAACGAACCGCTCTTCGATGTCGTTCAACCTGGAAACGGACTTCAGCCATGCGATCTCATGATCGTGAGCCTCCCTGTCGATAAGCGATACCTTGAGCCCGTCCCTGATAAAGCACCGCGCAATATCGGGGTTGGAAAAGCGAGGCGGCTCGTCGACGACATGCCTGCTGATCAATATCTCTTCAATGCTCTTCTCGCAGAAATCCTCGTCAAACCCGAGGGACCTTCCGATATGCATCATCAACCCTTTTTCTTCATCGTGGACCTCTTTGTCCTTCCGGATAAGAAGCATCAAACCTTTTAGATAGAGGCTGCGGTCAAGAAGCGTTATCTTCACGTTGTCCTCCTTCTCCGTATCAGTTTGTCGATCTCTACGGCAGCCACGACGGTCAACGCCACCGCTGCGATCTTAACCCATTCCAGGAGACTTAAGGCGTCTGTCCTGAAGACCCACTGGAGTGCGGGGACATAGATAACGGCGATCTGCGCAAGGAAGGCGAGAAGCATGCTGTAGAAAAGGAAAGGGTTGCTCAGGGGATTTATCCGGAAAATGGATGTGTGCTCGGAACGGGAGTTCCATGCCTGGAAAAACTGAAAGAGCACCATGGTGGTCATGGCGATGGTCCGTGCGTGTGCGATCGAAGAACCCTGGGCGAGGGCCTCGTGGAAATTGTAGACGACGCCGGCGGAGATGATGATCCCTACTAAAATGCTCCGCTCGAGCATGAGCCTCGACATGATGCCTTCTCCGGGATCTCTCGGTTTTCTTTTAATGATGTCCTTTTCGCCCGGCTCGAAGGCGAGCGCTACGTCCTGCAGGCCGTTCGTTACGAGGTTGATCCATAAAAGCTGGGCTGCCACGTAGGGGACCGGTATGTCGAGGATCATTGAGATAATGATTGAGATGATCGCGGCGAACCCGGTGGGGATGAGGAACATGGTAACCTTCCTGATATTGTCGAAGACAATCCTCCCCTCCTCGACGGCATGGAAGATGCTCGCAAAGTTGTCGTCGGTGACGACCATGTCCGCTGCCTCGCGCGCCACATCTGTTCCTGTTTTTCCCATCGCCGCGCCGATATGGGCTGCTTTGAGCGCCGGGGCGTCGTTCACGCCGTCGCCGGTAACGGCGACCACCTCGCCGTGCCGTATGTACTGCTGAACGATCCGGAGCTTGTGCTGCGGGGATACCCTCGCATAGACAGATGTCTGCTGGACGCGTGCAAAGAGCTCGTCGTCATCCATCCCTTCAAGTTCCTTTCCCGTGATCGCAGGGGCCTTGTTCTCCACGAGACCAATCATCCTGCCGATAGCAGAGGCCGTGACCGCGTGGTCGCCGGTTATCATCACAACCCTTATGCCTGCCTGCCCACATCCTGCAATTGCCTCGATAGCCTCAGGCCTCGGAGGGTCGATCATGCCCTGGAGACCGGCAAAGATAAAATCGTTCCCGAGATGATCGTGGGTGAACTGCCGGGGCGTACTGTCGCCGGCTGTCTTCTTGTAGGCCATGGCAAGCACTCTTAGCCCGTCCTCTGCGAAGCGCTCGGCAGCCTCGACGATCCTTGTCCTGTCGAGCGTTTCTCCCGACGGCATTTCATGGCACATGTCGAGGACGCGTTCCGGCGCCCCTTTCAGAAACACGACCTTTTTGCCGTCGTGATCGTGAAGCGTTGCCATGAAGCCCCGGTCAGACTCGAAGGGGACTATGCCTGTCTGGGGATACCGTGCCTCCTCCTCTTCCAGGTGAAGCCCTGCCTTCATGGCAGATATGATAAGCGCCCCTTCCGTGGGATCGCCGTCGATCCTGAGATGACCCTTTTCCCCGACCACACGGGATTCATTGCAGAGCAGGCCGATCCTGAGCACCGTCTCGATGCCCTTGAGAGATTCGGAATCCGCCGGTTCCCAATCGTGAAGTATCTTTCCTTCGGGATCGTAGCCGGTTCCGGTGACTTCGTAGGCGTGATGCCCGTCGTAGACGGCCTTCACGGTCATCTCGTTCTTTGTCAGAGTTCCCGTCTTGTCGGAACAGATGATCGTCGTGCTTCCCAGTGTCTCGACCGCGGGGAGCTTCCGTATGATGGCGTTCCGCCTCGCCATGCGGGTGATACCTATGGCCATGGTTACGGTCACCACTATGGGGAGCCCTTCCGGCACCGTTGCAACTGCCGCGGCAACGGCAATGCCGAAGACCTCCGCAAAGGTCATCCCGAGCATGAGGCCGAGAAGGATTATAGCAACGGCGCTGCCCAGAACAAGGAGCCCTATGAACTGGGCGAACCTGACGATCTTACGCTGGAGGGGCGTCTCCGTTACCCCCAGGCCTTTGACATCCCGGGCGATCTGCCCGAGGACCGTCCTGGCGCCCGTTTCGACGACAACGCCGCGGCCGCGTCCGTTGACCACAATAGTTCCCATGAAGGCCATGTTGGTCTGGTCCCCTGCCGTAAGGTTCTCCTCGGCAATGGGCACTGCCATTTTTTCAACGGGGAGGGATTCCCCCGTGAGGGGAGCCTCTTCCGTCCTTAGCTCCGTGACCTCCACGAGCCTGAGGTCAGCGGGGACCTTCGCACCCGATGCGAGGAGTACAATGTCGCCGGGTACAAGATCTTCGCTGGGGATCTCCATTTCCCTTCCATCGCGAGCTACCCGAGCCTTCGCCACGACCATGTTCTTCAAGGCCCTGACGCTCGTCTCGGCTTTGTATTCCTGAAAAAACCCGACAACGGCATTGAGGATAACAACCGACACGATGACCCCCGTATCGATGTACTCTTTGAGGAGGGCGGTCACAACGGCGGCTACGATCAGGATATAGATGAGCGGGCTTTTGAACTGATGAAGCAGAACCTTGAGCCGGCTGAGCCCCTCTTCTTCGGGCAGCATGTTTGGCCCGTGTTCCTTTAACCGTTCTTCCGCCTCAAAAGCGGTGAGTCCCTCTACCCTCGTCTTGCATTCGGCGAGGACAGCGCCCTTGTCCATTTGGTACCATTTCATTTTCGTCACCCCGCATTCCCTTTTTTAAATATTACCCTTTCATCCAAGTCTTTCCAAATGCAGACATCCGCCTCAACGCAATGGCCAGAATACGGGAAGCAGCAAAGCTGCGACACCAAAGGTCACAAGGATAAGCGGCAAGCCGAGTTTTAGGTAATCAACAAACCGGTAGCCGCCGGGTCCCATGACAAGTACGTTGGAGGGGTGTGACACGGGGCTGGCGAAGCTCGCCGACGCCGCAATTGCTATAGCCATTACTGCCGCGTGAGGGGCAGCGCCGAGCTCGAAGCTCGCCGAGATCGCAATTGGAGCCATTATGAGCACAAGCGCAGCGGTAGGAATCACAAGAGACCCAAGGACCGTGACCCAGTAAAGCCCTGCGATAACCGGCCAGGGGCCGTATGGACCAAGCAGTTCCAAAACCAAGCCTGCGAGATACTTTGCGGCGCCTGTTTTTTCCATCGCGACAGCAAGAGGCAGCATACCGGCAATGAGGAAAATAGATCGCCAGTGGATGGCGCGGTACGCCTGCTCCATGGTCAGGCAGCGGGTAACTACCATAAGGGTGGCGCCGGCTACAGCTGCGATGGCGATGGGCAGAAGGCCGGAGACCACGGCAGCCACCACCATGAGCATCAATATACCTGCCAGGGGAGCTTTGCCGGTGTTCATTTCGGGTACGCTGACGGGGTTGAGTATGATCAGGCCACGGACCTGATTCAGCGCTGCAAGCTTTTGTCGCGGCCCTACGATGAGAAGCGCATCGCCTCTTTGCAGGGTCATGGCATTGAGGCCTGACCGGTAAGACCTGCCGTCACGCCAGATCGCCGCGAGTTCCACCCGATACGTGTCGCGCAGTTTCAGATCGGCAACCTTCTTGTTGACAAGTTCGCCGTGGGGATGGAGGGTAGCCTCGATCATCTCCAGGTGCCCGTGTTCGAAAACGCCAAGATAAGGCCCTACATCATCCAGGATGACAAGCTGCTGCAGGCCTCGCAGCACATCGAGGTCTTCCTCGCGCCCCTGGATAAGGAGCAGGTCTCCTCCCTGGATCACTTCCTCGGTCTGGGGCATCTCGATCAGGGAGCCTTTTCTAAAAAGGGCAAGCAGACGAAAATCAAAGGCATCGCCGAGGCGGTTCTCGGCGAGGGTAGTTCCTGTGATCTCCGATTCCTGGGGAACGCGCAGAACGAAAAGGCGCTCCTCCAGGCGGTAAAGCTCCTGTACTTCGGTCTCTGTGACAGCGGTAACAGCGCTGAATTCAGGAGATTTTCGCAATGCATCCAGGGAATTTTCGGCGCATTGTATGAGAAGGCGGTCGCCGGCGGCGATGACCATTTCAGCAATGCGCATGCGACGGACCTCTGCAGCACGGCGTATGGCCAGGACGTTGGCAATATATTTTTCCCGGAACTCATTGTGCCGAAGGGCCTGCCCGATAAGATGGGAATTGCCGTCGACCACGAGTTCGTACAGCCCCATCTTCTCCCACATATGCTGTTGGAGAACAGGCGTCTCCCGTTCAATGCTCAGCTCACTCCAGTGACGCAGGGTGTTGAACCTGTCCAGGCGCCCCTGGGCGAGCAATGCATCGCCTTCCTTCAGCGTCGATTCCGGGCCTGGGAGCGCTTCCGTATGACCATCACGGGTCACGGCGATGATCGACAGCCCGGCTGCGGACGTCAAGCCTGCTTCAGCGATGGTTTTTCCTGCAAGAAGGGAATCGGCAGGAACGCGAAGCGCAAAGATCCGTTCCTGAAGGCTGTACCGCGCCGTCAGGTCCTGCTGGCCGCGCGATTGGCCCAGGAGGTCGTTGCGGGGCAGGAGGCGGCGCCCTGCAAAAGCGACGAAGGCTGTCCCCACGAGAAAAGCCGGCAGGCCTACCGGCGCGAAATCAAAGAACCTGAACCCGCTGAGCCCGGCGTTCGCCAGGGAAGTGCTTACCAGCAGATTCTGCGTGGTCATGATGGTCGTAAGGCCGCCGAGCAATGTCCCGTAGGCAAGGGGGATCAGCAGGCGCGACGGTGCAACGCCGAAGCGACGGGCGGCATCCACGGCTACGGGCATCATAAGCGCCGCCACGCCGATGTTGTTCATGAACCCCGAAAGAGCTCCGGCAACGATCATGAAGACCGCGACCATGCGCGCTTCGCTGTAACGGTTCGCACGCAACAACCTGCGGCCGATAAGGTCGGCGATGCCGGTACGGGTCAAGCCTTCGCTCAGGATAAACATGGCCCAGATGGTGACAACGGCGGGATTGCTGAATCCGGCGACCGCCTCCTTTGCCGACACCAGCCCGGCGAGCGCAAGGGCAGAGAGGACGATAAGCGCCACCACATCCATCCGGAGACGATCAGTGACAAAGAGCACTAACGCTGCGGAAAGAATTATCAGAACCAGCGCCATATCGATGGTCATACGTGCGCTCCCGCAAAAGGTATCATAAAGGCCACACCAGAAGCAGCATGGGAATGCTCACCGCCATCACGAGGATCTCGAGTGGAAGCCCGAGCTTCCAGTAGTCACCGAAGTGGAAGCCGCCGGGACCGAGGATCAGGGTGTTGTTCTGATGGCTGATGGGCGTGAGGAATGAGCACGAGGCGCCGACCGCCACTGCCATGAGGAACGTATCGGCGTTTACTCCCAATTGGTTTGCCATTCCTATAGCGATAGGGCACATAACCGCCGCTGTAGCAGCGTTGTTCATTACACACGAGAGGGAGATGGTGATGACCATGGTCATCGTAAGGGCAACGATCGCGCCTCCCTGGGCTACTCCCCGAAGTATCGTGTGTGTGACCAGCTCCGCCAGGCCCGTACTCTCCATTGCCTGCGCTACAGGTATCAAGGCGCCGAGGAGCACTATCACCGGCCAGTCAATGGCATCATAGGCCGCTCGTGGCGGCACGGCGCGCAGCGCCATCAATACAAGCGCACCGGCGGCGAATGAAATGGCTGCAGGCAAAAGGCCGAATGCGGCGCCTCCAACCGCAGCCGCCATAACAGCGGTCGCCGTGATCGCCTTGCGCTTGTCCGGGATCCGCAGAAAGCGCTCTGCCAGAGGCACGCAACCCCAATTACCGGCAAATTCGGAAAGGACCTCAGGGGGGCCTTGCATCAACAAGACATCACCCGCACTAAGCGCCATTGTCCTGAGCCGTGATATTGAACGGTACCCCTGGCGCGATACGGCGAGCAAATTGATGCCGTAGTGGGTACGCAGCAGGATATCTGTGGCGGATCTGCTGACCAGCGACGATTCGGGGAGCACGGCAAACTCGGAGAGCACTATCTCGTCCGAAGGCGACGATTTTATGTCTTCGTCAGATTCCTTCGCAACGACCGGTTTTTCTTTTTTCGCATCATCTCCATTATTGTTTTTCTGCTTGATATCCTCGGCCTCCTCCAGTTTCAGGCCGAGCTTCGATAATACCTCGCCCAGCGCCGCCGCCTGGGCTTCGATGACAAGGACGTCCCCGGCGCGAACAATAAGCCTGTAGCCGGGGGCGGTCATGCGGACATCGTTTCGCACCAGGCCGACGACCTGCCCGCCCGATTCCTCCAACGCCGTGTCTATCTCGTACAGGGTCTTGCCCACAGCCTTGCCGTTTTCCTGCGCCCGGGCCTCTGTGAGGTAAGCGCCTGTGTCGAATCCCTCGGCGACAGCCTGCTTTCTCGACGGCACCAAGTGCCATCCGGCAAGCCCCACGAAAACGATCCCTGCCGCTGCTACCGTCAGCCCCACAGGGGTAAAGTCAAACATGGCAAAGGTGCCGCTGCCGCTTTGGGCCCGAAAACCCGATACGATCAGATTGGGAGGCGTACCGATGAGGGTGGTCATGCCGCCCAGGATAGAGCCGAAGGCGATGGGCATCAGGATCAGCCCCGGGGGCATATTCTGGCGCCGGGCAACCTGTATTGCCACGGGCATGATGAGCGCCAGTGCACCGACGTTGTTCATGAAGCCCGACAGCAAAGCGGCGGTTCCCGTAAGGATGGCGATGGTCAATGTGGGCCCGGCAGATGCAGGCAGAATGTGCCGCGTCAAAACATCCACCGCCCCTGACGTCTGGAGCCCATAGCTAAGCACGAGGACGCAGGCAACGGTTATTACTGCAGGGTGGCTGAAACCGCTGAATGCCGATGGGCTGGGGACCAACCCTGCCAGCACACATACCAGGAGGGCGCCTGCAGCGACCATGTCGTGGCGCCAGCGCCCCCATATGAACATGAACAGGGTTCCTGCCAGAACACCGGATAGCATCATTTGCGAAGCGCTCATTCCATACCGCTCCCTAACAATATTTAGTCAAATATCATCTTTTTTATCAACTGAAAACAGGAACTTTCATGATCAGGCCTTCAGAATGATCTTCGCTGTCCCCTGGCGACTCCATGCCCGGGCATGCGGGCGCTTCCAAAAACAATGACCGCATCATTTATCCTCCTTGATGATGCGGAGGGGAGGGGAGCCCCCGTCCTTGCCTTCTCCCATATATAATGTTACGTGCGGGAAAGGGATCTCGATCTTCAACTCGTCGAACCTTTTCTTGAGGCGGCGGTTGAATTCGCGCCCTATTTTCCATTGTTTGATAGGCAGCGTCGTGGTGCGGGCCTTAATAATGACCGCAGATGCAGCAAACTGGTCGAGGCCGAAGATCTCAATGGGCTCAAGGATGTCATCTTTAAATTCAGGGTCGTTGCGCAGCTCTTCATCGATGCCCTTGATAACCTTGATCACCTCGTCCACATCCTCTCTGTAGGCAATGCCGATATCAAAGACATACCGGGAGTAATCCTTCGTCATGTTGGTAACCACGTTGATATGGCCGTTTGGCACATAATGAACATTCCCCGCGAGGTCTCTCAGTACTGTCGTTCTCAGGCTGACCTTTTCCACGAGCCCCGCCTTGTCGCCTATGTTTACAACATCCCCCACCCTTATCTGATCTTCAAGGAGAATAAAAAAACCGCTTATTATGTCCTTTACGAGGCTTTGTGCGCCGAAACCAACAGCCAGCCCGACTATTCCAGCCGCTGCCAGGATAGGTCCTATATCGATGCCCAGCTCTTTCAGGACTATCATTGCTGCAACGGCAACGATGGCGAATAGAAGGACGTATCTGACCATAGCTCCAAGGGTCTGCGTTCGTTTCTGGAATTCTCCGTCATCCTTCTGCTGAGCAACGAGTTGAATCAGGCGCCCTGAGAGTTTTTTTAGGATCCTTATGGCGATCCACGTGAGAATGATAACCAGTGAAATATGCAGTCCGCTTGAAAACAGCCAGTCCAGCACTTTTTTCAAAAAAACCTGATAATCCATGCTTTACCCCATTAAAAATATGTTTTTAAGAACATGCTCGACCGATCAGAAAACCAGACAGAAAAGGAGGAAAATACTTTCCAATACCGCTTCCACGCTACAGATAAAAAAGGCCACTCTCCGGTGGCCTTTTTTATCTGTATTGGATAATTCCTGTGTTACTTGGCGACTTTGGTCTTAAGCTTTTTACCTGCAGAAAATTTTACGACCTTCTTTGCCGGTATTTTGATCTCTTTACCGGTCTGCGGGTTTCTGCCCTTCCGTGCCTTTCTCTGTGATACGGAGAAGGTCCCGAAGCCTACTACTGCGACTTTGCCGCCTTTCTTCAGTGTTGCACCGACGGAGTCAATGACAGTATTGAGCGCTTTTTCGGCGCTTGCTTTTGATATCTTGGCTCCCTTTGCTATTGCGTCTACTAAATCCCCCTTGTTCATAAAAGATCCTCCCTTAGCGATTTTTATTAAATGATACACGGAATTCCCGCAATTGCAACAGAAATCAGCATAAATGAAAAAAAAATAGCTATCAGCAGCCGGCAATAAACCCGCAAGTCGTAAGGCGTGAGGCGTAAGGGGATAGCTGCCGCATAGAAAACCGTATATCGTATTTCGTATATCGTAAACGGCCGTCAGCCATAGGCGACGAGCATCAAGCATCCAGTATCGAGAATCAGTACTCCATGAAGATGCGCTGGATCTCTTTTGTGTCCTTTGTCTTTGTGAGGGCCAGCATGAGGAGGACGCGCGCCTTCTGAGGGTTGAGGTTGCCGGCTACTACAAAATCGTATTCATCGTCTTTTGCCTCCCCGTTACGGGCTACAAATCCGCTTCCCGTTCTCGAAGACCTGACAACGATGATGCCTTTTTGTCTCGCCTCGCGGTATGCCGTTTTCATTGCGTCGGACATACTCCCGTCGCCTGTACCGGCGTTTACCATACCGGCGGCACCTTTCGCGACTACGGCATCAAGCATTAAGCGGTTTTCCCCTGCGTATCCATAGACGATATGGATTTCCGGAAGCGCCTCGAGCTTCATGATATCGAACTCGCTCTGCGAGGTGTGGCGTTTCGTGGTAGCCCTGTAGAAATGAGCCTGTCCGCCCGTTATATATCCGAGAAATCCCATGCCGGGGGTTTTGAAGGTGTCAAGGGCGGTTGTGTTTGTTTTTGTCACCTCGCGCGCCGCGCTGATCTGGTCGTTAAGCGCCACAAGGACGCCTTTCCCCTGAGCGTCAACGGATCCTGCGAGGAGGACGGCATTGTAGAGGTTCATCGGGCCGTCTGCACTGATCGCCGTGGAAGGCCTCATGGAGCCGGTTATGACGACAGGCTTGTTATTCCTGACGGTAAGGTTGAGGAAATATGCCGTCTCTTCCAGGGTATCGGTGCCGTGTGTTATGACGATCCCGTCTACATCGTCCCGTGCGAGAAGCCGGTTTACCTTTTTAGCGAGGGCGAGCCAACCCCCAGGCGTCATGTTCTCGCTGGCGATCTGCATGACCTGTTCCCCGCTTACCTTTGCGATGCCCGACAGCTCCGGGACTGCTGAGACCAATCCCTCCACGCCTATCTTTGCCGCCGCGTATCCTACCGTTGTTGTGGCAGTGGCGCCCACACCGGCGATCGTCCCTCCTGTCGCAAGGACCAAGATGCGGGGCAGGGCATCGCCCGCATGGGACGGGGCGGCAATGGAGAGCAGCACACAAGCGAACACAGCGCATATAATACGCCTTTTCATGATTGACCCTCCTCTGAGACTGCTGTTGCAGTATAATGCAACGAAGCCAATTATACTATACATTATAAGGCAAGCGATTGTCATATAGGACGGCAAAAGGGCGGGAACGTCAGGCCGCTGACGTGCAGCCAGGCAGGGAGGTCTTGCGAAAAGCCCTGTGGTGTCTTACGTTTCATCACGTAAATCTTCAAGGAGGCGTTATGATTTGGAAATGCACGAGATGCGGTTACGAATACGACGACAGGGTCGAAAAGGTCCCCTTTGAGGAGCTGCCGAAGAACTGGCACTGCCCGCGGTGCAAGGCGCCGAAAAGCGCTTTTGCGAAGAAAGGCTGAAAAAATTTGATACTTGATACTGGATGCTTGATCCTCGCTGCAAGATCGGCATAGCGCTGGGCGAATAGCGATAAATCCGTAAGTCGTCAGTCGTAAGGCGCAAGGGGAAAAGGCAGCGGAGGGAGTAAATCTGTTCACAGACCAGATAGACTAAACAGACCAGACAGACCAGATAGATCAGAAGGATCAGATAGCGCTTGACAGGATTGTTTAAGCGTCTACAATGTAAATACGTATCAAAAATACTAAAAGGTTCTGTCGGCCTTAAAAAGGGGGAACAAATGGAAAATAAAAGCAGACGTGAGTTCATCAAGCTGGCAGGCTTATCCGGTTCGGTCCTTATGGCCGGTCTTCTTGACAGGCATGGCCTTGCCAAGGCTGAAGCAGCCAGCGCAGGCAAGCCTAAGGGAATGATCTCGTATAAAGCGGGAGGGATAAGAGATTTTATAAAACTTCTGGAGAAGAACGGGGAATTGGCGAAGATTAAAAAGGAAGTGAACCCGCAATATGAGATCGGGAGCATTTTGAAGGAGTACGAGAGGCGCGGGAAGGCGGTGCTTTTCGAAAAGGTCAAAGGATCGAAAATTCCCGCAGTGGGCGGGTTATATCAGAACTGGAGAAGGATAGGTCTATCGCTGGGGCATACAGAGAAATTCGGCCAACCGGAGATGTATAACTTGTTTTCTGCCGCAATATCCCAGCCGATCCCGCCGGTGCAGGCGGACGCATGCCCCTGGAAAGAGGTTATCCTGAAAGGGGATAAGGCTGATATGACAAAGCTGCCCGTCCCGACGCTTTTCGCGGATGACGGCGGTCCGTATATAACGGCAGGTGTAGGGATATGCAAAAACCCTGAGACAAATGCCTATAATATCGGTGTATACAGGATGCAGGTGCTGGGTCCTGACAAGATCCTGGTCTGGGCGTTTCCGGGGAGCGACCTGCATTACATTTACAAGGCATATGAAAAGATGGGCGAAGAGATGGACTTTGCCGTGCTCATCGGGGCCGATCCTGCTGTATTTGCGGCGGCGGTATCTAAGATACCCCCGGATGTAGACGAGCTCGCAGTGGCAGGGGCATTGAGGGGCAAAGGCATAGGCGTTGCTCAATGTGAAACAGTGAACCTGTCGGTGCCTGTGCTTTCAGAGTTCGTTATAGAAGGGAAGATAAACCCGAAGGCGAGGACCCAGGATGGTCCTTTTGCGGATCATGGCGGGATTTACAAGGGCGGCCCGTCTCCGACGATGCGTATATCCGCCATCTGCCACCGGAAAAACCCGCTTTTCCAGGTCCTCCTCGCGGGCGATTCAAACGAACACTGTACGACCTCGGAGATCCTGGCCTGCTTCTGGGGGCGTGATATCCTCGACGACCTTCAATCAAAGTTCAATAATGTAAAAGACGCTTGCCTCTTCTGGCGCGGCGGGACGAAGAAATCGCTCGTTGTTTCCCTGTCCGACAAAAAAACCGACAAAGAACCTCAGGAGATCTTGACGGAGATCTTTAACTTTAAAGGATCGAAATACCGCACCATGCCGGTAAGCTCATTTCTAAGGTCGGCGATCATCGTAAACGACGATGTGGACATATATGATATAGAGGAGGTCATCTGGGCAGTGGGCACAAGGCTTGCGAACTGTTATCCGGTAGAAGCGGATAAAACGAAAAGATATGAACTCAGGGTCGGTTTTGATGCAACAAAACCAATAGGAGCAAAACCCGACCTGAACAAGAGAACAAAGACCAAGCCGGTCAGGCTCTAAGAATAACAAGGCGTGATCATGGCTCATGGCTGACAGCTCATGGCGAACCGGATGCTGGTCAGATACATCACAAGAAATATGCAACAAGCAACAAAAGGAACGAGGAGCGCGGCGCGAAAGGTCGCCGTGGCCTGTCAGGAATTAAAATTGAATGCCCGATACTGCTTATTTATGATAAGTTATAGTTCATAGGAATGTTTCATAGAAGCAATAAGGGTGGAGGAATAAGGTATGCCCTACGATGCGAACGTGATGTCTGACTGGCAGATCTCTGAAGCGGCAGAGGTTCGCATGAAGTCTATATGGCAGCTCCAGGAGGAGCTGAGCCTGGAAAAAGATGAGATCATCCCTCACGGCAAGGTGGGGAGGCTCAGCTTCATGAAGATCATGGACAGGCTGCGCGATAACAAAAACGGGAAGTACATCAACATCACCGCCATCACCCCCACGCCTCTCGGAGAGGGAAAAACAACGACGTGCATAGGATTGCTGGAGGGGCTGGGCAAAAGGGGCAAGGGGGCCGGGGGCGCCATACGCCAGCCTTCCGGCGGGCCCACGATGAATGTGAAAGGAAGCGCTGCCGGAGGAGGCAACGCCCAGGTCATTCCACTCACCGAATTTTCGCTGGGGTTGACCGGCGATATCAATAACATCATGAATGCCCATAATCTCGCCATGACAGCGCTGACGGCGCGGATGCAGCACGAAAGGAACTACACGGACCCTGAGCTTGCAAAAAGAAATCTGAGACGCCTCGATATCGATACAAAAAGCGTTCAGATGGGCTGGGTTATCGATTTCTGCGCCCAGGCCTTAAGGAATATTATCATCGGGATCGGCGGAAAGATGGACGGATACACGATGCAGTCCCGTTTTGACATTGCCGTCAGCTCTGAGTTGATGGCGATCCTTTCGATAGCGAAAGACCTCAGGGACCTGCGGGAGAGGATCGGGAAGATCACCGTGGCGTTTGACCGTTACGGCAAGCCCATTACGACAGAGGACCTGGAGGTTGCCGGCGCGATGTGCGCATTCTTAAGGGAGAGCATCAATCCGAACCTGCTGCAGACGGTCGAGGGACAGCCGGTGCTGGTGCACGCGGGCCCCTTTGCAAATATCGCCGTAGGGCAGTCGTCGATCATCGCGGATATGGTTGGCCTGAAACTGTTTGATTATCACGTAACAGAGAGCGGATTTGCGTCAGACATAGGCTTCGAGAAGTTCTGGAACGTTAAATGCAGGATCAGCGGGCTTAAGCCGAATGTTTCCGTCATTACCGCATCGATCAGGGCCCTGAAGATGCACGGCGGAGGACCAAGGGTGGCGCCGGGTCTGCCCCTTGCTGACGAATACAGAAAAGAGGACCTTCAATTATTGGAAAA
This sequence comes from Deltaproteobacteria bacterium UBA6106, assembly GCA_002428485.1. Taxonomy (GTDB): domain Bacteria; phylum Desulfobacterota; class Syntrophorhabdia; order Syntrophorhabdales; family Syntrophorhabdaceae; genus UBA5609. Next base: position 40,086 of record DIWM01000008.1, read on the forward strand.
GGGCCTTCCGAACCTTGTCCACCATATACGGACGGTAAAGCTGTCGGGCATCAAGCCCGTCGTATGCATCAATAGCTTCAACACCGATACAAAAGACGAGGTGAAGCTTGTAAAAAGAGTAGCCGAGGCTGAAGGGGCGCGGGTGGCCGTTTCAGAGCACTGGCAAAAGGGAGGAGAGGGCGCTCTGGAGCTGGCGGACGCAGTAATTGATGCCTGCTGCGAGGAAACGGATTTCCGGTTCCTGTATCCCGTGGAGATGCCCCTGGTTGAGAGGGTAGACCTGATCGCAAAGAATATCTATGGGGCAGAGAAGGTACTATGGCTGCCCGGGGTGGAGGAGAAAGCAGCGAAATTGGAAAAAGATCCTGACAAAAAGGATTATTTTACCATGATGGTGAAGACCCATCTCAGCCTGTCCCATGACCCCGAGCTAAAAGGCGTGCCCAGGGGATGGACCTTGCCCATAAGGGATATACTGGTCTTTACGGGGGCGAGGTTCCTGTGCCCTGTGGCAGGCTCTATAAACCTTATGCCCGGCACAGGCTCTGACCCCGCGTTCAGAAGAATAGACGTTGATGTAGACACGGGAAAAGTCACCGGCCTTTATTGAGCGAAAAGTGAAAGGTGAAACGCCATGAACGCTACAAACGCTATAAACGCTACAAACTCTATAAACGCATTATATGTTCGTGTTTTTTTGGCAGGTGTAGGCCTTTTGATGCTGCTGAGCATGGGGGGAATGGCGGTTGCGCAAACGACAGAGGGGGCCAACAGCCCCCAGGTGAAAGCCCTGCCGGTTGTCTACGTGGCAGATTTCCAGCTCGAAGTTGAAGCTGAGAACGAAGCAAGCCAGCGCCCATTCCAGGTGAGGAAAAGGATAAAGGATAGAGTCGATCTGGTAACAGGCGAAGAAAGCCCTGAAAAAAAGGCAAAAGAGATCGTTAATACCCTGGCAGAGTCGATTGTTGCGGGGCTGAGCGGGAAGGGCGTAGTATCGAAGAGGCTTTACAAGCAGTCACCACCCGTTTCTCAGTGCTGGGTCCTGGAAGGCGAGTTCGTGGAGCGCGACGAAGGCGATCGTTTGAAAAGGGCTGTCATCGGTTTTGGGAGCGGCTCCGCTGATATGCAGGTGGGAATAACGCTCAGCGAGATAGCTGATAAGGGAGCCAGGGTATTGCTGGATACGCCGATAGACGGAAAAAAGAACAGGACGCCCGGAGCGGTTATTACCAGGAACCCATATGTCGCCGGCGCGAAGTTCATTCTTACCAAAAACGCCCCCGACAGGGACGTAAAGAAACTTGGTTCACAGATAGCCGACAAGATATATGAGGTTATGAAAAGTGAAGGTCTGGTAAAGCAGTAAAGAACCCACAAAAAGACAAGGCACAACAGGCAAGACGGGCAGAGCGCATCAGTCGCACCAAAGGTTGCATTCCGCACCGGTATGAAGGTTTTGTATCACCGCGCTGGAGCACGTTCCATAGGGGTTTCCCTGCAGGAAGACAACCCAGTCCCCTTCAGTGATACCTCGGCAGCTTGTCATAGCCTCATACCGATGTCCGTTGATGATAAAGACCTGATTTTCTGCGATTTCTTGTACAGGGTATGCAGGGGTTGCATGACCTGCCGTGACGCAAGAAGCAATGATCAGCACACAAGAGATCACAGCCGTTATCACCATAGTATTATACTATCATATCCGCGAATAAGAAGCAGCCCATAACGTACTCGATACTGGATGCTCGAGAAAACCGCGTGAGGCGTTAGGCGTAAGGGGATAAATCCGTAAGTCGGTAAGGCGGAAGGGGAAAAGAGCAATAAATAGTATATCGTATATCGGGATTCCAAGAAAACCGTTCGGCGTCATGCGTTCGGCGTTCGGCGATTAAACCCCTTACGACTTACGATTCACGCCTCACGGGGTTCATCGCCTAACGCCTTACGACTTACGGGTTTGTTGCTGACGGCTGTGTGCCGTAGTGAAAGCTTGTGCTTCGCCGCTTTTTAGATTATCCTATACATATGCAAGGGTTTTTCCTCGGACTCAGCAGCGGCCTGACGTGTGTTGCCTACTGTACGCCTGTACTTGTTCCATATATGCTCGGCGAAGGGAAGGGGATTGCGCACAACTTTGCGGCCTTGGCACAGTTTCTCCTCGGGCGGCTTGCCGGGTATCTCGCCTTTGCCTTTGTTGCCTGGCTGATCAACCTGTCGGTCCTCGAAAGGCTGGAATCAAAGGGGCTGTTGATCGGTGCGCTTTATATTATCTTCTCCTCTTTCCTGATGATCTACGCATTTTTTAAAACAGATGCCCCGTGCGCCGCCCGCAGCATCGGCCATATTGCAGGGAAGATCAAAGCTTCTTTGTTGATCCCAGCCATGGCGGGACTTCTTAGCGGCATCGCCTTCTGTCCGCCTTTTCTCCTTGCGATGACGCACGCGGCGGATAAAGGGAGCCTCTCATACAGCCTCTTCTTTTTTCTCATGTTCTTCATCGGTACCTCCGTATTTTTTATTCCCATGCCTTTCATCGGAGCGCTGCGCCGTTTCCAGGCGCTTCAGATCATAGGGAAGATGGCGGCAGGGATCGTCGGGCTGTATTATCTTTACGCGGGGATAATAGCCGTGGTCGCAGGGGTCAAGGGCATATGAAAACGGATACCCATCAGGTTCCTCAGGGAGAAGGCAAAGGCAGGACCATAGTTCTCACCCTGGTGATGGCAGTCATCACCGTCGTCATGTTCAGCCAGGGAAAGATGCCGCAGGACCCGAAAGAGATGATCGCCCTGGTTCTCACGCTCCTTTTCGCGAATACCCTGTTCTTTCTCTTGTTATACACGGGCAGAACAGACAGGTACCGGGCGATCTATTTCAGCACCTTTGCAGTCTCGCTGATCATATCATTTGTTTCCCACATGTTCGAGGCGAGGGGGAGCATGTCTCTTTCGGAGACAAAGATACTACAGTGCGAGGTCCCTTTCTGCCACCTCGTGATACCCATGACATTGGTCCCGATGGCCATCACAAAGACGATTATCTTTCCGGGAAGCCTCTTGGGCAAATATGCCTCCATCGCTTCCATGTTTGTTATCTGGATCGGTGCGACGCTTGCCCTCGGAAGAGGGTTCTGCAGCTGGGTGTGTTTTTACGGCGGCCTTGACGACGGATTCTCGAGGGTCCTCAAGAGGCCGGTTATCAGGAACATCAACCCCAAATGGATATACCTTCCTTTCGCTGTCCTCCTCCTCGTGGCGTTGACCGCGGCAGTTTACCTTTCACCTGTTTATTGTTCCTGGCTGTGTCCCTTTAAGGCGGTAACGGAGTTTCAGGCCGTTACCTCAACGAAGATCCTCATTCAAACGATCATCTTTGTCGGCCTTTTTATCGGCCTCGTTATTGTACTGCCTATCCTGACAAAAAAGAGGACGCAGTGCGCGTTTTTATGCCCTTTCGGCGCCATGCAGTCGCTCACAAACAAGATAAACGTCTTTGACGTGAGGATCGACAAAGAGAAGTGCGTGAAGTGCAAGCGCTGCATCCAGGTCTGCCCGACCTTGTCGATGAGCGAAGAAAGCCTTGAGCAGGGCTGCGCTCGCATAACCTGCATGAAGTGCGGCAAGTGCATCGACAACTGCCCGAAAGGCGCTATCAGCTATCATATAAAAGGGACGGACATTCCCGGCAAGAGGAACGCCTATCGTCTCCTTTTTCTTTTTGCCGCCTTCCTGTTCCTCGCAATATTTTCCTCCCATATTATTCAGGATGGGATCGTAAGGGTACTGAAGCTCATTACAACAGGGAGCATGATCTCATGAGGGATATGTGATGCCAAAGATACGTTCGATCTTCGGATACATGTGGGCCGGCGCAGCGATCATAGTGGTCTTTGCCACATTCCTGGCAAGCGACTTTTTCAGCCGTGCCCTTGTTGCGTCTTCAGGGGTGAAGATCTCTCCGTGGTATTCGGGGGGAGAGGTTGTGCAGACTCTCGATCACGGTTCATACAGGACCCACGTGCACCGCCCCGTCTTTGACGCCCTGATCGGCGAAAAAGACGAAGGCTTTATCCAGGTGAACTGGGAACCGCTTGCCGGTTTGCCGTCTGTCATCGAAGAATCGTTTGACTACAGCGGCGACGGCAAAGCTGATTTCTCGGTCCGGGTAGATACGAAGACGGGGGAAGCCTCGCTCGCGCCCATCAATCCGATGGTTGTATCCATCAGGAAAACCGCAAAGCTCGATGACGGGTGGATGATAAGGGTACAGCTGTCACGCACAATAAAAAAGGATCGATGAAAAGGGTCGTAGCTATTGCATGGTGTAAAAACACAATATAAAGGGGTAAAAGGGTGGCTGCTGCTTTTGTGCATATGCCTCACAATACTTGACCCTTTCAGCGCCTTTATGACGCTCATCGCCGTCACCAACGCGGCGAAGCCTCACTTTGACCAGTACCCGGCGCTGTTCCGGCTTGTGCTGATCGGAGGGATATGCAGCACCTTCCTGATCGTGTTCAGCATCTACGCAGGATTGTCGCTTTGGAGGGTTGTCCCCAATGCGGTGACTACAGTAAAACGATATTTTATCAGCGCCTTTTTGTATTCATTGTTTTCAATGTTTCTCCCGGTCATTGTAGGCGTTTCGGAAAAGACTTTCCCTGAGTTTTCCCAGGGCGCCTCGGTCAACAATGTGATCGTCATAGTCTACCTGTCCATCTGGTACCTCTACCTGATGCGGTCGAAAAGGGTGAAGGCAACCTACGGAGCAGAGAACCTCGGCTCATAGCTCATGGCTCATAGCGAACCAGATGCTGGATGCCGGATGCTCGATACTCGCGCACACCGCGTAGTGCAGGAAGATCCTTCCAATGTTCTATGTTCAAGGTTCAGGCGCGACAGGCTGTATTCATAGATGACGAGCTGAGAGTAAGAAACCGGTAAGGCGTGAGTCGTAAGGCGTAAGGGGTTAAATCGCCTGACGCCTTAGCCTACATCGCATTCGGCGTGGTCGTTTTGTTGACTTTTATTGTTGTGCCGCCGGAGCTCAGGGGAAGAAAAGACGGGGATTGAGCCTTGGCGTTGCCCGGTCACACTTTTTTACGTGCGGTAACTTCCATGGACCCGTTGTAATGCTTTGAGCTGTGATAATCAATGACCTCGAACCCGGCCAGCGAAAGAGCTTTCATTAATGACCGGTAAGAAAAATAGTTCAGGTGTTCGCAGACCCTCCACATAGGGTCCTTATCCTTCATGATAAATGAAAAGGCGCTTTCAAAGTTCGGCGTTGAGATCCACAGGATGCCGCTGTCAACGAGCAGGCGATTCGCCTTTTCCAGTATCGCGAGAGGTTTTATCGTATGCTCAAGGACATCGCCGAGCATGAGGATGTCGAAGAGGTCCTCTGTCGTAAAATCCATGAAGTCAACCGGGAATAGAGGTACGCCGAGCCTCGCTGCCACATTCTGTGCGTATGTTTTTCTGATTTCCACACCGGTTATATCGAAAAGCATTTCTTTTGCCACAGAGGTAAGCTCGCCGGCGCCGACGCCCACCTCCAGCATCCTGTTGCCGTGGGCGAATCCTTTTAAGCGCGCAAGCATATCCGAGAGCTCAGGAAGGAACTGCAGCCGGGGTGCGATATGACTTTCAGGGGCCGTCGATGACAGCACTTTCTGCAAATTATCAGGGTAGCCGGCGGCAAAGATATGGTTGCATTGTCTGCATATGCGCCATATGCGTACAGGGTTGAAACCTTCCAGAAAATCGCTGTTCGTGCACATGTTGTACACTGAATGCATCTCTCCGGGAATATTGCAGAGCGGGCATTGTGCCACTTCGATCTCGTCTACCTTTGCGTACCGGTAGGTATAGACATAGCCGGAGCGCTGTTCGTCGATGAACCGCGCAGCCAAACCCGGTTCACGCTCAAAGGCCTTTATGTGGTAGGCATATGACTGCCCGACGTTCTTCTTCCTGTTCTCGATCTCGCCAAGCCGGAAAAAGGCAAGTGCGCCGGTATCGGGAAATTCAGTAAGGCGGAGGAATGCCTCCCTGGCTTCGTCATCGTTTCCGTCAGCAGCGAGTTGCTCTGCCTTTCTGAAAAGCTCAACCGGATTCATGGGATGCATTGTAGCAGAAAAACAATGATAAGTCACGGGTATCTGCCCGCACAAATCTTTCCTTTGAAGATGTGAGTTAATGTTGTTTCTATCCTTACCGTATTCTATAATATATCGAAGGCAAAACTGAAATGATGCTCGCGGCGAGAAGAGGATAACAGGGCAAAAAAGGCACTTGGGGAACGTTCAGAATGGAAGACCGTAAAAAGACAAAAGAACAACTCGTCAATGAGCTTGCAGAGATGCGCAGGAGAATTGCCGGGCTGGAGCAATCGGAAGCCGGGCGCAAAGGGGCCGAGGAAGCGCTTCATGAAAGCGAGTCAAGATTCCGTGCTCTTACTGAAAACAGTATTGCATCTATCTTTGTCATCCAGGGAGAGAGGTATGTATACATCAACCCTGCTTTTACCAGAATGACAGGGTATGTTTTTGAGGACCTTGCATCCATGAATTTCTGGGACCTTATCCATCCTGATATGCGCGATCTGGTAAAATCAAGAGGCATGGCACGCCAAAAGAAAGTGAATGTGTCCCCACGGTATGAGCTGAGGTTCATCACAAAATCCGGAAGAGAAGGGATCGGCGACTTCGGGGCAACGTACATTGAATTTCGCGGCAAGCCGGCCATATTAGGCTCGGTATTTGATATAACAGAGCATAAAAGGGTGCAGGAGGCATTAAAAAAGAGCGAGGAACGTTACCGCAGTATTGTCGAGAATGCCATCGAAGGGATATTCCAGAGCACCCCTAATGGACGTTACTTGAGCGCAAATCCTTCGCTCGCCAGGATGTATGGATACAGTTCCCCCCAGGAACTGATCGATTCCATTGCCAACATAGAAACTGAACAGTACGTAAATTCTTTAGATCGCATTACTCTGAAAACGCTTTACGAAAAATACGGTTACGTTGAGAGATTTGAGACCCAGTTGTATCGTAAAGACAAAAGTCAAATCTGGATTTCGATGAACGCCCGGGTAGTTCGCGATGCAGACGGGTCTGTGCTTTTCTACGAAGGTACGGCTGAAGACATTACCGATAGAAAAAAGGCTGAAGAAGAAAAAAGAAATCTTCAATCTCAACTCCTCCAGGCCCAGAAGATGGAAGCGATAGGAACGCTGGCCGGAGGTAGTGCTCATGATTTCAACAACATCCTCACGGCGCTCATCGGCTATGGGAATCTTTTGCAGATGGGTATTGAGAAGGATAACCCGTTGCGGGTATATGTTGACCAGATAATTGCATCGTCAGAGAAGGCTGCCAACCTTATCCATAGTCTCCTGGTCTTTAGCAGGAAACAGGTAATGGAGCTCAAGCCGTATAAAGTACGGACCATTATAACGGGGATAGAAAAGCTCCTGAAGAGGCTCCTTACCGAAGACATCGAGCTCAAGGTAGTGCTCTCCGATAAAAAATCGACCATTATGGCAGACATTACACAGATGGACCAGGTATTGATGAACCTTGCCACAAATGCACGTGATGCCATGCCCGGTGGTGGGCGGCTTACTATCGAGGCGGCTGAGATAGAATTAGATAACACATTTATCAACACGCACGGCTATGGTCAACCGGGCGCGTATGTACTTATCTCTGCTTCCGACACCGGTACCGGCATGGATGAAGCAACAAAAGAACGGATATTCGATCCATTCTTTACTACCAAAGAGGTCGGGAAAGGGACGGGGCTTGGTCTCTCCACGGTCTACGGCATCATCAAACAGCATAACGGTTATATTGAAGTACAAAGCGAACCGGGTCAGGGGACAACCTTCCGCATCTACTTCCCAGTAGTAAACGCAAAAGAACAGACAAAAGAATCAGCGCTGTTTACTGCCAGGGGAGGGGCAGAGACTATACTCGTTGCAGAGGATAATTTGGCGGTAAGGAGCCTTACCAGGGAAATCCTCACCATGTCAGGGTATACAGTGATCGAGGCAGTCGATGGGGAGGATGCCGTTCAGAAATTTATGGAACACAGAGATGCAATAGCCATCGTGATCCTTGATGTGGTGATGCCAAAAAAGAACGGCAAAGAGGTTTACGAGGAGATAGGGAAATTAAGACCCGGCATCAAAGTTATTTTCACCAGCGGGTACACCGGGGACATTGTCCTTGATAAAGGGATTCGCGATGATATGTTTGATTTCATAAAAAAACCCCTCCTGCCGGACGAACTCCTCCTGAAAGTAAGAACGGTGCTGGACAGGTAACGTTTACAGGTATGTTTCAGGCTCTTTCCTTTTACGGCAGTTCATAAACAACTGTTCCGCCTTATGAAGTATCCGCGAATCTTCCATGGTCCTCGCCCCGGTTGGACAGTTTTTGACGCAGGCGCAGCACCTGATGCATACGCTCTGGTCTGTCACGACCATGTCTTCTATGGTAATAGCCCCGGTCGGGCAAACTGAGGCGCATTTTTTGCATTTTGTGCATGCTGTCTCTTGCGTGACAGGGGATACCTTCGGCAGCGGCGGAGGTTCCCTGTAAGGAAAGCCACCGGGTACCTGTAACGGCAGGGTCTCGTCAGACGGCTGCATAGCTTTTATTTTCTCACGGATCATTTTTCCGAATTCCTTCGCTTTTATCAGGTCTTCCGCATCAGGCCGACCGGCGGCGATTGGCATGGCACTGGTGGAAAGCGAGTGTTCACCGATGAAGGCGCCGGCGGCAACGGGCTTGAACCCCGCTTCCAGGGCAAGGTCCCTTAATTCCAGGAGGGCGTCTTCGTACTCTCTGTTGCCATATACGACCACGACAGCAGCCGGCGTGTCGTTTCCCTTGATCCTTCGCAGCCTGGAGATCGTATCAGCCGGCAGGCGTCCTATGTACACGGGAGATCCTATGATAGCCAGTTCATCGTGCATTTCCACTATCTCCCGCATACTTGAATCATGCGGCGTCAGATCAACGTGTTCAACCGTGGAAGCCTGAAATCCCTGCGCAATACCCTCCAAAACCTTTTTTGTCGTTTGAGTCGGTGAAAAGTAGATCAGTTTTAATGCGCCGATATCCATCATTACCCTCACAGTGAGACTTTTTTTCACAATATTTTTTACTTATCTTATAGCATGAATCCTGGATAATAACCAGGAAGCAGGACGATTCCCTGATGCGTAAAAGCCGGCGGCAAAAAATAATAATTGGGGGATTTGGATTGACAATGTTGCAGGGCTTTTGTTACTGTTTTTTTAACCTTTCATTATGTACAGCGATGCCCTATACGTCAAGCTGTTAGACAGCATAGCGGTCGGGATCTTTACTGTCAACAACAACTGGGAGATAACCTTTTTCAACAGCGAGGCGGAAAAGATAACCGGATTCACAAAAGAAGAGGCAATCGGCTGTAAATGCTATGAGATCTTCAGGACAGACCTCTGCCATGAGGGTTGCCATCTTAAACGTGCCATCAGATCAAGGACAAAGATCGTAAAAGTGAGAAATATAATCCTTACCAAAAGCAACAAAGAAACCCCGGTCGATGTAACGGTCTCAATATTACGGAATGATAAAGGAAAAATAATCGGCGGCATCGAATCTTTCCTTGATGATTCTGTCCGGGTGTCGCTGGAAAAGGAGATATATAAGTCATATGTGTTTGATGATATTGTCGGAAAAGACGAAAAGGTCCTCAATCTTTTTGAGATCTTTTCTTGCCTGGCGAGAACAGACACGCAAATCCTCATCGTCGGCGAGACGGGTACAGGCAAGGACATCTTCGCACGTGCGATACACAACATGAGTTCCAGGAATGATAAGCCTTTTGTGAAGGTAAACTGCGCCGCTTTGCCCGCCAACCTGATCGAATCAGAGCTGTTCGGCTATAAAAAGGGGGCATTTACCGACGCAAGAAACGATAAACCCGGCAGGTTCCAGTCGGCAGAAGGCGGAACGATCCTCCTTGACGAGATCGGCGACCTCCCTATTGAGTTGCAGGCGAAGCTTTTGCAGGTACTTGATGAAAAGATGTTTTACCCCCTGGGTTCAGCAAAACCGATAAAGGTCGATGTGAGGATCATCGCGACAACAAATAAAGACCTGCAGCAAATGTTAAAAAGCGGGTCGTTCAGGGAAGACCTGTACTATCGCCTGAATGTGGAGGAAATCAAGATCCCTCCTTTAAGGGAGAGGGCTGTCGACATCCCTCTGCTTGCAGATCACTTTCTTCACCAATATTCAAATAAACTGGATAAGCATGTGCAAAGGGCGAACCCGGGAGCGATGAAGATTTTGCTTAACTACCCCTATCCGGGTAATGTGAGGGAGTTGAAGCACATTATTGAGCATGCGGTCATAGTATGCAATGGCGATGAAATCAATATAGACGACCTGCCCCTTTCTCTAAGGAAAAAGGTTTCTCATGTCCCTGCCCACAACGAGGAGGGTGAGTTTCTCGATGCCCTGAGGAGCAATGGGTGGAACCAGGGAAAAGCTGCGAAGGCATTAAAGATCAACAGGACCACCCTCTGGCGCAAGATGAAAAAGTACGGCCTTCAGCGTAAAAGTGTTGCATAAATGCAACATATGTATGCAACAATATGCAACAAATCCGTCAAATCCCCCTGTTTACCAAATATTAACATATTGATATAATGAGTAATTTACCAACCGGGGAAAACGGCATACAACTTGCTGCCTAATCAGCTATTCTTATGAAATTTGCTGTCTGCTGCCTGAATGGAAGGGTATCTCCTCTGGTCAAATATTCAAGAGAGGTCGTGGTGGTGTCGGTCGGCCGCAGGGGACAGAAGATAATCAAGAAGATCCCTGCCGTTTCCCTGAAGCCGTCAGAGCTTATCGACCTGTTGCAAAACATGAAAGTAGGCCTGTTGATTTGCGGCGGTATAAAAGAGGAATGTCAACAAGTACTGAGAAGCAATAACATCGAATTCATAAAAAACGTAATCGGCAATATTGATGATGTGGTGAAAAGCTGCCTGGATGGCACACTTCATGCTGATGTCGTTATTAATTCACCATAGAACATCATGAAGGCTACGTGCAATTTCTGTAAAGGGGAATGCAACGATTGGCCGGCTATAACTGGTGGTTTCGGCTTAATACTAAAAAAGGAGGAAGGTATGAGTGCGCTCTTGGGTACTGTGCAACGTTTCTGGGATTGGCAATGGAAGGTGCATTACAGCGCGAAGCGATTCTTGCTCTTTCGGTCAAGTGCGGTCAATGAAAGCGGCCCCGGGCCTGGCTCGAAAGACTTATCGGAAGGCGCCCCCGCAAAGGCCGGAGGCAGCGTTCCGCCTCCGTCGAAGGCAAAGGAGGGCGGCCCCAAGCCATACAGCAAGCGGAACATGATCGGGTTGATCGGCGGCATTGTTGTGTTGATCATAGGACTTGCCATGCCGGCACCCCAGAGCATGAACCGGGTTGCCGGGAAGATGGCAATTGAAAAGGCAGCCCCGGAAGTGCTCAAGGCAGGGGTCGAGGCGAACGTCCTGGCATTGAACAAGAAAGGAAAGGTCAAAGAGGTTACCGATCCGGCGGCGTTTCTGGAATGGACAAAGAAGGCGCAGCCAAAGGTTTACGCAGCGACAAGGGCGAGCGCAAAGGCCATGAAGAACTGCCTGGCGGTCATGTTTATCATGGTTATCTGGTGGATATGCGAATCGGTGCCGTGGGGCGTGGCGGCGCTGCTTCCGGTGGCCATCTTCCCTCTGGCAGGAGTTGCCAACGCGGCGAAAGCGAGCGCCCCCTATGCAAACAAGACAATTATTTTGTTCATCGCTGCCTTTTTCATCGCCGAGGCCATGCTGAAATGGAACTTCCACCGCAGGGTCGCGCTCTTCATAGTGGACAAGATCGGTGCAAGTCCCAAGCGCATAGTGCTGGGGTTCATGGTGGCCTGCGCCTTTCTGTCAATGTGGATATCCAACACGGCGACCGCCATGATGATGATGCCTATGGCCCTCGCCGTTATTCTCCACACGGTGGAGGTGGGGAAGCGATTGCAGGAACAGGGACAATTGAAGGGAGTTAATTTTACTGCAGGCGCTTATATCTTCGGAAGCTGCCTGATGCTGGGGATCGCCTATTCGAGCAACAGCGGAGGGATGGGGACGCTGATCGGGACGCCGCCCAACCTCATCTACGCCGGACAATTGCAGCTTATGTTCCCTGGAGCCCCCAAGGTTGATTTCGCACGGTGGCTGGTGATTGGGGTCCCCCTGGCCTGGATCACGACCATCGGCCTCTGGGCGCTGCTCGTCTTCTGGCTGCGGCGGCCCGAGATCAAGGAGCTTCCCGGCGGCCCGCAGTTGATAAAAGAAGAACGTGCTAAGATGGGGCCCTGGGGCAAAGGGGAGAAGGCGGTGGGGATTATCTTTCTGATCACGGCGCTTGCCTGGATCTTCAGCGGCGAGAAGAAGATCGGCGAGACGACCATCTACGGGCTCCAGACGATCTTTCCGTGGATCGATGATTCCACCATTGCCGTTTTCATGGCCGTAGCGCTGTTTTGCATCCCTGTAAGCCTGGAGAAGAACGATTTCGCATTGACCTGGGACTGGGCCATAAAAATTCCCTGGGGAATCGTGCTCCTCTTCGGCGGAGGCTTCTCTCTTGCCGCCGCCATATCGTCCACAGGTGCCGGCACCTGGGTGGGCAACCAACTGGCCGGCCTTGCGAACTGGCCCCTGCTATGGCTCATGTTCGCCGTTGCAGCCGTCGTCGCCGCCTTGTCAACGGTTGCGACCAATACGGCGGTTACCGCAGTATTCATGCCGATCCTGGGCACCATGGCCCTGGCCACCTCCTTTGACCCAAGGTTCCTGATGATCCTCGGCTGCCTTGCTGCCCAGTGTGCCTATGCGCTGCCGGTAGCGACTACGGGAAACGCAATTTGTTTCGGTTCCGGGTATATTGATATGGTTGACATGGTAAAGGTGGGCATCGTATGCTCCATAGTTGCGATCATCATCGCCGTATTCGGTTCTCTGGTATTCATGGGGCCGGCCTTTGGCGTTTCGCCAAGCGTGGTCCCGCCGTGGATGACAGGAGGGTAATTCCGGCGGCAGGGCGTTTGTCAGTGGGCGCGGCTGCGTTCGCAGAGGATGCGGCCCACCCACTGGAAGAGATTTAAGAAAAATTAAGAACAGGAGGTCGCTATGACAGTGACGTTGACAACGCTGAGCGAAAACACCGCGGGAAGGCCGGATTTCATGGCCGAGTGGGGGCAAAGTATTCTTGTACAAACTGACGGATGCACGGTGCTGTTCGACGTGGGCGGCAGCAATGTGGTGCTTGCAAATGCGGACAGGCTTGGGATCGACCTGACGAAGATAGACGCCATTGTATTGAGCCACGGACACCATGACCACACCGGCGGGCTGTGTGATGTTTTGAAGAGGCTGGGAAGAAAGAGGGTGATCGCGCATCCGGACATATGGGACATAAAATATGCCAAGCGCCCCCTCGAGGACAAGGAAGCCTTTATCGGCATTCCCTTCGCCAGGGAAGAACTTGAGCATCTCGGGGCATCGTTCGAGCTGACGCCTGAACCCGTTTCGTTAAGCGACCGCGTGATGACGACGGGCGAAGTCGAGATGACGACGGACTTTGAAATCATAGAGCGAAATCTGTTTTTAAAAGAAAGAGGGAAATTCGTCCAAGACCCTCTGGCCGATGATCTTGCATTGATTGTGAGGATGGATGAGGGGTTGCTGGTTGTGCTCGGGTGCGCCCACCGCGGGACGATCAACACGATCCGCCATGCGCAGAAGCTCACCGGGGAGAAGCGCGTCTATGCGGTTGTCGGCGGGACCCATCTTGCCCCGGCATCGGAAGAGCGCATAGAGAGGACCATACAGGAGCTCAAAGATATCGGCGTGCAGAAGATCGGCATATCGCACTGCAACGGGTTTTACGCCTCAGCCCGGGTTGCCCGGGCATTCGGTGATAAATTTTTTCTGAACAATGCGGGGACCCAGATAACCATCCCTTGACCTCGATATAGATAGGGGACGTTGGCAACGTCCCCTATGATCGCTATTTCTATTTTATGACCAGTACAGGACATTTGGAACCATTAACAACATTACGAGCCACACTGCCGATCAAGTATTTTGCAATGCCCGTTCTCCCCAGAGAGGCGATCACGATCAGGTCGATCTTTTTTTCTTGCGCCTCCTTAAGTATTGCCTGGTAAGGAACACCCAGGCGGACATTAGCAGCTACGTCCACCTTTGTGGCCTGCGGAAATTTTTCAAGCTGATTTTGCAATTTATTATCTGTCTCGGCCCGTTGACGATCTTTAACCTCCCGCCACATTTTTTTACTGAGACCAAAATCATGTGCTGTAACGGCTACGGGGCGGTAAAGCTCCTCATGGATAACGTGGAGAAGGAAAACCTTTGCGTGGTACTGTTTGGCCATGTCGAGAGCCTGTTCTAATGCTTTATCCGAATGTTCTGAAAAATCCGTTGGTACAAGAATCCTGGTTGGCTTCAGCATCTTTCGTGACCTCCTTTGGTCGTAATCTGTATTTAATTATAGCAGAGATCAGCGAGCATCGATAGGGTCGTTCGCAGGCGATGCATAATACTGTTTTTATTCGTTGAGAGTGTCCCGCTTTTTCGATGGATTGCATGGCAGGAGAATGTTCATATCCTCCTCGCTGAAGGAAGGAGGTGTCTGTTGCAAGGCACCGAGGAGGTTCTGGATCGCCATATCTGCCCGGATGGCAGAATTTTTTATCCTCTCGCAGGCATCGATGAGTGTGCTGTCTTTGACCGATGACTGGACATATACGATCCCCTGAAGGATGATGCCAAGAGGGTTTTTCAGCTCATGGGCGATCTTTGCGGAAAGCTGCCCGAGGGATGCCATCTTTTCTGATTCCGATTGTTCCAGCCCTTTGATCCTCTGTTTCAGGACGGATATTTCTTCGAGCAGTTCTTGATTTGTTTTGGGCTGATCGTTCATATGGCTTCTCTACACCTCAATATATTTTTTGCCGGGAAAAGTTACAAGATGTAAAATGAATATACGGGTTAACCAGTTTTACGGGCGGTACATTTTACGGGCGGTACATTTTACGGGCGGTACAATAGTGAGGGGCAGGTCGGGTGAGAATAAATGAATACCCCCTTACTATGACAACAAGGTTATTGTTTTTTAATTGGAATACCGAATCGAATGGCACCTTGCTTTTTCGGTAGGGCAATATTGCTCGATCTTTTCTATCAGCTTTTCCAGTTTGGCCGGTTTGGCAATAAAATCTCTTCCGTCGAACTTCCCTTCACGCTTCGCAAGGTCATCTTTTTTGATCACAGCAGTAACGAAAACAAAGGGGATCGTTTTTGTTGACTCATCCTCAAGAAGGATCTCGGCAACCCGCTCGCCATCCATCTTTGGCATAGCGATATCGAGGAATATGAGGTCGGGTTTAAGCTGTTTCGCCAGCCTGATGCCTTCCATACCTTTTGTGGCGGTGAAGACCTGGTATTTCCCCGTTCTTTCCAGATTCAGTTTTACAAAGAAGCAAAAGTCCTCTTCATCGTCAACGAGGAGAATCTTCTTTTTATCCATCGAGAGCGTCCTCCTTAAAAATACTGACATGAAATAGAAAGCGGCCAGTCATAAATCCCGGGTTTTACGTCTTCGGAAAGGAGGAACCGATAGCTTAATTCGACGGTAACGGCACCGCGGTTATATGGCTGGTGCACAAAAACGCTTCCCGAAGTTACCCGGATATCGTTGGCGAATCCCTGTACCCGAACTTCCCTGAAAGGCCACACAATGCCCTGCAAGGTGAGCATGTAGCCGGCCGGATTGTTATTCATGACCTGGATGTGTGAGGCGCTTTGCATATCTATATAGCCTTTACGTATATCCTCATCGGCAATAATTATTTCACGCTCCTGATGGAGTATCTTAAGACTTGTCAGTGCCGGGATCCTTGCAGATACCATAACTTTTGTTCTCGTTGAACCGGCGTATGCTGTGTTCCGAATAGAAATTGATGCAAAAAAGAGCGTTGCCGCAAATAACGTCATGAGAAGCATATGCTGTGCTGGGGTGAAGTGCTCCAGCATGAATGGAACTGCAATGAGAGAGTAGTGATGATTTACTAACACCTGTTCGATCTTTTCGATAAGGTTCTCCGATATGACCGGCTTGGCAATAAAATCTCTTCCGCCGATCTCTCCTCCATGTCCCGCAAGCTCCTCTTTTTTCACCACTGCGCTGACGAAAACAACGGGGATCATTTTTGTTGACTCATCATTAAGAAGGATTTCCGCAACCCGCTGCCCACCCATCTTTGGCATAACGATATCGAGGAATATGAGGTCGGGTTTAAGCTGTTTCGCCAGCCTGATGCCTTCCATGCCGTTTGTTGCGGTGAAGACCTGGTATTTCCCCGTTCTTTCCAGATTCAGTTTGACAAAGAAGCAAAAGTCCTCTTCATCGTCAACGAGCAGAATCTTCTTTTTATCCATCGAGAGCGTCCCTATTTTCCAGTGGATTGCGTGGCAGGGCGATCTTTATGGCTGTGCCTGCCCCCTCTTTACTGTTGATAGCAATGCTGCCGTGATGACGGTCAATGATCCCTTTTGTGACCGACAGCCCGAGCCCTGTACCTCCGGAGTTCCTTTTTGTCGTGAAGAAGGGATCTAAAACATTTTTGATAATCTCTTCGGGTATACCCGTTCCGGTATCCGTTATTGCTACCTCGACGTATGGTTCTCCATCTTTGGCGAATCCCGTTGTGGTTGTGAGCGTGATGGTACCTCCGTCCTTCATCGCTTCGGCAGCATTGATGAACGTGTTGATGAAGACCTGCTTCATCTGGTTGGCGTCCACTCTTACTGAGGGGATGTGGTGGGAATAGTTCCTTATGACCTCTATGTTTTGCAGGTTCATCTGATGTTCGACCATTGCGAGGCTCTCCTCGATGAGAATGTTCATATCCTCCTCGCCGAAGGAAGGAGGCGCCTGCCGTGAAAAACTGAGAAGGTTCTGGATTACTATATCTGCCCGGATGGCCGACTTTTTTATCCTGTCGCAGGCATCGATGAGCGCGCCGTTTTCGACCGACGACCGGACATATGCGATTCCCTGAAGGATGATGCTAAGAGGGTTTTTCAACTCATGGGCAATCCCGGCAGAGAGCTGTCCAAGGGACACCATCTTTTCTGACTGGATCAGCATTGCCTCTGACTTTTTGAGCTCCTCATATGCCTTGCTAAGCTGGTTGTTTTTGCTCTCAAGCTCGGAGAGGAGTATGCGGAGCTTCTCTTCTGCATGCTTGCGCTCGGTTATGTCGCGCCAGTGAACATGGGTTATTAATTTTCCATCAACAGGTACTACGGTAAGAGAAACCTGAACCCAGAAGTCTATGCCGTCAAAGGTCCGGTGCACCCATTCAAATTGATCCTTCGTTTCATTGTCCGCGTAATATATGGCCTTTTTTTCTTTCTCTTTGGAGAGCAGGCCATCGGGTTGTTTTTCCGGGGATATCTGGAATGGGCGGAGCCCTGCTATCCGATCTTTATCCTGACAGTGAAGGATTTCGAGGGCTGCCTTGTTGCAATCCATAAATTTCCCATGGTCCATGAGAAAGACGGGATCCATTGAATTTTCGAACAACAAACGGTACTTGGTCTCACTTTCCTGGAGGGTTTTTTTAATTTCTTCCAGTGTGGATTCTGGTTTTATCATTCCATGGTGCCCCTTTTTGCCACGTCGCCCGAGTTGGTATTACTATCAAATATAACAGAGAAATAAAATAATTCAAGACAATATACATTTAAATATATTGTAACAATGTGTACCGTGAGTGTAGGGTTTTTCTGGTTTTGATTGCGGATCAAAGGAAAAATGTTGGCTTTGTAAGTTGTTCGCGTCAGGGTCAGGCCTTTTCTTTTGAAAAAGATATGAGCATTACCGCAGCGGCAAAACAAAAGATACCCCCGGCAATAAAGGAGGCTCTAAAGCCGTCAATCGGCACCTTAAACTCAGAATAGATCGTTTCCATGACAGCGATACCCATTGCCATAGAGATGTTCATTACCGTATTGAATACGGCCGACACGCTTCCCCTGTTTTTATCTGAGGCAAAGCTCATTATGCAATGATTGATCGGTACGAAGAACATGCCATAGGAAACGGCAAGCATGACAAGATAAATAACGGCACCGGTGACCCCAGTGCCAAGATCAGCAACAAACACAAAGCTGGTAATTGAGCCAAGGAGCATCGCAAAAGCGGATATCTTTTTCGAGGGGAGCTTGTTGGTAAGGCGGCCGGCATACAAACCTATCGGGATGTAAACCACTGAAAATATCATCAATAGAAGACCTATTCGGGCAGGGCTTAATCCCTGCTGGGTAAGATAAAAAGGTAAAAGAAAATTCCCGCCGAAAAACAACAGAAATCCAAAGATGGTAGATAAAAGCACTATCGCAAATACGCGCGTGGTAAAAAGTGTCATATCCAGAAGAGAATCCTTGCGCTTTTTCTCCACGACGAAAAAGGCGACAAAAAAGAAAATGGAAAAAAGCTCGCTACCTAAAATTAAAGGAGAGGTCCAGCCATGTTCACACCCCATATTCAACGAATAAACCAATAGAAATAAAGCAGCAGAAGACAGCACAAGCCCGGTAATGTCCAGCCTCTGTCCTGATCCTTTTTCAGGGCTTGCTGCGTCAGGGATCACTTTGTAACAAAATATCAATGCCATTATCCCCAGAGGAAAATTGATCAAGAATATCCAATGCCAACTGGAACGAGCGATGATAAAGCCACCCGCTACCGGACCCAAAAGGACACCTATGGCTGCGGACGTCGTCATGATCGATAAGCCCCACCCGACCTTTTCCTTCGGTAAATACAGAAGAATGGCGGCATAAGCGCTCACCAGCATCATTGAACCACCAAGGCCCTGCACGCATCTGAAGACTATCAAAGACCAGAAATCAGGCGATATCCCGCACAGTAAAGAGGCTACGGTAAAAATAGCCATGCCGAGTAAAAAGATATTCTTCAGTCTGAATTGGCTGCAAAGCTTGCCGAAGAGCATCATCGCTGAAACCTGGGAAAGGACATAAGACAGGGCAATCCATGAAGCCTGGCTCACGCTCACCTTGAATGTATCAACAAAAGTAGGCATAGCGATATTGACTATATAGGCGTCGAACCGCACAAAAAAGATACTTATAGCCAGGGCTGCAACAATAAAAACAGGGTTATTATTTCTGTAAAGGTCCATTTTTCACTGTGCCAAAATGTATCAATAATCGATTAATGTCAAAATAAGCGGCGACTGCATGATGTCCGCCGTCTGATTGCCTAATGTGGATTCTCGTCCCCAACCTTTATCAGAACATGGTCTCCCCAGTTGTCTGTTACCGTGTCTTTGATGTATAAAAGTTTTTTTATTTTTATGCCTGCCGAGACGATAATAATAACGATCAGAAGCATTATGAGTCCGCAGAGAAACGCGAGCAGATAGAGCTTCTGTGGCAGATAATTCACGGTTATATTGATGTATCCGGCCCAGAGTGTAATGATTGCCATGAGAATTCCGGGTACAAGGGTTATCCATATATATCTTTTTCTGCCAAGCCGCACAAGCATTGTGCTTACAATGATCAGAGCGCACGCGGCAAGGAGCTGGTTGCTTATCCCGAACAACGGCCAGATGGTTGATATCGATCCGGTATAAAGCAGATATCCCCACATGAACGTGAAGGCCAATCCGGTAATGATCATTCCCGGGAGCCAGTTGTGGTCATTAAATCTCGGAAACACCTTTCCCGTCATTTCCTGCAGGAGAAACCTGCCGGCCGTTCTTCCGATCTCATTTCTGGCTATATTGGCGAGACTTTCGCCTCTATGACGCACGGATGCGAAGAGGACAACCACATCATGGACAGCGCCTCCCGGTACCGCGCCTATCAGGATCCAGAGCGCGCCGGGCAGGAAACCGAATTGGGCTGCGAGAGCAGGCCCCGTCAGCGGGCCTGCCCCTGCTATCGCTGCAAAATGGTGTCCAAAAAGAACATAACGGTTTGTTTTGTGGTAATCCAGGCCGTCAGCCATGCTGTCGGAGGGCAGCCTCCGCGACGAATTCACCCGTAAGACTTTTGTTGATATAAATAAACCATAAAACCTGTAAGCTATTGCAAAAACACACAGGGCCGCAAATACAAGTACGGCCGAATTGAGTCCTTCCAGCATGGATTTGCCTTCCGGCATGCAATACGAATAACATAAGAAAAATCAAACTATCAACAAGAACATTTAAAAATAGGTAGAGTAATATTCATTTTATCGACAATCTTCTTGCTATTGTTACTGTATAGCTTATCGAAGAAGGAGCCATGTGGAAGCGCAGGGCAAGATCGGTAACAGAAATGCCGAGATAGTGTCGTCCCCTTTGTCCCCTCGATTTGTACGTGGAATTGAGGAAATCGTGCCTGTGTGGTATGGTATAGAGGAAAGCGGCATGGACGGAACAATACGATCTAACATTCAACGGGGAATTAAAGTGTCAATTGTCCTGAAAAAGGATCAGCGGACAGGCGTGCTGACGAATGGGACGGTAAAGGATATTCTTACCGCATCGCCACAGCATCCGCATGGAATAAAAGTCCGTCTGGAAAGCGGAGAAATAGGCCGGGTAAAGAAAATACTTTTCTAGTCGAAAAGTCAGGGGAAATGACCAGAAGGGTTATAGTAGGCAGTCCCTGCTAAAATATTTCAAGATCCCTGCCGGTTTGTCCGGAGCAAAATAAAGGAGAGGAGTCCGTATCCATGGAAGAAATCAAAACCAAAGAGGAGCGCTACAACGAGGTTTGTATTGCGCATAGGTCACTCGACGAAAAGTTGAAGAGGTTCTACGAAAAAACCCACCTTTCCGATGATGAAGAAATGGAGATGAAACTGCTCAAAAAGAAAAAACTTTATCTTAAGGACATGATGGAAAAGATCCAACAAGAGCCATAAGAAACGCTGTGCGGCCAGACCCTGACGGCCCCTCGATAGTGCAGATAGGGGCAGATAGGGGGGGCGTAGTTGACTTTGTTGACTAACATGCTGCCGGCGTGCTTCATCAAGCAATGCGCTGAGGTGATGTTGCGTCAAGTCACGTTAGTCAACTATGCCCCTAATGCCCATAGGATGTCCCCAACGCCCATTAACAGATGGTCTTCGGGGATCATATCATCCAGCTTCACGTAGTAGAACATCGGTTCGTCTCTTCTTTTCTCTCCGAGCAATAGCGCCTCCAGCCTTGTAATGTCAGTGTTTATTCTATCATGGTGAGGACGGGAAAGGCAGGAGAATCAACGGGAAGAGGGAGAGTTTTTCAACGGGCTGTCAAGGGCTGATCCTTTTCCTTCCTTCTATGATCAAAAAATGTATTGAAAACTACGTTTGATTATTGAAAAATACAGACAAGAGGTTATCAAAAAAAAGGAGGTTCTTAACGTCAATGACAGGACTGCTCCCTGGCTATAAGAAGTGCTTCTTTTGCGGACCGGCAACCGGCGGGCTTGCCCTTGAGCTCCAGCATGCGGATGGAACCGTATTCTGTGAATTTACTGCAGATCAGAAATATCAGGGCTACGATGGGGTGATACACGGAGGCATTGTCGCAGGGATCCTTGACGAGGTTATGTGGTGGGCGCTGTTCATGGACACGAAGCTCATAACGGCAACTTCCAAGATCGAGGTCGAGTTCAGAAGGCCGATCATTTGCAAAGAGGCGTATCGTGCGAAGGGACAGGTGCTTCGTTCGGTTCACGGCACATACAATGTCTCAGGGCTCATAGAGGATGCATCCGGACGTGCCTGTGCAAAGGCGCATGGCTTTTACCGCAAAACAAAGGGGTTCACCGTAGAGGATATTATCAGGCACCTTGATTTTAGAGGCGTCTCTCCGGAGGTACGCGCTCTCTTTCAGTTAACGGAAAAAGAACACCCATAAAGGCCGTAAAGGCTATGAGAGAAGGTCCCGGAGGCCAAATCACCCGATGCGTGTGTTCCCGCGGGCGGTGATGTGGCAGAAGGCGCCGGGGCATTCTATCTGAGAACGGGAGGCAATCGGTAAATGCCCAGGCTATCGTTCGAGGAGGCATCACGTGGAACTAAGGCAAAGGGTTGAAGAGGAGATCGATCATTTGAACCCCCGGCTGGAAGAACTGGCCGAGGGAGAGGTCGAAGTGATTTCTGTCGACGAAAGGACAGGCACAGTCACGCTGCGAATCTTTGGCGGCCGGCTTCACTGATGCGGGCACAATGCCCTCAGTCTGTGGGCTGAAAAGCTATTGAAAGAGGCGGTCCCGGAAGTCCGCGAGGTGAACACGGTTGACTATGCCGAGGAGACCTGTCCGAAGGCTTAGGCGTTTCATAAACCATGAGGGACATGGTTGACTATCTTGACTTATCACTATTTCCCCCACAGTCAACTCTCTTCTTCTTTTGCATACCGGTAATAGAAAAGTTAGTCACGTTAGTCAACTATGTCCCCAATGCCCTTCCTTTTAAGATGTAATTGCCAAGATACGAAAAAGAAGATATAATAATATTATCTAAACGATAAGGAGATATTCAATGGCAAAGAGCATCATGAAGGTTAAACCACAGGTGATAATGAAAGACGGCAGACCAAGCGCCGTAATCATTGAAATCAACGACTACCGGGAATTACTTGAGAAGCTCGAAGATAAAGAAGATCTTGCAGACCTTAAAAAAATACGCATGGGTGGTATGCAGGTAAGGAAATTCAAAGATTACCTGGCGGAACGCGATAATGCCCTATGAACTTTATGTAGAACGACACGCAGAAAAAGACCTAAATAAACTCTCGCGAACATTATTTTCACAGATTACGGCGAAGATCAAAGAACTTCCTTTAAACCCTCACCCACGAGAAAGCAGAAAAATAAAAGGCTCAAAAAAGGACTGGAGACTGCGCATCGGCGATTATCGTGTCCTTTACGAGATTGACAATGCAACAAAAAAAGTAACAATCATGCGTGTCAAGCATCGCCGTGAAGTATACCGTGGCCTATAAACAGTTTCGTTTTATTGAAGGACATTCCTATCATTCCTAACAAATAGTACAATATTAAAAAGAGGATCGGACGGGAAAGAAGGGCAGAGGAATGCATGGAGTGAACAACAATTACTTAGCGACTTCACCTATGAAGGGTGGAAGTTGAAGATTCTCAGAGAGTAAAGATTGCGGGGAGAAAGAGAGAATGATAGGGGGGGACGTAGTTGACTTTGTTGACTAACATGCTGCCGGCGTGCTTCATCAAGCAATGCGCTGAGGTGATGTTGCGTCAAGTCACGTTAGTCAACTATGTCCCCAATGCCCTTCCCTGACCCCATCTGTACTCCGTCGCCTCTGATTTTTCGATGGAAATATCCCTTGACAGACAAAAATACCCCCCCTATACTTCAGAACAGTCAGAAGCAATGTCTTATCAATTTTTAAGTTCCAGTAAGCTATTCAGTTTCCATCCGGAAACTTCTTGTTTCCGGATGAGCCCATTTAAGGGAGGGGGATGATGAAGAAGATATTTTTAGCCATCGTTTCGCTTATGGTATTGACCGCTTCTCAGGTCTATGCACAATTTCCCGACCCACCTACCCTCCGGCTTGAAGTGATGCGCAGCGTGACAGAGCGATGGGGGGGCACCGGCCCATACTCTTCAACATTTTATATGCGTGCGACGAATACGGGACAGTCCGCCATCGGAAATGGGATCGAAATGACTTATTCGGTCGGAGTTTCCGATACCCAGGGGACAACATACGGAGGGGTTAATTCAAGCCACACCATCCGGAGCGCTCTCGGCCCGGGCCAGTCCTTTGAATTCAATGTCAGCATTAATCCCGGCAGGCCCTTTGTGACCGGGGATTACATCTTTACGGTTGAACGGCTTACACTACTCGACCCAGTGAACCGAACCCAATCACAGACCATAACCAATCTGATATCTTACCGTTACAGGGTCGAGGTACAACCGTTGCCGCAACAACCGGAAAGGCCGTTGGTGATTAACCTTGTCGCCGACCATATAAACCTCAGACCTGCCGCCCCTCAACCTGGAGATAACGTAACCATTGACGGGTTATATGTGAATCGCGGGGATGACCCTGTCTCCAATGTCACGACGCGAATGGAATTGTTTAAGGATGGAAGAAAGATCAGCAATTGGCCGGACAAGCAGCAAAATGCCCGTTTGGAAAGAGGATTGTTTGATACGATTCGGGTTGAAAAGCCAAACATAGAATCTGGTTCCTATACTGCCCGATTGACCGTAGATCCCGACAGGCGAATTACCGAAACAAATGAAACGGACAATGTCTGGGAAGCGCGCTTTCAGGTAGGAAGAGCCGCGATCACGGTCACGATTGAACCCCTGGGAGCCAGAAACGCCGGGGGACAATGGCAGTTAGCCGGCGGAAATTGGAATGAAAGCGGCACAACTGTCCGGAATCTTGCACCCGGCCGGCATCGGGTGGAATTTAAGGAGATGCCCGGATGGTTCAAGCCTGATGCTTTGCAGGCCAATATCGTTTCAGATGAAACATTAAGGCTGACGGGAACGTATATTGAAAAGGGTTCTCTAACCGTTACCCTTCAACCTCAGGAAGCCAATACCGCCGGTGCAAAATGGAGCGTGGACGGATCGGCCTGGCAGGACAGCGGGGCCACCGTATCCAATTTGAGGCTCGGCTCCCAGCGGGTTCAGTTTAAAAGCCTGAACGATGCGAGATGGATAGTCCCTGAGCCGACAAATATCAACATCGCCTCAGGTCAGACCTCACAGGCCACAGCAACCTACCACAGGGCGCCCGCATCGTTATCGGTCGTCATTCTTCCCCCTGAATTGAGGCAGGCCGGGGCACAGTGGCGGGTTGTCAAAGGACCGAAAGCAGGGGCATGGCAGAACAGCGAGGCCGTCCTGCCGGTTCCGGAGGGACAGCACCAACTTGAGTTTAAAGAGGTAGCGGGATGGGTAAGACCGGCCACTCAGGATATGAATATAGCTTCGCTCCAAAACATCCAGTTAAGGGGGGAATACCGCCGTGAGACCGGTGGCATTCAAGTGAATATACAGCCGGAAGGTGCAGTGCGGTCGGGTGCGAGATGGCGATTTGCGGGACCGTACAACTGGTACAACAGTGGAGAAACCGCAACCGGGATAACAACGGGCCAGCGGGAGCTGGAGTTTCATGATGCAGGAGCATCCTGGGAAAGGCCTCCCAACCAAACGGTGAATATCGCAGGCGGCCAGACGGCATCTGTTACGGTGACCTATCAACCGGCGTCCGGGACGCTGAATGTGACGATCGAGCCCAATGAAGCGATCCGGGCCGGCGCCCAGTGGAAAGTGGGCGACAGGCCCTGGAAGAGAAGCGGAGAATCAGAACGCCTCCCAGTGGGCCAGCACCGCATCGAGGTGAGCCCTTCACAGGGTTGGGCCCTGTCTGCTTTCGGGCCGGTGAATATTACGGCAGGCCAGCAAACCCGTGCCACCGTTACGTTAAGGAGGGTAGAGGCGCCTTTAAGCGGTGGTCAATTACGGGTGAAGATCGAGCCCCAGGAGGCCGTTGCCGCCGGCGCCAGGTGGCGGGCGGATGGCGGCCCCTGGCAGGACAGCAATGTTCCTGTCCCCGGTTTATCAGCAGGACAGCACCGGGTGGAATATAAGAATATAGACAAATGGACCGCCCCTCCCCCTGCAACGGTTAACGTCCCTGCCGGCGGGTCTGCCAATGCCACCGGTCGTTATAACCGGAGGTAGCCCGGGAACCGTTGCCGCTTGAAAGCGGTCAAGATATTAAAATGCTCTCTGTATTGACTTACAGGAAGGCTTTGTGAGGTGATAAACCA
The DNA here is from genome assembly GCA_002428485.1 of Deltaproteobacteria bacterium UBA6106. Taxonomy (GTDB): domain Bacteria; phylum Desulfobacterota; class Syntrophorhabdia; order Syntrophorhabdales; family Syntrophorhabdaceae; genus UBA5609. Next base: position 66,074 of record DIWM01000008.1, read on the forward strand.
AGCTGTTATATTAAGAAATCTGAAAAAGATAGTGGGGACGTTCTTAAGAAATTAAATAACTTTTCCTCCCTTCCAAAAAGCTCTTATAATTGGTTGTTTCCAGGCATTAAATAATATTTTGCCCATGGTTACAAATCAACTCTGCCAATAAAAAGCAATGGAAGGCAATATTGAGATGGCCCCCTCAGCGCCCCGATAGTTATTTAATTTCTTAAGAACGTCCCCTTCGTTACGATAGTTATTTAATTTCTTAAGAACGTCCCCTTCGTTACATAAGATTCGACACGCTTGTCTTTTTTACTCCTCTTTGCGCTGTATGCCATATCTTGTTTTTTGCCTCAACCAATAGCCTGTAACGGGCTTGCCTATTCCCAAACGGGCGAGATAGTTGCCGGTGTCATTCGGGTATTCGATGGAACAGTCTCCGAATTTGATATTCCAGATGTGAGGAGTTATCCTCTCCAGATCATAGATCTTATATTTACCACCTCCGATTACGCCCCGGTTAATTACCTTTCCTTGGGCTATCGTGAGGACCGGGATACTTGAAATAAAGTCCAAAAACTTCTTTTCATCCCGGGTCGGCTCTCTTTTCAATTTTAAAGTAAGTTTTAAGCTGGGCGTATCGCCGTCACGTGCATAAGAGACTCCAATGTATGTGCTGCCCTTGCTTTCAAGTGTTACCTTTCTGCGGATTTTGGGATAGCCACCAATCCTGCCCCAGAGCGCTTCTTCGGAGGTAACCGTCAATGCGAGTAAATGCCAGGCTGGAATTTGCTCTCCACTCCCGGGTTTTGTGAACCTGACTAGTATTGCGACGATTGCCTCCAGATAGGGGGGTGCCGATTCCATCTTATAGAAATCATTAATTTTGACCATGCACAGGGGATTTTCAGGCATGCTAAAAATGCTCGGTATCAATTTTTTGTATTCATCGATATTCATCACCTCAAAAAAAGCTATGACTGATTCCTGCTCCAGATAAATATGTTCAACATAAGGCGTAGCAGGCCTGCGTAAGATCTCCTCTTCCTCTACCTCCAGCGCAAATCCGGAGAAAGGAAGAAGGAGAACAAAAACCATAATTGCCCTTGCGGTAAATTTCATTCTCATCGGCCTCCTATTTGTAGGAAGGAACTTGCGCAATCTTTTGCATTGATTCAGCCTCTCGCTCGGCAATTCTTTTGCTCGCAAAGATCCGTTTTCCTTTTTAACCATCTTTGCTCTCTGGTACGATTATTCCGTATCAATCATTGCCTTTCTTATACAGGTTTCCAGTTCACAAACACCCAACTTCCGTCACGTACCCAGTTTTTTATGATTCTCAAGCTCGTCTGCAACTGACCTCATGCCGAGCGACTCCAGGGTTTTTCTCTTCGGCCATCCCGACTGAGTATCCCACCCCTCGAGCTTGTAAAATTGCGTCTTGAACTCCTCGAACTTTGCTCTGTCTAAACACCTCCCGTTCACGCGAATATAGTCCCACCTGCCTTGCTCCCTGCCGGGCAAATAATACATAGTGAAGTTACCATAACCTTTGTACGGCAGATTGTAGATGTAATCTGAAAAATGGACCATTTCCCTGTGACGGCCTTGGAGCGTCCAGATTGCGTTATCCAGGTTCCAGATCTTTCTGCCTAATTCCATCCCGTCAAGGAAACTTAATTTCTTCCCTGTGACTGCGTTGAAAAACCTCGGTTCTCCCTCCCCGGTTATGCCCCGGTAACCAGGAACTTTCGAGTTGATGAATTCGGGCCAGCGATGATCACAGTACAGCACGGACTCCTTCCAGAACCTGGTGTAGTGGCGATGCCAGGCGACAAGCTTGCACATGTGTTCTGAATAGATGTTATCGGTACTGAAATCCAGCATGAGAGGATCGTTCTCGTAAGGAACCAATTTCTCCGCGACAATCTTTACTACCTGCTCTGCAGGAGGTTGCGGTGTCTTACCGGCCCAGATTGCTCCGCTGGGCCAAGTGTACAGGAAATTAAAATCGTGCTCATTGATATCCCGATCCCCCAGAATCGATCCATAACCCCACTCGACCTCAGCCCGTGGATCGTATCCATGCTCAGGAAGACCCCAGTAGGAATAAGGGAGTATGCCGGTCTTCAGGTCCTCTTCCAGGCGGCCCCATCTCTTGGCGGCCCTGAAAAATCCTTCCGCGAAATCGTCGCCGATACCCTTCCTGTTCGAAATCATATTGAGATAACGGTCAACAAATTCTATTTCTCCCAACTGGCGGAAATCAAGGGCACAGTTGATCTTCTTTCCGTAGCCGAGCACCCCGCTCCGTTGGAGAGCCAAGATGTATGCGAGTCCCCTCGACGCCTCAAATGCGTTGATACCGTACTTTTGGAGCAGATCTGCAGCGATATATGTGGCAGACGTTTGTTTACCGCCGTGCTTCCATTTGTCGTAGCCTACATAAAATGCGGTTTCCTCGCATGTGGACTCGTTACCGTAACCTGTATCTGACCTTTCTTTGCATCCCGACTGGCAGCCGATGCAGGCTTGGAGCCTGGCCTTTCCATGGGTCGCCCAGAACAAGAGTTGGGGTCTTTTCCTGCCAAATCGGCCATACCAGGAAGCATCCAGTTTGTTGAGATCGGCGGCATATTTTTCTTGAGCCCATAACCGCGCCCCCATGAGCCCTTTTGGGTCTGCGATTCCTATACTGCCAGTTCCAATAACGCTGATGGCCTTCAGGTTTTTTGAACCCCAGACCCCGCCGAACCCCCCCTGACCCGACGCGTTCCCGGCGTCATGGATCAGGCACGCCACTCTGCCCAGATTTTCTCCTGCAGGCCCAATGGTAAGCACCGCGGGGCGCTGTGCCGTACTTTGCTCCGGATTGCCGATTTCTTTCCATATTTCTTGCTGCGTCTTCCAGGTATCTAGACCCCATAGATGGCGAGCGTCCCTGATCTCCACTTTTCCATTTCTGATGTCAACCCAGACGGGTTTATCTGCTTTTCCTTCGATAACGATGCCGTCCCAGCCTGCATATTTGAGCATGGGGGCGAACCTCCCGCCGAAATTGCTGCGCGTGAACCATTCGATGGGAGAACTTTGCACGCCGATCCCCTGGACCTCTGTCCTTGAAGATGCGCCAGGTACAAGCGTGCCGGACAGGGGTGACGTCATAATGGTGACAATGTTGCGAGGATCAAACCCGCCTATTGTCTTATCTTTAACGAGATCCCAGAAAACTGCGGACCCCATTCCATGGCCTCCGACCCATTGTTTATAGTCCATGGTGTCAACCGTGGAAGTCTTCCTCTCGGTGAGGTCAATTCTCAGAATTTTGCCAGCATACCCAATCACTGATAGAACCCCTCTGCCTGCAATAATTTAGACTCGGTTCTTTGTGCTTCTCCAAGTGATTTCAGTCCGTTGGATAGCCCAATTTTCTCCAGTCTTCTCCTCTTAGGTTTACTTGGTAACCCGCGTCCCCCTTCTGTTCCGGCATTTTCCTCGTGAACTGGATCGCCTTGAGAGGACATATTTCCACGCACGCCTGCCTGCCTTCCGGACCACCCTTATAGTTCCAGAAAGGGCTGTCAACGCAGAGATCACACTTCAGAGCATGGCTGTCTTCGTGACTCCACAAGGCCCTTGAGGGAACGAACGGGCATGCGCGGATGCAAGCCTTGCAGCCGATACATTTCTTTACATCGATTTTTCTCACATTGCCGTTTTGCCTGTCGACGTGGAGAGCTCCTGACGGACATGCCTTGACACATTCAGGGTCTTCACATTGTCTGCATTGTGCGATGGTGAGGTCGTCGGGAAATTTTTCGAAAGAGCTTTGTATCACTTGGATGCGAGCCTGGCTTAGACCAATCTTGCCTTCATGGACTAAAGAACAGGCAAGCATACATGACATGCAGCCCTGGCACTTCTTCGTATCTACAAGGAGATAGCCTTCACACGCAAGAAGAGCCGCGACTGAGTCATTAAGCCATATGCATTGGGAGAACAGCTCCGAGATTCCTGCTCCAACGGCTGCCGACCCCATGATTTTGAGGAAAGCACGACGGGAAGGATTTATGAAGCCTTTCCTCTTTTTTTTCTTTCGGATGACCACTTGCGTACTTCTGTCAGTGGCATCTTTCACATATTTATTCTAACATAGTGGATGGGGAGGTCAAGTAATTTAATCGTACAACAATTATTGTGACCGAGAAGAATGAGTAAGCAGAACAATGATTGCCAAGCGCAATCAAGCATCACCGCCAGGACACACAGCAACAACCATTACAGGAAGAATACTGGGACGCAATTAAGGATTTCCCGATTCAGTGAGAACACTGTGTTCCAGTGCTATTTATATTAAGAGAAGTTCTATTACGTAAAAACACAGCTATGTTACGGTTGGCCCTTGTAACATTCGCCGTATGAGGCTTTTCTACACAGTGATCCGTCTGTCCATGTTGCTCCGCTAAGTATTGCTCCGCTCAGGTCCGCCCCGCTCAGGTCCGCCCCGCTCAGGTTTGCATTGTTCAGATTTGCATAGCTCAGGTCCGCCCCGCTCAGATCGCAATTTGGGCATGAGTTTGTTGTCTTTAACAGCTGCAATTGCGCCTCATTCCATGCATGCGCCCCGCTTACACACAGCATACCTATCAAAAGAACCATTGCGACTGTTAGCAACGGTAATAGGGGACGTTGGTAACTTCTGTAACTAACCTGGTGCACGCAGCGACATTTGATACAGTGGATACAAGAAGGGGTGCCGCGACAAGTTACATAAGTTACCAACGTCCCTGTCAGCTGTGTATTGCCCGTCCCCAATGGCCTTCCTTGACGTTCTTTTTCATAGGTGACCCCATCTGTAGCTGTACTCCGTCGCCTCTGATTTTTCGATGGAAATATCCCTTGACAGACAAAAATGCCCCCCCTATACTTCAGAACAGTCAGAAGCAATGTCTTATCAATTTTTAAGTTCCAGTAAGCTATTCAGTTTCCATCCGGAAACTTCTTGTTTCCGGATGAGCCCATTTAAGGGAGGGGGATGATGAAGAAGATATTTTTAGCCCTTGTTTCGCTTATGGTATTGACCGCTTCTCAGGTCTATGCGCAATTTCCCGACCCGCCCTCCCTCCGGCTTGAAGTGATGCGCAGCGTGACAGAGCGATGGGGAGGGGACGGACCGTATTCTTCCACCTACTACCTACGAGCCACCAATACGGGGAGGTCGACTATTGCCGGGGGTGCCGAGGTGTCTCTTTCGACCAGAGTTTCTGATACCCAGGGGACATTATATGGAGGTCTTAATAATTCAAGACACACTGTCCAGAATGATCTCGGACCAGGGCAATCCTTTGAATTTATTGAATCTATTAATCCCGGCAGGCCTTTTGTGCCTGGAGATTATATATTTATAGTCGAAAGCCTTACACTGCTCGGCCAAACCGCGACCAATGTTTTGTCATACCGCTACAGGGTTGATGTTCAGCCGGTGCCATCGAGGGCTAATCTTGTTGTGGAAGGATTAGAGATCAGGCCGGCTTCTCCGCAATCTGGAAATACCGTAAGTATTATCGGGACGGTTGCAAATCGAGGGACACGTAATGCCAATGGTGTTTTGGTTCGGATGCAATTAGTTCGAGACAATAGGACGATTAGCAATTGGCAGGACCTTCGAGTCGACAGCATGGTCGCAGGATCTTCTCATTCCGTCACGCGAATTACGGAAAACCTTGAGGCGGGTATCTACATGGTAATGTTAACCGTCGATCCGAACGATGTAATTACCGAAATAAGAAAATCGGACAATAGCCGGACGAGAAGCTTTCGGGTCGGAAGCGGTGTAAGCGCGGATAGTGTCCCGAGCCTTCAGCTAACGGTAACAAACAGCGTGACAGAGCGATGGGGAGGGGACGGACCGTATTCTTCCACCTACTACCTACGAGCCACCAATACGGGGAGGTCGACTATTGCCGGGGGTGCCGAGGTGTCTCTTTCGACCAGAGTTTCTGATACCCAGGGGACATTATATGGAGGTCTTAATAATTCAAGACACACTGTCCAGAATGATCTCGGACCAGGGCAATCCTTTGAATTTATTGAATCTATTAATCCCGGCAGGCCTTTTGTGCCTGGAGATTATATATTTATAGTTGAAAGCCTTACACTGCTCGACCCAGTGAACCGGATACAATCCCGAACCGCGACCAATGTTTTGTCATACCGTTACATCATCGGAGGCGGTTCAATCGTAACCACGATCGAACCTAAAGAAGCCAGAGACGCCAGGGCTTTTTGGTGGGTGGATGGGGTTCAATCGAATTCGAAGAGCAGCGGTGAAACTGTATCTAACTTATCCCCGGGATCACACCGTGTAGAATTTAGGGAGCTAGGCGGATGGAAAAAGCCGGATGTTATGCAGGTCAATATCCGTTCAACCGAGATGGTAAGGTTGACAGGAACCTATGTTCAGCGGGGTTCCCTGTCCATGACCATCGAACCGGCCAGGGCCCGGGATGCAGGAGCCAGGTGGCGGATGTATGGTGGTGACTGGCAAAACAGCGGAAACATTGTGCGAGACCTTATCCCTGGTCAGTATAATATTGAATTTAAGGAGACAGCCGGTTGGGTCAAACCTGAGGATTTGCACCCCAACATCCCTTCGGGTGAAACGTCAAGGCAGATAGGAAGGTATACGGAAATGGGCTATCTTACCGTTACCCTTCAGCCTCAGGATGCCGTTACCGCCGGGGCACAGTGGCGTGTTGTGGGGTTTGGCGGAGGGGCCTGGCAAAACAGCGGGGCCACTTTATCGGTCCCGGAGGGCCAGCATTATTATATCGAGTGTAAACCTGCGTCTGGATGGGTCAAACCGCCCAATCCAGAGGTAAACATTGTCTCCTCTCAAACCGTTCAGACAAGATTGGAATATAGTCGGCCAACCGTAGGCATTCAAGTGACTATAAGCCCGGAAGCTGCACTTTCAAGTGCCAGATGGCGCGTTGTGGGACAGGCGAACTGGCATACCAGTGGGGAGACCGTATTCGGATTATCACCCGGAGACCAATACGTGGAATTCAACAATATTGGGGATTCCTGGGAAAAACCGTCAAATAAAAGGGTATTTTTAATAGCCGGCAGGACGGAAGGAACTCACGGAACCTATCGTCCTATCTACGGGATGCTGAATGTAACCATAAAGCCCAATGAAGCCATTCAGGCCGGTGCTCAATGGCGGCAATCCGGTTTAAAAGGTGGACTCTGGAAACCCAGCGGGGCAACTATGGCCGACATTCTTGCCGGCCAACATCAGATTGAATTTAAAGATATAACCGGATGGACTAAGCCGGCAACACAGAATGTACTGATCACCGGTAGTCAGACTACTCAGGCTCAGGGTGAATATCGGCAGGCAAGCGGATCCCTTGTTGTGACCATTCAGCCTCAGGAGGTAGTGGCCAGAGGTGCCCAATGGCGGGTTGAGGGCGGGGCCTGGCAGGCAAGCGGAAGTAAGGTGCCCAATGTTAATGCAGGACAAAAAAATATCGAATATAAAGAGATACCCGGATGGATAAAGCCGGCCTCTCATACGGTTAACGTCACTGCCGGCGGATCTGCCGTTGCCACCGGTCGTTATAACCGGAGGTAGTCGGAGGAGCCTGACGGCGTTAAAATATTTAGAGAGAATGTTACGATCTATTAAACGGAGCAAAGACGACTTAAGCGGACGCAAACGTATTCAAAATTTCCCAAAAAAGAGAGGAGGGACGAATTAATGAAAGAAAAGAAAAGGACTATCAGAAGAACAGTCATCATTTGTGCTTGCGCCATCTTCGTTCTTGCCGCGGCAGGCAGCGCCCCTGCCCAGAGCGGGTGCCGTCAGCAGTGCATCCGGGAGGCCGTCAAGTGCGTCCAGTACGGCAACAAGTGCGCCCAGTACCAAAACCGCTGCGCCCGTTACGACACCAAGGGCAGATGCCTACAATATCAGCGGGTCTGCGTGCAGCAGCAGCAGGTATGCCTCCAGCAGCAGAGGGTCTGCGCCCAGTACCAGAAGGTCTGCCCTCAACAGGGAAAATCGGACAGCGCCTTCCAGCAGCTACAGAAGATCGAGAGCGGCCAGGAAAACTTCGACGGCCGCTGAAGGGCTCCTGCACTCATCAGGCAGCTATCGAAGGGGGAAGCCCTTCAATATCTCAATTACTTTGCTACTATCAGCAGGGAATTCGCGCGTTATTTTTTTCTATAAGATTCAGCCTTTCCCAATACGTTGTCTATCTGAGCAAAGAACTTCTGAAAATCAGGAGCTATTTTGTTGTCGAAGTAACCTTGCATTACAGATTCACCGGGATTATAGCTCTTCCAATCATAGTTTTTATCCACTGCATTAACATTAACCATAACTTTGTTGTGCTGGATTTCGGTAACTACAATCTGTAATGTGTAATAGCATACAATGTCATCACGATATTTATAGTTAAAAGATATCGGCTTAGTAATAATTAGCCCAATATCTTTATTTGTTCCCAGCGGATCAACGGCATAGCCCACCATGGTCACAGCTGCCAGACATGCATTAAAGACTTTGTCTTTTGTTGTTTCGGACCATATAGCTTGATCAATAAGTGGTGGTTCAGCGGCAAAGATAACGCTGGGTGGCACAATGAATATGGCTGAAATAATAACTAAAAAAATTAATATCTTTTTCATTTTTCCCCTCCTGATAAAAGTTTATCGAGCTCAGGCAAGTAAGCCAATGGGAGCCAATGGGGTCAAATCTTTATCNNTCTTCTTCATCAGACGCAGTATATTATTGTCGGAGGCCAGTGATGCCCGGAACCTTTTCCTTGCAACAGATATGGCGCTGTAATCGACCCCCATGAGGTCTCCGATTTCTCTTCCATTCATGCCGCCGTGTCTATAGAGAAGCTCCATCGCCATACTGCGGGCTATGCCTTTACATCCTTTCTGGAGCAATTTACCGGGAGGCAGTTGAAAGGATTCGGCAGTCGCCTGGAGGACCCTCTCCGGTTCAATATGACTGATGATCTTCTTCGCTGTCGGCTGCTCCCGTCTTGACGTAAGGGGGCCTATTACCTGTTTCATGATCCGTTCTATAAAGGATTTGTCGCCAATGATTCCGAGCCCTTTTCCCTGCTTAAGGGGGTTGACCATGCGGGTGATGCCGCTTTCAACAAAGCGTGCGTAGCTCTTTTTATTTCCTGAAAAATAGCCGAGTATCTCGGAGAGGGCAAGGAAAGGGTAGCGTCTTTGTTCTGTGGTGTAATCAATATAACTGCTCCATGAGTATCCTTTCAGATATGCCTTGTTCCCGGAAAGAGAGGCGTCTGATCGTTCCTTGACGCGGAGCGGGTTTAAGTGGACATATCGGGATACCTCCAGGAGATAGCTGTCGGCATCGATCACTAAGGATTTATATCTACCTTGGTAGAGATGTCCTGCCCTTGTATGCCTTTTGTTAAAGAAAGATGTATAGGAGATATTGAAGTGGCGCATAAACTCCTGGAGATTAGCCAAAGGGGTCTTTACGACAAGGTGGAAATGATTGCTCATGAGGACAAAGGCTATAATGTCTACCTGATAGATCTCTCCTGAACGCTGAAGGAGATCGATAAAGGTCTTCCGGTCATAGTCATTAAGGAATATCCTTGCCCGGGCATTCCCCCGGCAGGTTACGTGATAATAGGCATTCTCGTACTGGATGCGAAGCGGTCTGGCCATGAGGAAGGATAAGGGAAAAAGGAGACAAAGTCAATGATAAAGATTTGACCCCATTGGCTCCCCAAAGTCAATGATAAAGATTTGACCCCATTGGCGAGAGAGGTCTGCCACCATCTGCTTGAGCCTCCTGTTCTCTTCCTCCAGTTGTTTGAGCCTTCTCAGTTCGTTCATTCCCAGGCCGCCGTACTTCTTCTTCCAGCGGTAGAAGGTCTGCTCGGTGATGCCGGTCTTGCGGATCACCTCCTTTACCGGTGTACCAAGCTCAGCCTGCTTAAGGGTAAACGCGATCTGCTCCTCGGTGAACTTCGATGTCTTCATGACAAAATCCTCCTTCTCTATTTTGCCAGAAAACTAACATTTTGTGGTGTACAGTTTTTTGGGGGCAGGTCCTCAAGAGCGCCCCCGAATCCTTGTTTTCTTTTGTTAATCTATTTTTTAAGGATTCAGACCACTTCTACTCATGGTGTCAGATGGGTTATTGGTACTTTTGATTATACTTGTCATAGCATTATCAACACTTCTTATCAATTCACTATATTTGAGGACAGAGAAAACCGGGGCTGATAGTTGCTCTTTATCAACCTGATAACGATACACTTCTTTTAAATAAACCATAAGGTTTTTAAGCGACTCTTCTACTCCTTGGGGATACTTATCCCTATACTCTTTTACAAATTCATCGAGTTCTTTAACATATTCATCTATGAACCTGACCTGTGAACCAGAATAGCGATCACTAAACCGAACAGCATGCGAAAATTCCGGTGTTGTATTCCAAGCCGACCAATAAAACTGATACTTAGACAAGATTTGCGCCAATTTAACAAAAGCCTCTATTCCCTGTGGAGCTCCAAATAAAATCAGCATCTTCTTGTCTGTGCTCATTTCAGCTGTTTTAAGCTCTACACTGAAATTACCTTTTTTTATAGCGGTAATCCTTTGAAGCAACACAGGCAAGTCTTCACGTATTAACTTTGCTATTTCTTGTCTAAATAAAATCACGAGAACAACAACAGTAATCACCCACTTTAAATTTCCAATAAACGCCAATATCTCTGAGAAATATTTACCGTATGAAATACTGCCTATCCACTTCAAAAGGAAAGCCTTTAACATATTGACCTCCTTATTTATTTTAAGGCTATTTCATTAAATGATAAAAACAGATATTGTTTACATTTTCTGCTTGATAATACAAGATGTCAAGCAGTTTAACATCGCATTATACGAAGAATTTAACAACTTGCATCCAATATAGAATTATCTTCAGTCCTTCACATTTCCAGCAATCTTGTTTTTCCTTGGCCCTTTATTGTATTCACGAGCAACGTTAAACAAAGATAGTGGGGACGTTCTTAAGAAATTAAATAACTTTTCCTCCCTTCCAAAAAGTTCTTATAATTGGTTGTTTCCAGGCATTAAATAATATTTTGCCCATGGTTACAAATCAACTCTGCCAATAAAAAGCAATGGAAGGCAATATTGAAGGATGGCCCCCTCAGCGCCCCGATAGTTATTTAATTTCTTAAGAACGTCCCCTTCGTTACGTCCCCTTCGTTATGAACCTCTTCGAGCTGTTCAAGGGTAGTTGTGAGGGCCACTGTTCAGCGCCCCCCGAGGTCTGAAGCGTGGAAGGTGTTGCGCATAGTGAGATTGTAAAGACAGTTTTGTGCGGGGTTTCCGTTTTTGGGGGTTATTTAGGGGGTAGCAGGGGGGTTATTTTTCTTGACAGGGGTTTTTGACAGCCCGTAAATGATGAAAATATGTTGATCGTTGCAGGGTTTTTGATAAGTAATTGAAAAATTCAGATTAGCCGCCGGTACGGAAGGAATTGAGACCCACAACAAGTTTCTGAAGGTCTTCAGGTATATTCTCCTTCTTATAAGCATCTACCAGCCGCGTGTCAGTAAGACCTATCTTGTACCTTTGGCTGATGAGATCGCGGAGCTTTTTTAGAACCTCTTTTCCTGAAACTATCTTCATTCGTTCTTCAAGATCGTCCCAAAGTTGGTCGATTCTCTCAGTTGTTTCTTGAATAACCGTAGCTGGGTCTTTACCTGAACTTCTAAAGTATTGTGTCCGCTTAGCAGCATACTGAGAAGCGGTTTTGGATTTGAGGTCAGATGACGCTTCTTCAAGAAGGTCTACAACGTTTATTCTATCGGGCAGCTCTTCTCCGGTGCGTTTACACCTGTCTCGAATAGCTTTATCAACTGCGCGCTCAACCACCGACGGGTTAAGCAGGTAGTTCTCAATTTCCTTCCTCCCGTGAATATGCACAAATGGAATGTACTCACTTAGTTTCTTCTCAATTTCTCCAATTTCCTCTTCACAGAAATAATCCCGATCATAGACTACCGCCAATTTGAGTGGACTACCGAGAGTACGCTCAATACCCCAGCCCACGGATCGAATTCGTTCCCAAGAGGAAAAGCCCTCCGATTTTATAGGTGTCAACCCTGTCCCTGTAGCCAGTTCCGGTAAATCCATGAGCCTTGCAAACCGACGGATAATCTTAAAATCATTGTCATCCTCGACAAAGACAACTCGCCTGTTACGGGCAAGCTGAGTAAGGGAAATGTTCTGGATGGAGCCAATCAAATTAAGAGCACGTTGAACTTCCTCTATATCACTTAATCGCTTTGCAGAGGCAGCGGCCTTATCCACCAGAAGGATTTCTGACGGCTCAGCCTCGGAGATTATTTCTGTGGAATGAGTAGCCAATAGCACGTCTGGTCCTGTTTTTCGCAGGATGTCCAGAAGTTGCCTTTGAACATCAGGATGAAGATAAATCTCTGGTTCATCGATTACCAGAATGCTATTCCCTCTTGCCCGAGAGACATGCGTGAGCATCTGGCACCAGACCTGAAAACCAAATCCGGACCAGTACAGTTCGCGTGGAATTCGGCCTTCGATGCAAAACATTGAGATCATCTTGTTCATATAATCAGGTGTTTCTGGTCGAGAAATCTCCATCCCTGGCCAGGTCGTCTTCACAAGGCTGGCAAAATCTTCGAAACCGTCCTGAAAGTAGTGCCAGTAATTCCTGAAATGTCGTGCAGCCCGATGTGTAGTAAGCTCTCGCATGACGGTATCTTTTTGCACGAATTCCTCGTTGTGATCTACAGGACCCAGTACGGGAACAACTGCTACAGAGACAGGGAATTCCGTGTGGAACTCTTTGGGTGTTCTAACCCATCCGTCTTCTATCTCCGGGAACAAAATCACGCCACCATCCTTAGGAAAGAAGAGGTTGAGTCGATTGCCGTTTGATAGTGTGAATAGGACAGATGAGTCCTCTTCAGAATAGTCCGTGTGTACGTTTTCTACAGATATAGGTAGAGTATCCTCGGATAAGACATAGCCATATCTTGGTGTTCTGCTTCTGCCTGAAATCTCCGCTTTTTTGACACCTGCCCGACGGAGACCTGACCAAAGAGCACGAAACACTCCTATGATCGTGGACTTCCCGCAGTTATTTGGTCCAACGAGGACATTCATGTCAGCCAGCCTGATAGAAAACTGCCGGAAGGCCTTGAAATTAATAAACTCAACAGATGTGAAGCGAACAGTGTCTTTCAATTAGTCATTCCCTCTTAGTCTGCTTTAACCATAATATGTAGATCAGCGAGATACACTTTATGTGGATTCGATGCAGTCTATTATTGGCGGCTCAGCGGTAAATTCATCTTTCCTTGGATGATAATGGAAACGTTTCAAGTAGACATTCCCCTTTCCCCGCTCTTTTTTGTATTGTATATTCATATTCTGATAGTGTGTTCAATTAATGTCAAGTATATTAGAGAGTTTTCTTGAAACATTATAGAACAAGGGAAAATAGCGAAAACACCAGGGCCTTGCAAAATAGAGATCATGGATTTTAAGGGAAATGGTACAGCAGAGAACATGACAAAAAGACCAAAAAATTCCTTGCAAATATAAGAGAATTGGACGACGATAGAAGGAAAAGGTGTTCCATGTGGAATAAGCTTTTTCAGAGAATAATAGGAAAAACCATTCCCTTTCTGTTGCTCTGCCTGTTGTACCTGGCCGGCATATCGGCATTCATTTTTTCCGACGCTCACGCAAAGAGTGCCGGCGAGGTTTTCGATATAGCCTCCAAGAGCACGGTGGTTATCCTCGGCTATGACGGAAAGGGAAAGGCCTCTTCTATGGGAAGCGGCGCGGTCATGCCCAACGGTTCGGTGGCAACAAACTGCCATGTGATAGAGAAGGCAACACGGCTGGCGGTGCGCTATCAGAAACAGGAATATCCTGCATCCAGGCAGTACACCGATCATGACAGGGACACCTGCTCCCTCACCGTGCAGGGGCTCAATGCCCCCGCAGTCACGCTCGGCAGCACACGGGGCCTCAGAGTGGGGGCCCGTGTCTACGCTGTCGGAGCGCCGCAGGGACTGGAACTGACCCTCTCCGAAGGTATTGTTTCGAGCCTGCGCGAGATCAAGGGCGGAAAATACATCCAGACTACTGCACCCATCTCGCCCGGCTCCTCAGGCGGCGGCCTATTCGACGAGGAAGGGCGCCTTCTCGGTCTCACCACCTTTTATCTCGCAGAGGGGCAGAACCTCAACTTTGCCCTTCCGGTGGAATGGATTGGCGAACTTCCCAAAAAACATGCGAAAGTCTCCAAGCTAGCAACCAGTACCGTAGACTGGATCAACAGAGCAATTGAGTTGGAGAAGAGAGAAGACTGGCCCGGTCTTATCGCCCACTGTCGGCGCTGGACAACGGCAGAGCCGAAAAACGTTTCTTCATGGTATTCTTTGGGCGTTGCTTACCATGAATCAGGCCAGACCTCCCGGGCAATCGAGTGCTACCAGAAGGCCCTGAGCATTGACCCGGAATTTGCGGATGCTTGGTACAATCTCGGCAATGTTCACCGTAAATCAGGCCAGACCTCCCGGGCAATCGAGTACTACCAGAAGGCCCTGAGCATTGACCCGGAAGATGCGGAAGTCTGGAACAGTCTCGGCGTTGCTTACCATGAATCAGGCCAGACCTCCCGGGCAATTGAGTGCTACCAGAAGGCCCTGAGCATTGACCCGGAAGATGCGAAAGCCTGGTACAATCTCGGCAATGCTTACCATGAATCAGGCCAGACCTCCCGGGAGATTGAGTGCTACCAGAAGGCCCTGAGCATTGACCCGGAATATGCGAAAGCCTGGTACAATCTCGGCATTACTTATAGATTGACTGGTCAGAACCAGCGGGTAATGGAGGTTTATCGGAGGCTAAAAGAAATTGATCCTAACAGGGCTGAAAAGTTCTTCAAAATTGCAGTACTGCCCTAATATTAATGGATTGCCACTTGCAATACTTATACATTCTTAAAGCCCTTTACAGTCTCTAGCCTCCCATTCAATGAGTTTACCGTTTTTAATAACCTGTCGTTTCCCGGAGTATTGGCAGTATCTACTGACAATGACATCACAATAGCCGGGTGTGAGCTCCGTGCCGTAGCAGATCCTCCCTGCCAGCTCTGCGGCGATGAGTGTCGTCCCCGATCCTAAGAATCCGTCATAGACGACATCCCCGGGGAGGCTGCTGTTTTCGAGGGCGCGGTGTGCGAGTGCTACCGGCTTCTGCGTCGGATGATCGCCTGTATCGTCGCGCCCTATCTACTATACATCGTCGATCCTGTCATTGCTCGAGATGAAGATCATTTGTCCGGGGAGGACCCTCATCGTGCGGACCTTTTTGCCGTTCGGCGCCTTCGGGACACCATGAGGGACATAGTTGACTATCTTGACTTATCACTATTTCCCCCATAGTCAACTCCATCCTCTTCTTTTGCATACCGGTAATAGAAAAGTTAGTCACGTTAGTCAACTATGTCCCCAACTGCCCTGACACCCTGTTGTCAGAGAGTTATGGTAAGTACTTAAATAATGTTTGTATTTTTAATCCTACAGGGATAAAATGGTTTTGTATACAGGGGGGTATCAAACTTACATAATTAGGTAATATCTATTTCCCTGAATACAAAATGCTTATCGATGTTAGAACACCTCGAGGATATCGTTGAATACAGATCTTACCTTCATTACCAATGAGAAAGGCCAGAACCTTAAACACCGTTTTGAGGCGTTGATCAAAGATACCCGCCTTTTTGACTGTCTGGTCGGATACTTTTATACCAGCGGTTTTTTCAATATCTACAAACCACTCGAACATACCGAAAGGATACGAATACTCATCGGTATCAGTACCGATAAGCGCACATTGGATTTGGTAGACCAGGCAAGATCTCCAGGCCGGACAGAACTCCAATTCTCCCATGCTGAGGTAAAAAAGGAATTGGAAGGTGAAATTGAGAAAGAATTCGAATCTTCCGATGATGACCGGAATATTGAAACAGGGGTAGAGCTGTTCATCGATTGGATACGAAACAGCAAACTCCAGATCAGGGCATATCCATCAGACAGAATACACGCAAAGGTATACATCATGACCTTTGCCGAAGGAGACCGCGATGCAGGTCGGGTCATTACGGGCTCCAGCAATTTCACGCAGGCGGGTTTTATAGACAATCTGGAGTTCAACGTTGAATTGAAGAACCGGGCTGATTATGAGTTTGCCCGAAATAAGTTTGATGAATTATGGCAGGATGCGGTCGATGTCAGTGAAAAGTACATCCAGACGATCCAGGAGAAGACCTGGCTCAACCAAACGATCACCCCCTACCAGCTTTACCTGAGGTTTCTCTATGAATATTTCAACGACGAACTCAGTATGACCGAGAAGGTATTCGTAAAGTATCTTCCCCCGGAATTCAAAAAACTGGAATATCAGGAACAGGCGGTTCTGAATGCCAGGAAAATCCTCTTGGAATACGGAGGCGTCTTCGTTTCGGACGTTGTGGGTCTCGGGAAGACATACATCTCCGCCATGCTGGCAGGTCAACTTAGCGGAAGGACGCTGGTCATTGCACCGCCTATGCTTCTGGAAAAGTCAAATCCCGGCTCGTGGCCCAACGTATTCTTTGACTTTCAGGTAAGAACAGCAGAATACGAATCCCTCGGCAAGCTGGACGACCTCCTCGACAGGGGGACAGAGAAATATGACAACATTATTATAGACGAAGCACACCGTTTCCGGACAGAGACCACGATCACCTACGAAAAACTCGCAGAGATCTGTCGCGGCAAGCGGGTGATCCTGGTAACCGCCACACCATACAACAACACGCCAAAAGACATTCTCAGCCTGCTCAAGCTGTTCCAGAAGGCCAAAAAGAGCACGATCCCCAATCTCCCCGATCTGGAAGGTTTTTTCAGCCGCCTTGAACAAAAGCTGAAAAAACTGGACCGACAGAAGGATTATGGCAGATACATCACTACCGTGAAAGACAACGCACGGGAGATACGCGAAAAGGTCCTCAAATACCTCATGGTGCGCCGGACCAGGACAGAGATCGAAAGATATTTTTCCGACGATATTACGAAACAGGGGCTTAAGTTTCCCATTGTAGAGAAACCCACCCCGCTCTTTTATGAACTGAACGAAAAAGAAGACGATATATTCAATAAGACCATTGAGCTCATCACGCAGAAGTTCAAATATACCCGCTATATGTCCCTGCTCTATTATACGGGGACTATAGACCAGCTTGAAAAGCAGTCCCAGAAGAACATGGGCCGGTTCATGAAGATCCTGCTGGTCAAGCGTCTTGAAAGCAGTTTCTATGCATTCAGGAACTCAATAGATCGTTTTATCCATTCATACGAGATGTTCATCAAAGAGTTCAAAAACGGGAACGTCTATGTAAGCAAGAAGCACACAAACAAGATATTCGAGATGTTGGAGAACGACGACGATGAAGCGGTACAGCGCCTGATCGATGAAGGGAAGGCGGAACGATATGACAGCAAAGAATTCACCAAAGACTTCCTCCGTGATCTGGAACAGGACCATGGCGTTCTCCTGGAGATCAAAAACCTCTGGACCCACATTTACCGCGACCCGAAGCTTTTGAAATTTCTCCATGCGCTATCGAATGACCCTGTCCTGCAGGAAAACCATCTGATCATCTTTACAGAATCCAAAGAAACAGCCAACTATCTCCTGAAAAACCTCCATGAGAAATACCCCGACAAGGTGCTGTGCTATACGGGAGATTCCGGCGAAGTGGTCAGAGATAAGGTTATCGACAATTTTGATGCCCGTGCACGACATAAAAAGGATGACTACCGGATATTGGTGTCAACAGAGGTGCTCGCTGAAGGCGTCAACCTGCACCGCTCCGATACGGTGATCAATTACGATATTCCCTGGAACCCCACCCGCATGATGCAGCGCGTAGGCCGTATAAACAGAGTAGATACGACACATGATACAATCTACACATACAATTTCTTCCCTACCACACAGTCCAACGACCAGATTAAGTTGCGAGAAGCCGCTGAGGCAAAGATCAACGCTTTTCTGACGCTTCTGGGCGGTGATGCCGAGCTGTTAACGGAAGGCGAGCCCATCGGCTCTCATGAACTTTTCAACCGGTTGATCTCCAGACAGGCATTGGAAGGAGATGGTGAGACCGAAGAGAGCGAATTGAAGTATCTCCACGCTATCAAAAAGATTCGCGACAAAGACCCAGATCTCTTTGAAAGGATCAAGCGGCTGCCAAAAAAGGCAAGGACGGCAAAATCCTCCTCCAGCCATACAAATTCACTGATCACCTATTTCCGAAGGGGAAAGCTCCAGAAATTTTACCTCGCCCGGACGCGCCCTGACGCACAAGAACTCGATTTCATTGATGCGGCAAAATTGATGGAGAGTCTGCCTGAGGAGGAGAAGAAAAAACTGACTGAACAGTTTTATGATCTGTTGGATAAAAACAAGGAGGCCTTTATCTTTGCCACCACCGAAGAGATGCCGCAGCATTCACACAGAGGCGGGCGCGACAGTGCGGCGAATATCCTTAAGATCTTAAAGGCAACCATAAAGAACACCAAGAAACTGACAGAGGATCAGGAGCTATACCTTAAGAAGGTAATCATCCAGCTTGAAGAGGGCGGCCTTCCAAAACAAACGGCAAAGCAGATACTGAAAGCGCTCAATGACCTGAAAAACGAGATCGTAAATCCCTTCAAGGTGCTCGCGGTCCTTCAGGCAAATATTCCCGCAAAGCTCCTTGACGCCCATTACGCCGAACAGAATCCGCAAGTATTCGGCAAGAGAGAAGTGATCCTATCACTCTATTTAACTTAGTAAGAATCAGGGGGGAATATGGAAACAACAAAAATCGCTTTATTCAAAGGTAAACAGATTCGTAAAGTTCTTTATGGAAATGAATGGTGGTTTTCTGTTGTCGATGTTGTGACGGTATTGACCGACAGTATGAACCCGAGGGATTACTGGTTTAAAATGAAAATCAGGGTCAAAGATGAGGATGGAATGGAGTTGTCGACACTTTGTCGACAACTGAAGTTGGAGTCATCGGATGGTAAGAAATATACGACCGACTGTTCAAACACTGAAGGCATCTTTCGTATCATCCAGTCAATCCCTTCCCCAAAAGCTGAACCGTTTAAACGATGGCTCGCCAAGGTAGGTTATGAGCGAATCCAGGAGATAGAAGACCCTGAGTTGGCTACAAAGAGGACGCGACTCTTATACAAGCTCAAGGGATATCCTGATGAATGGATAGAAAAAAGGATGCGCGGTATTGCTATCCGGGAAGAGCTTACCAATGAATGGCAGAATCGTGGTGCACAGGAAAAGAAGGATTATGAGATTCTTACCTCCGAAATATCACAGGCCGCCTTCGGGCTGACTCCAACGGAATACAAAAAGTATAAAGGACTCAAGCGAGAGAACCTCCGCGACCACATGGATGATTTTGAGCTAATCTTTACCATGCTCAGCGAGCGTGCCACAACAGAAATCCACCGGACAGAAGATTCGCAGGGCATACAGAAGCTGAAAAAGGATGCAAGGGAGGGCGGAGATATTGCAGGGAATGCCCGAAAACAATTAGAAAAGAGGCTCGGCAAATCCATTGTCTCCAAAACAAATTATCTGAAAAAACCGGCTGAGCCCAGGAAATTGCCCAAGAGATAACGATGGATAAACTGCACGCTCAGAATATCATTAAACAAGCCTTTGAAAACCCTTTCGATAAAGAACGATTTATCAATTTCATCCGGAACTTTTTAAACCGTATTGAAGATGCCCCTTTTATTTACAGGGGCAATTATATTCCTGATGCCTTCGAGCAGCATATAAGCTCCCTTGAGAGGATTGGTAAATACAGTGACGGTGAGCATAAGATAGACATCCTTATCATCCATCTTAAAAAAGAAGCCTCCATCGAGCGCGCCCGCACCATGCAGAGAAACTTTATTGCCTGGTATCTGAATGGCAGTCGAGGCGGCGAACTGAAAGACGCAGCCCTGGTTGCTTTTGTGTCCCCGGATGAAACAGACTGGCGATTTTCGCTGGTGAAGATGGATTATAAGTTTGAGCAAACTCCAACTGGCAGAATGAAGGTTAAAGAAGAGTTTACTCCTGCCAGACGCTGGTCGTTCCTTGTTGGCGCCAATGAAAAAAGTCACACCGCCCAGAGCAGGCTTGCGAACATATTGGCAAATGACGAACAATCGCCAACGCTCGCTGAACTGGAAAAGGCATTTGACATAGAAACCGTAACCAAAGAATTTTTTATCAAATACCGTGACCTTTTTATCCGCACCAAAGAAGAACTGGACAGGGCAGTAAAAAATAGTGATAAAATCCGGGCCGATTTTGAGTCGAAAGGTGTCAACACTGTTGATTTCGCTAAGAAACTCTTGGGCCAGATCGTCTTCCTCTATTTTCTCCAGAAGAAAGGCTGGTTCGGCGTAGGCCGTGATGCTGACTGGGGAACAGGCTCAAAACAATTTCTCCGTGAGCTTTTTGAGAAAAAACATGGCGAATATAATAATTTTTTCAATGATGTTTTAGAACATTTGTTTTATGATGCCCTCCGAGACGACCGAAACTTTAATGATTATTATTACAGCCGCTTTAACTGTAAAATTCCCTTTTTAAACGGTGGTCTTTTTGACCCTATTGGTAATTATGATTGGGTGCATACCGACATTCTTCTGCCGGATAGTCTGCTCTCAAATAATAACAGGACCAGAGAAGGCGACGAGGGTGACGGCATACTGGATGTTTTTGACCGTTACAATTTCACAGTAAAAGAGGATGAACCACTGGAAAAGGAAGTCGCCATAGACCCGGAACTACTCGGTAAGGCATACGAAAAGTTCAATGCCATACGGCCTGATAATTTTGAGGAATACAAAAAGGCGTTAAAGAGCGGTAAAAAAGGTGAAGAAAGTAAATTCAATAAACAATACGGTGTTTATTATACCCCCCGTGAAATCGTACATTATATGTGTCAGCAGAGCTTGATCAATTATCTTCAGACGGAATTGAAAGGCTCAGCTACTGCATATGAAAAATTTGGTGAAGAACAACTTGATATGCTCGGCAACAAGGCAAAAACAGGCCAATTAGATTTGACGATAGAACATACAGCGGGTCCTGCCATCTCCAAAGAAGATATAGAAAGGCTTATTCATTATGGTGAGCAAGTAAGAGAGAATGAGATCCGCGTTGAAAGCAAGGGCAAAGAGACCCGAACCTATTCCTACAAACTTCCCGAAAGCATCCGCAAGAATGCCGGGCTGATTGATAAAAAGCTGGCAGATATAATGGTCTGCGACCCCGCAGTAGGAAGTGGCGCCTTTCCTGTAGGTATGATGAGTGAAATAGTAAAGGCAAGAACTGTATTGTCAACATTCATTGAAGACAAAGAAAATAGGACCCCCTATGATTTCAAACGGCAGTGTATCGAATATTCCCTTTACGGTGTGGACATTGACCCCGGAGCTGTGGAGATTGCCAAACTGCGGTTGTGGTTGTCGGTGGTGGTAGATGAAGAAGACATTAAAAATATCAAACCTCTGCCAAATCTGGATTATAAGATTGTTTGCGGTAATTCGCTGATTGGCGTGGAAAAAGATCTGTTTAACAATCAACTTTTTACAGAATTGGAAACACTCAAACTGCTCTATTTCAACGAAACCAACCCCACCCAAAAACAGGAATACAAAAAACAGATTAATGGCCTAATCCGTGAAATTACAAATGGGCATAAAGAGTTTGATTTTGCGGTATATTTTTCGGAAGTGTTTCACAACAGGGGCGGGTTTGATGTGGTGATTGCCAATCCGCCGTATGGGGCTGTATTACTTGAAGAACAAAAGAAATATTTGAAAAAACGTCACGAACATATCATTGAACGAATCCGAAACACCTTTTTGTATTTTCTGGGAGAGGCATACAATCAATCAAGGAAAAAAGGCGTTGTCTGTTTCATCCTGCCAAATGAATTACTCTTCCAGATTTACATGACAAAAGCCAGAAAGTTTTTCCTTGAAAAGTCACAAGTTCTCTTTGCAATCAATCTTGGTGAAGACATATTTGAAGCAATTGTGCCAACTTGTGTTATTTGCCTCATGAAAGTTCAGCAGAATGATTATACAATCCCTGTTGCCGACCTACGAGAAGCCACTCTTGAAGAATTACCCAAATTGCTCGTAACTGAGAATTTTCCCGTAACAACAAATAGAAAAATTCTTTCAGCCCCAAATTCCATTTTTTCCTTCGATAAAAACATAGCAGAACTCATCAATCGGCTTGCTTCAAGTTTTCAGCCATTTGAAACATTCTGCGATGACGTAGCAAACGGCATCAGCACCAGTTGCGACGAAGCGTATATCGTCTCTGAGAAATTTGCCAAAGAGAATCATTTTGAAAAAGACTATCTCAAAGAGTGCATTCGCGGCGGGCAATTCAATCGTTTTTACTGCTTAACACACACTCATGAGTATGTTCTTTACATTACCGATGAATTTGACCGCAAGATAGGTAAAAATATTTATCAGTATCTTTCCAAGAATAAAGAGTTGTTGGTTCAGAAAAGTGTGGAAAAGAAACAAGGCAAGCGAGAATGGCATGTGCTGTTCAGAAGCCGCTACGAAGGCTTATACCGAAAACCCAAAATTCTTTTCCGTCAAACAGGCGATGAAATTATTGCCGCTGTGGATAGAGAAACTGGATACTATTGCATTAATTCCGTTCATATCGGTTTGGTGAAGCCAGAGTATTACGACTTACTTGATTACCTTGTTGGTTTATTGAATTCAAAACTGATTACTTTTTACTATCGTGAAATTTCGCAAGAAAAAGGTCGCGTTTTAGCCGAAGTAAAACCACAAAGAATTCGCTCACTGCCTATTAGCATGGGAACTTTACAACAGCGCGAACAAATAACAAAATTGGCAAATCGCATCCTGGCGGCGAAGCGTATCGATTTGCAGGCGAACACATCCATGTGGGAGCGGGAGATTGACCAGATGGTCTACCAACTCTACGGCCTCACGCCACAAGAGATAAGGCTCGTAGAAAAAGATCGCTTATGAAAAATTTAGATTGGGGAAAAATAAATAATGACAGAGAGTTCCAGCGTTTAGTGAACGATCTATTTGTTCTGGAAATTAATCACCCTGCTTTTCTTTCAAGCAATCCAGAGATTGGAGCGGATGGTGGTTGGGATGGACGATATAAGGGAATGTATATGGGTCTTGATGGTGTTTGGAATTTCCAAGCAAAAGGGACCAATTGGGGTCAGCCTTGACATTTGACAAATTGTAACTTAGCCCCTCAATAAACCTGTCCGGTCTTGCCTTACCTATACAATCACCTAACACTTTTATGACCCGGAGACTCAATAAGGACGCGGTATGAATGGCGGAGAGGGTGGGATTCGAACCCTCACCCCGTCCTTATTTATCAACCTTCTGCAAACGCTTTAGAAGTGTTTTAGAAGTAAGTCTACAAAAAAATCAATTAATAGAAGCTAGCGCTACAAAAGGT
>DIWM01000009.1:0-5086 GCA_002428485.1 Deltaproteobacteria bacterium UBA6106
GCGGCACAGAAGGCATAACCGGTTTGAGCCCGTTGCCTAATATATGGTTTGAGATCACGCTCATTCTCGCCGCCATGTGGGCGTCCCTATTCGGGCTCCGGAGGTTTATCGCTTCTGACTACGGGCTCATATTCGTGAGCATGCGCGACAATGACAGGGCTACCATGGCATCGGGCATTAACATCTATGCCTTCAAAGCGCAGGCGCTGTTCATCGGGAGCAGCATCTGTGCGTTCTGCGGGGCCTTTATGACGCACTCTTATCAGTTTACCGGGATGCCTGTATTCGCCATGGAGTTTTCCATCCTCCCTATTGCCGCCGCTGCGATAGGCGGGATCGGAACGCTTGCCGGTCCGCTTGTGGGGGCCATGATCCTTGTTCCGCTCTCAGAGATATTGCGCGAGTTCGGAACGCTGCGGATCGTCTTCTATGGGTTTATTCTTGTTCTATGCGTTGTGGCGCTCCCCGAAGGCATCTTCCACTACGCATCGCGAAAATACAACGAGATGGAACGATGGGTGAAGATAGAATAGAATGAGCATTCTTGAGATAAGCGGCATAACAAAGGCATTTGGAGGCGTAAAAGCCCTGGATGATGTGAGCGTCAGTGTTGAGGAAAACACGCTCATGGGCATCATCGGACCTAACGGATCCGGCAAGACCACCCTGGTCAACACGATCACGGGATTCGTGAGGCCGGACCACGGCAGCGTGCTGTTTAAAGGAAAGGACGTGATCGGCCTTACCCCATACAAGATTACCAATATGGGCATCGGCAGGGCATTCCAGATGGTGAAGCCCTTTTTTCACCTTCCTGCCTACAAGAATATCGTTGTTCCCCTTGCATCACCAAGGGTAAGGGCTTCCTCAGGGGGAAGATTCGGGGATAAGGATGCTGTAGCTTTGGACGTTCTCGAAGAGGTCGGCTTTGAACGGGACTCATCGGTACCGTACAAGGCGGCGAGTGTGCTTCCTCACGGGTATCTCAAAAGGCTTGAGCTCGCACGGCTTCTTGCCCTCAAGAGTGAGATATTTATCCTCGATGAGCTTTTTTCCGGTCTTTCCATCGCAGAGGTTACAAGCATAATCCCCATCATCGAAAAGATCCTGCTGGACGGCAAGACGGTGATAATGGTGGAACATAGATTAAAAGAGCTGTTCCGCATAGCCGACAAGGTTATAGTGCTCAACTACGGCAAGAAGATCAAGGAAGGGCCTCCGAAAGAAATACTGGAAGACGAAGAGGTGAAAAAGGCCTATCTCGGCGTGGAGGTGTAGAGGCCAGGATCATGTTGAACGTTGATAAACTTATGGTTTTTTACGAAAACGCCATCGCCATAAACGAGCTCTCCATTGAAGTGAACAGGGGGGAGATCGTCGGCATCATAGGCTCAAACAGCGCCGGCAAGACCACGTTGATGAACACGATCTCCGGACTTCTTCTCGACACAAAGCTCAAGGAGCAGCGAAAGGGCGGCGAGCGGATCACTATCTTCGGTCATATCTCTTTTCTCGAACAGGATATTACCGACCGCTGGGCCGATGAGAGGGTCAAGATGGGAATAGTCCTCTCCCGTGAAAGGCACCCGGTCTTTGTGGAAAGCGACGTTGAAGAGAATCTTAAGATCGCCTCTTACCTGCTTTCCAGGGCAGAGATGAGGGAGAAGATCGACTATATTTACAGTATATTTCCCGCCCTCGTACCCTTAAGGAAGAGAAAGGCCGGATTTTTAAGCGGCGGCGAGCAGCAGATGCTCGCTATCGGCATGTCTCTTATGGCGAAGCCCAAGTTGATGCTCCTTGACGAGCCGCTCCTTGGCCTTTCCCCTGCCATCCAGGTGAAGCTTATCGAATCGATCGTGACGATACGAAAAGAGGCGGACGTTACGATCCTGCTCTGCGAGCAGTTTGCCCGGCCGGTATTGCCCATTATTGACCGGGGATATGTCCTCGAAAACGGCATGCTCACCCTCCATGGAACAGGAGAAGAGCTTTACAACAACCCTGAGATAAAGGCGGCCTATTTTGGAGTGTAGCGTACGATGAACGTCTATGAGACCTTTAAAGAAACAGCGAACCGGTATAAGGGAAGACCGGCTGTTCGATACCTGGGAGAGGTCCTGAATTATATTGATCTTTTCGCATATGTGGAGCGCCTTTCCACAGGATTCAGGTCGTTGGGATTAAAAGAACGTGACAAGATAATTCTTTACATGCCCAATACGCCCCAGTGGATCATCTGCTGGCTTTCCATACAAAAGATCGGGGCTGTGGCAATACCGATCGCCCCCATCTATACACCGCGGGACCTGAGGTATATCGCCGGGGATTCGGGCGCCCGCACCATTATCTGCGCGGATACGAACTTCGGCTATGCCAAGGAGCTTAAAGAAGAAGGCATTCTGGATACGGTCATCGTCACGGGTATGGCGGATCTTCTGCCCCGGTACAAGTGGCTCATCGGCAAGGCCTTCGACCGGATACCGGAAGGCAAGATAGAAAAAGGAAAGGGCATCTATGAGCTCCCGAACCTTATGAAGACCAGGACTACGATGGAGGGGGCCCTGGTTGGCGAGAACGAGACCCTTGAAATGCTCTATACAGGGGGTACCACAAAGAACCCGAAAGGCGTTCCCATCAACCACGCCCTGTTCCTTGAATCAGTCAAAGCACAGCTGGATGTGAGCGCCCCTGTGATCCCGCCCCCCGAAAATGTGGTCATACAGGGGGGTCCGCTTTTCCACATCCTCGGACAGGTGTTCGGCCTGGGTCCGCTTTGTATGACCGGAGACTGTGTTATCATCATGCCCAAGGTAAACATAGACGCTTTTCTTTACTATGTTCAGGCATACAAGGCAAAGACCTTCTTCGGCGTTCCTGCGCTCTATAGAATGATCCTCGAACATGACAGGCTCGATTTCTATAATATTTCATCACTTGTCTATTGCTTTAGCGGCGGCGATGTCCTTCCTCAGGAGACGGCGAGACGGTGGAAAGAAAAATTCGGCAAAAAGATCTATGAAGGATATGGGGCAACAGAGACCTGCGGCGGCGTTACCATGCCGACAGTGACAGAAGAGATTCCGCCCGGGAGCATTGGCAAGGTCATTTCTATAAAGAAGGTAAAGATCGTCGATGAAGCGACCCTGGAAGATGTGCCCGTAGGGGAAGCCGGCGAACTCCTTGTCTCGTCAGATCATATGGTAGAGGCATATTGGAACAAGGAAGAGGAAACAAAAGAGGCCTTTGTTGAGATCGATGGGCGGAGATGGTACAGGACCGGTGACGTATTAAAAAAGGATGAAAAGGACTTCTTCTACTTTGTAGATAGGACCGCCGACACGATAAAGCATAAAGGCTACAGGGTGTCATCATCAGAGATCGAGGCGGCCCTGCAGGAGCATCCTGCTGTTCTTGCCGTATGCGCCGTGGGGGTCCCGGACGAAAAGGTCGGGGAGAGGATAAAGGCCTTCGTTGTTTTGAAAGAAGACGTGAAGGGGGTTACGGGCTACGATCTGATCCACTGGTGCAGAGACCACCTTGCTTCTTATAAGATACCCCAATATATCGAGTTCCGGGACATGCTCCCCAAGTCAAAGGTTGGCAAGCTCCTCCGCAGGGAGATGCGGCGCGAGGAGAGGAAGCGGCATGAAGAGTAATGTTAAGGCATTACGTCGGGCTTTCCCCGCAAACATGTAATGAAAACAGCTCATGGCTCATAGCAACAGCAAGAATCGGGTAGACAGTAAGCAGTATGCACGGTAAAAACAACAAATGCGAAGTAGGCAGTGAAATGCTTTTTGTTCGTACTGTATACTGCTTACTCTGTTTAGTTTTTGCTGTCAGCCATGAGCCATGAGCTATGAGCTATGAGCTGGTAGTAATTAAATTATTTGTGAGGGTTATATGGAATTAACTTCGGAACAGGTTGACATCAAAAAAGCGGCGCGCGAATTCGCTGAAGGGGAATTCCGCGAGCGGGCGCGCGAATTCGACGAAAAAGAGGAGTTCGACCTCTCGCTATGGAAAAAGGCCTGCGAATACGGCTTCGTCGGCGTTTTTATCAACGAGGAGTATGGCGGGCACGGCCTTGGCTTTCTCGAGCATTCGCTGATCTCTGAAGAATTTTGGCGCGTCGATCCGGGCTGCGGACAGTCGATCCTTTCCTGTACGTTCGGCTCGGAGATGGTCCAGGCATTCGGAAGCGAGGAGCAGAAAAAGAAATATCTGCCGCCGCTTGTTTCCGGCGAAGCGATCATAGGCTTCGGGATTACCGAGTCTGATGCCGGAAGCGACGTTGCCTCATTGAAAACAACGGCAGCGAAAAAAGGCGACAGCTACGTAATCAATGGCAGCAAAATGTTCACGACAAACGGCTGCATCGCAAAATATATCCTCATCTTCTGTATCACCAACCCTGAAGCAAAAGATGCGCACCAGCGGCACAGCGTGATCCTTGTCGAGACAGACAGGCATGGTTTCGAGGCCAGCAAGATCACCGGCAAGATGGGCATCAGGGCAAACAACACCGCCGAGCTGAGCCTCAGCGACATAGAGGTCCCGGCCGTAAACCTTATAGGGAAAGAGGGGAACGGGTTTTACCAGCTTATGGATTTCTTCAATAAAACCCGGAACCATGTAGCGGCACAGGGTGTGGGGGTCGCGCAGGGGGCCCTTGAACTTGCCGTGGCATACGTCAAGAAGAGAAAGGCCTTCGGGAAAACGCTGGGGCATCTCCAGGGAGTTCAGTTCAAGCTCGCGGAGATGGCAACCCGCATAGAGGCCGCACGGGGGCTTTACTGGAGGGCAGCCTACTCTATGGACAAAGGCAAACCCGACCACGCGCTTATCTCGATGGCAAAGTGGTTCGGAGGAGAGACCGGCGTATACGTTACCAATGAAGCGCTGCAGCTCCACGGGGGCTACGGGTATATCAGCGATTACGACGTACAGAGGTTCTACCGGGACGCGAAGATCGTTGAGATCTACGAAGGCTCAAAAGAGGTTGAAAAGGCGGTCATCGCCGCCGAGCTTCTGAAGAAGATATTCTAATAAAGCAGCTCATGGCTCGTAGCTGATGGCTCAT
>DIWM01000009.1:5136-62486 GCA_002428485.1 Deltaproteobacteria bacterium UBA6106
CAGGCAGTTGCCGATGTGGCGGATCTTGATCTCATCCGTTGCCTCTGCGATTGACCGGGCCGTATTGTCAAAAAGCGCCTGTTTCTGTTTCGCGTTCATCAGGCGGAAGAGCAGGCCGGGCTGGGTATAGTAGTCGCTGTCGTCTTTCCGGAAATCCCAGTGGTCAGCGGCACCATCCAGGGCAAGAGGGGGCTCGGCAAACTCCGGCTGCTGCTGCCATTCGCCGTAGCTGTTCGGCTCGTAGCCAAGGGTGCTGCCGTAATTCCCGTCGACCCTCATGGAGCCGTCACGGTGGTAGCTGTGATAGGGGCAGCGGGGTGCATTTACAGGGATTTGGTCGTGATTTACGCCGAGGCGGTAGCGCTGTGCATCACCGTAGGAGAACAATCTTCCCTGGAGCATCTTGTCAGGCGAGAATCCTATGCCGGGCACGACATGGGCAGGGTTGAAGGCAGACTGTTCGACCTCTGCAAAATAGTTCTCCGGGTTGCGGTTAAGCTCAAATACACCCACCTCGATCAGGGGATAATCCTTTTTCAGCCATACCTTCGTGAGGTCAAAGGGGTGAAAATGGTATGTTGCAGCCTCTTTCTCGGGCATTATCTGGACAAACATGGTCCAGCGCGGGAAATCCCCCTTCTCAATGCTTCCGTAGAGATCCCGCTGATGGCTCTCGCGGCACTTGCCAATGGCCGCCTCAGCCTCTGCATCGGTCAGGTTCTTTATCCCCTGCTGGGTGCGGAAATGGAACTTCACCCAGTACCTTTCCCTCTTTGCGTTGATAAAGCTGAACGTGTGGCTCCCGAAGCCGTGCATGTGGCGGTAGGTAGCGGGGATGCCCCTGTCGCTCATGACGATGGTGACCTGGTGGAGCGCCTCAGGCAGGGAGCTCCAGAAATCCCAGTTGTTGAGGGCGCTGCGCAGGTTTGTGCGCGGGTCGCGCTTGACCGCGTGGTTGAGGTCCGGGAATTTAAGCGGGTCGCGGAGGAAGAACACAGGCGTGTTGTTCCCAACGAGGTCCCAGTTTCCCTCTTCGGTGTAAAACTTGATCGCGAAGCCGCGGATGTCCCGCTCCGCGTCGGCGGCGCCACGTTCCCCTGCTACTGTAGAGAAGCGGGCAAAGAGGTCTGTCTTCTT
Organism: Deltaproteobacteria bacterium UBA6106; assembly: GCA_002428485.1. Lineage (GTDB taxonomy): Bacteria > Desulfobacterota > Syntrophorhabdia > Syntrophorhabdales > Syntrophorhabdaceae > UBA5609. Next base: position 6,274 of record DIWM01000009.1, read on the forward strand.
CCCGATCCTGGAGAATATCTTCGCCTTGGTATAGCGTGTAATGTCATGGGTAACGGTAAACGTGCCGTAGGCGCCGGAGCCTTTCGCGTGCATACGGCGTTCCGGGATCACCTCCCTGTCAAAGTGGGCGAGCTTCTCCAGGAACCAGACATCCTGCAGCAGTTGAGGCCCACGCGGCCCTGCGGTCATAACATTCTGGTTGTCAACAACCGGGGCGCCGCTCCTTGTGGTAAGCTTTTTCTTTTCTTTCTTCTTTTCTGCCATCTGAAACCTCCTTTCATTGCATTCAATGGAAGACTGTGCCGATACTATCCAGGTCCTTCTTTTCAATCCGGATAATCCCCCGCCGCTTGCTGCGGGGTGCCACTGTTCCCTCTCCCCCCGCGGGAGAGGGTAGGGTGAGGGGACATGATCATGCCGTTTCTATCCTCTGATACCCCGCCGCTTGCGGCGGGGTTGTTCATTAAAGCATAGTCCGGAATTATTCCGGATAAAAATCCAAAAAAATATCCTGCCTTATCACCGCTGTTTCGGAATGATCTTATGGTGTCCTATCTCCTTTTCCTTTAAGCCGGTTCACACATTCCCGGCAGTACCCGTAATATTCCAGCCTGCTGTCGAGCATCTGAAAGCCGGTTTTCCTCGCAACCTTTGCCGGATCGAGCGAAACCGGCGCTTCATAGTCGATGATCTTACCGCATCCCTTGCAGATAAGGTTGACATGCTCCTCGAGGTTGCCTTCATATCGGTTCTCCATCTGGTCAAACTGGAGCTTCTTGATGATCCCCCGGCGGGAGAGCTCGCCAAGCGTCGCGTATACCGTGGAAAGACTGACGCTGCGTCTTTTCTTGCGTGCTTCCCTGTATATAGCGCCAGCCCCCGGATGATCGTCGTTCTTCTCCATCAACACCTCAATAATGGCAATCCGCTGGGGGGTGATCTTTAGCCCCTTTTCTCTAAAGGCCTTTACGATAGACTCTCGATTCATCATATAATTAGGAACCGTTCCTGATTAAATGTAAGTTTAAACCATGGATGTGCTTTTGTCAAGTTGCCGCTCCATATCGGCATTGGTTGACAAAGACAGCGCGTTGCGCTATAAAAAACAGGATATCGTGAAGAATAAACCAGTCTTCGTGACCGCTACGATTCTCGCGCTTTTCCTTGTCATTGCATGCCTGCCGTCCGCCCTGTCATCGGAGATTACCACCTGCGTACAATGCCACACCAGCGACCGGATCCTGAAAAGCCTCTATAAGCCGCCGCAGGTCGATACCTCCGAAGGAGAAGGGTGAGCGGGCGCCCCTCCGTCCGTGCCGGCGGATCAGATGTACAAGGCGTTCCTGGTCGACAGGTCCCTCATTGGGAAAGATATACATTTTGAGGAAAGCTGCAGCTCCTGCCATAAGGGAAATGAAAAGGGGCCGACCAGAGCTGCCGCCCACAAAGGCCTCGTTGCGCGGCCCTCGAAAAGCATGGAGACATGCGAAAAGTGCCACGATAATATCACAAAGCCCTTCAAGACCGCGCTCCATTATACCTCCGAAGGCCAGCGACATGGGGTTTCAGGCAGGTTCTCGCAGAACGAGCAGAAGGTCTTTAACGAGAAGGTCTTTGAACAATCGTGCAGGAGCTGCCACGCCTCCTGCGGCGACTGTCACGTAAAGGCGCCTGTTATAGGAGGGGTCAACACAGGTCTTTTAAAAGGACACAGGTTTGTAAAGAGGGATGAGGGGAAGACCTGTGCGCTGTGCCACGGCGGCAGGGTGTATCCTGAATTTACCGGTGAATACGGCGGAGCTGCCGATATTCACTATCAAAAGGGAATGATCTGCGTGGACTGTCACAAGAAAGGCGAGCTTCACGGCGCTGCTGCTGTTTATAAGTTCCGCAAGGAAGTGGAAGAAAGGCCTCGCTGTACAAATTGTCACAAGGTGGGTGAGGAGAAGACGGAACTGGCCAAATCGTCGCATGCTCAACACAAGGAGAAGCTGAGCTGCTATACCTGCCATTCAGGCGGTGCATACAGGAACTGCTATGACTGCCATCTCGGAAAGGGCGCAGCGGGAAAGCCGGGATTTATCCTCGGTCTCAACCCAAGGGACAAGAAGACCGTCACGACGCTCAGGGTGATACCCGCGGTACGGGATACCTTCAAGCCGGCAGGTATAGCCATGGAACAGTTTGACAGGCTTCCCAATTATTGGGACACGACCCCGCATAATATCCGCAAGAGGACGGAGCGCACCCGCTCGTGCGAAGTATGCCATAATGAGAAGAAGAATTTTCTCACGAAAGATATGCTTCTGAAGAACGGCTCAAAGGCGAACGAAGGTCTGGTCTATGCGCCAAAGCCGATAAAAAAATAGGAGGGAAAACATAATGAAAAAGATCAGGGTAAGCTTGTTTATTCTGGTGCTTTGTATTCTTTCATTACCCCTTGTCTCTTTTGCGAGAGATGTGGCGCCGATCGTCGATACTGCATGGGTTGAAACAAACATCAACAATCCGAAAGTGGTGATCGTCGATATCAGGAAGGTGGAAGACTACAAGGCAGGGCACATACCAAATGCGGTGAATGCATTCTATGGCTCATGGGCAATTATGAAAGGCGGCATACGCAATGAGCTCCCTGCTGCCGACGATCTCTTCGACGTCATAGGCGGTGCAGGCATCGGCAGTGACTCTATCGTCGTTCTTGTCGGCAAGACCGATGCGGTCCCCGACAGGACAGATATAACGAGGGTTGCCTGGACGCTGAAGTACGCAGGCATCCAGAACATCGCCCTTCTCGACGGCGGATACAATAAATGGGTCGCCGACAAGAAGGCTGTTTCAACGGACGCGGTCAGGCCAAAGGCAAAATCATACCAGGCAAAGGTAAACGAGAGCCTCTTCGCAAAGAAGGATTATGTGATAAAAAGCATCGGAAAGGCTGTTATTGTCGACGTGAGGGAGCCGGATTTCTACAAGGGCGCCAAGAAGCTCGATTTTGTCGCCAAGCCAGGCCGTATCGCCAAGGCGGTCAACCTCCCCACCTCGCAGATGTATAAGCAGGACGGGACATACAAGAATAAAACAGAGCTTATGAATATTGCCTCCGCTGCTGTCGGCAAGGACATGGCGAAAGAGATCATCACATACTGCGATACGGGCAAGGTGTGCACCGCATGGTCCTTCTTAATGACCGAGCTGATGGGATACAAGGACGTCAAGGTCTACGACGGCTCCACCGAGGAATGGACAAAAGACCCCCAGGCGCCGTGGGAGCAGTAGCACCATAGATCGCATAAAGCCAAAGGGGGTCAAATCTCATTTGCAGCATGCAACCAGCATGAGAGGCTTGACCCCCTTAATTTTTTACAGAACATGAACCCGGATCTTCCATAAGGATGAGCATCCTTTAGACCAAATATCAGAACAGGAAGAAGAGGTCGCCATACTTGGAGGAGAACGCCTTCTTTGCGCCTGCGATGTTCCCTGCCTTCCCTTTTGTCCTTACGACAACCCTCTTGAAACCCTTCTTTGCGCCTTCATAGGTGGTGAGGACGCTGTCTATGGTAAACCCGTTATCCCTCACGATATCGATCACGTCTTTTGTTGCGCCGAGCTTATCTGCGATCGTAAGATAGAAACGACTGCCACCGTGGCGAACACCGGTAATGTCAACAAGGACGCGGAAGATATCCTTGTCAGAGATGATGCCGACAAGCCTTCCTTTGTCCACGACCGGAAGGCCCCCGATATTCCTGTCCAGCATCAGCATCGCTGCCTCCTCTATCGGCATCTCAGGGTAAGCGGTGATCACGTTCCTGATCATGATCTCTTTGACCTTCGTCGTGAAGAGTATGTAATTGAGCTCGTGGATGTCAAAGGTGGAGGCTTTGGAAGGGGTGTATTCCTTGATGTCCCTGTCTGAAAGGATCCCTGCAATACCGTTATCCTTCTTCACGACGGGCAGGTGCTTGATCTTCTTCTCTTTCAGCAGCTTGATCGCCGAAGAGATGCTGTCATCCTGTGTCACTGTGAAAACCTTTTTTGTCATCCAGTCTGATACAAACATACATGCCTCCTATATTAGCTCATGGTTCATGGCTGATAGCTCATGGCAAATGGTACTCTTGATGCTGGTTTCTGGATTCTGGTTTAACCAGTATCCAGTATCAATATCTTGTATCCGGCATCTCTTATTCAGCATTCTGCTAAGAGCTGTCAGCTTTTTTGCACCACAGGCAAGATCTCTTGAAAATAATCAAGGGACTGCGGATTAGCGAGGGCGTCCCTGTTGGTAACCTGCCTGCCATTGACAATATTCGTGATAGCGCTCTCAACCTTCTTCATGTTGAACGTATAGGGGATATCCGGGACTTCGATGATCATGGACGGGACGTGCCTCGGCGATGCTTTGTCCCTGAGGGCCTTTTTTAGCCTGTCCTTCAGATCATCCGTAAGCGATGCGCCGCTTGAAAGCTTTACAAAAAGGAGTATCCGCTGGTCGTTCTCCCAGTTCTGTCCTATGGCCACGCTGTCGGCTATCTCATCGAAGTGTTCTACGATATTATATATCTCTGCTGTGCCGATGCGGACGCCGGACGGCTTTAAAATGGCATCGGAGCGGCCGAAGAAGGTGATGCCGCGGGTATCGCCGTATATCTCCACGTAATCACCGTGGCGCCATATATTCGGATAGATCGCAAAATACGCGTCCCTGTATTTCTTCATTTCCGGGTCGTTCCAGAAATAAAGTGGCATGGAAGGCGCGGGCGCTTCGCATACAAGCTCGCCTTGTTTGTCGTAGACCGGGTTGCCCTTATCGTCGTAAGCCTTTACCTTCATCCCCAATGCAGGGGCCTGCAGCTGGCCGGCATAAACAGGGATCGTCGGCGATCCCGCCGCAAAGCACCCGTTGATGTCTGTGCCGCCGGAGATGGAATGGAAGTGGACATCCTCCTTGATTGCCTGGTAGACGTACTCGAATCCATCTGCGGAGAGGGCCGATCCGGTCTGGCAGATCTCCTTAAGCGTGGCGAGATCGTACTGTTCCTTTGGCCTGAAGCCCTGGCCCTTGAGCATATTGATGTATGTGGCGCTCGTCCCGAAGACGGTTATCTTCTCGTCGTCGATCAGCTTCCACATGGTCCCTATATCAGGATATCCGGGGTTCCCGTCAAAGAGAATGATCTTCGCGCCGACCCCGAGCGAAGCGATGAGCCAGTTCCACATCATCCAGCTCGGCGCCGTCATGTATATGATCGTATCGTCTCGTTTAAGGTCTGCGTGGAGGATAAGCTCCTTGAGCTGATTGATCAGTATCCCTCCAGTGCTCTGGACCATACATTTCGGTTTCCCTGTTGTGCCTGAGGAGAACATGATATAGACCGGGTGGTCAAAGGGGACCTGCTCGAAGATGATCTCACTTTCTTTTCCGCAAGCGAGAAAATCCTTGTAAAGGACCGAATGCGGGATCTTGCCGATATCCGGCCTTTCATTGACGTATGAGACCACAACGACCTTCTCTATCGAAGGCACCGTTTCTACGACCTCCTTCACATCGGCAAGCATGTGGAACGGCTTGTTCTTATACAGGTACCCGTCAACGGTAAAGAGGACCTTCGGCTCTATCTGACTGAAACGGTCGATGACCGCCTGCATGCCGAGCTCCGAACCGCATGACGCCCATGTCGCGCCGATGCTCGTGGCGGCAAGCATGGCAATGGCCGTCTCGGTCATGTTCGGCATATACGCCACAACCCTGTCCCCTCTTTCTACCCCCTGTTCCTTCAGGGCTGTTGCGAGGCGGCTGACGGTTTTATGCAGTTCCTCATACGTTATGCTTACAGATGGTTTTGTTTCGCATTTAAAGACAAAGGCGGTCCTATCGTCCCTGTATCTCAGGAGATTTTCGGCAAAGTTCAGCTCTGCGCCTGCAAACCACTGTGTGCCTGGGAATTTGTTGAGGTCTTCCACCACGTTGTTGTATTTTTTGGATGCCCTGATATCCACAAAATCCCATACGGTTGCCCAGAAATCCTCGATATTGCTGATCGACCAGTCATAGAGGTCGAAATAGCCGCTTAAAGACCTGTTGAACCGCTTGTTGACAAGGTCTATGAACCTCGTCATGTTGGCGTTCTTTATCCGTTCCTCAGACGGCCTCCACAAGGGCTGCTTCATGATTTCCTCCAACAATACAGTTTCAAGTTCCGAGTTTCAAGTTTAAGGTTAAGGGCATGAGGTTTATGGTTAAAATCTCAAACTTTAAACTTTAAACACGAAACAGTTTTTATATCATCAGGTAGTTTCTCTTTACCTCTTCGTTGGTACTCAGCTCGGCAATGCTCCCGTGGTACCTGATGCGGCCCCTGTCGATCACATAAGCCCTGTCGGCTATGGCAAGGGAGAACTTTACATTCTGCTCTGAAAAGAGGATCGTTACCCCTATCTCTTTCAGCTTGAGCAGCCGTTCTGCAAAATCCTTTACAACGAGCGGCGCCAGCCCTTCAACGGGTTCGTCGAGCAGGATAAGCTCCGGATTACCCATAAGCGTCCTCCCGATAGTCAGCATCTGCTGTTCGCCGCCGCTCAGGTATCCGCCGAGGTGCTTTTCCAATATCTTAAGCTTGGGGAATATCTCGAAGATCCTCTCCACTGTCCACGGTTCGCCCTTGAAATGTTCAGACTTTTTGATGGCGACCTCAAGGTTCTGTCTGACGGTCAAGTCGGGGAAGATCAGCCTGTTATCCGGGACATAGCCCATCCCCTTCTGCGCGATCGTATAGGGTGGTATACCGGTCATATCCTCGCCATAAAACTTCACGCCCCCGGTCTTCGGAGGTGTAAGCCCCATGATGCTTCTCATGGTCGTTGTTTTTCCGGCGCCGTTCCTTCCCAGGAGACAGACAAGTTCGCCGCTTTCCACCTGCAAAGAGACGTCAAAGAGAATATGGCTTGTACCATAAAACGTGTTGATATTGTTGACTTCCAGTATCATATCTCCTCACCAAGATAACATGCTTGTGCTTCCTTGTTCTGTCTCACTTCTTCCGGGGTACCTTCAGCAACTAAAACCCCCTGATGCAGGACAGAGAGCTTCTGGGCGTAACCAAAAATTACCGATATGTCATGCTCGGTAAAAAGGATCGTCAGGCCGACCTCCTTATTGAGACGCTTTACAAGCTCCATGGTTTCGTGGGTTTCTTCCGATGACATCCCGGCCGTTGGCTCGTCGAGAAGAAGAAGGTCGGGCTTGCTTGCAAGCGCAAGCGCCAGTTCCAGTTTTTTCTTATCACCCTGCGAAAGGATACCCGCCTCGGTGTTTCTGAAACCGGAAAGACCGGTAGTTTCGAGGAGGTCAAGGGTCTCCTTCTTCGCAAGTCTTTCCGCAGGGATAAAAAGGTTGAGTGTCCTTTTCTGCTGAGCAAGGATGGATTGCCGTACATTCTCGTAGGTCGTTAGTTTTGGATAGATATTGCTTACCTGAAACGCGCGGGTAATACCGATCCGGGCGATCTTATGGCGTGCCCAGTTCGTAATCTCCTGTCCCCTGAAAAAGACGCTGCCCCCGCTGACCGTATGATAGCCGGTAACAAGGTTGAAGAATGTGCTTTTCCCCGCCCCATTAGGACCGATTATGGCGGCGATCATTCCCCTCGTCAGCTGGTAATTGACGTCGGTCAGCACCTGGTATTTAAAGAAGGATTTGCTCAGATGATCTGTCTGTAAAATAATGTCGTCATTCATTTTTCACGTCTCCCGCATCCCTGGGACAGAAATAACCCTTTTCCTTGATGATCCCGAAAACACCGCCGGGCATAACAAGGACAACTATTATTATCACCATACCGCTTACCAGGGGCCAGTATTCCGTGAATCCCGTTACAAAGGCATTGAGAAAGGTGAAGATGACAGAGCCGATCATCGGTCCAAGGAAATGGTGGGGACCGCCCATGACCGCCATAAAGACCGGGTGACCGGAATGCTGCCAGCTGCACAGGTCCGGCGCAACGCTCCTGTTGAAGGGCCCCCAAAGCGCACCGGCCAGTCCGCAGAACATACCGGAGATGACAAAGTTGATCAGCATGTACCTCTGGACGTTGATCCCGATAAACTCGGTCCGCTCCGTATTGTCACGTATTGCCCGCAATGTATACCCGAAGGGGGACTCGGTGATAAAGTAGAGAATGATCATGCCGATGGTCACCACGGTGAGGGAAAAATAATAGTAGGGAATTGCCTTGAAGAGCCACTCAGGGGGGTTGATCCCCTGGAGGCCGTTATCGCCGCCCGTAAATGAGTACCATTGGAAGATTATGAAGAATACAAGCTGTCCAAAGGCCATGGTGAGAATTGCGAAATAGATGCCCCTCAGCTTCACGCAGAAGTATCCGAGGATCAATGCGCCGATCCCGGCGGTTATCATGGAGACGGGGAGGCACGCAAAGAGCGGCCAATGCAGCTTAACCATGAGAAGCCCTGTTGTGTAAGCGCCTATCCCGTAATATGCTGCTTGCCCGAAGCTTAACTGCCCCATATACCCGAAGACAAGGTTGAAGGCTGCTGCAAAGAGCCCGAGGATGAGTATTTCGTTAAAGACATGGACCCAGAATTCACTGATTACAAAGGGCAGGATAAGTGCTACAACAAAGAGGGCGGCCGGGAGCCAGAATCGTTGAAACATAGTATTTTTATTATCCATATTATGCCCTCAACGGTGTCCCAAAAAGTCCCCACGGTTTTACAATGAGGATCGCCGCAGTAATAACAAAGATGAGGACCATTGCGCCGTCAGGCCAGTAGAGGATCGCAAAGGAGAACACCTCGCCGACTATGAGCGATCCTATCAGCGTCCCCATAAGGCTGCCGAATCCCCCTATGACTACAACGCAGAACGCCTGGATAATGATATTCATATCCATGCCCAGCGTCACCGAGCCGATTGCAGACTGGACCCCCCCTGCCAGTCCCGCGATAAAGATTCCCAGCGTAAAGACCCAGGTATAGATCTTCGGAATAGGGATGCCGAGGGCGCTCACCATCTCCCTGCTGTAGACGGCGGCCTTCACGATGTGTCCGTATTTTGTGTATTTCAAAAACCACCAGAGCCCCACGGCAACGGCAACGCCTATAAGGATCACGAAGATAAAATAGGAATCAATGGGAGCCCCGAAAAGAAAAAGCGGTTTCTGAATAATGGAGGGACGGACAATGAGTCTGTCCGTCGGCCCCCATACAATCTTGATCAGATCACCAAAGATCAACGCCATGGCATAGGTGATAAGGAGCTGCTCATGGAGCTCCCTCTTGTATATCCTTTTGATAAGGACGACCTCACAGATCCACCCGAATGCTGCCGTTGCAAGCGCGGCAAGGGGGATGCTTACCCACAAGGCAAACTGGTGCGCCTCCATCAAGCTCCAGAAGGTGAAGCATATATAAGCACCGATCAGCCAAAGTGTGGCGTGGGCAAAATTGAGGATGTTCATCACACCAAAGATAAGAGAGAGTCCTGACGCAACGAGGAAAAGCATCAAGCCATAGGTCAAACCGCTCATGAACTGCGAAAACAGAAAAGTGAATTCCATAGGATATACCCTTTATGGTACGTTATTTTTTCTCAGCCTGTCTCGCAGCTACAATCTCAGCCTCCGGGCGCTCGCTGTCGGCAGCCTTTATCTCAATCAGCTCTGCAAGGATCGGGAAGGGGTATTTCGGGTCATCCTTCACAACCCCTACGTAAGAGGAGCAGCGGAGCTGGTTGTCGATAGGCCTGAACTGAAGTTTCCCTCTGGTAAGGTCAACGGTGAGTCCTTTCAGAGCATCCTTCACCTTTTCCGTATCGATCGTGCCTGCCTTTTCAACACCCTGTTTCAATGCATAGACCGCATCGTACCCCATGACTGCCCAGTCGCTGGGGTATTTGCCGTTATATTTTGCCCTGTAGTTCTTCACGAAGTTTGTCATCATAGGCACATCGAGATGGGCGAAAAAGGGCGCGCGGCTGATTGCCACGAGACCCCGGGGCATCGTCCTTGCTTCGGTGATCAGCTCCGTTACGCTCTGCATGCTCCCCACATAGGGTACCTTGTCAAAGAAACCGTAGGGTTTTGCCTGTTCTGTAAAGGTGACGTTGTCCTTGGACGCGAGACATGCATAGACAAAATCAGGTTTCATGGACATGATGCTTGTGACAAAGGAGGCGAACTGGGTTTCACCGAGCTTCGGCCATAATTCCTTCTTAACATTCAGAAATGGTGCAACCTTTTTAAGGTCTTTAACGACCTCTTCCTGTGTGGACCTCCCCCATTCATAGTCTGAGGAGAGGGTTACATATTCCTTCCATCCTTTCTTTTTTGCCATCTGGGCAACTGCGTACGATGCTGCCTTTGCCTGCATGTAGCTGTTAGGCACCACCTGGAATGTATATGGGCTGTAGTTGATCTTGGTAATGTTTTCAGAGTTACTGATGGCCGCGATGTGGAGGGTCTTGTACTCCCTGCAGATCGGCTTTACCGCAACGGCAACGGCGCTGGAGTAATCGTTAATGACCGCGCGCACCTTATCCCTCAGGATCAGGTCCTTCACGGTCCTGACGCCTACGTCAGGTTTTGTCTGGGTGTCCTGCTGGGAGATCTTGATGGGATGTTTTTTCAAAAAACCGCCCTGTTTGTTGATCTCGTCAACCGCGACCTGGATGCCTTCCATCTGGTCTTTGCTGTAAAGCGTTCCCGTGCCGGTGAACCCGAGGGCGACACCGAGGTGATACGGTTCGGCCGCAAGGGTATTGCCGCAGAAACAGAACACGATCGATAATGCGAGGACCATTGATAATAATGCTTTGCCTTTCATAAAAACCTCCCTTTAATATGGAATAAAAAACGCAACTAACTAATACGTCAGCACAACACCGCCATCGAACAGCAGGTCACCGCTGTTCAGGTATGTAGCAAAACGGGAGAACCCGAAGAGAAAGAGATTGCCCACCTCTATCGGCGACATCATCTCCTTGATCCTTGATTTTCCCATCATTACATTCGTCACCACCTGTTCCGGCCTTATCTTTCTCTGCTCGGCCTGCGCAGCGATCTGGTTGAGGGCGAGGGCCGTCTTTACAAAGCCGGTGCTGACAGAGAAAGAACGTATCTTCCCTCCACCTTCTGCCGCTATAGACTGGGACAGGGCGCGCATCGCAAACTTCGTAATGTTGTAGACAGGCTTGTTGAGTGTGCTGATGTGGGCATGTATGGAACCCATGTTTGCAATAACACCCCTGCCGTCTCTGCTTTTTCTCATATAGGGGATTGTGAGCTTTGCGAGATAGAATGGCGCTCTTACCATGAGGCTCATCATGAAATCATATCTCTCCATAGGGAAGTCTTCAACGGAGTTGATATGCTGCATCCCGGCAATATTGGCGAGATATCGCAGCGTCCCTAGTTTGGCGGCTTTCTTTATGGCCCGTTCAACCTCTTTGTCTTTTGTAAGGTCGACCTTGATAAATATCATCTGGCCGCCCATCTTTCTTGCCAGCGCCTGTGTCTTTTCCCCGTTCTTCTCATCCACGTCGAGGCCGACGACCATCAGGTTGTTGGCGGCTCCAGCGATGCATGTAGCTTTGCCTATGCCGCTTCCCGCTCCGGTTACGATACATACGTTACGGGGATTAAAATCCTTGTCATTCAGTATAAGGATATCATCTCGTGTTATTACCGGTTCGTTGATGTCGAAAGACATATATGCCCCCCTTCCCCGATGCTTACTTATTGCAGATTTGTTGGATGTATTGATAGTTGCAATTGTGATACCAAAGGATACAATTCCACGGTGTTAATACCATAACTTATTGAATTATAATGTTTTTCAAATTCACCATATTTTTTTTGTTGAAAATAGTTGCTTCTGAGATTATCCTGTTTCTTAGTTTTGTGTATACATTTTGATATAAATATGTATCAAATGATCTACATTAAAGCGTATGGAACCGGAATCCCCTAAAGATCCACATATTGCTTATGCCAGAAGATTCAGGGCAGGGTCCCGTAGCCCCGATCTCAAGGAACTCGCAAGACAGCTCGAGACATATGAATTGATCTTTGACAGTATCCACAATGGTGTTGTGGTCGTTGATCCTGAAGGTTATATCCTGTACTTCAATACACCCTACGGTCAGTTCATAGGCGTCAATCCGGAGGAACAGATTGGAAAACACGTCACCGAGGTCATAGAGAACTCCCGCATGCATATCGTTGCAAAAACAGGGGAACCCGAGATCAATGTCACGCAACGCATTAAGGGTCAGGACATGGTCGTCCAGCGTATCCCTATAAAAAAGAACGGAAGGGTGATCGCTGCCCTCGGGCAGGTGATGTTCAAAAGCGTGAGCGATGTGAATAAGCTCGCGAAAAAGCTTTCTCTTTTAGAATCGAAGGTGAAGCTCTACGAGGAAGAGCTTATGTCTCTCCGCTCGACACGATACACCTTTGACAGCATCGTAGGGGTCAGTGAAAATATTGTTGGACTAAAAAAAGAGGCAATGAAGGCTGCCAATACAAACCTGCCGATCCTTATTACAGGCGAATCGGGTACGGGTAAAGAGATGTTCGCACAGGCGATCCATTATGCAAGCCCGAGAAGACTTTATCCTTTGATAAAGATCAACTGTGCAGCCATACCGAAAGACCTCCTGGAATCTGAGCTCTTTGGCTATGAAAAAGGCGCTTTTACCGGGGCGAACATGTCCGGCAAGCCAGGGAAGCTGGAGCTTGGCAACCACGGTACCGTCTTCCTTGATGAGATCGGCGACCTCCCGCTGGAGATGCAGCCAAAGCTCCTTCGCGTCCTCGAAGAAAAAGAACTCGAACATGTCGGGGGCCATCAACCGATAAAATCAGATTTCCGGCTTATTGCGGCGAGCAACCAGGACCTTGAACGGGCAATGGAAGAAGGGAGATTCCGGAAAGACCTTTTTTACCGTCTGAATGTAATACGCCTCAGGATCCCGCCTCTCCGCGAGCGCAAAGAGGATATTATCCCCATTGTCAGGTCCCTCCTGAAAGCCCTCAACGATGATACACCTTTTGCCGAGATCAAGATCGATCCTCAGGCAGAAAGGATCCTTGCCAGTTATGACTGGCCGGGAAATATCAGGGAGCTCTTTAACATCCTTAGTCGCGTTACCTGCTTTCTCGAGAAAGACACCGTTTATATCCACGACCTCCCCTTGTTCTTGCGGGGCAGCCAGATCACCGCCCCGCTCCCTGTCGTCGACAACCCCTCCCTCGATAAGACCAAGGAAGCCGCGGAACGGGAGGCAATAATCAGGGCCATCTCATCGACGCGCAATAAGACCGACGCCGCAGCCATGCTCGGCATTCACCGGACGCTCCTCTATAAAAAGATAAAAAAGTACCGGATAGTTTTTTAACGACACCGTGTAGTCAAATTGCTACAGGTTTTGCTATGAGCCATCAGCCATGAGCCGGTTTATTATCAGTCTATCCACTTTACGAAGCTGTCGAGGCCTTCGCGGGGTGTTTTGAAGCGGTTGACGGGGCTGTCCCAGTCGGGGTGCCCGAGGGCGACCCCGATGACAACCTCTTTGTTGTCAGGGATGTCGAGGGTCTCCTTGATGTCGTCCTCGTAGGCATTGATGAGCCCCACGGGGCATGTGGCAAGGCCGCTCGCCTGGGCAACGAGGACGAAATAGCCCAGCGCTACGCCGATATCAACGAGGCGGGCCTTGGAGAAGGCATTGTCAAGGCAGAGGATCACCGCCACAGGGGCGCCGTAGAAATTGCAGCTCCCTTCATTGATGAACGCATTGAAGTCCTTCCCCATCTCCTTGAGATAAGGGTCCATCAGTTGGAATGACTGGACGCCTCTTTTTGTGAATTCATCAGCTAAAGGCTTCACGTTCCCGGGGCTGCAGGATATCTGTTTTTCCCTGTATGATTTTACGAGCCTTCTGCTTAAGCGCTCCTTTTCTTCGTTCATGACCACGAAAAATTCCCAGGGCTGGAGGTTGATCGCCGAAGGGGCATTGGTGACCCACTGGAGGATCTCCTCCACCTTCTCTTTCGGTACAGGGTCAGGCTTGAATGCCCTTATGCTTTTTCTTTCTGTAATTGCCTGGAACAGGTCCATAGGATTTCAGCTTTCAGAGGTGTCTTTTGGATGCGACCTCTATCTTCATTATCGCCTTGAATAAGGCCATCTCCATGAGTTTATATTGATTTTCATCAAATGCAAGCGCCTTGAGGGCCTTTTCAGCCTCCTCCATCTCGCGTTTTGCCTTTTCTACATCGATTTCTTCGGCAAGTTCCGCATCGTCGAGGAGGATGGTTACCCTGTCGTCCAAGACCTCTGCATATCCGCCGCTTGTCGCGAGGTAATTTGTTGTCCCACCCTTCATATATCTGATCTCGCCGATCTCAATGGTAGTGAGAAACTGGGTGTGGCCGGGAAGTACGCCGAACTCGCCGTAGGCCCCCTTGGCCTCTACCATGTCTACCTGCTCTTTAACAAGGATCTTTTCGGGTGTAATTATTTCAAGATCAAGCATGTCGTGATCAATCTCCAATGAGTTTTTTTGCCTTCTCTACTGCCTCTTCGATAGTGCCTGTCATGTAGAATGCCTGCTCAGGAAGCTCGTCGTGCTTTCCTTCCACGATCTCCTTGAATCCCCTTATGGTGTCTTTCAGGGTCACGTATCTTCCCTGCTGGCCGGTAAAGGCCTCTGCGACAAAGAATGGCTGTGAGAGAAATCTCTGGATCTTTCTTGCCCTTGCCACAACGAGCTTATCTTCTTCGGAGAGCTCGTCCATGCCGAGGATCGCAATGATGTCCTGCAGTTCTTTATATTTCTGGAGGATCCTCTGTACTTCCCGGGCTACCTGATAGTGTTCTTCGCCTACTACCTTGGGATCAAGGATCCGGCTTGTGGAATCGAGAGGGTCAACGGCCGGGTAGATGCCGAGTTCTGCTATCTGCCTTGAGAGAACCGTTGTCGCATCGAGATGGGCAAACGTTGTTGCAGGCGCAGGGTCCGTAAGGTCATCGGCGGGCACATAGATGGCCTGCACCGATGTGATCGAGCCTTTCAACGTGGAGGTGATCCGTTCTTCCAGTTCGCCGAGGTCTGTCGCAAGGGTCGGCTGGTAACCGACAGCTGAAGGCATCCTTCCGAGCAATGCCGAAACCTCTGAGTTTGCCTGGGTAAACCTGAATATGTTATCGATAAAGAGAAGAACGTCCTGTCCTTCCTCATCCCTGAAATACTCTGCAGCAGTCAACGCCGTCAAGCCTATCCTTGCGCGGGCGCCGGGGACTTCGGTCATCTGGCCATATATAAGGGCGCACTTGTCAAGAACCCCTGATCCCTTCATCTCAAGCCAGAGGTCGTTCCCTTCCCTTGTTCTCTCGCCGACCCCGCCAAAGACCGATATGCCTCCGTGATGCATTGCGATATTGTGGATCATTTCCATAATAACAACGGTCTTGCCGACACCGGCTCCACCGAAGAGGCCGACCTTTCCGCCCTTCGAATAGGGCTCAAGGAGATCTATGACCTTAACGCCTGTTTCGAGGAGCTCGATCTTCGTGTTCTGCATGGTCAATAAAGGAGCCGGTCTGTGGATAGGGTAGGTCATCTTTGTTTTTACCTCAGGACCATTATCAACAGGTTCCCCGATGACGTTGAGCACCCTGCCGAGTATCTCGTTCCCTACGGGAATGGTGATCTGGGCGCCTTTATATACCGCATCCTGACCCCTTCTTAGTCCATCAGTAGTGTTCATCGCGATACAGCGGACAGTGCTGTCGCCGATATGTTGAGCCACTTCGAGGATAAGGTTTTCGGCCTTATCATTTATGGTGGGGTTGGTCACAAATATTGCTCCGTATATTGGTGGAAGGTTATCAGACGGAAACCGGAAATCTACGACCGTCCCGATGACCTGTACAATCTTTCCCTTGACTTCCACGCTCATTGATTTTCCTCCTTTATGTTCCTCTCAAGGCTTCGGCGCCGCCAACGATATCCATCATTTCATTGGTTATGCCTTCCTGTCTTCTCTTGTTATATACAAGCGTCAGGTATTTTACCATCTCCCCGCAGTTAT
Organism: Deltaproteobacteria bacterium UBA6106; assembly: GCA_002428485.1. Classification (GTDB taxonomy): domain Bacteria; phylum Desulfobacterota; class Syntrophorhabdia; order Syntrophorhabdales; family Syntrophorhabdaceae; genus UBA5609. The sequence continues at coordinate 22,389 of DIWM01000009.1, forward strand.
TGGTTGCATTTTCCATGGCGGTCATGCGGGCCGCCTGCTCGCATGTCTGCGATTCCACAAGGGCGTAATATATCTTTGTGCTCACATATTTAGGGATAAGGCTTTCCGCTATCTTTGACCTTTCCGGTTCGCAGATATAGTCGATCGGTTCCTCACCGCTGTCAGCCCTGCTGATGGGCAAGAACTCTTCGAAGACGATCTCCTGTTTAATGGGGGAGCGAAAACATGTATATGTGAGATAGATCTTGTCGAACTCGCCTGATGTATAAAACTGTATAAGGTGTCCGGCAATGACATCAACGATCTCCTTGTCGATCTTTTTCACATCGACAAAACTTTTCACAATGTCATATTTCCTTCTCTGGAGGTAGTCATTCACCTTTCTCCCGAAGGTGTAGATCCCGGTCCTTTCATAGAAGTGGCCGTTTTCCCTGACGAAATCTTCCGCGTGTTGTCCGATGTTGAGGTTGAAAGCGCCGCAGAGGCCCCTGTCGGACGCAATAGCGAAAATGAGCACTTTCTTAACATCTTCTCTCGCGGCAAGGAGCGGGTGGGCATCATCGGGCATATTCTGTATGACCCGACCGGTGAGTTCCTCTATCTTCAACGCATAACCCCTGACCTTTTCGAGATCCTCCTGCGCCCTCCGGAGCTTTGAGGCAGAAACCATCTTCATTGTTCTCGTGATCGTCTGGGTGCTGTTGATGCTTCCTATCTTTCGCTTTATGTCTCTCAGCGTTGCCATTGTATTATCCTAATTCGTAAAGATCGCCTTGAACTCATTGAGCGCCTTGTAGAGCTTCTCTTCAATGGAAGGGTCGATCTCCTTCTTCGCCTTGATCTCCGCAAGCACGTCAGGGTATTTTTCATCCATAAATTTGAAGAGTTCCTGTTCGTACTTTTTCAATGCGTTTTCAGGATAGGTGTCGATATATCCGTTTGCCCCGGCATAGAGGAGCACAACTTCTTTTTCAACGGGGATCGGCACGTACTGCCCCTGTTTTAACAGCTCGGTAAGGCGAGAACCTCTCGCGATGAGCGCCTGGGTTGACTTATCGAGATCGCTGCCGAACTTCGCAAAGGCCGCCATTTCCCTGTACTGTGCAAGTTCCAGCCTCAGCCGGCCTGCGACCTGCTTCATGGCCTTTATCTGTGCATTGCCGCCGACCCTCGAAACTGAGAGGCCCACGTTGATCGCCGGCCTGACGCCTGCGTAGAAGAGCTCTGGCTCGAGGTATATCTGCCCGTCGGTAATGGAGATAACGTTCGTAGGGATATAGGCGGAAACGTCGCCCGCCTGTGTCTCAATAATGGGAAGGGCTGTCAGGGATCCTCCGCCATGCGCATCGTCCCACTTTGAAGCCCTCTCCAGGAGTCTTGAATGAAGGTAGAATATATCACCTGGGAAGGCCTCCCTTGCCGGAGGACGCCGCAAAAGGAGAGAAAGCTGTCTGTACGCAACGGCATGTTTGGAAAGGTCATCATAGATGATCANNAAATACTCGCCCATGGCGCAGCCGGAAAATGGCGAGAGGTACTGCAGCGGCGCAGCATCGCTTGCCGTCGCAGCCACGACGGTCGTATATTCCATGGCGCCGTACTGGGAGAGAAGGTCGACCGTCCTTGCAACAGATGATCTTTTCTGCCCGATAGCTACATATATGCAGAATACGTCATTCCCTTTCTGATTGATGATCGTGTCCAGGGCAATGACTGTCTTGCCGGTGCCCCTGTCGCCGATGATGAGCTCTCTTTGGCCTTTTCCGATGGGTATCATCGAGTCGATGGCCTTTATACCTGTCTGGATAGGTTCTTTAACCGGTTGCCGTACAACGACGCCCGGCGCCATCTGTTCCACATTGCGGAATTCCTGGGCTTCGATAGGGCCTTTCCCGTCGATAGGATTGCCGAGGGCATCGACAACCCTTCCGATGAGGGCTTCACCCACCGGGACCTGGGCGATCCTGCCTGTCCGCTTTACGAGGTCCCCTTCCTTGATCTTGTAATCTTCACCGAAGACAACAGCGCCTATGTTGTCTTCTTCAAGGTTCAGAACCATACCGATGATCCCGTGAGGGAACTCGAGAAGCTCGCCGGACATCGTGTTTTCCAACCCGTATATCCTTGCAATGCCGTCACCAATAGAGATGATGATTCCTGTCTCCTTGAGATCGACCTCCCTTTCGAAACCGGCTATCTTCTGTTCTATGATTCTGCTTATTTCATCGGCCTTGATCTCCATAGAAATTACTCCTTCAATATATTTTCCTTTAAAGTTTCGATCTGTTTTTTGACGCTGCCGTCAATGATGGTCCCTTTTATAACTACCTTTACTCCGCCAATGAGGCTTCTGTCTTCAACCGTTTCAAGGACAACCTCTTTTTTGAACTTATCTTTCAGCACATCGGCAATACGATTCCTTGAGGCTTCTTCAAGGGGGTATGCCGCCCATAGGACGCCTCTTATCCGGCCCTCTTTTTCGTCCACGAGCTCCTGGTAAACATCCCTGATGGTCGGGAGGTAGCCCATTCTGTTATTTTCAATGAGTATATTAAAAAGGCTGGATACTGAAGGTGAAACACCGAGGGCTCTCATCACATCGCTGAGGAGTTCTTTGCGCTTTTTAATCTCGAGAAGAGGGAGCATGAGCGCCTTCTTTAATCGCTGTTCCCTGTCAAAAACACTTAGAATACCTTCAAGCTCCTCAAGGTAGCTCCTGTACTTCCCGTTTCTTTCGCCTACCGCAAATAAGCCTTTTGCGTACCGTTTTGCAATCGACCGGCTTATCAATTCAAGCTCCTTAATTTTTCTATAAAATCGCCAACCATTCTGTTGTGGTCTTCTTTGGTTAGTCTTTCCGCAATGAGCTTTTCTGCCCGCTCTATGGTGAGCCGGGCGATCTCCTCTCTGATCCTGCTTATTGCGTCCTTCGTCTCCTGTTCATAGGCGATTCTTGCCTGTTCCCTGATCCTGGAGGCAAATTCCGTTGCCTCATTGATGATCTTCTGTTTCTCCTTCAGGGCTTCCTCCGTGATAGTTTTCCTGAAGGCCGCTATCTCGTCATCAAGCTTCGCAAGCTTGCTTTCATATTGCGCCTTCAGCGATTCCGCCTCCTGGACCATCCGGTTTGCTTCTTCAACCTTTGTCTTGATCGTATTGCGGCGATTCTGAAGGTACTCTTTCAGTGGTTTTCCTGCGAATTTTATGAGGACAGCAACAAGTACCCCGAAATTGACAAACTTGAATACCCAGGACAGTAAAGACTCCCCGCCATGTGTCATGAGAGGCTCCTTTGCAGTATCTTTTGGGCAACCTCTGTTGAGAGCCTGTCTACGTCTGCTTTAAGTGAGTCAAAAACCTTTTTGCTCTCGCTCTCGATCTCGCTTTTCACGTGCTCGAGTTCACCGGATAGCTCTGCTCTCGCCTTCTCCACGATGTGCATAGATTCTGTGTGCGCCTCGGCTAAGGTTGATTCCCTGCCCGCGATTAACGGCTTTTTTTGCTCCCGCATCTGCTCCTCATATTCTTTTTCAAATACGCCCATTTCCTCTTTTGCCTTTTGGATCCGGCCGTCGAGCGAATTGATGGTCCCCTCCCTTTTATTCATCGCCCTTAGCACGGGCTTAAAGAGGAGAAAATTAAGAATGATGAGTAAAACGACAAAATTAAAGAACTGTATGAGAAGGGTATAATTAAAATCGATCATATTGTGTTCCTATGTGTTTATGAATTATTTCACATATTGCATAACCTATCTATCATAAAAAGTCCCAATTTGCAATTTTTTTTATTTGCTGGAATAAAAATATTTTTTGGCGGTAGCCTGCTTCCTGTTGCCTTTTATTCCCCGGTGATAAGTTCTGCGATCCTTTCGAGGTCTTCCTCTGAATAAAACTCGATGATGATCTTTCCCTTTTTCTTTCGAAAGGTAATATTTACCTTGGTTTGGAGGGATTTTCTCAGGTCTTCTTCTACGGCGGTAAATTGGCCGACCTTGTGGGCGCCCTTTTTGCGCGCTGCCCGCTCGAGGTCCCTTACGGAAGTCCCCTGTTTTACAACCCTGTCGGCAAACCGTTTCTGCTCCAGCTCATTTTTCAGGGAAACAAGGACCCTTCCATGCCCCTGGGTTAATTTTCCTTCACGCATCAATGTCTTTATCCACTCCGGAAGCTTCAAAAGACGAAGGGCGTTAGAAACAGAGCTTCGGTCAACCCCCACCCTTTTCGCTACGTCTTCATGGGTGTAGCCAAAATCCTCGACAAACTTTTCATAGACCACGGCAACCTCGAGAGGGTTCAGGTCTTCCCGGAGCAGGTTCTCAATAAGCGCAAGCTCCAGGGATTCCCGCTCGTCGGCATCCCTTATTATCGCCGGGACCTCTTTAAGCCCCGCGAGCATTGCCGCCCGGTAACGCCTCTCTCCCGCAATGATCTGATATTTTTTGTCCTTTTTCTTAACGATCAGAGGCTGCAGGATTCCTTTCGCCCTGATCGACGAGGCGAGGTCGGCAATGGTATCATCATTAATTACAGACCTCGGCTGGTTTGGATTCGGTATGATCTGGTCAACGGGAATGAATTTGCTGGTGCCTTTTTCCTCCATGTCCTTGAGTATCGCCTGAAGTCCCCTTCCCAAGGGATCCTTTTTTACCATTAATCATTCCTCTTTGCCAGAATTTCCGAAGCAAGTCGCAGATAGCTCTCGGCGCCGCGGGAACTGATATCATACAGTATTGCGGGCTTCCCGTGGCTCGGCGATTCGCTCAGTTTTACGTTTCTCGGTATCACTGTTTTGAAGGCCACATCGCTGAAGCACTTGTTTACCTCTTCCCACACCCTGAAAGAGAGGTTGTTTCTCCTGTCGAACATGGTCAGGAGGATCCCGAGCACCTCGAGGTCCGGGTTTAATTTCTTTTTAATGATCGATATTGTCCTTAAAAGCATGGCAAGCCCTTCGAGGGCAAAATACTCGCATTGCAGGGGAATGATAACATGATCAGATGCCGCAAGGGAATTAATTGTCAAAAGACCGAGGGAGGGCGGACAATCGATAAATATATACTGATAGACATCCTTCAGGTCCGCAAGGGCCTTTTTTAACGCAAACTCACGCTCCTCCGTGTCAAGAAGCTCTATCTCCGCGCCGATGAGGTCAGGGTGCGAAGGAACAATATCGAGAAAAGGGATATCGGTCTTTCTGATAACCTCGTCGATCTTCTTTTCACCGATAAGGACGTGGTATATGTGGTCATGGAGGTTATTGTAAGAAATTCCGAACCCCGACGACGTGTTGCACTGGGAGTCCATATCAATTATAAGGGTTCTCTTTTCCGCAACGGCTATCGATGCCGACAAATTAACGGCCGTTGTGGTCTTGCCCACGCCCCCCTTTTGATTCGCAATGGATATCACCATGAAGTTCCTTTTTACAATACCATAAAAAAGAATTGCTATGAAATCTTTTTATATATAAAAATCCTGAGGTCCTTTTGGCTGAGAGGCAGCCTGTAAGGGATCATCTCCTCGAGCACAAAACCTTCAGCATCTGAGGGCTTATCCCTGTCAGTCTTCATGATCAGGGCGCGCCCTCCCTGACGTATATGCCTGCCGCCCTTTTCGAAGATCATTTCCATACTTCCAAAGGCCTTGACGAGAAGGGTATCGACCTCCATGGCGCCTAATGCCTCTATCTTTGCATGGAGCATCGTAAAGTTTTTCAGATCGAGGGCCCTTGCGATATGCCTCTGGAACTGGATCTTTTTCATGTTCTTGTCCACTGCAATGATGTTCACATCGCTATTCAGGATCTTCAGAGGGATCGAGAGTATGCCTGAGCCGGAGCCAAGATCAAGGACTGTGCGGCTTTCCCTTATGAAACGGTCCACAAAGAACGCGTCATACAATAATACTTTTACAACCGCCCCCGCGCTTTTTAACCCCACCAGGTTGATATGCCTGTTCCATTTCTCAAGCTCTTCCACGTAATAAACGATGTCGGCAATGGCTTGTTCATTATATTGAACCTGAAAATTTTGTAAACCATCGCCTATCAGCCGCCCCAGATTCACGACAGAAAGAATAGCATAATTTTTTTCCTTCTGTTATACTAAAGCATGTTGACAAAACTGGTTGTTCTTCTTTGTGCCTTCCTTCTCCTTTGTTCATGTGCCTCCAAAGCACCGAAACAGGTCGGTAAACCGGGCGACCTTTACGTGGAAGGGGTAAACCTCCTGAAAGACAAGAAGTACGACAAGGCGATCGAAAAATTTGCATCCATCCGTGAGAACTATCCCTTTGACCCCATGGCCCTAATCGCTACGGTGAAACTGGGCGACACCTACTTTGCCAGGAAGGAATATGTACTTGCATCCGGCGTGTATGAAGACTTCTTCAAATCCCATCCGGAGGATGAGAACATTCCCTATGTCCTCGCGCGCCTGGGGGAATGCTATGATAAAACTTCCCTCTCGATAGACAGAGACCAAACCTATATATTGAGATCCATCGAAAGGCTTACGTACCTCAAAAACCGTTACCCTGCAAGCGTACACACAAAAGAGAGCGAACCCAGGCTGGCAAAGATGATACAAAAACTTGCCGACCGCGAATTGTATGTCGGGGAATTTTATTACAGGACAGACCAGTACAATGCGTCCATCATAAGGCTCGAATACCTGTTGAAAAAATATCCAAACGCTGCAGGTACCGACAAGGCGTTTTACTATCTGAGCCAGGCGAACAGGGAGCTTGGATACCAGGAGAAAAGCGATTATTACCTGGAACGTTTAAAGAGCGAATACCCGAAAAGCATCTACGCGAGGGCCATGGTCAGGGAAAGGAAGCAGCTCAAGCTCGTGAAGGCTGAAGCCCCCCTTGTCCCATTCGAAGACCGGAAAAAGAGGAACATCGAACTGACGCCCTTGCAGGTCACAAAGGCAGAGCCTGCAACAGAGGAAAAAGAAAAGGGTTTGTCCTTCTTTGACGAGAAAAAACCTATCGACATCGTCTCCGATTCCATGGAGGGCTTCGACAAGGAGAAATACGTTATCTTCAAGGGCAGTGTGATCGCGAAGCAGGAAGATTTATTTATATTTGCTGATGTTATCGAGGCTTACATGAGCGAGGACACCAACGAGATAGAAAAGGCTTACGCAAAGGGCAATGTCAAGATCGTCAAACAGGACCGGACGGCAACGAGCGAAGAAGCTGTCTTTGACAATAACAAAAGAGAGATAACGCTTAAGAAAAACGTCGTTGTTATATCAGGGCAGGACAGATTGACCGGCGAGATCGTTACATACTTTGTCAACGAAGACAGAGTCGTCGTTGAAGGGGAAAAGGATAAAAAGGCCCGCATCACCGTCCAGCCACGCTGATCTTATAAAATGCGGCTCATGGCTCATAGTTCATGGCTCATGGCAAAGCAAAAACCGTAAAAAGTGAAATGTAAGAAGTAAAAGGTTTGCTACAGGAAAACCCAACACAGATGTTCTAAATCTCTCGAACCTTGTTCCTTAAGCCTCGCGTCTGTCATCCAGTATCAAGAAACCAGCATCCAGCATCGGGTTTTCATGAGCTATTTTAAAAAGGGTATCTCTTCGTCTTTCACAAAAACGAGGGCCTGGCATACTGCTATCAGGTTTGTATCATCGCGGACGGTAATGTTGTATGAGGCGGTCCTTCTCGTCCGATGTACCTCTTTTGACTCGGCCTGCAACAGGGTGTTTTTCTTTGGCGGCCTCATATATGTGACGTTCATGTTCAGGGCAACTGCTATGTTCTCATGGCTGTTGGATGAGATCTCGAAGGCCTCATCGATGAGGGAGAAGAGCGCCCCGCCGTGGGCGCCCCTATAAATATTTTCCATCTCCGCCGTGAATTCCATTTCACAGAGGGCATAGCCTTCTCCCACGTCCTTTAGCCGTATGTTGAGAAGCTTTGCGTAAGGCTCTTCCTTTACCTTTTTAAAATATCGTTCCTTTTTCCCCGCCTCCATATCAGGCGATGACCTTTTTCAGGATGTTATCAACATTGCCCTTGGGTTGAGCTCCTACGATCGTATCAACAACCTGACCTTTATTAAAAAGGATCAAGGTCGGGATCCCCCGTATGCCATACTTCGGGGGTGTTGCCTGGTTTTCATCAACATTCAGCTTCAGGACCTTGACCTTTCCCGCATACTCGCCGGCAATCGTATCAAGCACCGGCCCCATGACCTGGCATGGTCCGCACCAGGTTGCCCAAAAATCAACGAGTACCGGAACATCAGATTCCAGCACCTCTTTTTGAAACTCATTATCTGTGACAGGTGTTGCCTTGCTCATAATATCCTCCTTGCATTAAGCGATCAGCCGTCAGCAGGCAGCCTGGTGCCGACAGCTCTATTTTTTCAGAACAGCCACGCCGTTCCCGGTATTCTACTTTCAGGAAAAAGGTGATTTCCTGGGCGCCCCACAGGAACTCTGCCCTGTATGGGTTATGGACAGGTTCTTCTCTATGTCTTTGCTGTCGCACTCCGGACAGGGAGGCTGCTTGTCATCTACGTTTTGAATAACCTCGAATTCATTTCCGCATTGCTTACATCTGTATTCATAGATAGGCATAATACACCTCCATATACATATGTTTATTTATTAAGTCCTGATGATCGTTTTGTCAATTGCATGTCATACATCAAGGAACCTGACGACCTTTGTCAAGCTTAACCAAATGTCCCTGAGCCTGCTCACCATTGCCTCCGTTTCATTGCATTCTCATTTCAACTATAGCAGGTTGCATTGCGATTGGCAACCTGGAGCAATTTAATATATAATGACCTTGCGCCATGATCACATTAACCATAAAAAGGAACCGCGTCGGTCCGGTGCTGGGCAGACACCCCTGGGTCTTTTCGCAGGCCCTGGCAAAGATCCCCGATGGAATTTTGCCGGGTGAGCCGGTGAAGCTTGTCAGTGAGGCGGGGGAATTCATCGCGTCGGGCTACTTCAACTCATATTCCCAGATAGCGGTCCGCGTCTGGGGTTACGAAAAGGATGAAACGGTAGATACATCCTTTTTCACAAGGAGGATAGAGCGGGCCCGCCAGATAAGAAGGCGCTATATTGAAAGCCCTTCAACGAACGCCTACCGTCTGATCAACGGCGAGAACGATCTCTTGCCGGGGCTCATTGTTGATAAATATGCCGATTACTTAGTGGTGCAGTTTCATACCCGCGGGATCGAGTCGTGGAAGGCCGGGATCATCAATGCCCTTGAAACAGTATTGGGACCAAAAGGGATATACGAACGGTCCGATATAACGGTGAGAAAACAGGAAAATCTCGACAGCATACAGGGCGTCCTCTCAGGTTCTGTGCCTGACAAGATCACTATACGGGAGAACGGATTTCAATTTTTTGTCGATGTAAAACACGGGCAAAAGACAGGTTTTTTTCTTGACCAGCGCGACAAGCGCCAAGCATGTATGAAATACGCAGCAGAGAAAAGGGTCCTCAACTGTTTTTCTTATACCGGGGGGTTTGCCGTCTATGCCCTTGCCGGAGGAGCCCGTCACGTGACGAACGTAGATGCCTCTGAAAGCGCCCTCGGTCTTGCAAAAGAGAATGTAATGCTCAATGGCTTTGATCCTGCGCGCTGCGAGTTTCTATGCGATGACGTGAAGCGCTGCCTGCGAGATATTGAAGAACAATTCGACGTTGTCATCCTTGATCCACCCGCATTCATCAAGGACCACAGGAAAAAGAAGGAAGGGATCATCGGCTACAGGGGCATCAACGAGATGGCCTTGAAAGCATTATCCGAAGATGGCATCCTCATTACTTGCTCCTGCTCTGCGCACCTTACCCTTGATGATTTCAGGTATCTCCTTTCCGAGGCAGGAGGCAAGGCAGGAAGGTCTCTCCGTTTCCTCGAAACCTATACCCACGGCATCGACCATCCCCAGCTCGTGCCCTTTACCGAAGGGTCATACCTGAAGTGCTTCATAATAAACCTTTAGTGTAACGATGTCTTTACATGCCCATACATGCCCATTACGATAAGCATCGTAAAGTCAAGCACGAAATCCTAATATCGAAGCACTAAACAATATTGAAGTCCAAATATCAAATGTTCTAAACAGTGCAACATCCTTGCGTTTTGAACATTTGAATTTACATAGAAAATAGTCTATCCCGGGCATATAATGCAAGCATGGTGTCGGGATATCCCGGAGCAAACCGTCGTGAGGTGGAAAACCGGCTCATGGCTGATAGCTCATAGCTGATGGCAAAGACGAAACATAATAAACAATAGAGAACAGGCAGTAAAAGATATTCGTACATACTGTTTGCTGCATGTCGGGTTCTTGCTTCTGCTATGAACTATGAGCCGCCTTTCATCTGGAGCTTAAATGAGCGTATTTGCGGGGGATATCCAGACGCCATGCTCATTCTTATCCGTGCTTCGGATTTTACCTTACATTTCGATATATTGATTTTCTGTTTTTTTACAGGATAACCTTTAGCCCCTTTGCCTTCAGGTATTCCTTTACCTGCCGGATGGTAAACGTCCTGAAATGAAAGACCGATGCCGCGAGCAATACGCTTGCGCCGCCCTTTATCACGCCTTCATAGAAATGTTCCAGCGTCCCCGCTCCGCCTGACGCCACGACAGGGAGCGTCACGACATCGGCAACGGCCTTTGTAAACTCCAGGTCATAACCGGCGAGCGTCCCGTCGCCGTCCATGCTGGTTGGAAGTACAACTCCCGCGCCGAGCTCCTGGCACCTCCTCGCCCATTCGATGGCATCCTTTCCTATCGGCGTAGTCCCTCCGGCGATCACGAGCTCAAACCCCGAGGGCATATCTTTGTTGCGTCGTGCATCGATCGCAACAGTTATCGTATTTGAACCGAACTTCTTCGCCCCTTCGCGGACAAGTTCAGGGTTCTTCACGGCGGCGCTGTTCATGGAGACCTTAGTGGCGCCGGCCCCGAGCACCATCTCAATATCTTCCAGGCTGTTGATGCCGCCTCCGACAGTGAGCGGGATTGTGATCACGGAAGATACCTGCTTGACCCATTCAAGGCGGGTCTTCCTGTTCTCAACGGTGGCGGCGATATCGAGCATTGCAAGCTCATCGGCCCCTTCCTTCTCATAGAAGGCGGCGTTCTCGACAGGGTCGCCCGCATCGCGTATATCAACGAAATGGATCCCCTTCACAACACGGCCGTTCTTCATATCAAGGCATGGCATGATCTTTATAATGTCCATCTGAAGCTCCTTTCTTCCGGGTTATTGTGTAAAGCTGGCAATAAGTATTATCCGCAACAGAGAATAAGTCAAGCGAAGTGTGACAACTATTTAACAAGATGTCCCACGTAGGACGAGCACTTGCGTCTCAATGTCCCCGTAAACATGCTCGATCAATAGATCCCCCGAGGCAGTGCAACAGTATCATTGTTCCCGCTCCCCTTGCGGGAGAGGGTCAGGGAGAGGGGGGGTGAATGATACGGCCGGGTTTCCTCATCGAACGACGGTTTACTAAAGGACACCCCGACGCACGCGCTGATCACTTCACAGGATAAAAAATATATGGTCTTTTAATTAATGAAATACTCTGATAACATATACATCAATGCCAATACGGGGGTAACGATATGAAGATAACAAGCCTCGATAAGGTTGAAAAGGTGAAGATGGACATGGAGGGCGCTAAGGACGCCTTCAAGCAGGTCCCCATCGCAAAGGCTGACGGCACGCCTTTGTTCTCCGTACGCGTCTTCACGATTGAGCCTGGCGGCCACACGCCGTACCACACGCATCCTTTCGAGCATATCAATTATGTGATCGACGGCCAGGGCTTTTTGGTAACTGAAACAGGTGAAGAAAGGCCTGTTCAGAAAGGCAGCTTTGTCCTTGTCCTCCCCAATGAAAAACACCAGTACAGGAACGCGCTGCCCGACCGGCCTCTCGTCATTATCTGTGCCGTACCGAAGGAATACGAATAGCGGCAAAAGCGGCTCATAGTTCATAGCTGATAGCAAATCGTATATTGTATATCGCAAAGAAAACGTTCGGCGTGAGGCGTTAGGCGATTTTACCCCTTACGACTTACGCCTCACGATTTACGGGTTCAATTGAACCTATTACCTCTCTATCCCTATTATCTCAAGCAGCTCCTGCGGGTGGGCGATCACTGCGCGGGCGCCGCTTCCTAACAATTCTTCTTTCGTCCTGAAGCCCCATTGCGCACCGACAGCGAACATCCCCGCGTTGTTCGCCGTCATCATATCGATATCGGTATCGCCAAGATACAGAATGCCGCCGGGGGCAATGCCAAAATGCCTGCAAATAAGTATGGCGCCGGCAGGGTCCGGCTTTCTGGGGATATCAGGCCGTGCACCAAGCACTATTTCAAAATTATCAGCGCCTGCCAGGGCCTCGACGATCTTTTTCGTAAGCTCATCGGGCTTATTAGAAAAGACGGCCATCTTTATGCCGCTCCCCCTCAATAGGCTTAGAGTCTCGGCAATGCCGTCGTACAGGTGCGTCTTGACCAGGCAGTGCGTTCGGTAATCTGCGACGATCAGGTCGTAACACAGGGAAATAAACTCTTCGGTGCGCTTTTCTTGCGGGAGCGTTTCGGCAACCAGGTTCGCTACCCCCTTCCCGATGAAATACCTGTACGCATCATAGCTGTGGACAGGCAGCCCCTGCAGGGTCAGGACCCTGTTCATCGAATCGGCCAGATCTTCAAGCGTATCTGCAAGCGTTCCGTCAAGGTCAAAAATAATCCCTTTATATTTCATCGGCCATGGATCCAATAGGTGGCTTGGCTTAATGGCATGGTTATAGCATTTTTTGCATATACACTATATCAAATACCTTGCCGTTCTTTCTGCAGATCTTTTTAAAATGTCCGCATTCAACAAAACCGTGCTTTTTGTGAAAATGGATGCTCCATTCGTTCAGGGAGGATATGCTTGCGAGAATGGTTATAAGGCCCTGTTTTTTCCCCTCATCGATCAGGTGTTCGAGGATTGCCTTGCCGATGCCGCGCCCTGTGAATTCAGGTTCCAGGAAATAGGTTATTTCCGCTGTCTTTGAGAAGGCAGGAAGCGGGTTGTACGGACGAAGCAATCCAAAACCGATTGTTTCGCCCTCGTCGCTTCTTGCGATTGCCGTCGGATAGCCCTGGCACATGCTCAGGAATATGTCAAAAAATTCGTAGGGCAGTGTTTGTTCCGGGTAGGCCGCGTAGCTGTTTTCGATGTAGTAATTGAATATATCCATGACAGACTCACGATCATCCGGCGACATCGGTGTCAAAGTGATGTTCATTATCTTCATTATACAGGAGAACATATTCATCTTGTCAATCTCATCTCTTAAATATTTTTTAAAAAACCTTGACAAAAATTCCCTGGTTTTGATAATAAGATTTTAAGGTTGTATCTTCATGGGAGGGGGCACAGAAAATATCTCCTATAGAAAGGTACATTCCACTTACAACTGCACCACATGAGATAACATGTAGGACATGACGAGCACAGAGGGGTCAGCCATTGACAAGAGACAATTAATCTGATACATCGTATCGATACTTTATCCTGCACGAGGGAACCATGGCACGACCATTGAGGATCAATTATGAAGGGGCATTCCACCACATCACGGCACGAGGGAATGAGAGAAAGAAGATATTCCTGTCAAAGGCAGACTACGATACATTCCTGAACTTCCTGAAGGATGCATCGCACAAGTACGGCATCATCATCCACTGCTATGTCCTCATGGGGAACCACTACCATCTCGTTGTCGAGACGCCGCAGGGTTTATTGAGCAGGTTCATGCACGACATAAACAGCGGATATACCACCTATTTTAATATCAAGAGGAAGAGGGCGGGCCATCTGTTCCAGGGCAGATACAGGTCGCTGCTCGTTGAAAAGGACAGCTATCTCCTGGAATTATCCCGGTATGTCCACCTTAACCCATGCCGTGCAGGGATAACCGACAGGCCCGAAGACTATCCCTACAGCAGCTATCGTGCGTACATCCTCCCCGATGAAAAGACGATTGTCTCCAGAGGGCTTATCATGGGCATGGCGTCATCCGATCCACGGCGGGCGCCGGCGCAATACCGGATGTTTGTAGAAAGGGCTGTCAATGGGGAACAGCCTCCTTCTTTCAAGGCCTACGGAGGAATGATCCTGGGAAGCAAACAGTTCATCAGGGAATCACTGGAGAAGATCAAGGAGGAATCCCTCAGTAAAAATGAGACATCGGGGAAAAGGCTGCTTGTCGCTCCACCCCTAGACATACGGGATATCATCTCATCTCTTGCCCTCAGGCATCATGTCCCGGAAGAGACGATCATCTCTTCACCACCCTACCGGCATTATGCGATCTATCTCCTGCGAAAACATACCACCCTCTCGAACGGCGAGATCGGGCACTATTTCGGTATGGGTATTGCAGCGGTTACCAAAGCGGTAACCAGGCTTGCCAACAGGATGAAGACCGATAAAAAGATACAGGGGGAGATTCGAAAGATTGAGAAACAGTTGTCCCTTGTCAATGGCTGACCCCTATGGTGCTATGGCGTATCCGGGCGGACTTTCTGTTGATTTTAATATGAATTCTACGCGCCTGCCATCGAGCAGGAGGTCTTCGGAGAGGCTCCGCAGCCGGCCGAAGTCAGCCGATTCCAGAAACAGCCTCAGCAATTCCAGCTCTTCCTCAAGCTGCCTGTCTTCCCTGCCCCCCTTCAGAAGTATGCTCAGCACCCTCTCATACTCCCTTTTTGCAACAGTCTCGATGCAACTCGAAAGGCTCGGCTCAAGTTTGATCTCAACCATATCACCAGGACCCCCGGCAGAATCTGATCATTAAAAGGCCGCCCTTATCCCTCACGAGACGCTAAAAAAGCGGGATATTCTTGGGCGCCGCCGTGAAAGAGAATAACGTGGCCGTTGCCTCGGTGAAGTAAAAGGTCACGAATATCTCATCGTCCGCCCCTTTGGGATAGACCCTTAGAAGATTAGGGGACTGCTCGAAGGCCTGGACTTTTGCCTCACGGGTTTCATCAAAGGCGATCCTGCCCCTTATCCTCAGCCATGTATCATTTTTTCCCATATCGGAGATCTCGATATCCGGATTCTGTTGTAGCTGCTTATACACATCCTTGGTTTTATTGGTGCAGAAATAGAGCGCATTGTTCCTCTTCATTATGAAGCCGAAAGGCCGGACCCTTGCCCCGGCCCCATCGACAGTGGCAATGTGAAAGACAGGGTTGGCTTTTATAAAGTCAAAAGCGGTATCCATGAGAACCTCCTGAAAGAAATATGTTGCCCTATTGTGCCCGTTTTCTTCTTACCGTCACCGACTCCCCTCCGACGCCCCAGTTGTCAGTATCCACTTCCTCGATGATGACGAATGTCGTCTGCGGGTTCTTTCCCAGCACATCGACAAGCAGTTGGGTGGCGCCCTTGATCAGTTCAGCCTTTTTCTCCGGCGTAACACCTTCTTTGGTGATCTTGATGTTCACTAACGGCATTTCCTCCTCCTTATCTCTTTAATTCGACGATTGTGGCGCCCCAACCCCCTGCACCTTCCCCGGCCGTTCTGAAAGTCCGTACCGTCGGGTTCTTGCTCAGGATCGAGTGAACCGTGCGGCGCAGCTGCCCTGCCCCTTTCCCGTGGATGATCCGTATCTCATAAATACCTTTTTCTTTGCAGAGCCGTATGTAGTCAGGGATAAGGCCCTTGATCTCCCCCGGTCGAAAGGTGTGGAGGTCAAGCACACCATCAACAGGGATCTCAACGGGCTCCACATCGTCAGCCATGATGCCATTATACACTTATGCAAGGCGCGTTACAACCGCCCCCCCTTGTTTTGCATGAAATAGTGCTTATGTTAAAAAACATGGATCTTTTTCGAATAGATAGTTTGTTCCGGTCAATCAACAGGAGGTCTTTCATGAAGCTACTGGGATGTGCCGGGCTTAGTTCGGCAGGACTCCTGCCTGCCTCTGACGGTGCAGCCGCAGCGGATAAAAAGAAGGGGGCAATGAACCGCCCCTCCATACCGCCCATAGATCGTGCCGCGCCTGCAATGATACAGACCGCCACATTCTCCCTTGGGTGATTCTGGGGGCCTGACGCCCGGTTCGGGCTCATACCCGGTGTTGTACGCACCCGCGTGGGGTATGCGGGAGGCACGAAGAAGGACCCTGCCTATAATAGCCTCGGCGATCACACAGAGACCATCCAGATAGATTTTGATCCCGCGAGGTTGTCATACACGCAACTTCTCGATGTCTTCTGGACAAGCCATGAACCTGTCGCAAGACAATGGTCGCGCCAGTATATGTCGATGATCCACTATCACGATGATGAGCAGCAACGGGCTGCCCGCGAATCACAGGCCCGTGAAGAGACAAGGCGAAAGGCCAGGCTCTTTACCGATATCGTCCCTGCCGGGAAATTCTATTTTGCCGAAGACTATCACCAGAAATATTACCTGAGGCAGGCGCGGGAGCTTCTGAATGAATTTCTCGCCATCTACCCCAAACAGGCCGATCTCATATCATCTACGGCTGCTGCGCGTGTGAACGGCTACACGGGCCGTTATGGGACCTTAGAAGGGTTGAAGGCCGAGATCGATACGTTTGGCCTATCCTCCGCCGGCAGGGAAAGGCTCCTGCAGATAGTGTCGCGCTTTACTTCTTCTTTGCGATAGGCACGATATGGCCGATGTCGGTGATGATGAACCTTGACGGGTCGAGGTTGCGCTCTTTTATCATGCGGCGGAGCATAATGATCGGGTACCCCACCGGTTCATCGCCAAGATGGAAGGTTCCCCACTGGGTCGGTATAAAAAATTTTGCACCCAGGTCCTGGAAGGAATCGAGCACTTCCGGGATATCCACGTGGGCATAATGCATGAACCACCTGGGCGTGAAGGCCGTCGTGGGAAGAAGGGCGTAATCTATTCCAGGGAATCTTTCGCCGAATGCTTTATAGCCGATAAAATATCCGCTGTCAGCGCCGTAGTATATGCTTACATCCGGAGTAATCAGCAGATAGCTTGCCCAGAGCGTCTCGTTAAACCCCTGCCCGGCACGGCGCGACCAATGCTGGGCCGGGAGGCAGATGATCTTTATATTGTTGCCGCAATCAATCTCCTGCCACCAGTCCATCTCCTTCACATTCTTCTTGCTCATGCCCTGGACGAATTTCTTAAGGCCAAGCGGCACAAAAACGCGGGCATCCTCGGGGAGGGCCGCAATGCTGTCCTCGTCAAGGTGATCGTAGTGGTTGTGCGAGACGATGACGTTCACCTTGGCGCCCAACCCTTTTATCTCTTCTGCCGTGATGCCGGGAGGGACCTTTCTCTTCGGAAGAAGGGCCCTTTCAGAGAACATGGGGTCTGTTATCCAGTATTCGCCATTGATGCGGATGAGAAATGTGCCGTGGCCTATCCATACGATAAAGTCGCCGTCAGGCAAAGACTGGATGCGTTTTTTCAGGTCCGGGATGAGGGCGGGCACGTAAGCCCTTTCTTCTGCAGTATAGTCAGCCTTACGTTCGAACTTCCACCGGAGAAAGGTCCAGAAGCTGTTTCTCTCCATGGGCATCCAGGGATTGAAATATTGGCCATCCTTGAAATGCGGCGCGTAGAGCATCTCTTTTTTCGTGCCGGCAACCCTGTTTCTCCATTCGGATTCGTTGAAAGTCTTCGAAGGGAGACAGGATGCCAGCGAGAGGAAAAGGAGAGCAAGGACACCATAGCGCACAACGGACGCGGCAGCGATTCCCATGGGTTCCTGTTATTTTATTTGTGCAGCCTGCGTCTTCGCAAGTGCGATCTTTGCCTCCGCGAGCTTCTTAAAATATTTTTTTGTCTTTGTCGTGTTCCCTGCTGCAACGGCCTTCATCAGGTCCCCTTCCACCTCGGCAACCTCGAGTAGCTTGTAATAATCAAGAGATTCTTTGAGGTGAGCAAGGACGATCATGCCGGTAACGAGGGGATGATTGTTTGTCACGTTTGCATCTCTGAACCTGATGCCGTGTTCAAGCTCCACCTCGAGGCCGACGCGGAATTCCACCAGGTCGATCTTCATCTTTTCGGTGTTGACTTCGGCGAGAATCTTCTTCGCCTCACCAGGCTGAACTTTTGCGTCCTTGAGCTTTGTCCAGTCCCTTATCTTCAGGGCCTTGCAGATCCTTTGCACCTCTTCTTTTGTAATATACTGCGGCAGCTTCATACGGTCCTCCTTTTTTTGATTCTCCCGGATACGCCATGAGGGCACGGGTTCATTATTCACCCTTAAATATGCAGCTCGATGACGTCCTTATCTTCGAGCACAAAATCCCTGCTCACCATCATACCATCGTACCTGCCTTTTCTCCAGAGCTTTACAACCTTTGCCCCGAGGGAGCCTATGAGCTTGTCAGTGCCTTTATGATGGGGGATGATGGCGAGCATCTTTGCGATGGCGCCGATCTTTTCATCTATCGGCTTCGCCTGTTGCAGCTTCTTTTCTTCTTCAAAATAATCCGGTGGCAGATTCGCTGGCATATTATTGAACTTTAAATCGCCACTTGCAGAAACAATCCGGCGGGTGATCAGGCGGGGCAAAGATGCATTCGACCTTTATGCGTGGGTCGATGGCATGGGCAAAGGATTCGAACTCCCTCAGGTGCATGTCCCTGCAGTAAAATTCCGGCAGGCCGTGCTTTACCCGCGCGACCTGGGTAACGCACTTCGGCGCGGTCAGGATAACTTCGTCGTCGCTCTCTTCAATATGATACCCAACGATCATCGTCCAAGGACAATACTTCATTGCTTCAGCAAAACCCCTCAGCCCTTTTTCCTTGATGTGGAACCTGTGGATAATGTCCTGTGCAGACATTCCGGCTATCTTCGCCCATACGACCTCATCGAGGTGCTCCGCTGAAGGGCGGTCGTACCTTTTTTCCACAGAGAGGAACCAGAACCCGTCAACGACCCTGTAGTGCCAGAGGAGAAATTTGAGGTAGCTTTTCAGTTCCTCGTTGTCCAGATCGTTCAATTTTCCCAGGTCCACGCCCAGTTCCTTTGTGTGATTGCATTACTACATGATCTCGTGCAGATGTCTATTTCTTCTCCTGCCCTGCTATCTTGCTCCAGGAATCGCGAAGCGGTACAATACGGTTGAATACGGGCCTTCCCGGCGCGGAATCCTTTGCGTCAACGCAAAAGTAGCCGACCCTTTCAAACTGATATCTGCCCTCCGGCGCAGCATCCTTCAGGTTCTCTTCCACACAGCAGGAGGTAAGCGTTTCCAGTGATCCCCGGTTCAGGTATTTCAAAAAATCATCCCCGGCGCCGGCGGGGTCTTCGATATGAAAAAGCCGGTCGTACAGACGCACCTCGGCAGGCATGGAGCGCTCCGCCGACACCCAGTGTATAACCCCGTCCACCTTCCGTCCATCGGGCGGCGGTCCGTTTCGCGTCGCCGGATCATAGGTGCAGTGGATCTCGACGACATCACCGGTCTTTTCGTCCTTTACCATGTTCCCGAATTTAATGACATAGGCATTCCGGAACCTGACCTCCCTGCCCGGGGCAAGCCTTTTATACTTTTTCGGGGGATTTTCATCAAAATCGTCGCGCTCGATATAGAGCGTCCTGGAAAAGGGGATTTTCCGCGTCCCCATGGTGGGGTTCTGCGGGTGGTTGGCACATTCAAACTCTTCTACCTGTCCTTCAGGATAGTTGTCGATGATAACGCGGAGGGGCCGCAAGACAGCCATCGCGCGCGGCGCCCTTTCGTTCAGGTCGTCCCGGACGCAATGCTCGAGCAGAGAGATATCGACAAGATTTTCGTTCTTGGCGACGCCGATCTTCGCGCAAAAGTTCCTGATCGCCTCCGGCGTATAGCCGCGCCTCCGCAAACCGGCAACGGTCGGCATGCGCGGGTCGTCCCATCCCGAAACGTGCCCCTGTTCAACCAGCTCGATGAGCCTCCTCTTGCTGAGGATAGTGTAGCTGAGGTTGAGGCGGGCAAATTCTATCTGCTGAGGGCGGTCGCCGGCGATTAACTGGTTCACGATCCAGTCGTATAGCGGGCGGTTATTCTCGAACTCGAGTGTGCAGATGGAGTGGGTGATCCTTTCAATGGAATCGGAAAGGCAGTGGGCAAAATCATACATGGGATAGACAACCCACTTATCGCCAGTCCTGTAGTGAGGCGCCCGTTTAATCCTGTAGATTACAGGGTCCCGCATAACGACGTTCGGCGAGCCCATATCGATCTTTGCACGAAGGACGTGCGCCCCATCCTCGAACTCGCCTGCCCGCATACGCGTAAACAGGTCTATGTTTTCTTCAACGGAGCGCCCACGGTGAGGGCTCTCCCTGCCGGGCTCAGTGAGGGTTCCCCGGTAGTCCCGTATCTCATCGGCGCTCAAGCTGCAGACGTACGCCTTGCCGTCCTTAACGAGCTGGAGGGCAAACTGATAGAGCTGCTCAAAATAGTCCGAGGCATAAAAGAGGCGATCCTCCCAGTCAAACCCAAGCCAATGTACGTCGTTTATAATGGATCCCACATATTCGAGAGATTCACCGCTGGGATCAGTGTCGTCGAGCCGGAGGTTGCAGGTGCCTTTATATTGCGCCGCAATACCGAAATTAAGGCAGACCGATTTGGCATGTCCAATGTGGAGGTAGCCGTTCGGCTCGGGTGGAAAGCGTGTGGCGACACGGTCGCCGTGCTTGCCTGTCTTTAAGTCGTCTTCGATGATCTCGCGGATAAAATCGGTGGGGTGAGCGCTATCTTCTTGCGTCATATCTCGGAGCTCCTTAGATCGTTCGGCCATCCTGGATACTACAGGGGCCGGCCGGATTGTTCTAATTTCATACCACAAGCCGGGCCCTCTTTCAAGGAAACGGTTCACAGGGTACAAATGAACTACCCCGCAGCTTGCTGCGGGGTATCAGAGGATAGAAACAGCATGATTATGCCCCCTCACCCTACCCTCTCCCGCAAGGGGAGAGGGAACAATGTTACCCCGCAGCAAGCTGCGGGGAATCGTCCGGATTGACTTTTTCCTTCTGAATAGGCGATTATTGTGTCTATGGACAAACCGGGATGGTGGTTCATCTTCAAGGGACACCGATTGCTGACATATGACGATCACGGCAAAGCGTCCGTCCCTTTTCTGCGTAATGCGGGGGCATTAGAGATCAGTCCGTTGAGGATGCTGCTGATCGGGGGGTTCAACGATGCCCGGTGCTACGCTGCGGAGCTGCCGGAAACCGCTGAAGCGCCTCAGAACATGGCCTTCAACGGTTTAAGGGGCCTCTTCGGGGTCCTCGACGAAAACATGTTTGCCATGGCAATGAAGGCGCTGGGGATAATAAACTGGGACAGGATCTCCCAGTTTTGCAGCCAATGCGGGGCAAAGATCGAGAGCGGGTTCGACATGCCCGGGAAGGAATGCCCTGCCTGCGGCTTCATCAGCTTCCCCCGGATCTCCCCGGCAGTGATCGTTCTCGTCGAGAGGGGGAATAGGGTGCTCCTTGGCAGGGCCGGCAGATTCAAGGAAGACCTGTACAGCGTCATCGCAGGTTTTGTTGAACACGGGGAGACGCTTGAGGAGGTTGTCAGGCGTGAGGTAAAGGAAGAGACGGGCATCGACGTAGAGGACATCCGTTATTTTGGAAGTCAGCCGTGGCCTTTTCCTGACTCGCTCATGATCGGCTTTACGGCCCGGTATGCCGGCGGCGAGATAAAGATTGACGGCGAGGAGATAGTCGATGCGCAGTGGTTTGATGCCGGCAACCTGCCGGAGATCCCGGGAAAGATCAGCATTGCAAGATCGCTGATAGACTGGTTCATTGAGAAACATTCAAAAAAAGGCGGGGCAGACAGGTGAAGGCGATTGTCTTTGACGGAAGGAGGCTTAATTTCAGAGAAGACTACCCCATACCGGAACCCGACAAGGCAGGCGATGCCCTCATCAGGGTAAGGGTAGCCGGGATCTGCAACACGGACCTCGAGATCATAAAGGGCTACATGGGCCTTAAGGGGATCCCGGGCCATGAGTTTGTCGGCACCGTCGAAAAGGTTAATGAACGCAATAAGTCGTTGACCGGCAAGAGGGTCGTCGGCGAGATCAACTGCGTATGCGGCGTGTGCGATTACTGCATTGGCGGCCTTCCGAGGCATTGCCCTCAGAGAACGACCCTCGGGATCTCGGGCAGGGACGGGGCCTTTGCAGAGTACCTGACGCTGCCCGCAGAAAACCTCCACGAAGTGCCTGACAACGTCTCCGATGAAGAAGCGGTATTTACCGAACCGTTGGCTGCCGCCTTCGAGATCGTTGAACAGGTGGACGTAAAGCCGGCGGACAGGATCATCGTCCTTGGCGACGGGAAGCTCGGGCTCCTCAGCGCCTTCGTCCTAGCGCTCACAGGGGCGGAGACAACGCTTGCAGGCAACCACGAGAACAAACTCGCCATCGCGCGGGAGGCGGGGATCGGCACATGCCTTGCCAAAGGTCTTCCTGTGGGTAAAAAATATGACGTTGTCGTTGAGGCAACAGGGACCCCGGCCGGTCTCCAGAAGGCGCTCGAATGCGTGAGGCCCAGGGGCACAATCGTCTTGAAGAGCACCGTGGCCTCGACGAGAGAGGTTGACCTCAACAGGGTCGTCGTCGACGAGATCACGCTTATCGGATCACGGTGTGGGCCATTTGAGCCTGCATTGCTTGCCCTCTCTGATAAAACCGTTAACGTCAAACCGCTTATCAGCGGGATATTTCCAGTGGGCGAGGTCCTTGAGGCATTCAAAGCGGCGGGGCAGAAGGGCAGCCTGAAGATTCTCATCGATTTTCGATAAAAGGGGACGAGCATCATGGAAAAGATAACAATCGGCATCAGCACGTGCCTTCTCGGGGAAAAGGTCAGGTACGATGGCGGCCACAAGCACGACCACTACATCACCGACACCCTCGGCCGGTATTTTGATTGGGTCCCGGTCTGCCCGGAAGTGGGATGCGGCCTCCCGGTTCCGAGGGAGGCGATGCGGCTCGTCGGCAACCCCGAAGATCCGCGGCTCCTCACCATCAGGACCCGCATCGACCACACGGACCGCATGAAGGGGTGGGCGCAGAAAAAGCTGGACGAGCTCGCGAAAGAAGGACTGTCAGGGTTTATCTTTAAAAGCAGGTCGCCCAGCTCCGGCATGCAGGGCGTCAAGGTCTACAGCGAAAGCGGCATGCCGGGCCGCAGAGGGGCCGGGATCTTCGCGAAGGCCTTCATGGAAAGATTTCCGCTGCTCCCTGCCGAAGACGATGGGCGCCTGAACGATCCGAAGCTGAGGGAGAACTTCATCGAAAGAGTCTTTGTTTTTAAAAGATGGCAGGAATTTCTTGAAAAAGGAGGGTCGTTGAGCGACCTTGTCAATTTTCATACAGGCCACAAGCTCCTGGTCATGGCACACAGTCCACAGCATGTCATCACGCTTGGGCGCTATGTTGCCGGTACCGGGGGATACGGCGGGAGATTGAACGACCTTTATATCGAAACCATGATGGAAGCGCTGCACCTCGTCGCCACATCGAGAAAGAACACCAACGTCCTCTCTCATATCATGGGCTATTTCAAAAAACAGCTTACCGGTGATGAAAAACAGGAATTGCTTGAGATCATAGAACATTATTACAAAGGGCTTATTCCCCTCGTTGTCCCCGTAACAATCCTCAACCACTACGTCCGGAAATACAATGAGCCGTACCTGAAAAGACAGCACTACCTGAACCCGCACCCGCTCGAACTGATGCTGCGCAATCACGTGTAGGCAAGAAGGGACGAAATAGACCCTCGCGGGATTTGACACCACGACGGGCGGGGGTTAGAATGGATTTGTGCTCACGATTGGCAGCATTACCCTCCCTGTCCCTTGCATGCTTGCCCCCATGGCAGGGGTGAGCGATCTGCCGTTCCGTCTTGTCACCCGTTCCTTTGGCGCTCCGCTCGCCTTTACAGAGATGATAGACGTGAGCGGTTTGTACCAAATGGACAAGAGGACCCGCCACATGCTTTTGTCAGACCCCGATGACCGCCCCCTCGGTATACAGCTTCTGGGCAACAACGCAGAACATATTGTGAAGGCCCTTCGTTCTCTCGAAGGGCACGAATTTGACCTTATCGATCTCAACGCCGCCTGCCCCACGCCGAAGATAACGAGGAAGGGAAAAGGGGCGGCGCTCCTCAAAGACCCCCGCGTACTGGGAGAGCTCCTCAGGGTGACCGTTGAACATTCGACAGTCCCCGTGACGGTGAAGATCAGGGCAGGGTGGGATCAGGATTCGGTAAACGCTCCGGATATCGCCCGCTACGCTGAGGACGCCGGCATCAGCGCGCTGTTCATCCATGGGAGGACGAGGGTCCAGGGGTACAGCGGAACCGTTGACTACCGTATCATCAAAGAGGTGAAAGATGCCGTGAAGATACCTGTCATCGCGAGCGGAGACAATATCTCAATGGCGCTCATCGGAAAGATGTTCGACGAGACCGGCTGCGACGGCGTGGCAGTTGCGCGGGGCGCCCTCGGCAACCCATGGATCTTCAGGGAGGCAATCCAGTTCCTGCGGGACGGCACAAAATGCGCGAGGCCGGATATCAACGAGCGCATAACTGTTATGAAAGCCCATCTTGACCTGCTGTTCCGGCACTATGGCGAGAAAAGAGGGGTGGGAATCTTCCATAAGTTCTTTATCTGGTACACGCGTGGGCTTCCCGGCATGAAGCCGCTCCGCGACAGGGCCTTCAGGACGGATACAAAGGAAGGGCTGCTCAACGCCATCGATGAGCTTCGCATCCTCGGCGATGCTTGATACCGGATGCTCGATGCTGATTCTCGATACTGGTGAAACCTTCGTAAGGCGTAAGGGGTAAGGCGTAAGGGGAGAAAGACAGCGTGAGGCGGAGAACATCCGTAAGCCGTAAAGGGTTTAATCGCCTAACGCCTGACGAGATCTTAACCGTATCAACAGGAGGGGGAAAGGATGACCATGTCGTCGGAATATCCCCCGCAAACACGCTCAATAAAGTCAGTAAAAGGTAAAAGGTGAAAAGTGAAAGGTGAAAAGTGAAAGGTGAGAAACCAAAGAGACAATTCATTGAGAAGTTTATCTCTCTGCCCTCAGCTCTCCGCTCTCTGCTGCCTTTCCCTCACGACGGTTTGCTCCGGGATATCCCGACGCCATGCTCTCATTATATGTCCAGGATAAAATATTCTGTAGCGAGTTCACGAGCGAGAGGGGGAGGCTCCACGGACTTTGNNGGGCTTTGCCCGAAGAGGGGGCGACCACGTCAGGACGGAACAAGCTATGAGTCTCATGCATATATTCTGTAGCGAGTTCACGAGCGAGAGGGGGAGTCTCTTCGGGCTTTGCCCGAAGAGGGGGCGACGAAAGCCCCAGAAATAGAAAGCAGGTCCGGATTCCGGACCTGCTTGGTAGGCTTAGCCTTTTGTTACGTTTGCTGCCGCGGGTCCTTTCGGGCCGTTGACAACGTCAAAGTTAACTTGCTCGCCTTCAGACAGGGATTTAAAACCGCTGCTCTGAATGGCTGAATAATGAACAAACACGTCTGTGCCGTCATCTTGAGTAAGGAAACCAAAACCTTTTGACTCGTTGAACCATTTCACAGTTCCTTTAGCCATATCGACTTACCTCCTTTTTAGAATGTGGATTATTACGGAACTGTGTTATGAAGATACGACAAAAATGATAATTTCTGCGGTCACTACTAACAAATGTTCCTAAACTCCATTGGTATTATCACATAAAAAGAAAAAGATTGCAACATTTATCTTTGGTTTTTTTTGTCCTCCCCCCACTCCTTCCATGCATCGGGCATATACCCGACAGTGACCTTGGGGCCGCTCCTCACGATCGGGGTCTTGAAAAGTAATGGATCATTGAAAAGTTCTTCCTCGACATTGTGAGTGAGATACCCGAGATCCCGCCTTGTATATTCCTTGCCTTCCCTGTCGATCAGGTTGTCTATACCTGTAACAGCCGCTATCTTATGCAGTTCGCCCCTGCTCATCCCCTTTTCTGCTAAGTTGATGAACTGGAACAATATCCTTCGCTCCTTGAAATACCTTATCGCCTTCTTTGTGCCCTGGCATTTTAATGTACCGAATATCTGGATATTCATAAATGGAAGCGCCCTTACGGGGTTCGAAAACCTAATCGCAGGGTATAGACCTCAGGCAGCGTCTCTTTTTCCATATTGAAGCCTAATTTTTCAAAGAGGTGTAGCATTACCCTGTTCTCCTTCAGCACCTCAGCAGAAAAGCCGAGAAGCCCTTGTTTTTTCGCTATGTAGGTGAGATGGGTGAGAAGCTCTGTCCCGATTCCCTGGTTTTGGTAATTATCCTTTACCATGAGCGCAACCTCCGCGGTATGGCTCCCCTCGTTTCCTTTGAACTGGCCGACGCCCGCAATGACCTCCCGCCCTTTATCTTCAAATACTGCAAGGATGACCATCTGTTTTGTATAGTCGATGACGACAAGAAAATCCTGGAGCCTTTCGTGGGGCATGCTTGTCAGCGCGAACATAAACCTCTTATAGATCGTTGTCTCTGAAAGTGAATAAAAGAAATCCTTCAGGAGCGGCTCATCGCTTATGCGCACCGGCCTGAGAAAAATCCTGATGCCGGATCTGGTGGTCCTGTATGTCTCGAGCTCCTCAGGGTATTCGCCGCCTTTCCCCGCAATGTAGGCCTGGTCTTTATAAATGAGGGCGAGCTTCCTTGCCTCTTCTATCAGTGTGGGTTGGAACTTCGGATGCGCAATGGAGATGAGCGCCATGGCGCGCTCCCGGATGTTTTTTCCGTGGAGATAGGCGATACCGTATTCTGTAACGACATAATGGATATCGCCCCGCGTGAGGGTGACGCCTGCGCCCTCTTTCAGGAACGGGACGATCCTCGATACCATGTCGTCCTGCGCGGTCGATTGGAGGACGAGAATGGTCTTCCCGTTCGGTGCGAGGGCCGCGCCCCGCATGAAATCGGCCTGCCCGCCGATGCCGCTATAAAATATCCTTCCGATGGATTCGGCTGTCGCCTGTCCCGTGAGATCGATCTCGAGGGCGCTGTTGATGGCAGTGATGTTCCGGATGCCTGCGATGGTGGCCGGGTTGTTTGTATAGTCTATGGTCCTGAACTCGATGCCGGGATTATCGTGAATATAGGTGTACGTCTCCTGTTTCCCCATGCAGAATGCCGCTACTGCCTTGCCGCGATCAGCAGATTTCTCCGTGTTGGTGATAACCCCTCGTTTCATCAGTTCCGCAATGCCTTCCGTGTAAAGCTCGGTATGGACGCCGAGGTTCTTTTTGTGCCCAAGCGCCGCAAGTATGGCGTTAGGAATGCTTCCGTATCCGACCTGGATCGTATCACCGTCCTCAACTATCCGGGCAACGTGTTTGCCGATGCGCTCGGCTATATCGCCGGGTATGCTCGCCTCATATTCGAGTAACGGCTCATCGTAAGGAACGATGTAATCTATATCCTTAAGGTGGACAAAGGTGTCGCCGTGGACGCGGGGCATGCCTGAGTTCATCTGGGCGATGACGAGCGACGCGTTCTCGACGGCAGCCTTCACGATGTCGACGCTTATTCCGAGGCTGACATAACCGTGCTCGTCAGGCGGCGAGGTCTGGATGAGGGCTACATCGATGGGGATGACCTTGCGGCGGAGCAGGTGAGGGACCTGTGAAAGGAATATGGGCGTATAATCGGCAAAGCCCCTGTTGACCGCATCTCTGGTATTGTCGCCGATAAAGAATGAATTATGACGGAAGTTGCGCTTAAATTTTTCATTTGTATAGGGCGCAACGCCGAGGGTCCAGATGTGAAGGACCTCAGCATCAAAGAACGCCCTGGGGTTGGCCTCAACATACTTTATGAGGGCCTGCACGAGATACTGGGGTTCTCCGCAGGCGGTACCGAGGAATATCCTGTCACCGGGCTGGATGTTACCGAAGATCGCTTTTTCCGAGGCGAACTTCTTTGGGTACTGTTCTTTTAATCGCTCTACGTCCATATCATGCGCCAGGCACAAATGCTCATCCAAAGGGAAAATTTGGTATAATGGTATCCACGGTGTAAAGAGAAGAAGTGAATTTAAAATCGGGGCGACTGGATTTGAACCAGCGACCTCTTGCTCCCAAGGCAAGCGCGCTAAACCATGCTGCGCCACGCCCCGAATGCGCTTACAATACCACATAGTTGCGCGCTTTGCAACAACCGCCGTGGGAGATTCAGTCCCTCTCCCACCTTGTGCCTTTCTTGCGGTATCCCCGTTTCTCGAGGACCTTCCGTGCCTTTGCGATAATGTCAAGGGGCACTTTGAAGGTAAACTTCTGACTCATTGGAACACCGGGCCTGTCGCGTTTGAAGTCGTCTGCGAGCATAATGAGGTAATTATCGGGCAGTGTTTCGATGCGCTGACCCTTGTATTTCCCGAAAGGCATGTTGTCCGTCGAAGCCGGAACGTCTTCCTTTTTTCCGCCCGTATTGTGCAATTTATATATCTTCATTTTATTAACCTGTCCTGATGGGGTCTCTTTTTCTTAGAGCTGTATGGTGCAGCCATGTTATACAACAAATCGTTCTGAATATAAACCCGGATCTTCAATCCGGACGATTCCCCGCTGCTTGCTGCGGGGTGACACTGTTCCCTCTCCCCTCGCGGGAGAGGGTAGGGTGAGGGGCATAATCATGCCGTTTCTATCCTCTGANNCCCGCTGCTTGCGGCGGGGTAGTTCGTTAAAGATGAGCATCTTTGTCAAAACACGCAAATGAATAAGCTCATGGCTCGTAGCTCATGGCTCATGGCGAACGAACAAGAGCAACAAAGAGAAAACGGTGTGGAGTATGCCTAAATGTTTACTCTGCCTGTTCTTTGCTTTTTATTGATAGGAGCTATCAGCCATGAACTATGAGCCGGTTTTCTGCCTCACGCCTTACGGGTGTCTTGCCGCCCGGCCTCCATGATTGACGCTTGCAGGTGGTTTTGTTATACTGCAAAAAATTGTTGCAGGGCAATCACAAAAAAAGGGAGACAAATGGAGCGGACAATAAAGGCGGCAATGCGTTATCGCTGGACGATATTCACTGTCCTGGCGCTGCAGTACCTTTTTGTCTATTTTCACAGGGTTTGTCCTGCCATAGTAGCCCAGGACCTTGCGGAGACATTCTCGATCAGCGCCACCTCTCTGGGCGTACTCGCCTCGGGCTATTTTTACCCTTATGCGCTCATGCAGGTGCCGGTGGGGCTCCTGGCTGATTCCTGGGGTCCCCGGAAGACGGTTACGTTTTTTTCACTCCTCGGCGCGGTGGGCGCCCTCATGTTCGGGCTCGCTCCGAATTTCGGGGTCGCCACTGTGTCGCGCATCGTCGTAGGGCTGGGTCTCTCGGGGATCTTTGTGCCTGCCATGAAGACCCTTGCCGTATGGTTCAGGCCCAGGGAATATGCAAAGATCTCCGGGGCTCTCATGGCTGTGGGAGGCATCGGGTGGTTGTCGGCCTCAACACCTCTTGCGCTGGCAGCGAGGAGCTTCGGTTGGCGGGCCGGCTTCATCGCCATCAGCGGCATTACGTTAATATTCTCTGTCCTCACGTGGCTCCTGTTGGCCGATTCGCCAAAAAAGAAGGGATTTCCCGAGATCAATGTGCATGAGGGATCAGGCGGCACCCAAAGCAAGATAGGTCTTCTTGCAGGGATAAGGATGGTCTTCTCGACCCCGCGCTTCTGGCCGCTTGCCGTCTATTGTTTCTGCAATGGCTCCATTCTCTTCAGTTTTAGCGGCTTGTGGGCAGGGCCCTACCTCCGGGACATTTACGGTCTCGCAACGCCTGCCATCGGAAATATCCTGTCCATGGTCGCCATCGCAATGGTGGTAGGCAGTCCGTTGCTGGGATATCTTTCTGATAATATCCTGGGAAGCAGAAAGAAGGTCCTCTTCGTGTGCGCCCTCATAACCGCCGTGGAATGGGCTTTCTTCTATTATTTCTATCAGTCCCTGCCCGTCCCGGTCCTCTATGTCTTTTTTGTTGTGATAGGGGTCTGCATCGGCGCATCGTCGGTCATCTGCTTTACTGCCACGAAGGAGCTCTTCCCTGTCGAAATGGCGGGCACTTCGGTAAGCTGCGTAAACATATTCGGATTTGTGGGAGGGATCATCTACCAGCCCCTGATCGGGTACTTTATGGATATGGGCGGCAAGGTTGACGGCAAATACCTCCCTCAGGGATATAAGACGGCCTTTCTGCTCCTTTTTGCCACAACCATAGCATATGTCATCAGCGCATTATTCGTGAAGGAAAAGCTTAGGGATTAAGGAGTGTAGTCCGCGACAAGCATAAAGTCGTACCACCCGCAGCACCGGTATCGCTGAGAAGGTGGAACATGAACAGACTGTGGTAAAAAATATCTTTAAGAGTTACGGGGATGATATAATGAGCGGGGACGGGATAACATTGAGGGTGCACGATGGCCGGCTACTCTAAGCTGAATGTAATGACACGCCTGACGATTGGCTTTCTTGCCCTTCTTGCCGCTACAATGTCGGTCAGCGTCTATACCATCATCCAGCTGAATCGATTTAATAAGGCAAGCACCCATATGCTTGATATGAGCGATCGAATGACGGTATATAAGGAAAGGCTGTCAGATGCCCTTCTTTCGCAGGTGCTGTATGAGAAAAAATATATTATCTCCGTAGATGCTGCCCTGTACAGCCATTTTCTTTCGACCGGAGAAGACCTTGCCAGGTATCTCGATGAAGCGATCTCGATAGCAGATACCCCGGACAGCAAAGAGATACTTGTGAACATACAGGGCCGGCACAGCAGGTACAGGGCGCTGTTCGAGGAAGAGGCGAGATATCTGAGATCTCACACGGCATATCGCTCAGGCTGGTATAAGGCAGAGAAAGAGAAGGCAGTGGAAAACATGCTTGAGGAGCTCAACAACCTGGAGATCTCTATTGAAGAGGATACCAGGAACAGGATAAAGGGGTTGACAGGAGCCGGCACGAGGGCGCTGAAGGCAGCCCTGACTATGGCAATACTTTCTCTCATATTCGGCATTATCCTTGCCGCAGGCACCACGAGGAGCATTACCAGGCCCCTGGCGATCATGAAAAAGAAGACGCAGGAGATCGCCGGAGGTGTCTTTGAAAGTTCCCTGAACCTTTCATCCCCTCCGGAAATTGGAGAACTTGCGCGGGCGTTCAACGTTATGTGCGACAGGCTGGGCGAGATGGACAGGATGAAATCCGATTTTTTCTCACTCATTGCCCACGAACTGCGTACGCCGCTTTCGTCGATCAAGGCGGGGATAGCGCTCCTGGAGAAGAACGGGGACCGCTGGGAAGGGCAAAAGAAGGAGAGGGTTCTGGCCATTCTCTCGGAGGAGTGTAACCGGCTGATCGTGCTTGTCAATTCTCTCCTCGATCTTTCCAGGATGGAGGCAGGGATGATAAGCTTCGATTTCGCCCGGGGAGAGGTGAAACCTTTAATAGAAAGGGCCATTGCGGAGATAGAGCCCCTGGTCGTGGCTAAGAAAATAAGTTTTGGATTTGACGCAGCAGAAGGGCCTTACCCCGTTACGATGGATAATGAAAGGATCCTCCAGGTCCTGAGGAACCTGCTGGGGAATGCCATAAAATTTACGCCTGAAGGGGGCCGCATAAGGATATCGTTGAGGCCCACTCAGGGAGGGCTGGAGATCGCTGTGGCCGATTCGGGGCCGGGCATTCCCGAAGAAGATCGTGCAGTGATCTTCGATAAATACAAACAGGCAGCGACGGGGGTCCATGACAAGATCAGGGGAACGGGTCTTGGATTGGCCATTGCAAAGCATGTCGTCGATGCCCATGGAGGCAGGATTTGGGTAGAAAGCGAATTAGAGAGAGGAAGTACGTTCACTTTTTTCTTGCCGGCGTGATCCTTTTTCTCCTATTCGGGTGTGCTTCCTTAGAGCAAAGCAGATTCTCCGGGGATCTCCGGAATGCTGCAGACCTCTATGCCCGAGGTGATCTTGAGGGAGCCCTCAAAGTGAATCAGGATATTGTCGCCCTCGCCGAAGGGAAGCCGCCGGGAGACCAGTCCCTTTTCAATATAGGGCTTATTTACGCCGACAGCAAATATCAAAAAAAGGATTACAGAAAATCGATGGCCTTTTTTCAGCGTGTAGTGAAAGAGTATCCTCAAAGCCCGCTGGCCGTGCAGGCCAGGACATGGATCGGAGTCCTCGGGGTGATCGAGAGATCGAAAGAGGTAGACATTGAACTGGAACGAAAAAAGAGAAGACTTGTGAGGTAGAGAAATGGGTTTGGCAAAGATACTGGTTGTCGATGACGACCAAAACCTTCTGGAACTGATGAGTATGATACTCCAGTCGGCGGACTACGAAGTGACTGCGACCCCCGATGAGGAAAAAGCGCTTGCAGCCGCAAGGGCGCAGGTCTTTGACTTGTCTGTTGTTGACCTGAAACTTGTCAGGATGGACGGGATCGCCCTGATGCACGACCTTCATCTGATAAATCCTGACATGCCCGTCATCATCCTCACGGCCCACAGCAGCGTCAGGAGCGCCGTTGAGGCAATAAAGATGGGGGCTTTTAACTACCTAGCGAAACCTTTCGATCCGGACGAGCTGCTTTTGCAGATCGAGAGGGCCCTTGAGAACCGGAGGCTTCATTCTGAGGTTAAAAGGCTCGCTGGGATTCTGGAGGAACGATACGCCTTCCCGAGCATTATTGCCAACAGCAACAAGATGCAGTCGGTTCTCGGGCTGGTGTCGAGGGTTGCACCCACAGATACAACGGTGTTTATCGATGGAGAGAGCGGTACGGGAAAGGAACTTGTCGCAAGGGCCCTTCACCTCGCGGGCGCAAGGAAAGACAAACCCTTTGTTGCCATAAATTGCGCCGCCATACCTGAGACTTTGCTTGAAAGCGAACTTTTCGGTTATGAAAAGGGTGCCTTTACGGGGGCAATAAAGAGCTCCAGGGGGTTCCTGGTCCAGGCGCACGGTGGGACGCTTTTCTTGGACGAGATCGGGGATATGTCCTTATCACTTCAAGCGAAGCTCCTGCGGGTGCTTCAGGAAAGGCAGTTCTATCCCTTGGGGAGCGAGAAGCCCGTCGACGTTGATATTCGGCTGGTTGTGGCTACCAACAAAGACCTTGAGGCCGAGGTCAAAAAGGGCGCCTTTCGTGAGGACCTGTTCTACAGGATCCACGTCATCCCTGTGCATATTCCTCCCCTTAGAGAAAGGAAAGAGGACATTGTCCCCCTGGCTGAGCACTTCTTGAAAAAGAGCGCAGGAAGAATGAACAGAGACATCAAAGGCTTTACGACCATGGCCATGCAGAAACTGATGCTCCATGATTGGCCGGGCAATGTCCGGGAACTGGAAAACGCTGTTGAATATGCCGTGGCTGTTGCCCGGTCCGGGATTATCGCAGAGGATGTTATTCTCCCCTCCCGGGAAATGCCGCTGACATCACCGAAACCCTTCAAGGAAGCCAGGGAAGATTTTGAGAGGGACTATCTGGTCTGGATCCTCCAGGCGGCAGAGGGTAACGTGAGCAAGGCAGCAGAGCTTGCAGAAAAATATCGCTCCGATCTCTATGCCCTTCTCAAGAAACATAACCTTAAACCGGATGACTTCAAAAAAACTTAGTGTATGATTTATCATACATAAGGAATACCTTGTTGTTTCAATAACATATCTGTATTCCGGTGCATATTGCAGACATTCCGGGTGCAGGAATATCCATACACAACAGAGAAGGCGCATTTTATTAACCTCGTAATTTCAATATGTTACAGTTTGGCATTGTTCTTGTATCTCACTAATGGCAGACCGTAAGAAAAGGAGGTACCAATATGAGCAGATTCAGGATTTTTGTGGCGATGGCAGTGTTGATCGTAATGATAACCGGATGTTCCCACATGTCTGCCACAGAGCAGCGCGTTCTGAGCGGCGGAGCACTGGGGGCCGGCACCGGGGCTGCTATAGGAGCTATCACAGGAGGAAGCATCCTCATGGGCACCGCCATCGGGGCCGGAGCCGGTGCAGTTGGCGGGCTTGTTTACGATGAAATGCAGAAGAAGAAATAAAAAAAGTTCGGAACGTTGACTTTTTTCCGTTTTATGCACACAATTACAGAATGATCGGCATCTCGAAGCTCTACTGCGGGGCCGTTGAGGCATCGGACCCGCTCCGCTACGGAAGGGAATCGGGAAGGCTCCCTTCCCACCTCCTCCAGTTCTCAAAAGACAAAAAACCCGTTGTTGTCTGGAACATGACAAAACGGTGCAACCTGCGGTGCATCCACTGCTATGCCCTTGCAGAGGGAGAAGATTACAACGGGAACGAGCTATCGACGGAAGAGGGCAGGGTGCTTATCAACGACCTGGCCCAGTTCGGCGTGCCGGTGATCCTCTTTTCAGGCGGTGAGCCTCTCCTGCGGGAGGACTTGCCGGAGCTTATCGATCATGCCGTGAAAAGGGGACTGCGGGCCGTTATCTCCACGAACGGGACCCTCATAACAGAAGAAAAGGCGCGAAGGTTTGCCCGCTCGTCGCTCTCTTATATCGGCATCAGCCTGGACGGCATCGGCGATGTCAACGATCAATTCCGGGGCAAAAAGGGCGCCTTCGAAGAGGCCCTCGCAGGCTTGAGGAACGCGAAGAAGGCAGGCATCAAGGTGGGCCTGCGGTTTACGATCAACAAGAGAAACTATCAGGAGATACCGAAGATATTCGACCTCATCGAGCAAGAGGGAATTGAGCGGGCCTGCTTCTATCACCTTGTCTATTCGGGCAGGGGATCGAAGCTCAAGGATGATGACCTTGCGCACAGCGAAGCCCGCAAGGTAGTGGATTATATCATGGACAGAACGAAAGAGTTCTTCGATAAAGGAAAACCCATCGAGGTGCTCACCGTCGACAACCATGCCGACGGCCCCTATGTCTACATGCGGCTTCAACAGGAAGACCCGGCGCGGGCAAAAGAGGTCTACGAGCTTCTCATGATGAACGAGGGCAATGCCTCCGGCGCGGGGATTGCCTGTGTCGACGAGGAGGGCAACGTCCACGCGGACCAGTTCTGGAGGCATTACAGTTTCGGCAACGCAAGGAAGAGACCTTTCAGTGAGATCTGGATGGATACGGGTGATGATCTCATGGCAAAACTGAAAGAGAAAAAGAAGTACATCAAGGGCAGGTGTTCACGGTGCAGGTGGCTCAGCATCTGCGGAGGGAATTTCCGGGTACGCGCGGAGGCGGCAACAGGCGATGTCTGGGCAGAAGACCCTCAGTGCTACTTAACGGATCAAGAGATAGCGAAGAGCTGAGAGCCAAGAGCAGAGAGTTAAGAGCAAAGAGCTAAGGGTTTAACCCTACGCTCTCCGCTCCACACTCTTCGCTCAATAAGGAGTCCATATGAACTTTCCTGAATACAGGCCAAGAAGGCTGAGAAAGAACGAAAAATTCAGAAAGATGATCGAGGAGACCACCATTTCCCCGCAGCACCTCATCTACCCGCTCTTTGTCAAGGAGATGCACGAGGAGAAGGTCCCTGTCCCGTCCATGCCCGACATATACCAGTTCTCCATAGAAGGGCTTATGCGCGAGGTCGAGGACGTGGTGAGCCTTTCCATACCGGCCATCCTCCTCTTCGGCATCCCTGAAAGGAAAGATGAAACAGGAAGCGGCGCCTATGACGAGAACGGGATCATCCAGAAGGCAACAAAGCACATCAAGAAGCTTTTTGGCGACGACATCCTTGTTATTACCGATGTATGCATGTGCGAATATACGAGCCACGGCCACTGCGGGATCGTGAGGGACGGTGAAGTGGACAACGACGAGACATTGAAGCTCCTCGCGCAAAGCGCGCTGACGCATGCCGGGGCGGGCGCCGATATGGTGGCGCCGTCAGACATGATGGACGGCAGGGTAAAGGCGATTCGCGCGATACTGGATAAGAACGGCTATCAGACGATCCCTATCATGAGCTACGCGGCAAAGTACGCATCAGCCATGTACGGTCCCTTCAGGGATGCCGCCGAATCGGCGCCCCAGTTCGGCGACAGGAAGGCATACCAGATGGCCCCTCCGAACCAGAGGGAGGCCCTGCGGGAGATCCGCCTCGATATCGAAGAAGGTGCGGATATTATCATGGTAAAGCCGGCGCTCTTCTACCTCGATATCCTTGCCCTGGCGCGGCAGACATTCAACATACCCCTTGCCGCCTATTCGGTGAGCGGCGAGTATACAATGATAAAGACCGCCGCAACGAAGGGCCATCTCGATTATCAGAAGACCGTCCTCGAGGCCACGGTCAGCATCCGGAGGGCAGGGGCGGATATGGTCATCACCTACTTTGCCAAGGACATAGGAAGATGGGCGAAAGAGAATTCCCTCTGAGGATGGTCGCGTGGGAACTGACCAGGAACTGCAACCTGAACTGTGTCCATTGCAGGGCAAAGGCAACCCTTGGCCCCCATCAGGGCGAGCTGACAACTGAAGAATGTAAGAAGATCATCGACGACATCTCCTCTTTCGCGTCGCCGACGATCATCCTCACGGGCGGAGAGCCGCTCATGAGAGAGGACCTTTTCGAGATCATCCAATACGGCAACGAAAAAGGGCTTCGGCTTGTCATCGCCGTCAACGGGACGCTCCTCGATAAGGACAAGGCGCTGAAGCTCAAAGATCTGGGCATCAAAAGGGTCAGCATGAGCGTGGACGGAAAGGACGCCCTTTCACATGACGCATTCCGGGGCGTCCAGGGCTCCTTTGATGCCGTGGTAAAGGCGGCGAAGATATTGCGGGAGATCGGACTGCCTTTTCAGATCAACACCACCGTTACCCGCCTGAACGTGGAAGACCTCGGGGAGATATATGAATTTGTCAAGGCCGCAGGCGCTGTTGCGTGGCACGTGTTTCTCCTTGTCCCCGTGGGCAGGGGCGAGGGGCTGCGGGGCGAAGAGCTGAACGCGAAGATGTACGAGGACGTCCTTGAATGGCTTTATACGATAGAAAAGAAGAACGAGCTGGAGATGAAGGTGACCTGCGCTCCGCACTATTACAGGATCGTGAAGGAGAAGGGCGATACGCCGAAGAGCGCTGGATGCCTCGCAGGAAAGAGCTTCATGTTCATATCCAACAAAGGGATCGCCCAGCCGTGCGGGTATCTTGAAATGGATTCCGGGGATGTAAGAAAAGAAGGCGTTAAAAAGGTCTGGGAGAGATCGCCGGTCTTCGCGAAGCTCAGGGACCTCAGGTCGTACCAGGGCAAATGCGGCGCCTGTAAATTTCTCGCCATCTGCGGCGGTTGCAGGGCGCGGGCCTATGAGCTCCGCGGGGACATGCTCGGAGAGGAACCTTACTGCTCGTATATGCCGGCTCATAGCGAACATCCGTAAGGCGAAGAGCCCCATTAAATGGGAAAGGTAAAATGTGAAATGTGGTAAACTTTTTACTTCATATCGATAAGGATGTAAGGAGGAAAAAATGACGCACGAAGATGCCGGGAATTATGCGGGAAAGAGACGCGGTGTGAAATTGAATGAGACGATCGCCGCAAAGGTAAAGGAAAAGGTATCTGAAAATAAAATATCCTGCTCCGAAGCCCACAGCATAGCGGCGGAGCTCAACGTTGACCCGGGTGAAGTAGGAATCGCTATCGACCTGCTTGAGGTTCGAATAATAAAATGCCAGCTCGGCCTTTTCGGACACGGGAAAGAGAAAAAGATCCCTGCGCTGCCCGATACAATAGATCCGGGGATCGAGCGGGCCATCACATCGGCCCTTGTCAACGGGCTGCTCGCATGCTCTGCCGCATGGGATATTGCAAAAAGGTTTAATGTACCCAAGGCCATGGTCTCGGCAGTGTGTGAGAAGATGAAGATAAAGATATCCCCATGTCAGCTCGGGGCATTCAAGTGACCCGCTTATGCATCAGCATGCCGCGAAAAGAACGAGGGATAGATGAACAGGCTTGAAAAAGAAAGATCCTCCTATCTGCAGCATGCCGCGAACCAGAAGATAGACTGGTTCCCCTGGTCCGAGGAGGCATTCGAAAAGGCAAAGAGAGAAGACAAGCCTGTTTTCTTAAGCTCCGGTGCGACATGGTGCCACTGGTGCCACGTGATGGCAAAGGAATCCTTTTATGACGATGAGGTAGCGGGCATCCTGAATGAGCACTTTATTGCCATAAAGCTGGATCGGGATGAAAGGCCGGATATCGACAGGAGGTACCAGCAGGCCGTGGCGGCTATGGGCTTTTCCGGCGGCTGGCCTTTGAGCGTATTTCTCACCGGAGACAAAAAGCCTTTTTACGGGGGAACCTATTTCCCGCCCGTTGATATGTACGGCAGGGCGGGATTCAAGACCATCCTCCTTGCCATAAGCGAGCTTTACAGGACAAAGAAGGACGAGATCTGCGAGCAAAGCGACCAATTTGTTGCCGTGCTCGATCAGCAGGATGCGGCGCCGGGCGAGATCAGCGCGGAAATTGCAGGCAACGCGGTGCATAGCATGCTTCCCCATATAGACAAATTTCACGGAGGTTTTGGCAAGACCCCCAAGTTCCCCATGTCGGGCGCGATCGAGTTCCTGCTGAACCGGTATTTTTTCACGAGAGAAGAAGGGCTAGGAGGCCTTCTGAAAAAGACGCTTGATGGTATGGCAAACGGCGGGTTCCACGACCAGCTTGGCGGCGGTTTCCACAGGTACTCGACGGATGAGGCCTGGGCCGTCCCTCACTTTGAAAAGATGACAGACGACAACGCATGGCTTTTAAGGAATTACATCGACGCATATTCTCTTTTTGGCGACAGCCGCTACAGGGAGGTCGCGGAGGACATCCTCAGTTTTGTCAATAAAGAACTTTCTCATCCTGACGGCGGTTTTTATGCCAGCATGGACGCGGACGTTACGCCTGACGACGAAGGCGGCTATTTTACCTGGACCGATGAGGATCTTAAAAGGGTGCTCAGCGAAGATGAATATAAGGTCCTCTCTCTCTATTTTCTTCACGTGCTCAATTCCGTCCACCATGACCCGGAAAAGAAGGTGCTCTCGGTGATGATGACCATAGAGGAACTGTCCGGAAAGGTTGGCATGGATAGTGAGACTGTAAAGACCATTATCCGGCAGGGCAAGGCGAAGCTCCTCGCAGAGCGGGATACGCGCACAAAGCCTTTTATAGACAAGGCGCTCTACACATCCCTGAACGGCATGATGATCGCCGCCTACCTCAAGGCCTACAGGGTGTTGCAGGATGAAACGATCAGGGATCGCGCGCTGAAGGGCCTCGGTCGAATACTGGAGATCAATGTTGTGGATGATCGGTTATACCACTCCGAAGGGGTGGGGGCATTGCTCGACGACTATGTCTGTCTTGCCGACGCGCTGCTGTCGGCATATGAAGCAACAGGGATTGCAGCATATCTGGAAAAGGCGCAAAAGCTTCTGGACAGGTGCACAGAACTTTTCCACGATAAAGATAACGGCGGGTTTTTTGATACCGATGAAGAGGTTGTCGGCACGCGTTTGAAAGGGGTGGAGGACATTCCCCGACCATCTGCGAACGCCCTCGCAATCATGATCCTTGTAAAGTTCTCGCTCATTACCGGCGATGACAGGTACCGTCACCTTGCCGAAAGGTCATTGAAATTGTTTTCTCCTCAGGCACAGATCATAGGGCTCCACGCCGGATACTACTTCTGCGCAATGGACGCCTTTTTCCACACGCTGAAGCTCGATATCTCCGCGCAGCCCATGTCCCCCCTTGTGATGGAAGCCCTGAGAGCATTCTATCCCTATACGGCGATCCGTTACGGCGGCGACGGAGGCAACATCATCCCTTGCGTCGGCAGCACCTGCTACGACCCCATCGACACTGCCGACGGGCTAAAGAGATTTTTTAAAATATTCCTAACTGAAAAAAACTGAATAATCCCTCATCTCCTTTCTTTCTATATTACCCACTTCGTGCATTGCATTAAATGGGTAATAT
>DIWM01000009.1:62534-93392 GCA_002428485.1 Deltaproteobacteria bacterium UBA6106
TTAAGAACGTCCCCTTTCACTTTCATCTGAATAATGGCAAATTCCATTCTCCCGGATACATCATGAGAGCATCGGTATCGGGCTTGTTGCTCGAGACCAACCTCGCAATGAAACCGTTCCTTGAGCAAACCGTCGTGAGGCAATCAACCCCGTGAAATGTGAAAGGTAAAATGTGAAATGTTGTAAACTTCTCACTTCTAACGTTTCACTTCTCAAAAAATTGTTTTTTTGGTTCCTCACCTTTCACTTTTCACCTTTTACCTTTCACTGACTTTAATGAGCGTGTTTGCGGGGAAAGCCCGATGCCGATGCTCATCCTTATGGAAGATCCGGGTTAAATCAATTGACTTTGCCCGTGTTCGATTATAGTATTACGAAATTATGAATCTTTCCAAACACCTGAAGACAAAGTTCATCACCGGCCTCTTCCTCCTTATCCCCCTTATTATTACGATCTACATCGTCTATCTCATCATTTCATCCATAGAGGCGATGGTCTCGCCTGCTATCAGGAACATACTTTCGCAGATCATCGGGCACGAGATATATATTCCGGGAACAGGTTTTATCGTATTTATCGTGATTGTATATGTTGCGGGTGTCGTGGCGTCGAACTACTTCGGCAAGACCTTGCTTGCATACGGCGAAGCTTTTCTCAAAAAGATACCTTTTATCAAAGGGATCTATGGCTCCGTAAAGGACATGACGGACGCCTTTTCGTCGGAAAAGATAAAGTCCTTCCGCGAGGTCGTGCTTATTGATTTCCCCTTTCAGGGCAGGTACGCATTAGGGTTTGTTACAAAACGTATCAAGCTTGAAGACAGGCGCCTCTGCTCTGTCTTTGTCCCGACCACTCCGAACCCGACATCGGGCTATCTCATCATGGCGAAAGAAGAGGAGTTAATATTCCTCGATATGAACACAGATGATGCGCTCAAATATATCATCTCCCTCGGTACCTCCAGGGCTGAGCTTCCATGGAAAGAGAAAAAATCTTTTCTTTATTAACCGGATTAAGGAGATTCATTGTCAGCGCCTTGATCGTTACCGTCCTGTCAGGGATTGGAAGCTTTTTCTTTTCAAAGGAGCTCATCGGGCTCCTCCTCAAGACAGCCGGGATCAAGGTCTATTACCTGAGCCTTCCGGAGGTTTTTCTGACCACCGTTGAGGTGGCTATATATGCCGGTGCGTTTTTTGCGCTGCCGGTGATCATCTACCTCGCATGGCACGAGTTCCATGGTGTAACGGGCATCAAGCCGGCCTACGGCTACCTTTTCGTTCTCTTCGCTATCGTTCTTTTTTACGGGGGAAGCATGTTTTGTTATTATGTCGTTCTCCCTTCGGGGATAAAATTTCTTGTCGGATACGAAGGCGGCGCTATCAAGGCGATGATATCGGTTCAGCGGTTTGTCGTTTTCTGTGCTGCAATGATCTTTGCCTTCGGCGTTACCTTTGAGGTGCCGATCATTCTCCTTGTGCTCAGTAAGATGGGCCTGGTGAAATCAAGATCACTCACAAAGACAAGAAGATACGCGGCCCTTTTTATTACTGTTGCCGCGGCATTGATCACGCCCACGCCTGACGTGTACAACATGATGCTCCTCGCTGTCCCCGCCTATGTCCTCTATGAGGTCGGCATCATACTCATGAAGATCGTTGAAAAGAAAGAGGCGCGGAAGCGCGCGGCTGACGCATAACAGCGCGCCGTGCATAGCTGAAAGGGAAATGTTTTATTTGACCTCTCAGGGAAAATCTATATACAATGATTTACCGAAAAGGGGGTTATGGAAACATACATAGCGCAATACGGCTACATCGGAATATCGGTAGGGACGTTTCTCGAAGGCGAGACGACGGTCCTTATCGGCGGCATCTTCGCAAAGCTCGGCTACATGAATATTTACATGGTTATGCTCTATGCCTTTATCGGTACCTTTGTGGGTGATTTTACCTTTTTCACCCTCGGAAAATATTTCGGCAAGAATTTTATCGACCGGTTCGAGTTCGTCCGCAACAAGGTCCCCCTGGCAAATAAGGTCATTCATAAATACGGTAATTTTATCATCTTTCTCATACGGTTCATGGTGGGCATCAGGGCGGTCATACTCATCCTCCTCGGCTGTACCAACATGAAGATGAGTAAATTTGTCCTTTTTAATATCGTCAACGCCATGGGGTGGAGCATTATAATTTCCTTGATCGGTTATCTTTTCGGAAAGGTTGTCTTTGTTTTTGTCGACGACATCAAACGGTATGAGACCATTATCATACCTGCCGTTCTTGTCCTGGTTGTTGTGCTGATCCTCATCTACCGTTATATCGTGAAACGCAAGGAGGAATCCTATGGAGATGAATGAAAAGCTTATGAGGGAACTAAAGAAAAAGTTAGAGATCGAAATGGATAAGAAAGAAATCGAGATCGTTGAGCACTGGCGAAAGGAACTCGAGGTGATTTACAGGAAAAGGTATGAAAACCTCGGCTCCGTGCAGATCGATATAAAAAACCTCATGGAACGGATGACAAACAGGACTTCCATTCTCGCCAGGATGGTGAAGGAAGGGGTATGAAGAGTTCAGCGTTCAGCGTTCGGCGTTCGGCGTTAAAAGATCGTAAAAACCGCGCGCTTGCGTTCATGCGCATATGCGCAGTGGCATTTGTGATGATTATGATGCTCCTGGCTGTCTATACGGAGGCGGGTGCGCAGGCGACGCAGAAGAAGGGGGTTGGTTCGCCTGAGAAAAGGATTGGGGATCTCGAGAAGGACGTCATGAAGCTGCAGCGAGAGGTCGACATCTTCAACCTCGACGCGCTGCCCGAGAATTTGATGCTCTGTGACAAGAAGATCCCCATATACAGGGAAGACGTGCGCGACCGCTT
Organism: Deltaproteobacteria bacterium UBA6106; assembly: GCA_002428485.1. Lineage (GTDB taxonomy): Bacteria > Desulfobacterota > Syntrophorhabdia > Syntrophorhabdales > Syntrophorhabdaceae > UBA5609. The sequence goes on from DIWM01000009.1 coordinate 65,413, forward strand.
CGAGCGGGAACTCTTCCAGCTTCTTGAAAATAAAGGGCTGTTGACGCTTATCGTAAAACGGTATCTTCAATACCTGAGCATGATCAACGAGGAGATACAGAAGATGGCGCTTCCGTCTGACCTCGTGTATCTCGCGATCACGGAGAGCTACCTGCTTCCCAGGTCCCTGTCGAGGGCGAACGCGGCGGGCATATGGCAGTTCATAAAAGAAACAGGAAAGAGGGAGGGCCTCTCCATCAATGACCATCTCGATGAAAGATATAATATCAAAAAATCCACGAGGTCCGCGCTGACTCACCTGAAGAGGCTCTACGGGGAATCCGGCGACTGGCTGATCGCTATGGCTGCCTATAATGCAGGCCCCGCACGATTGAGAGAGGCGATAGAGCATCAGGGGACGAGGGATTTCCTTGACCTCTATCTTCCCGAGGAGACGGAGAGGTACATCTTCAGGATCCTTGCCATGAAAGAGATCATCCTTAACCGTGAACGGTACGGCATCAGGGTCGACGAAAAGGAACTGTACAAACCTCTTTCGCTTGTTGAGGTTGTTTTTGAGACCGACAGGGAGATACACACGAACATCCTTGCGAAGGCCATGGAACTTCCTTACAGGACCTTCCGGACATATAACCTCCAGATCAGGAAGTACAGACTGCCGAAAGGGACGTACAGGATCAATGTCCCCGCTGAGAAGAAAGAGTCCTTTCTCAAACGCCTGAAAAGCTACGAGTACATCGGGATCGTCAAAGAGAACTAAGGCGCAGCCTTCAGCGTTCAGCCTTCAGATATCAGTATGAAAAATCCGTAAATCGTCAGGCGAGAACAACCGTAATTTGTAATTCGTGAGACGTGATTAGAAAAGCACAAGGTACGAGAAGCGAAGCGATGCAGCGATCCCATAGAATATGATCAATTGAATGAGATTGCCACGCTTCGCTCGCAATGACAAAGTGCACGGCCTATTACCTATTACCCCTCCATTTTTCACGTTCTATAAGGTTCATCCAATTACGAATTACGATTCACGAATTACGAGGGTTCCTAGGCACTGAAAGTTTGTACATTTTTTCACTTTTTATATTGACAACAGGATAGTATTTTGTTGATATTAAACAGCACATGAAGGTATTGCAGAGATTTTTCCATATACGTAGGAAAATCAACGGGTAATGAAAACACCTGATTTAGGATTTACTGAAAGTTTGTACATTTTTTCACTTTTTATATTGACAACAGATTAGTATTTTCGGATATTATTATTATAATAGGTGTTATGCAGACATTACAGGAATTCTTTCATGTAGCAGTCTTTGCGGTGGTAGCAGTCATTTTTACCATTTCGCCGATTATCATCGCTTACCTTATCGCACCAAGGACAGTGGGCAAAAAGACCTTTGTTACGTACGAATGCGGAATAGAGCCCTTCGGGAACGCATGGATCAGGTACAGCGTACATTACTATATATACGCACTGATATTTATCGCCTTTGACGTTGACGTCCTCTATCTCTTTCCTATTGCGTTGAGCTATACAAAAGGCGGTAATGTATTCGAATTTTATTCTTTGATAGTGTTTGTGCTTATTCTTGCACTGGCAATTATATATGCCTGGGGAAAAGGAGTTTTTACCTGGAAACGAAAGATCCTATCATAAAATTTGCTGTCCTCGACAAGATCCTTGATCTTGCACGGGCCAACTCTCTCTGGCCGGTCACCTTCGGCCTTGCGTGCTGCGCCATCGAAATGATGTGCGCTTCAATGGCGCGGTTTGACATTGCCCGCTTCGGAGCAGAGGTCTTCAGGCCAAGCCCAAGGCAGGCCGACCTCATGATCGTATCGGGGACTGTGACAAAAAAGATGGCACCCATCCTGGTTACCCTCTATGAACAGATGCCTTCACCAAAATGGGTCATTGCCATGGGCAACTGCGCTATATCCGGCGGCCCTTTTGTTTTTGAAGGTCAGTACAATCTCGTTGAGGGGGTAGACCTGCTCGTCCCCGTTGACATATATGTACCGGGATGCCCTCCAAGGCCGGAAGGCCTGCTGGAAGGACTCATGAAGCTGGAAGAGAAGATAACGGGAACGCGACGCTTCCCAGGTCCTGAGACTAAATGGTAAAGCCTATATGATAGAAAAATGTTTTGAAATCCGAAGCACGAAATCCGAAGCACTAAACAAGCACAAATATCTAAAATTCAAATACTTAAAATTGTTTGGAACATTAAACATTTGAAATTGTTTAGATATTCGATATTAGAATTTAGGATTTGAGTTACAATGACATTGGCAGCCAAGACCATAGAAGAGTTTAAGGCAGAGTTCAAGAGCGTGGACATCAGCGAGGTCCCCTACGACAAGCAGGGGTATCATCTCTCAATAGAGTCACGTACAGGGAATCTCCTGGGCATCGTCAATTTCCTTGATAGGAGAGAGTTCTATATCGTCGATCTTTTTTGCGTCGATTATCAGGACTATCTCGAGCTGGTCTATTTTTTCAATACGCACCGGGAATTGTGCCGGATCAAAGTGACGCTGAAGCTTGACCCGGAGAAGCCCGTTGCGCCCACGATTTCTAATATCTATACCATAGCCCGCTGGTATGAACGTGAGGTTCATGAGTTCTTCGGCGTCTACTTCGAAGGCCATCCGAACCTGACCTATCTCTTCCTCCATGAGGAGATCGATCATTACCCGCTTCGAAAAAAACATGTACCAGTTCCCGACGGTGACAAAAAATTGCTTAATTCCTTCAAGCCTCATGAAGAAGAGAATAGCTTTTTCATCAACCTCGGCCCGCAGCATCCGAGCACCCACGGAGTGCTCAGGGTTGTCCTGAAGATGGATGGGGAGTACCTTATCAGCGCTGAGCCGGTGCTTGGTTATCTCCACAGGATGCACGAAAAGATGGCGGAGAACAAAAGCTACATGCAGTTCCTGCCTAACCCCGCAAGGATGGACTACCCGGGGGCCCTGCTGTTCAATCTTGCATACGTGGAGACCGTGGAAAAGCTCTGCGGCATCGAGGTGCCGGAGCGTGCGAAATATATAAGGACCATTACCTGTGAGCTGAACAGGATCGCAAGCCACCTCTTATGGCTAGGCGCTTTTCCCGCAGACCTTGGGGCGCTGACGCCCTTTATGTACGCCTTCGATGACAGGGAAAACATCCTCGACATCCTGGAGGACGTTACGGGGTCAAGGCTGACCTACTGCTACTTCCGGTTTGGCGGACTTTATAATGACATAAATGAAGAAAGCTTCGTCGATGCTACAAAGCGTTTCATAGAACGGATGCGGGAACGGCTTGTTATGTACGACAAACTTATCACCGGCAACGTGATCTTTATAAACAGGGTGAAAAATATCGGCATCCTTGAGCAGGGGCAGGCCAAAAAATACGGATTCTCAGGCCCGGTCATCAGGAGCACGGGAATACCCTTCGACATGAGAAGGGTCGAACCTTATGCGGCGTACGGCAGTATCGATTTTGAGATCCCCACAGGGCACATCGGAGACAACATGGACCGTTACATGGTGAGGATGAAAGAGATAGAGATCAGCCTCAACATTATCGAAGAAGGCATAAAGAGGTTGCCATCAGGGCCTTTTAAGACAGAAAAGGTGCCCAAAAAACTAAAACCGCCAAAGGGTGATATTTATAATGCCGTGGAGTCAACACGGGGCGAAACCGGCGTATATATCGTGAGCGATGAGAGCGATACGCCTTACAGGATGAGATGGAGAGTGCCTTCTTACTCCAATCTTATGACCTTCCCGCACCTCTCGCGGGGAGTGCTCATCGCTGACGCCATAGCGACGCTCGGGAGCTACGATATCGTTGTACCGGAGATAGATAGATGAAGCAGTTCATGGCTCATAAGCTCATAGCTGATAGCGGAAAGATAAATTCAAAAGAACAGACTGAGCATTTGAGCTTTACCTGTAGGACGAGGGACGAGTAACGGAACATGTGTGACACCATTAACAATATAATCAACATAGTCGGGAAAGAGGTGGTAAGGACGGTGATAGGCCTTGTCGGCGTTTTCATCGTTGTCCTCGGCAATGCCATTATGCTCACATGGACAGAGCGCAAAGTAGCGGGCCACATACAAAGAAGGATAGGACCAAAAGAGGTGGGCCCCTTCGGCCTCCTCCAGTCCTTTGCAGACAGCGTGAAACTTCTCGGAAAAGAACTTCTTACACCTGCAAATGTCGAAAAACCACTCTATTATCTTGCTCCGACGCTGATTTTTGTTCCTGTGCTTGTAACGTTTGTCGTTATACCCTTTGATGGGTTCCTCCAGGTCAAAGATATCAATACGGGCATACTTGTCATCCTTGCCTTTTCATCTCTCACGGTCCTTTCCATACTCATCGGCGGGTGGGGTTCTGACAACAAATATTCGCTTATAGGCGCGGTACGGAGCGTTGCCCAGAACATTGCCTACGAGATACCGCTTCTGCTTTCGCTCCTGCCGATTATCTTCATGGCGAACTCCTTCTCTTTGAGGGATGTCGTGGAGGCGCAGAAGGGGCTGTGGTTTGTGGTCTATCAGCCTATCGCCTTTCTTATCTTTTTTATTGCAAGCGTCGCGGAGACGAACAGGACGCCCTTCGATCTGCCGGAGGCTGAGAGCGAACTGGTTGCCGGTTTCCATACGGAATATTCGGGCATGCGTTTTTCCCTTTTCTTCCTCGCAGAATACACGAACATGTTTATCGTCAGCGCCATTGCGGTGACGTTCTTCCTCGGAGGCTACCAGGGTCCCATACTGCCGGGCGTTGTCTGGTTCTTCATGAAGACATACCTGCTTGTTTTTGTCCTGCTCTGGTTCAGGTGGACATTCCCGCGCGTGAGGTTCGATCAGCTCCTTAATTTTTCCTGGAAGATATTGATACCGGTCTCCTTCCTCAATCTGCTCGTGACAGGAGGGATATTAAAATTATGAAATACGAAGCACTAAATTCTAAATTCGGAACAAATTCAAAATTAGAATTTCCAAATTTTCAAAATCTTTTGAACATTAGAACTTTGAATATTTGTGCTTGTTTAGGATTTCGATATTCGGATTTAGCATTTAAGATGGCACCAACTTTCCGGGAGGTCGTCTAACGGCATGAGAGTTGTCGCCGACATAATCAAGGGCGCTTATTCGCTGATCGTTGGCATGGGTGTGACCATCAGGGCCTTCTTCAGCCCTGTTGTGACGTGCCAGTACCCGCGGGAGACAGTGAACATCTCGCCCCGGTTCCGGTGCCACACAAAGCTCGTTGGAGACCCGGAAAACCCGGACAGGACAAAGTGCATCGTCTGCGGCATGTGCGAGAGGAACTGCCCGTCGCATTCGATAAAAAAGGTCGAAGGCGAAAAGAAGGAGGGCGAAAAGAAAAAGACCGCCACATCCTATATCCTTGATTTCACCACCTGCAGCCAGTGCGGCATATGCGTGGAAAGCTGCCCCGTTGATGCCCTTGAGTTTTCGGACGATTATAACCCTGTGGGATTAAAGCGGGAAGACTTTCATTACGATCTGGTCAAAGAATATGAAAAGAGGAAGAAGGCGGTATGATCTTCGCTGATATTATATTCGTTATCATTATTCTTATAACGCTGGGCGGGGCCCTGATGACTGTCCTGTCAGGCTCTATCATCTATGCCCTGATGGGGCTTGTGACGACCATGTTCGGCGTTGCAGGACTCTATATCTACCTTAATGCCCCATTTCTTGCGATGATGCAGATCCTGATCTATGTCGGCGCCATTACGGTTCTTATTGCCTTTGCGATAATGCTTATCGGCCCGCTGTATAAAAAACCGAAGGAATGGTCTTATCCCTTGAAATTTATCCTTGCTGCTGTTGTGGCCCTTTTCTCCTTCTTCGTGTTCGCGAAGGTCATATTGAAGACGCAATGGATTGTCCTTTCAACGCCCTTTGCCATATCGACAAAGGATATAGGAAGACTTCTCTTTGACAGACTCACTTTTCCCTTTGAGCTTATCTCCCTTCTTATTGTTGTCGCAATCATCGGCGCCGTCATGCTCTCCCTTTACTCAAGAGGTGAAAAATGACAGGGATGGGTCTTTATAACAGCCTGAATATATACCTTTTTATTGGCCTGGCCCTGCTTGCCTGCGGGATACTTGGTGTTGTGTACAGGAGGACCCTCGTCAGCATGCTCATATCGATAGAGCTCATCATGAACGGGGCGGGGCTTAATCTCGTGGCCTTCAACAGGTTTGTTGCGCCCGAAAACGCATACGGCATGGCGTTCACGTTGTTCATCATGGGTATTGCCGCTGCTGAGGCCGCCATAGCCCTTGCGATCATCATACTTATCTTAAGGAGATACGGGCACGTTGAAGGAGTGAAATTGAAGGAGATGAAGGACTGATCATGAAGATCGAGAGCATAAGACCCCTCATACCGATTATCATTGTCCTTGTGACGTCTTTACTCATCTCGCTCTCAAAGAAAAGGCCGAACCTCAGGGAGTTCTGGTCAATCGCAGGGTCGATCCTTACCTTTATTGCCGTTGCCTCAATGGTCCCGGACATCATGGGCGGCAACACAATCGTCTATACGCTTTCGACGATCGCACCGGGTATTTCCATCAATTTCAGGGTTGACGCCCTTTCGCTTATATTCGGTATTGTTTCGTCGTTCCTGTGGATATTTGCCACCTTCTACAATATCGGCTACATGAGATCCCTCAATGAACACGCTCAGACCCGCTACTACACATGCTTTGCCATCGCGATCCTCGGGGCGCAGGGTGTTTCCTATTCAGGGGGCCTCTTTTCCCTGTACCTGTTCTACGAGATCATCACGATCTTTACTTACCCGCTTGTCGCGCATCACCAGGACGAGGAAGGGTACGCAGGGGCAAAGAAGTATATCGTCTATCTTATGGGGACGTCGAAGGGGCTTCTGCTCCCGGCGGTGGTCCTGACGTACATCATGACGGGGACCCTCGATTTTTCAGACAATATACTGACCGGTATCTTCACGAAAGATGCAAACAGCACCTGGATAACCGTCGCGTATATCCTGTTCCTTTTCGGTTTTGCAAAAGCGGCCATTATGCCCCTTCATAACTGGCTCCCCTCGGCAATGGTCGCCCCTACTCCCGTAAGCGCACTGCTCCATGCCGTGGCGGTCGTGAAAGCTGGCGTATTCTGCATCGCCAGGGTCATGCTCTCCGTATTCGGCGTGGAGCTTTTAAATAACCTTTGCCTCGGTATCTGGACGGCCTATTTTGTTTCCATCACCATCCTGCTCGCGTCGATCATAGCCCTTACAAAAGACGATCTCAAGGCGAGGCTTGCCTATTCAACGGTGAGCCAACTCTCGTACATCGTCCTTGGCGTAGCGCTCCTTGACCCGTCAGGCATCCTCGGCGGCATCCTTCATATCGTCAACCACGGCTTCAGCAAGATCACGCTTTTCTTCTGTGCCGGGGCGATATTTGTTGCCACACAGAAGAGGAAGATAAGCGACATGGGAGGGATCGGCTATGCGATGCCCTTCACGATGGGCGCCTTTGCGATAGCTTCATTGAGCATGATCGGCGCGCCCCCTGTCGCAGGCTTTGTCTCCAAGTGGTACCTCCTCAACGGCGCCCTTGAGATACACAACATCCCCATATTGATCGTCCTCATGGCAAGCACGATCCTCAATGCCGGATATTTTGCACCGATCACCTTCAAGGCCTTCTTCCAGGGGAAACGGGGTGGATGGAAGCGGAGCGATATCAAAGAGGCGCCTGCCACGATGGTAGCGCCCATTGTCCTTGCTTCTCTTATATCGGTTGCGCTCGGCCTTTTCCCGGAGTTCTTTGTAAATCTTATCGGGAGGCTGATGCCGTGAAGAACGTAAACTCTAATTTTCAAAACAATTTGAATTTTGAATATTCGTGCTTGTTTAGGATTTCGAGCTTAGGATTTAGTGCTTCCGGAGGTGTTGGCAGATGGACTTTGTAAAATACATTGACCTCCTGAGAAAAAATATGAAGACGCTCAAGAAGGTTCTGATCGCCTACCTTGTTGCGGTCGTGATCTTTGACGTGGTCCTGCCCAGGGATGAGGCGCATGCACATTACTGGATCGACAAGGTATTCGCCTTCTGGACGGTGTTCAGCGTTGTCGGCTGTTTCCTTCTCATTAAGATAGGGAAGGGCATAGCGCATCTCTTTCTTTCGAAGGACGAGGATTACTATGGATAGGTGGGTACATCCGGCAATCTTCTTTTTCATCGGCAGTCTCCTGCTTCCCTTCGTAAAAGGGAAGGCGAAGAAGTTCCTCATCCTTTTAATCCCGGTGCTTTCGATCATCGATGTTGCCATTATGCAGGCCGGCATATACGGGAGCTACCAGTTCCTGAATATAAATATCGTCTTCGGCAGGGTGGACAAGCTGAGCCTTGTCTTTGCCTGGGTTTTTGTCATCATGGCCTTTCTCGGAGCGCTCTACGCGCTTCATGTAAAAGAGGACGGCCACCACGTTGCAGGTTCATTCTACATAGGGAGTTCTCTGGGCGCGATCTTTGCAGGGGACTATCTGACCCTTTTCATCTTCTGGGAGGTTATGGCCTTCTCTTCAGTCTTCCTCGTCTGGTACAGGAAAGAAAGGAGGTCCATCGAAGCGGGGTTCCGGTACCTCCTTGTCCATGTATTCGGCGGCCTTTTGTTCTTTACGGGGATGATGCTTTACTACTACAAAACAGGCAATCTTGTCTTTGACAAGATTTTCCCTGACCATGCAGGCATCGCAGAGTACTTTATCCTGGCGGGGTTTTCCCTTAACGCTGCCGTGTTGCCCCTCCACGCCTGGCTGCCGGACGCGTATCCTGAGGCAACCGTCGAGGGCGCAGTTCTTATGTGTGCTTTCACGACGAAGACAGCCGTCTATGTCCTTGCGCGCGGTTTTCCCGGGTTTGAGATCCTTGCCATTCTCGGGACGGCGATGACCGTCTACGGCGTTTTCTATGCTGTCATTGAGAACGATATGCGGAGGGTCCTTGCGTACCACATCATAAGCCAGGTCGGGTACATGGTTGCGGGTGTCGGGATAGGGACAGAGCTTGCGCTCAACGGCGCCTGCGCCCACGCCTTCGCCCACATATTATACAAGGCCCTTCTCTTCATGGGGGCAGGGGCGGTCCTCTTCATGGCGGGAACTGCCAAGATGTCGCAGCTTGGAGGCCTCTATAAGTATATGCCGCTCACGATGATCTTTTATGTCGTCGGCGCCATCTCCATCTCAGGCTTTCCGCTCTTCAGCGGTTTTGTCAGCAAATCGATGATCGTCGCGTCGGCCCACGAAAAGGGCAGGCTCATGCTCATGTCATGGATGAACCTTGCGGGCATCGGTACGTTCCTCTCCGTCGGCCTCAAGGTCACGTACTTCACATTCTTCGGCAAGGAGGCCGAGATCAAGCCGAAGGAACCGCCGAAGAACATGCTCTGGGCAATGGGGCTCACGTCGGCGCTCTGCTTCATTATCGGCGTATATCCAAAGGTGCTCTATGACCTTCTGCCGTTCCCCGTGGAATACCATCCTTATACCCTTCCCCATCTTTCAGAGATGCTGCAGATACTCTCGTTCACAGGTCTTGTCTTTTTCCTCCTCGTGAAGAAGCTTCAGCCCGAGGCAAAGCTCAATCTCGATATGGACTGGTTCTACAGGAAGGGTGCCCGGGTCTTCATGAAGCTTGACGAGCGGGTGATAAGCGTTGTTGATTCAATCTGGGGAGAGCTTTACCGGATAGTGGGGTTAAATCTCCTTTTCAAAAATGCTCGCATCTCATATGGTTTTGACAGGAAGGTCATCGATGGCGTTGTAGACGGTTCCGCTACGACTGTCCGCGGGGTAGGGTCGATTGTGAGAAAGCTCCAGACAGGAAGGATACAGGCGTACATAGGCCTTTCTCTCTTTATGTTTTTCCTGATCCTGTGGTTTGTGCTGAGGGGGATGTAGAGATATGATGGCGCTCCATAAATACCTGATCATGAATACGCTCTGTTATCCGATCCTTTCGATAGTGATATTCCTGCCTCTCGCAGGGGCGATCCTCCTTCTTTTCATGCGGGGAGAGCGAAGCGTCAAGATGACCGCCCTCATAACGTCTATCATTAACTTCCCCCTGTCACTCATAATCTATTCCGGGTTTGATATCGGAGCGGACAAATTCCAGTTCGGGGAGTTCATCCCATGGATTCCGGCATATAACATCAATTATGTCCTCGGGATCGACGGCATAACGATCTTCCTTATCCTCCTGACGACGCTCCTTGCCCCGCTCTGTATCCTTTGTTCATGGACTGCCATCGAGCGCAGGGTAAAGGAGTTCATGTTCTGTCTCCTCATCATGGAGACCGCCATGATCGGCGTCTTCTGCGCCCTCGACTTTATCCTCTTCTACGTCTTCTGGGAAGCGATGCTCATCCCTATGTACCTGCTTATCGCCATATGGGGTGGGCCGAATAAGGATTATGCCTCCATCAAGTTCTTCATATACACGCTTTTCGGCAGTGTGTTCCTCCTTGTCGCGATCATCGCCGTCTATCTTGCAACGGGCACATTCAGCATCCCTGACGCGATGTTCCGCGACTACGGCTTCAACTTCCAATTCTGGGTATTCCTTGCCTTTGCGATCGCCTTTGCCATCAAGGTCCCAATGTTTCCCTTCCACACGTGGCTTCCCGCAGCCCACACCGAGGCGCCGACGGCAGGGAGCGTCTTCCTCGCCAGCGTTCTCCTGAAGATGGGGACATACGGTTTCCTGAGGTTCTGCCTGCCCATTACGCCGAAGGCAAGCGTATTCTTTGCACCATACATGATCGCGCTTTCCGTTATCGGGATCATCTACGGCGGCCTTGTCTGCTTGAGCCAGACAGACATGAAAAAGCTCATCGCCTATTCCAGCGTGGCCCATATGGGCTTCGCAACGCTGGGAATATTCTCCTTTACCGTATTTGGATGGGAAGGAGCGCTCCTGCAGATGCTTAACCACGGGGTAACAACGGGTGCACTCTTCCTCTGCGTCGGCATCGTATATGAGAGGACACACAGCCGGGAAATATACGATAACGCGGGCCTCGGGAAGATAATGCCGGCGTACGTTGGATTCTTTGGCCTCTTCTCAATATCCTCCTTCGCCTTTCCCGGTACGAATAATTTTGTCGGCGAGCTCTACGTCCTCATCGGCATATTTTCTCAGAGCAAGCTGGCCGGATTCTTTTCCATCGTCGGCGCTCTCCTCGCCGCCGCCTATATGCTGCGGCTTCTCAAGCAGATCGTATGGGGGCGAGAAGATAAACGGGAGATTGCGGACATGAAGGCACGGGAGGTCATATACCTTTTGCCGCTCGCCCTCTTTGTTGTCTGGATGGGGCTTTTCCCTCGCCCTTTTGTGCAGGTTATTGAAAAGACCTTGATGAACCTTCATTCGCAGATGAACATCTTTTTACGTTAAGGGGTTGATCGATGATGATACTACCTGAACTTTCGACGCTTATCTTCGCAATCGTATTTCTTTTTCTGTCGCTTGGAAAAAAGAAAGACAGCGCCGTTCTTCTTGCGAAACCCCTATCGATAATAATCCTGGGCATCTCCCTTGTCGGTGTCCTTGCGAGCGGCCAGCTTTTTTCAGGTGCCTACAGGATCGATCTCTTCTCGCAGGTCTTCAAGGCTATCATCGCTTACGGTTTCTGCCTTGTCATCTTCATGCTCGACAGGCGGAACGAGATCGAAGAGGCATATTTTCCCGAATACATCATGTTTCTTGGTTTTTCCGCTCTGGGGCTCATGATGCTTGTCAGCTCCGTGGAGCTCATATCGATCGTCATCGCGCTGGAAGTGTCCTCCTACAGCCTTTACGTTATCATTCCGCTACGGAAGGGGCAAACAAATATACAGATCGAGGCATCGGTGAAATACCTCTTCTTCGGCGCCATCTCGACGGGCATCATGCTGTTTGGCATGAGCTATATCTACGGGATCACGAAATCGACCTTTTTGAGCGATATCATAAAGGTGCTGCCGGGAGTGATGAACCAGCCGATCGGAGTTTTTGCCCTGATTCTTACCCTTACAGGCTTTTTCTTCAAGCTCTCCCTTTTCCCGATGCATTTCTGGGCTCCCGATATCTACGAGGGGGCTTCCAACACGACGACGACGTTCATCGCGACGGTTCCCAAGATCGGGGCAGCGGCGCTTCTTATCAGGATGACAATGCTCGCAAGTGCCTCGGGGGTTCAGTTCGTCAACATCCTCATCGTCCTTGCGGCCATATCGATGACCTTGGGAAACCTTGTCGGCCTTGTGCAAAAGGACATCAAGAGGCTTCTTGCTTACTCGGGCATTGCCCATGCAGGGTATCTGCTTATGGGTGTGCTGGCATTGAGCAAGGACGGATACGCAGCGGCAATATATTATATCACCATCTATCTTTTTATGAACCTCGCCTGCTTTTATGTCCTGGTCCTGCTTTCAAAGGATGGAAAGAATGTTGTCCTCGATGACCTTGTGGGGCTTTCAAAGAGGGCGCCGCTTCTTGCCTTTACCCTTGCCGTCGGGGCCTTTTCGCTCGCAGGCATCCCGCCTACCGGAGGGTTTACAGGCAAGCTCTTCCTCTTTATGAGCGCGTTCAGGGAAGGTCACCTCGCTATCGTCATAATCGGCGCCGTCAATACTGCCATATCGATCTTCTATTACCTGAACCTTGTCAGGATGAGCTATTCGAAAGAAGCAGGATCAGCAGATCCTATCCAGCTTACCTTCAACGAGAAGGCGCTCTGCTGTATCTTCATATTCCTCGTCCTCTATATGGGGATCGTACCCTTCGGGCTGCTGGATATATTCCGGCTGGCAGTGTAAAACTAAATCATCAAACGTGAAGCTGGCAGGCAGGATGTAAGAGCGCAGGATTACTTTACTTCGACCGGTAATGCCGCGGCAAGTCTTCTGCAATACTCACAGAGGTAAAAAACCCCCTTTCCGGGTACAAAAAATTTCCCTATAGCCTCTCTCACCAGACACCATTCACATAAAACCTTTTTTTTGTTTGTCTTATTGTTCATTGTCACAAAAAACTGTTTCTCTGCCGCAATAAGGATATATCATCTTAAACATCACTTACCCTTGCGTTGTTAGAGACTCAAAATCAAAGCCTGCGGGCATCCGGCATTTAGCTGTACCCATGGAGATTATGAATTAACCCCCGTCCCCCAATGTAGTCCTCGTTTAAAACTTATTCTACTACACTAAAAAAAGATATAATATATTGAATTAATATGGTGATAATATGGTGATAATAACCATATTATCCAAGTGACTGGAGGTGCGTGCGGAGGTTGGCCTTTTTATTGTTCAGCCCGAGTTTTTTGCGTATGTTGTTCCTATGGGAATCGATGGCGCTTGTTGCTACGCCCATCATTTCCGCTATCTCCTTGGTTGTCTTGCCTTCTTTGATGAATGATGCTACCTCGATCTCCTTGGGGGTAAAGTTAAACTGCCTTACGGTGTTCAGGTACGGCGATACGATCTCTTTGAGGTTTGTTGCTATGATATCGAGATAGGCGCTTTGCTTGGGCTCCAGTTTACTTTTTTTCATTTTATCAATATATAATAAGACCATTTCTCTGATATTCGATACAAATTTATCTTCAAGCTCTTTTCTGTCCCCTTCTCTTTGTTTTAACATTACCTTCAGCGCAGTGTTAACTTCCTCGAGAGTTTTTGATTTGTTTGTTAGCTCTTGTTTCCGTTCCTTTAATGCGTCCAGTATTTTTTTCTGTTCTGTAATATCATGTGCACTCCCACGATAACCCAAGAGTTGTCCGTCTCGATCAAAAAAGGGGAACCCATTTATTTCGAGAAGAACCCTATGGCCATCCTTGTGATAACACCAGTTTAGAAAAGATATAAATGGTTTTTTCTGGGAAAAGGTCTTTTTTATCAGCGGGGTTACCCTTTTTACTTCATCGGGAGGCATTAAATCGGTGAACTTTTTACCCAGGAGGTCTTCTGGTTTATAGCCAATGATATCATATACTCTGGGGCTCACATACGTCTCGGTAAGTTCAGCGTCTATTTCCCATATCCACTCTTTGATAGATTCTACTAAGGCGCGATATCGTTCTTCCATCTTCGTTCTTACGGCAACTTCCTGCTGTAGTTTTGTGGTACGCTCTGCTACCAATGTGCCGAGGTGGTCGCGATGTTTTTTCAGTTCCTCTCTAAGCCTGTTACTTTCAGTAATATCCCGGGAGATCTCGAGCACGGCGACAGGTTCGTCATCATCATTCCTAAAGGCTACATTTGCCGTGCAATGGAATTGAATTGTTTTTCCGTCTATACCGATAACCTCTGTATCGTGTTCGTGTATCCTGCCGTTGCTGAATGCCCGAAGAGCAATGCATGGATATGGCTCGCAGGGCTTTGTTCGTCTGTGATAAACCTCGTAACATTTTCTGCCGACAATATTGCTTCCGAATATTCTTGTTGCAGGCTCATTAGCCCAGAGAATGTTGAACTCTTTGTCCAGCATGCTCATATGATCGGGAATTGATTCGATTATGGCATTGAGTTGATTATCGCTTTCCTGCAGTACCTTCTCGGTTCGTTTGCGTTCGGTGATATCGCGAATGATTGCCAATATGCAATTTTTGTTACCGATCCTGGCTTGCTTCAGGTTTACCTCGACCCAGAACAGATCACCGTCCTTGTGTTTGGATTGCCATTCAAAAAGTTGCGGGCCCTCGTGGGTAGCCTTTTTGATCCACTTCAAAGCCTCTTTTTGAGTATACGGCGGTTCGTTAGTACCCATTGCCGCTATATTGATCTGCCGGACCTCCTCTGGAGTGTAACCATACAACTCGCACATCTTCTCATTAACATCCAGTATGCACCCTGTTTCAATATCATGGACAAAAATGGCGTCGTTTGCTTTGTTAAATATCTCGTGATAATCGTCAGCCTTCTTCTTGTCTCTCATCTGACACGAAACCTCTGGCAGGGGCTACTCTATTCTCTCTACCACCTGAAAGATGTGGTTGCCCTTCACGGCGATGTACCGCAGTGTATCGGGTGAGTCGAAGACGATCCTTCCAATACCGGGCAGCGGAGTGATGTCGGACTCTTTCCGCTCCTTGCCATCGACCACGACAAACCGATTCTTGCCCTGCTGGGCTATGTAAGCTACATGTTTTCCGTCCGGGCTGAACAGGAGAGAATCTTCAATAATGCTGTCGTATTCTTTCTCTTCTTTGCCGTCGATAATTACTAAAAATTTTTTCCCTTTCCGGACAATATAGGCAAGTTGCTTGCCGTCAGGGCTGAAAACAGGATTATCGGAAACGATATCTTCGTAGGGCCTTCCTTCCCTTGCATTATGGACAACGAACCATGCGCCGTCCTTCTGGGCGCCATAGGCAAGTTGCCGGCTATCCCGGCTGAAGACAGGTGTTTCTAATAAGTCGTAATGTTTTCTCTCTTCCCCGTCGAGAACGACGAACCACCTGGGGCCGGACTTTGCGCCATAGGTAAGCTTCTTGCTGTCAGGGCTGAAAAGGGGAGTGCCCCGTTTTATGCTGTCGTATGATTTTTCTTCTTTTCCGTCGAGAACGACGAACCACCTGTCGCCCATGCGAGCATTATAGGCAACGCGCTTGCTGTCGGGACTGAAGGCGATGGTTGTCCCTACGCCGTCATATCGCCTGCTTTCCTTCTCATCGAGAACGCAGACGACCTTGCCGTCTGTGAATGCGTTATAGGCGACGTGCATGCCGTCGGGGCTGAAGACCGGTGTCCCGACCATGATGGCATCATAGTATCTGCCTTCCTTGCCGTCTACAACAACATGCCAGTTGTTTCCTATACGCACATTATAGGCAAGCCGCCTGCTGTCCGGGCTGAAGACCAGTGTGCCTATGTCGTCGTATTTTTTCCCCTCTTTTTCATCTGCCATTACGAACCACCTGTCGGCTGATCGTGCCGGATAAGCGATCCTCGCGCTGTCGGGACTGAAGGTGATGAGATGAACGGCTACACGATCATACTGTTTGCCTTCCATGCCGTTGACAACTACGGCCCATTTGTTACCTGATTTTGCGCCATAGGCAAAACGCCTGCCGTCGGGGCTGAAGATCGGTGCGCCAAGGTCATCATATCTTTTTCCTTCTTTGCCGTCGACGACAACGGTGTATTTGTCTCCGCTTGTTTTTTTAATAAATGCCGTCCGTTTGTTATCCGGGCTCGCCCGAAAGGATTCCTCGACAATGGATGAAATATCAACACCGGCTGTCGCACCCCCTGATGCGGCCGCCCTGTGGGAGCTTGCCTGACCATAGGCCAATCCGCTTACGGCAATGAAAAGACAGGTAAAAATGATTAATGATCTTTTTAACATTCCGGCACCTCACCCATGTCTTCTTGTCTTATTTTCTTGATTCCCGCACGTTTTGTCAACGAATTACAGCACCTGAAGCACTTTTATTATGTACAATCCTACCATTTTTTGAACATAAAGAATACAGCGCCGATGATCATGAGGAAGGCGACGATATAGTTCCACCGCAGGCCTTCCCTGAGGTAGAGGATGGAGAAAAAGGCGAACACTATAAGGGTAATAACTTCCTGTATGATCTTTAGCTGTGCAGCCGAGAATTGAGAGTGCCCCATCCTGTTTGCCGGCACCTGAAAACAGTATTCAGCAAAGGCGATGAGCCAGCTGAAGAGGATTACTTTCCAGAGGGCAGTTTCCTTGAATTTCAGGTGCCCGTACCATGCCATGGTCATAAAGACATTTGAGATCGTCAGCATCGCAACCGTTTTCATATGGGTCCTTACCTTAGCAATGATATGGAGTATAAAAACTTAAAATTTTATCCGTGAATTTTTACAACGTGTACGGGTTCCCAGTCAAGCCTATTCCGACACTGCATTGTTGTTCGTTGTGCCTTTGTTTGATAGACTATATGATAGGAGATTTTTGGAGGCTAAAAATGAAGAAGAGGGTCATTGTCATAGGGGCCGGTCTTGCCGGAATGATCGCAGCCTACATGGCGCAGAGAGAGGGTGCAGAGGTTTTGCTCGTCGACAGGGGGTCCATTGGACTTGGCACCAACTCGGCAATGGCAAACGGTGTATTCGCCGGCCCGACCGGTTCATACGGCGGGAAGGAATATATTGCCGATACGATCGACATAGGGAGAGGGATCAACAGGAGGCCCATGGTAGAGATCGCCGCGGCAGAGGCAAGAGGCGCCATTTCCCTGCTCCGATCTGTTGGGCTCGATGTCGTGGAAGGGACGAACCTGCACTCAGTAAGATCTCCTGATCCGGCGGTCATCCCCGGCGTGGCCATTGTTAAAAAGATCGCCGGGGCGCTTGTTTCTCTTGACGGGTTTCGCGCCATAACCGGTTTCTACGTGACGGATATTATGAAGGCGGAAGGGTGCGCGTGCGGCATAAGAGGATTGAGCGCAACAGGGAAAGAGACAGCAATCGCTGCCGACGCGGTGATCCTTGCCGCCGGCGGGGCGGGCGCGGTCTATCTGAAGAACGATAACCAGAAGACGATAATGGGACAGGGATACGAGGTTGCAGTGCGGGCAGGGTTAGCCCTATGGGATATGGAGTTCGTCCAGTTCTATCCCCTTGTCTTCGCCGACCCGCACCTGCCTTCCATGCTTGTTTTCCCTCCGTATCACGAAGCGGCAGAGCTGACAAACAGCGTAGGAGAGGATATCGTCGTGAAATACGGTCTTGGCAACATCAACGAGGCCGTTATAAAGAAACGGGATGAGTTTTCGGCCATCCTCTTCCGGGAATTGCAGTCGGGACCTGTGTCGATGGATTTCAGAAATATCCCGCCAAAGATGTGGAAGGAGCACCCCTTAAGCCTTCTTGCCAGGATGAAGCATGATTTCTCAACGGAGCCTGCCGCCGTTTCCCCTGCCGCCCACTTTTTCATGGGAGGTGTGAAGATAGACGAAAAAGGAGAGACGGAACTGCCGGGGCTTTTTGCGTGCGGAGAAGTGGCATTCGGGCTCCATGGGGCCAACAGGCGAGGAGGCAACGCATTGCTGGAATGCATTGTCTTCGGGAGTATTGCCGGAAAGAGCGCGGCGCGGCATGCCATGGAAAGCGATACGCATTCCATGAAGCGCCCCGAGCCTGTACCGGCCGATATATCCGGCAGCAAAGGTGATTTCCGTGCAATCAGACAGGAGATACGCGGGATCGCATGGAACAATGCCGGAGTCGTGAGGTCTGAAGAGGGGATGAAAGAGGGGCTTGAAAAGATCGGCGAGGCGCAGCGGAGGCTGAAAGAAGCGGCGCCGGCAAATGAAAGGGACAGGAGGTTGAAGCTTGACATCGGAAGCGCTGCGTTTACGGTCCAGGCGATCCTGACGGCAAGCCTCGGCAGGAAAGAGAGCCGGGGCAGCTTCCTTAGAGGCGATCTCCCCGGCGAGGACAACACGAACTGGAAGAAGAACTCCTGCCTGAAATACGACGCAGAGCATGATTTATTTGCGCTGAGCTTCGAAAACGTCGGACAAAAGATTTAAGATGTTCCTTTTTCGACCCGGTCTTCCAGTTCCCCGATGTACGCGGAAAGGGTGTTGGTCGACTCCTCAACCATAGCGCGGAGATCGCGATCAAGTTGGTCCAGCCTTGCCAGCAAGGCTTCCCTCGACTCTGCGTCCAGATCTGCCTGCCTCTTCAGTTCTGCCTCCAAGAATCCTCGCAGTTCGGTGAAGCGAGAAGCCTCCGCCTGGTTTGCAAGCTCTTTGTTGGCCTGAAGCTCACGTGTGTGACGGCGGGTCTCGAGAAGAACCGACGTCTGCAGGTAGACCACGAACACAAGGAACAACCCTGTGAGAAAGACCAGCAGTCCGAGCATGATCAGCCCGAGCGGCGCCTGAACGGTGGCAAACCCCAAGGAAAGAGTTGTCGGCGTCATGAACGCATTCCAGTTGAGCGTAGCGAAAGCGGCAATTGCGGCCACTATTATCAACAAAAACAATGTGCGGATCTTCATATTGGCCAGCCTCCTTATCCTCTTTTCAGAAGTTGTATGTTGCCGTTGCCTTGTACTGTGTCCCCATACGATTCCTGGACCAGCTGTCGAGAGGCTGCTGGGAGTAGAGAGTGACAGAGAAGTGCTTCCCCAGTATTTTCCCTACCTGGGGAGCAAAGAGGATTGTTGTATGGTTTGTACGGAAATCGTATGCCGGCCGAACTTCTATGACGGTGAAAAACAGCTTAGGCCAGAAGTTCAGCGCAAACAGCCGCAGGGCAAGCAGGTTCGTGTAGGCAACGTCAGAATCTTTTTCCACATCGAACGAATACTGGAGGGCAGCAATGGCAAACATGGGCCTTGCAACCCTTTTTGATACAGCCAAGGCCGGCCCCAGGGTTGTTGCCCCACCGCCGAGCTGCTTTTTCTCGGCGGTATTGATCGTGTTCTCTGAGGCAAAGGCAAATTTCAGCTCAGGTTTTCCCCAGGTATAAAGAAAGGTAAACTTAAGGTCCCCCAATCCCGTAGCGCTGTTAAAGGGTATGCCCGAGAACGTCGCCTGGAAAGGGACATCGAGCTGGAGATATAGACCCTCTGCAGGGCCTTTTTTGATGGTATAGCCACCCCGGGCGATCCAGCGGGACAGGGCAGGGCTTGCAGGCCATCGACGGGGGAACAGGCCGCCGGGAGGCAGGTAGGAATAAGTATCATGAGGATAATTATCTCTCTCATAGATAATAGCCATTTTGTCCCTCTGCCGTGTGGGATCAACCCCTGACTTTGCCGCAAGTTCTTCCATCTGCTGGGCATCCAGGTCTTTTGGCACAATCTTCTCCTTTTCACTTGCAGACGCTGTTGAGCAAAGAAACAATATACATGTAATAAGGCATACAATAACGCTTTGCATAGCCACCCTCCTCGATATATACGGCCGGACCCTTATTGCTCATTATAGCACACTTATGACCTGCTCTCAAAGAACTGTACGCCACAAAATGTTAGTTTTTTAGAATGTGTCAGGGACATTTTCAGAGATAAAAAATATTAATAGTTGTGTGGAAATTGCAGGGGTTGTTGGGTTAGATTGAAGAAATGGCGAAATACACCAATCTGCGCGGCAAGGGGCTTTTATTCCTGATGTGCCTGTGGTTCCTGTGGTTCATAAACTTTAACATCAGGATGGTCTTCTCGCCGATACTGCCGATCGTGGAGGATGAGTTTGTTGTGAACCACGCCCAGGCAAGCGGCATCTTTTTATTTCTGTCTATTGGGTATGGTATTGCGGTCATTATCGCAGGGTTCTTTTCAGGGACCTTCGGCTACAAGAGGTCTATCTTCTTCGCGCTGCTGCTCTTGTGCCTGCTCTCTTTCGCGATCCCTTTCGTTCGTACATTTTGGCTGCTCTATGTTTCCGCTTTTTTCATCGGTCTTTTCGTTGGTTTTTATATCCCTTCGGTCATTCCGCTGATGACCGAGTATTATTCAGAGAACAACTGGGGCAAGGTGATAGCTATTCATGATACCGGTGCATCGATAGCCATATTCGCTGTCCCTTTTATTGTCCTTTTTCTTCTCCGGTTCTTTTCATGGCGCGGTATCTTTATAGTGTTTGGATTCATTTTCCTGGCCTCCGCTCTCGTTTTCTCATTTGTGTGCAGCGAGGTAAAGCTTAGTAATCCCCCGAAGACAGTATTCAGGGATCTTGTTAAAATGCGGTCCCTCTGGTTTATGGCAATAATTTGCATTTTTGGCGCGGGAGCGAACCTGGGCATTTACTCTATCACTCCGCTATACCTCGCAAAGGAGCTCGGATTAGGGTTCGGTTATGCAAATACGATATTAGGCATATCAAGGCTGGGAGCCATTGGTGTGGCCATCTCCTGCGGTTTTCTGATCGACAGGTTCAACCTGCGAATAGTCCTGTTCCTTGTGCTGCTCATTACAGGTATCCTGACAGTTCTTATGGGGATGGCCTCTGCCAGGTTCATAGGGGTCGTCCTTTTTCTCCAGGCCTTTTGCGTGACAGCCTTTTTCCCCGTTTTCCTTGTGGCAATAGCAAAAACCTTCAGCCGTGAAATGCGGAGCCTGGCTACAGGCGTTATCCTGGCCTTGAGCATGGTCTCCGGAGGGGGACTAATCCCCTACCTTCTCGGTCTCTCGGGAGACCTGTACAGTTTCAGATTAGGCATTACCATACTTGGGGTATTTGTAGCCCTATCCAGCCTGGTGGTCTTTCGTCTGGAAGAACTTGAATAGTTTTCCTGTTCCGGCTGATCATACCAATCCGCGCATCCACAGTTTCTCCCTGGCAGTTGATAAAGCATCCGCGGTATGATACAAATACACTTAGGAGATTAATGTGTTATGGCGAACGAACTTTTAAGGAAGATCCCGAAGGTCGATGATATCCTGAAACATAAGGATTGGGAAAGGCTTGCCCGGCAATATCCTGAAGACGTAGCCAAGGACGCGCTGAGAGAATGCCTCGATGAGCTGAGGCTCAGCATCAAAGAAGGAAAGACAGCCGCTGTACCACCGATCAGCGATATCATCGGAGCCGCTCAGAAAAGAGCGGCGTTTGTTACCGCCCCCCGGCTGAAGCGCGTTATCAACGGAACGGGTATTATCATCCACACGAATCTCGGCAGGTCCCTGCTTGCGAAAAAGGCAGTGGATGCAATTGTGAATGCCGCTTCGCACTATACCAACCTTGAGTATGACCTGAAGAAGGGCATGAGAGGCGACCGCTACGAGCACTGTACACATATTCTGAAAAGGCTCACAGGCGCTGAAGGCGCCCTTGTTGTAAACAACAACGCAGGCGCTGTGTTTCTCATCCTCAATACGCTCGCGGAGGGGAAAGAGGTCATAATCTCCCGGGGCGAGCTTGTAGAGATAGGCGGATCCTTCAGGATACCTGACGTGATGAAAAAGAGCGGCGCACTCCTGAAAGAGGTAGGAACGACCAACAGGACATACACGGAAGATTATGAACGGGCTATTACCGGGAACACCGGGCTTTTAATGAAGGCACACACCAGCAATTTCCGGATCAGAGGTTTTGCGCGCGAGGCAAGTGCCGAAGAGCTTGCGGCCCTCGGAAGAAAATATAATATTCCGACATATTATGATGCAGGGAGCGGGTTATTTTACCCGATGGGCGAAGCGAACATGCACGGCGAGCCGTTGATAACCACTGAGATCAAAAAGGGGCTTGATGTCCTGTCTTTCAGCGGCGACAAACTTCTCGGGGCGCCGCAGGCAGGGATCATCATTGGGGACAGCGTGTGTATCGATATGATGAAGAAGAATCCCCTCACGAGGGCGTTGCGACCTGACAAATTTACCCTCGCCGCGCTTGAAAACACATTGCTTCTCTATCTTGACATGGATGCCGCAAAGCAGGAGATACCCACCCTCGCGATGATCTATCAGGACAGCAATTTTCTAAAACGAAGGGCGCGGCGGATTGCAACGGCAATAAGAAAAAGATGCCCCGACCTGATTGTGTCTGGTGTTGCCACGCACTCCGAGGCGGGAGGGGGGAGCCTCCCCGATGTTGTGATCCCCTCATTTGCACTTGCGCTTCAGCCGCAGGCAATGAGCGTCGGACATTTTGAAGAAAGGTTACGCAGTCTTGATATTCCTGTTATCGGCAGGATCGAGAGAGAGCGCCTTGTTCTTGACATGAGAACGGTCCTGAAAGATGACGAGCCCTTCCTGGTTGCCGGAATAGAGACCGCCCTAAGGGGATGAACGATAAATTCTGCATCATCTGCGAAGAGGATGGCACAAGGCTCGATGTCCTTCTCTCTGAAAAACTTTCCCTCACAAGGACGAAGGTGAAAGATATGATCGAGGGAGGGCATATCCGCATTGCCGGGAGATCTCCGAAACCCTCGCTGAAGGTCAGAAGGTCAATGGAGATAGAGGGAGAAATTCCCGAAGAAGAACCGTTGACCCTTGTGGCACAGGCAATACCGCTGCACATACTATACGAAGACGATTTTATGCTTGCTGTTAATAAGGCTGCCGGCATGGTCGTCCATCCTTCCTTCGGGCACAGCGAGGGTACTCTGGTGAATGCGATACTGGGATATTTAAGCCGTAAGGCGGAAGGCGTGAGGCGTGAGGCGACAGTCGTAAGCTATTCCGGCGACCAGCAGCATTTTATCTCCGAACTTAATGCTCCGAACGCCGAACCGGCAGGTTCGGAGATGCGACCTGGAATTGTCCATCGGATTGATAAGGGGACAACGGGGGTCATTATTGTCGCGAAAGACATAAAGGTTCAGGAGATGCTTTCCGATCTTTTTAAGGAACGAAACATCCGCAAGGTTTACAGGGCGATCGTTGAAGGCGCCCCGAAAGACGAGGAATGGACTGTTGAAGAAAATATCGGCAGGCACCCGGTGGAGCGGAAAAAGATGGCTGTTCTCAAGGGGAAGGGAAGAAGTGCGTTGACGGAATTCAAGGTACTGAAGAGACTTAACGGATTTGCCTATGTTGAGGCATACCCGCGGACGGGAAGGACACATCAGATAAGGGTGCACCTTGCATACTCCGGACACCCGATAGTGGGCGATGACCTCTATGGCAGGAAGTCAAAAAGAATGGCAGCAAGACCTCTTCTTCATGCTTACAAGATCGGGTTCATTCATCCCATCACAAAGGAATCAATCTTGATTGAAGCGCCGGTCCCTGAGGATATGCTGGAATTCATCGCAAGCCTAAAGCATAAATTGTAAGGCGGTTCAACCCCTTACGCCTCACGCCTTACGACTTACGGATTTATTTGCTGTAAAGGATAAACATGAAGTTTGAGATTGCACAGAAAGGCGACTGGTCCTATTACAGTGTCCCTGGGCTTGAGGCAGCAGGGATTGTGCACGGTTTTTTCACGAGGGCATCTCCATCGCTTGAACCTTACGGCAAAGACGGCAGGGCGTTTCTCGATGCCTTTGGATTGCGGCGCTTTGTTGTGATGAACCAGGAGCATGGCGACGCAATCCATGTGATCAGAGATGGAGAAAAGGCCGTGAGCGGCGACGGCATAATCATCATTGAAAAGAATGTCGCAGGGATTATAAAGACCGCCGATTGCCTGCCGGTCATCATTGCCGCTCCCGGATTGCCGATGGCCGGCATAGTCCACGCAGGCTGGCGAGGTACCGTCAGGAGGATAAGCCTGAAGGCAGTGCAAAAAATGGTGGAGCTTGGCGCGAAGATAGAGGACCTCGTAGTCCTCATGGGCCCCTCTATCAGTTCATGCTGCTACGAGGTCAAAGAAGATGTGTACAGCATATTCGATAACGGGGGTTTCTCAGACAGGGTCTTTCGCAAGGCCGGTGACGCTACTTACCTTGATATAAGGGAGGCAAACAGAGAGCTTTTACTCCGGGAAGGAGTAAAAAAGATATATGATTCCAACCTTTGCACATATTGCAGCGACAGGCTCTTTGCCTCATACAGGCGTGGCGAACGAGGCAGCAGACAGATAAATTTTGTTTCTCTCAAGGGATAAGGTATAATAACCATATAAAACACCCGTGAGGCGTAAGTCGTTAGGCGTTAGGCGATTTTACCCCTTACGACTCACGACTGACGGGTTTATTGGAATTTGAAAATCGGATTTTGCTGCCATGAGATACAAAAAAGAACTTTTCATCGCATCGCTCGTATTCCTCACCCTCGGCATCCTTGTCTACCTCGAAACGCAGCTCCCCTTCTTTGCAAAATTCCTTCCTGTAGGCGAGAACAAGCTTGTCATCATTATCCTGAATATCAACCTGTTGCTGATCCTCCTCCTCTTTTTCCTCATTACGAGGACAGTGATAAAGGCCTACATTGAGAAGAAGCGGGGTATCTGGGGATCCGGGCTCAAGCAGAAGCTTACCTCAACGCTGCTCTTTATCTCTATCGTGCCCTCTTTTACGCTTTTCATCCTTGCCACCGGTTTTTTCTATATCAGTATGGATAAGTGGTTCAGTCAGAAGATAGAAGATACGATAGAAAATGCCCTTAACCTCACGCAGTTCCATTATGAAGATATCTTTAACCGGTATGAAAAGATCGGCGCATCACTGGCAGGTGAGATAAAAAAAAGGAAGATGTTGGATGATGAGACCGAATTGAGCGCCTATATTCGTGGAAGCGCAGGGACA
Source organism: Deltaproteobacteria bacterium UBA6106 (assembly GCA_002428485.1). Lineage (GTDB taxonomy): Bacteria > Desulfobacterota > Syntrophorhabdia > Syntrophorhabdales > Syntrophorhabdaceae > UBA5609. Next base: position 90,611 of record DIWM01000009.1, read on the forward strand.
TATTTTCTCGATTACCTCTCTGTCCACAAGGTGGCAGGCGGGATCATCAGGGTCAAGGGCAATCTTAAAGAGGACTTCGATGAAAGATTGTCGAAGAAGCTCAAAACGGCGATCCAGGGCCATATTACACGGGAGATCATCCCCGTCGACGAGGGCGAACTGGTCATTACCGGAACAAAGGTCCTCGATGATGCCGGAAACCTGCGCGCACTTTTGTTTGTCGGTGATACCATCAAGGTGCATGGATCGCAACGGATCAAGGAGATCGCCGCAACCCATAAGGAATTCAAAGAATCACGGGCATTTAAGAAGGTTCTGAAATACAGTTTTATTATACCGCTTTTTCTCATTACCATACTGACGATCTTTTTTTCCATGTGGGTTGGGATAAAGATGGCCGCCGAGATCACTATCCCCATTGAACGCATGAAGGAAGGCGCATCGATCATAGCGAAAGGCAAGTTCGACATAAACCTCGAAGAGCGGGGCAAGGATGAGATAGGTACCCTTGTGAGGGCCTTTAACAGCATGGCCAGGGAGCTCCAGATAACGAAAAATGAGATAGAGGAGAAGCGAAGGTACATAGAGGTCATCCTCGACAATGTTGCAACGGGCATTATCTCTACGGACACACGGGGCAGTATCCTTCTTCTCAATAGAGCGGCAAAAGCGATACTGGGCATCGAGAGGGATCAATGGGTTGGAACACCGCTCAAGGATGTCCTCGGCGATGATTTCAGAAATCTTATGAAATCCTTTATGAAAGAGGTGAGAAGGGCAGACAGCGGGAGCATCACAAAGGAAGTCCGGCTCAACGTAAAGAAGGATGTGACCTATATCAGGGCTTCATTAACGGTGTTGAAAGACGAGGCAAAAAAGGCCGAAGGCTTCATCATCACCTTTGACGATATCACGCATATTGTCAGGGCAGAAAAGCTTGCAACCTGGAGGGAGATTGCGAGGAAGCTGACCCACGAGATCAAAAATCCATTAACGCCCATCATCCTTTCTGCCGAGAGGATCAGGAGGAAGTTGCTGGCTCAGTTCACCGGTGACGAAAAGGAGATTCTCGACGAGACGACATCTGTCATTATACGGTCTGTGGATGATATAAAGGGGATCGTGAACGAGCTCACGAAGCTGACCCACACGTCGCAGACAAAAACCCTTGAGGACCTGAATACCATTGTGGAGGAGACCATCGGTCTTTATAAACACCTCTACCAAAATATTGCTTTTCAGTATGAGAACGGGGGAATACCGCAATTCAGGGTAGACAAGGACGGGATCAAAAGGGCGCTTATCAATCTTATCACCAATTCTGTGAAGGCGATCGATGATAATAAAGGCACTATCGCCATTCAAACGAGATACTCGAAGGATAAAGGCGCGGGCATTATCGAGATTGCCGATACCGGGAAGGGAATTCCCGACGAGGACAAAGAGAAGATCTTTGACCCCTATTTTACCAAGGACAAAGACGGACAGGGCCTTGGCCTGGCGATAGTCCATTCGATCATACTGGAGCACCACGGAAAGATCCGCGTGGAAGACAACGCCCCGAAGGGAACGCGGTTCATCATTGAGCTTCCGATCATTGAAACATAAAAGCAGCCATTAAAGGCGGCTCATAGCTCATGGCTCATAGCGGAACCAAGCAAGAAGTCCGAAGCACCAAACTCTAAACAATATCGAAATTCAAATGTAAAACGTTCAAAACGAATGCATGTTGTTATGTTTTGATTTTTGAACATTTGAATTTGTTACGGGTTTATTGCCATGAGCTATCAGCTATGAGCCATGAGCTGCTTTGCGGATGTCCTTTCAATCACGGCCTTTCTGTGTTATACTATTGATATGAAAGTGATTTGCGCGAACAAAAAGGCATACCATGATTATCACATCGAGGAGAAGTTTGAAGCAGGTATTGCGCTCACAGGGACCGAGGTAAAGGCGCTCCGGGAGGGCAAGGCAAACCTGAAGGATAGCTACGCGCGCGTCAAGGACGGTGAGCTTTTTCTTGTCAATGCACATATAAGCCCCTATTCCTGCGGGAACATCTATAACCACGACCCGAAGCGGACCCGCAAGCTCCTCATGCACGCGAGGGAGATAGACAGGCTTATAGGAAAGGTGAAGGAAAGGGGCTACACGCTGGTGCCTCTGTCACTGTACTTCAATAAGCGCAACATGGCAAAGATGGAGATCGCACTGGCAAAAGGCAAGACCCTCTATGATAAGAGGGAAAGTATCAGGAAAAAAGATGAAAAGAGGTTAACGGAAAGGGAGACGCGGCAACGATGAAACATGATGCCGGATACTGGATGCTTGATACTCGATGCTTAAAAGCCGATGCTCGATGCTCGATGCTCGATGCTCGTCCAGGCTATTTAAGAGGCCAGCATCAAGTAACCAGCATCCAGTATCTGGATTTTATAATGGGGGCGACTGGTTTCGACAGGGATGTAAGGGTCAAAGAGGCATGCCGGGTTACTGCTTACCCGTACCCAAGCGGAACTAAACACAACTGCAGACTCTCACGAGTACGCACTAGCCGCGTAAAGCGGCTACATCATCCGGACTTTCCTTCTGCTTCAAGTCCGGAATGGTGTCATGCAAGCAGAATAGCCTTCCTGAATGCCTGTACAGGCAGGCGAAGACTTGCAGGCTGGGATGGCGGAAAACCTGTCAGCGGGTGTTTCGTCATCCGAGATCAATGCACTGACTAAGCATGTAGTCTCTCTGACTGCCTTCTTCTTTGGACGCGGGTTCGATTCCCGCC
>DIWM01000003.1 GCA_002428485.1 Deltaproteobacteria bacterium UBA6106
CCATCGTGTCGCCGCAGGGCCCGGTAATACGGCCATAACCATCAGGGCTTTCCATGGGGCGCATGTGCAACGGGTCACGCCATCTCTCAAAGGCCCTTTGCCCGTAATCCCTGATCGCATCGTCATCTATTTTGTCCTGTAATTCTTTCAGAAAATCGTCAAGCCTATCCGACATTGTTGCCTCTCCTTTTTATCTAAACTTAGTATAGCAATTCACATGCCAGAACCAGGCAATAAACGAACAAATACTGTAACTATATGACCTGGATGGCTATTTTTCCTTGCAAAGGGAGCACGGGGATCGTTCATGTGTACTTTCCCTATCACACATTCTTGCAATATGCAATATTATCTGCGGTACCCGCGCCCATCGCTTGCAGGCAATTCGATCTTGAGGTCTTTTATCTTTCTGTAAAGTGTGCTGGTGTTGATGCCCAGGTCGCGGGCAGCCGACTTTCTATTGCCGGCATAGCGTCGCAATGTCTCGGCGATAAGGTTTTTCTCCATGGTCTTGATGTTCAACGAACCTGCACCGCTGTTCGAAGACATTGCGGTCGGGCGCAATTCAGGGGGAAGGTGGTGCAGTTCTATGATCTCCCCACGGCACAAAACGAACGCCTGTTCGATAATATTCTCAAGCTCCCGTACATTACCGGGAAAATCATATTCCATGAGCTGCGTCATTGCCTCAATGGATACACCGGTAATAGATTTCCCTTGAAGTTGATTAAACTTGGCCAGAAGATGTTCTGCCAGCAGGGGAATATCTTCCCGCCGTTCCTTTAAGCCCGGCAACTCGAGATGAACAACACGGATGCGGTAATAGAGATCTTCCCGGAATTTTCCATCTTCGACAAGCCTTGTCAGGTCTTTATTCGTGGCGGCAATTATGCGGATATCCACCTTTACCGGTTCTGTAGAGCCAAGCGGCTCTACTGTGCGCTCCTGGAGCACGCGAAGCAAGCGCACCTGCAAGGCCGGCGATATATCACCTATCTCATCGAGGAATATTGTGCCCCCTTCAGCAAGCATGAAACGTCCGATTTTATCCCGCTTTGCGTCAGTGAATGCCCCGGCTTTATGACCGAAAAACTCACTTTCGAGGAGCGTGTCGGGCAGGGCGGCGCAGTTTACCGCTACAAAGCGTTTTTTCCTGCGCGGTGAAAGATTATGTATGGCCTTGGCGAAGAGTTCTTTCCCTGTGCCGCTTGGGCCTTCGATCAGAACAGTGCTGCTGCTTTCGGCGATCAACGGGAGGATCTCGAAGAGCCGAATCATTGCGGGGCTTCTGCCGACTATATCTTCAAAGGTATGACGGCTTTGCAGTTCTTTCCGCAGTTGTTCTACCTGACTTAGATCCTGAAAAGTTTCTACCCCGCCGATCACCTTGTTGTCATCATCTTTCAAAATCGCTGTTGAGATGCGGACGGAAACCCTGAACCCCTTATTATTAACGATGAAAGCGGTAACGTTCACAACAGGTTTCCCCGTTTCAAATGTCCGCCTCAGAGCGCAATTATTTTCACATATATTTGCATGGAACACCTCGGAGCAGAGGCGTCCTATCGCCTCTTCTCTCGAAACGCCGGTAATACGCTGTGCTGCCTGGTTGAAGGAAGTGATATGCCAATCGGGGCCTATCGTGAAAACGCCCTCATTGATCGAATCGAGGATGACATCTCTATCATTTTCTTTGGTTTCACGTCTCACATCAAACCTCGATCATCGTGACATTAATCATGCTGAATGCAATATTAGTAACAATATAATATTGCATAATGAAATACTAAAGTCAACCTTTTCACACCTGTATAATTATAACATATTGCATATATTGATTATATTGTTACATACCCATTGTGGTACAAGGGTTGCATTTAAAAAGATATGATGATCGCGATAGCAAACTGGCAAGGTTGTGTATCACCTGTTTTTGATGTGTCTGACAGGCTATGCCTGATCCACATTGAAAATGGCAAAGAGCTGCGAAGAGAGGATATTCTGTTAAAAAATCGAAATCCCTTCTTAAGGGCAAAGGAGATGGCAGATATTGGAGTTGAACTGTTAATCTGCGGCGCCGTTTCCCATGTTCTTGAGACAGCTTTGATAAGCGCCGGAATCAGGGTCATCGGGTTTGCCTGCGGAAATCTTGAAAATGTCCTTGGAGCATTTATGAGTGGTCAATTGACAGGGAGGAACTTTTTCATGCCGGGTTGTTTCGGGAGACAGCAAAGATATCGCTTCCAGCATCGTCGCGGAAGAAAAGGTCCCCTGTAATGGGGCAGCATATACAAAAAGGAGGTGAGAAATATGCCACGTGGAGACGGAACAGGCCCAATGGGACTGGGGCCAATGACAGGACGCGCAGCGGGATACTGTGTCGGAAACAACGTTCCTGTTTTTGCCGGTTTCTTCCCCGGGAGAGTTGCCCGGGGCTATCGCGGCAGCATGATCCCGCCGTCAGTTCCTGCGTATAGCCGGCGGATTCCCTATGGTATCATGCAACCGTGGTTTTTTGCGGGTTTTGGCCGGGGACGAGGGCGCGGCTACGGGAGAGGCCGGGGACGTGGTAACCGATGGTTCGGCTGGTAAAAGAACGTGAGGTCGGTAGCTGCACGCTGAAAATCCTGGGAAACGCGGGAGAGGATAACAGCAGCGGATGATAGAAAAGAATAGGCATTATCTGAACAGAAAGAAATTTACTTAAACAAAGGAGGTATATATTATGCCAGGTGGAGACGGAACAGGCCCAATGGGATTGGGTCCAATGACAGGACGCGCAGCAGGATACTGCGCTGGTTTTGGAGCCCCCGGATCTATGAATTTTGCCCCCGGAGGTGGTTATTGGGGCTGGGGAAGAGGACGCGGTGGCGGCCGGGGCCGGAGGAACCGGTACTACGCGACTGGTATGACCGGCTGGCAGAGGTCGGCTGCCGGCGTGCCGGCCTGGGGTTATCCTTATGCCTATGGAGGTTTTTATGGTCCTCCGGCATCAGCAGCCATGAACAGGCAGCAGGAAATTGACACGTTGAAGGGTCAGGCGGAGTATTTGGAAGATATGCTTGAAAATGTTCACATGCAGCTCAAGGAACTTGAAGGAGAAGCGGCGAAAACCACGTCTCAAAAAGGTTGAATGCCGAAAAAGAACACAAGGGGGGCGACGGGGAAGGAAACGAACCGTTACCCCTTTGTTTGCTAAAAAAGACTTAGCTTAGGAGGCTAATTATGCTTATTGCAATTACATCAGAAGGTCCTACCCTTGAGGCAAGAATTGACCAGCGCTTTGGTCGATGCCCCTATTTTTTGATCGTCAACACTGACGATCTCAGTTTCGAGGCCATTGAGAACACGAATGCTATGCTGGGTGGCGGAGCAGGTATCCAGTCAGCACAGATGATTGCAGGAAGAGGAGTAACACATGTATTGACGGGTGCCTGTGGGCCTAATGCATACCAGGTGCTCTCAGCGGCAGGAATTGAGGTTATCACCGGCTGTACCGGAAATGTCAGGGATGCTATCAGACAGTTTCAAGAGGGAATATTTACCGCAACAGGAGGCCCTAATGTGGCTGACCACTATGGTGTGAGCGGAAACTTTGCAGGACAGGCCGGTCCTGGTGTGAATACTGCTGGTGGGGCCGGCATGGGCATGGGACGCGGCATGGGCATGGGTGGCGGGTTTGGTGGTCAACAACCGGTAGATGCGAAATATCAGCAAGAAAGCGGTGAAGATGATCTGGAAACATTGAAAAGACAGATGCAGGAAATTAATAAGCGCATCCAGCAACTCGAGAAAGAAAAAGGCAGTAAAGGGAAAAAATAATAATGGTACGGATGAATAAAAGAAGGTAAACATGCCAGGTCGCATGCTTTTGACAATNNTCACCATACCCTGTTCTGGTAATTTAAGCAGATCAGAGACATGAAATTTTATGTGAGGATATCACAATGATAACAATTTCAATTGCCAGTGGAAAAGGTGGTACCGGCAAAACTACCATAGCAAACAATCTTGCGGTTGTATCATCGGATAACGGTTACAGTGTTACCTATATGGATTGTGATGTAGAAGAACCGAATGGAGCGCTTTTTTTAAAACCGAAGATCGAGGAAATTCATCCGGTAAGCGTAAGCATCCCCAAGGTTGATCCTGAAAAATGCACCGGATGCGGTTTATGCGGGGAGATCTGCCAGTATAGTGCCATTGTTGTGCTGAAGACAAGCCCCCTTATCTTTCCCGAACTCTGCCACGGTTGCGGGGGGTGCTGGGAGGTTTGTCCGGTAGGGGCAATTACTGAAACGTTTAGGGATACGGGAAAGTTGGAAACGGGGCACGCTGATGGAATTCGATTTGCCCAGGGAATCCTGAATGTAGGAGAAGTGATGGCCCCACCTGTGATACGCAAGGTCAAGGCCGTCAGGACAGATACCGATCTTCTTATTATTGACGCGCCCCCGGGCACTTCATGTCCGGTAATCGAAAGTATTCGCGGGGCAGACTTTGTGCTTCTGGTCACCGAGCCGACGCCTTTTGGATTGAACGACCTGAAGCTCGCGGTGGAGATGGTCAGAATCCTGATGCTTCCCTTCGGCGTGATCATCAACCGTGCCGATGTCGGAGATGATAGAACCCGTAATTACTGTCAAAGCGAGCAGATAGATATTCTCGCTGAAATTCCTGATGATCGCAGGATAGCTGAGGTTTATTCCCGGGGCGAATTGGTCTGTAAGGCCCTGCCGGAATACCGCCACGTCTTTTCTGAGTTACTTGAAAGGATAGAAAAAAAGATAACACCGGGAAAGGGTGCGGCAGAGAGGAGGGCAGACCGATGAAAGAGCTAACTGTTATCAGTGGAAAAGGCGGCACAGGGAAGACCTCGGTCGTCGCGTCTTTTGCGGCGTTGGCCGCTGGCAGCGTGCTGGCTGATTGCGACGTCGATGCAGCAGATCTTTATCTTGTACTTGAGCCAAAGATAATACGGCAGGAAAATTTTTCAGGAGGAAAGCGAGCAAGAATAGATCATAATCTGTGTACGGCCTGCGGGAAATGCAAGGAACTATGCCGTTTTGATGCCATTTTTTTCGACGGGGAAGGAAACGAAAGGCTGCAAAAAACCTTTCGTGTTGATCCTGTAGCCTGTGAAGGATGTGGAGTATGTGCGTGGTTCTGCCCGGAAAAGGCGATCATATTTGCCGAGGCGGTCAATGGCCAATGGTATGTGTCAGAGACCCGTCATGGCCCTATGGTCTATGCGAAGCTGGGTATTGCGGAGGAAAACTCGGGGAAGCTGGTAACAACCGTGAGGCAGGAAGCAAAAAAGATTGCAGAGCAACGGGGCCTCAACACGATCATCGTTGACGGTTCCCCCGGTATCGGATGTCCGGTTATCGCATCCATAACAGCGACAAACCTTGTATTGGCAGTGACCGAGCCCACGGTAAGCGGATTGCATGATTTGAAGCGCGTTGCAGATTTAACCAGCCATTTCAATATTCCGACCCTGGTTTGTATCAATAAATGGGACCTGAACCGTGATATTGCCGATGAGATAGAAAGGCAAGTAACAGACAATGGTTTGGTTGTTGCCGGGCGGATACGCTACGATAAAGCGGTGACCGAGGCCCAGATCAGGGGGTTGTCAGTTGTAGAATATACGAAGGATGGTTGTGCCGAAGATATAAAGAAGCTGTGGAGGAATGTTCTCGATCATCTTCAAGGATTGGTTTAGCAGTGTGCCGGGAGTATTGCTGTGAAGATTAAGATACTTTTTGAAAACAAAAGAATAAGTAACGCCTTTTTTCTTGGTTGGGGTGTTTCCTATCTTATTGAGGACAGGATCCTTTTTGACACCGGCGAGGAATGGGACTCCCTGTTGAACAATATGAACGTCATGGATGTAGCAATGAACGACATAAAGACGGTTGTTATTTCCCATGAACACTTTGATCATACAGGAGGGTTGTGGGAAATACTCCGCAAAAACCAAGGACTTGATTTGTATATATGCCAAGGCTTCGACCGGAGGTTTAAAAATAAAGCAAAATTGTACGGGTGCAATATTGTAGAGATTGGTGATTCTTTTACCCGAATAACCGATAATATTTACACAACAGGCCAGGTAGAAATGGCGCTTGGTTTTGATTATATCGTTGAACAATCGCTGGTGTTAGATACCGATAAAGGGCTCACAATAGTGACGGGCTGCGCCCATCCCGGCATAATCAACATAGTGAAACGCGTAAAAGAAAACATGAAAAAAGACATTTACCTTGTAATGGGAGGCTTCCATCTGCTGGATGAGCCTGTCAAAAAGATCGAAGGGGTTATTAACGAACTTAAAACATTAGGTGTACGTTATGTAGGGCCATCCCACTGTACGGGTGAAGATGCTGAGAGGATTTTTAAAGAGTCATATATGGGAAATTTTATTGATATCAAGGCGGGAAAGACGGTAGAAGTTTAGCATAGAAATAAAGAGGAGGCATTGATTGCCATTCGGTTTTGGTAAGGGCAGAGGCCCAGGGAAAACAACAGGATCGGGCAGAAAAGGACAAAAAAGAGGAATGGGACGATGGGGACATGGCGGGCCGCCGACCAATTGCGTATGTCCCCAGTGCGGCATTCTTGTCCCCCACGAGCCGGGCATTCCCTGTTTCCAGAGGAGATGTCCCCAGTGTGGTTCTTTTATGGCACGGCAATTTCTCGACATTGAATAACGAGGCCCGTAAGGTGAGCCGTGGGAAAGAAGAACACTAACATTGAACTGCTTAAACGGGGTCAAAGGGTAGCCATAACTGCGACCGTTGCCATACTCCTCCTCGCGGTTGCAAAATTTATTATCGGCTATCTCTTTGACTCCAGAATCCTTATTGCCGATGCCTTCCACAGCGGTGTCGACGTGCTTGCTATCTTTGCTTCCTGGTTTGGCCTCTGGCTTGCCTCGCGGAAGGAGAGCGCGAGGTTTCCTTACGGCCTCTACAAAGCTGAAACCTTTGTCACCCTTGTAATAGGAGCCTTAATTACGTGGGCAGGCATTGAAAACCTTATTGAGGGATACAGCAAGTTCTTTGTCTTGGCTCCTGACCGGGCGTTTCCGGTTTTGCCTGTTCTGGTAAGCGGCGTGTCGGTCTTTGTTTCGTATTTTGTGGCAAAGATGGAGAGAAAAACAGGCGCCATCATCAATTCCGGAGCACTTCAAGCGAATGCATCAGAGGCGTTTCTCGACATCGGTACCTCTCTGGTCGTTCTTGCAGGCATACTTTTAGCCCATGCAAAGATTCCCTATGTTGAAGGTTCGATCGTGATATCCATTGCCCTGCTTATTATCAGGCTTGGCATAAAGAACATATGGACGTCGATCCTTATCCTCATGGATGCAAACCTTGACCCGAAGCTGCAGTCAGAGATACTGAAGAAGATATCTTTCGTTGACGGCGTCAAGGAGGTGCGAAATGTCAAGATACGCCAATCCGGGCCGTTTAAGATGGTGGAATGCGATATTACCACCGCCCCATCGGTCTCTGTGTACAGGGCGCACGAGGTTACCGACAGGATCGAAAACCTTATAGCGAGGGATCATAGTCAGATTGAATCTGTCTTTGTCCATGTTAAACCGGCACGACACGGTACTATCTTTGCCATCATTCCGGTCAGAGATATAAACGGGCTGGATTCGAAGGTCCACGGACACTTTGGCAGAGCTCCCTACTTCATCATTTTGAGGCTCGATAACGAAGGGGGCACGGAGATAGAGGATTTTTATTACAACGCCTTCCTCGGCGACAAGGATAGCATACACGTCGGCGTAAAGGTTATTAAGACTGTGATCCGGCACAACCTGGACCTTGTTTTTACCGCCAAGATCGGGGAGATATCTTTTTATATGCTGAAGGATAATTTTATAGATATTTACAAGGTCGAAGCAGGTGAAACGGTGCATGATGTCATTGATCGATACCATAAAGGAGAGATAGAACCGATCATTTTGCCTCATCCCGCTGAAGAATCGGAGATAGGACGAAAAAAAACAGATTCTTTATGATAGGGCTTCTTTAGCCACGCATAGTAGCTTCCTGATAAGTAAAGAGCTGCGAGGGGGTTATGCCCCGTGACGCGGTCCTTTACCGCCAGAACCGTGGAGGGAGCCTCTGCGTACTTGAAGAACAGCGAGTCGTGACCGACGCAAAGGCCAAGGAGGACGTTGAAGTCGACCCCTTCTTCGTTGGCTACCATGGCCTGAAAGATGGGGTTGCACATTGACTCATGGTTGCCCCTGAATATCTTTTCATGATCGCTCAGGCCGATCTCTTCTTTCGGCACACAGCCGGCCTTGCACATGACAGAGGCGACCTGAAAGCCCTTTTCTTCATAAAAATCTGAGGCCATGGCTGCCTCGTTGGCAAGGCCGGCGCAGAAGATGATCCCGAGGCGCCGGTACCCCATTTTTTGTGCGAACTCGCATATCTCCAGGATCCTCGGTTTTACGGGGTGTATGACGTACGGTTGCCGCTCCCTGCCGCTATAGCATTCGCCTTCCTGGATCGATGCATGGCGTGCGAACTCGCGGTTTTCCGGAGATTGGTATTCCCGGAGGGCTTTTGCGAGAAGGTTTTTGGCTGACACGGTAGGGCATCCGGCTGAAGGGCCTCCTCCGGGCTTCATGCACGCCCGCTCCCGAAACTCCACGCTGCATTTGGCGCATTGGACCTTAACCTTTTTTTTCTTATCCGTTGATGTCATCCCAGGGTCTCCTTAGGTCAAAGATCTTTTCGACATGGCATGTAAACGCCGTCGGATGCTCTTGCTTTACGACAGGAGCGTTGTCAGCCCTTCGATATTTCCGAGGGCCTCCAGGTGAAGGACCCGTTCGATGATAGAAGGGGCCTTCTTCTTCAGGCCGTCAAGCCTGCCGTAGTCAACGCATTTCAGGAACTTCCCGATGCACTCCTCGTTGCTCAAAGGATTGCCCGGACTGCCCTTCATCGTGGTGGTAGTCATTTCATATGTGCCTGACCGGGCTTGCACGATAACGCGTGCCCTGTCCATGTCTCTGGAAGGAAGCGCGGGATCCGCAATCACCCGCACCTTCTTTGCAAGATCAAGGACCGAAGCCCCGCCGATCGAAGCCTTCTCAAAATCTTCCAGGCGTACATCGCCCCCCAGGATCGCGGTAGCGACCGTGTAGGGTATGCTGAACTGCGCGTCGACCTGCGGGTTATCCCGGATCGCAAACGGTTGTCCTACCATTTCCTGAGCCATCTTCGATACGTAAACAACGATCTCCTCGATGGAGGCGGGCTGAATATTGTAACCATTCTTTGCCGCCAGGGCAGCATCGATAGAGGCATGGGTCATCCTGCATGAGGGGTAGGGCTTGATGCTTAATCTCATCCCTTCATACTCTTTTCCCAGGCCCTCTACCAGTTTTTCCTGATTATAATCGCCTGACTCGTAGAGATTAAAAAAACCGTATTGTCCTTCAAGGAAATCCCTTGCGCCGGTAATGCCGCTTTGCGCAAGAAATGCGGACAGCACGCCCGACTGCGCAGAAAAGGCGGGCTGCATGCGCTTTACAAGCCCTCCATCGATGAGGCATTGCGCGTTCCCGGCGGTTTTGCTGTATGCTATGCCCAGGGCGTGGGATAATTTTTCTCTATCCAGCCCCATGACCTTTCCTGCCGCGACCGCGGCTCCAAGGGTGCCGCATGTTGCTGTCCTGATCCACGAAAGGGGGCGCCTGGTGCTCAAGCCCAGCCTGCAGACCATATCAACCCCGAGCGCAACGGCGCTGATCAGGTCCGCCCCCGAAATATTACCTGATGATTCAGCCGCTGCCAGGGCTGCCGGCAGTACAGAGACATGCGCGTGCAAGGCCGACTCGTCAAGGGTATCGTCAAAATCGAGGGCATGCATCATCATGCTGTTTACCATTGCCGCCGAAGGCGAGGGGACCTTCCCGCCGTAGGACATTATTATGGCCTCGGGTTTTCCGCCCCATTCTTTGATGAGGTCAACGACCTCTCTGCAGCCGGGGGCGTTGCAGCCTGCAAGGGCAACCCCTATTGAATCAAGGATGAACCGCTTTGTATTTTCCACAACGGCTTCAGGGAGGTCCTGGAATCGTGTTTTCTCTATATGTTGCAGGATTCTGGATGTAGCGTCCATATCATACCTCTTTATGGCTTATGGCTCATAGCTCATAGCTCATGGCAAAACGCCCGTAAGTCGTGAGGCGTAAATCGTAAGGGGTTTAATCGCCGAATGCCCAACGCCGAACGACCTTCTTTGCGATCCCGACATACGATATACGGTCTATAAGGAAAGCCCGATACCGATGCTCTCATTAACATATCTGGGTACAATGGTTTTACTTAAACCCTTAAACCGTCAGCTTTTAGCCGAAAAGAGCTTACTTCGGCATTTTGACCTTTTTTTCCTTATAGAATCTCAGCGCGCCCGGGTGAAAAGGAAAGGGGGAACCCAGCACCGCACTCTCTAACGTAAGGTCCTTGGCGACTTTATGAATTGCCACAAGGTCGCTTTTGTGTTCGAACAAGGTCTTCACGATGGTATAGGCCATCTTTTCGTCCATTTTTTCGTGGCAGACCAGGAAGTTTCCTGCCGATACGGTCGTCACATCGTAGTCTACGCCTTTATATGTGTTTGCAGGGCAGACCGTTTTGAAATATATGGGGCCGTATTTGGCTACCATCTTCTCCAGCGCCTCTCCATGGCTTATAAGCTTGATCTTGACCCCTGGGCTTGCAGCCACATCCATGACAGAGGCAGTCGGTATCCCGCCCACCCAGAAGTATGCATCGATCTTGCCGTCTTTCAGGGCATTGGCTGATTCTGAGGCGCTAAGGCGGTCCCTTTTTATATCTTTTTGAGGATCGATGCCGAAGGCCTCCATGATCCTTCCTGACAATACCTCGGTAGCGCTCCCGGGCGCCCCGGTTGAGACCCTTTTCCCTTTTAGATCGTTTATTGAATTGATGCCTTTTCCGTCAATAGTGACAACGTGGGTAATAGAGGCATAAAGGCCCGCGAGGTTTCTCATGGGCACTTTATCTTTGAATATGCCCTTTCCGGTGTATGCGTCGTATCCTACATCGCCGAGCATGATAGCCAGGTCTGCCTTTTTTGCCCCCAGCAGCTTGGCGTTATCTACTGCAGCGGCAGTCACTTCGGCGGTGGCTTCGATGCCGGGGATATATTTTGATATAACGCTTGCCATGGCGCCGCTGTATGGGTACCAGACCCCTCCTGTTCCGCCGGCTGCGATTGAAAGAATGGCCTTTTTCTGGGCCAGGGCGGCGCCTGAAACAACAACGGTGAGAAGAAACAAGGCAACGATACCCGCAACCGCCATTTTTTCTTTTACTGACCTCGATTTCTTGTTCATACTTACCTCCTTGATATTTATTTACAAATCAGCATTCAGCATTCAGCTTTCTTAAACCCGTCAGGCGTAAGGTGTCAGGCGATTTAACCCCTTACGCCTTACGATTCACGCCTTACGGGCGTATGTCTCGCGTTTCACATCATAGATTCTTTCAGGAGCCCGGTTATATCCGTTACCTTGATCCTGTCTGTTACCTGGAGGTCTTTTGCCGCGTTCAGGAGCATTGTAAAACACCAAGGGCACGCAGTGGCAAGGACGTCCGCGCCTGCTTCAAGCGCCTGATAGAGGCGCGTGTAGGACAGCTTGGGCTCTTCCTCAACCTCCGCAAACATTCTCCCGCCTCCTCCCCCGCAGCACAGGGCTTCATCCATCTTCATCTTCATTTCGACCAGCCTGATCCCGGGAATCATAGCAATGAGTTCCCTGGGCGGGTCATATATCTGGTTGTGCCTGCCGAGATAACAGGCGTCGTGGTACGCGACGGTATAGGGGAGCTTCTTTTTTAAAACTGCCTTTTTATCTTTCATGACGTCCAGGAGGAATTCAACATAATGCCGGACCGACCATTGTTTCTCTGACGGGGGATATTCATTCAGCAGGGTATTAAAACAATGAGGCGATACGGTTACGATCTTTTTTACGCCGGCAGCCTTAAAACGTTGGATATTTTCATTCATCAATTCCTGGAAGATCGCTTCGTCACCCATACGAAGCGCCGGATCTCCGCAGCAGATCTCGTTCTCCAAGATCCCATAGTCGATATTCAATCGGTCGAAGACTGCAAGAAGGTTTTTCCCAAGGTTGTGAAGATCCTGGTCATAGGACAGTGTGCACCCCACATAGAGCAGGATATCCGCCTGCTCCTGAGGTAGGCGCTTGACGCTGAGGCCTTCCAACCATTCAAACCTCTTTTCAGGTTTCTCACCATAGGGGTTGCCGTTTTTATAGAGGTCTTTCAGGGGCTTTCTTTGCTGCGGGAGGGGGCCGATCATCATCTCTCTTAAGATCTTCCGTCCCGCCTCGATCGCTTCGAGCACAGGGATCCCCGTCGCCTTTGCCTTGCACCGGACAACGCAGCCGTTGCACGTCGTGCAGGAATACACGAGGTCGCGAAGGATCTCTTTTTCTTTTCCTTTGAGCAGGTCCCATTTAATTGCGTACTTGATGGACTGCAGGATGCCGGACGGCGTCTGGCTCATAAACCCCCTGGTAGACTGGAAAAGAGGGCAGATCGTAAAACAATAATTACAATTCCTGCACCTGCTCGCGGCATCAAGAACAATTTCCCTGTTGTAAGAATCGCCATTTATTTCATTTTCATCCATACTCTTTGCCTCCACGTGTTTCCCATGCCGGTGTCGTCCCTAAACCGTTATTGATAGCCCTCCAACACGCCTGTGTTCAATATATTATTAGGATCGATTACCTTTTTCATAGCCTTTACAATCTCATAGCCTTTTTCCCCGTAGCGGTTCACGAAGAAGGATGTCCTTTTGGAGAACTGCCCCCACTCCCCTCCGCACGTACCGTACCTCAGGTTCAATTCCTCTTCCCTTTGGAACTTTTCATCTATGGCCTTTCTCTTTTTCTCGTTGCTCCAATCCTTTGGTATGATAACGCCGGGATGCATGGTCAACCCCCCGATATGGCCGAAGAGGTAACAGGTCAACTGGCTGAGGGTTGGGAGGCCTTTATTAAAATTGGCTGCTTCATTCAGGCAACCAGGCAGATCCTTTAAATTCGATACCACTTCGGCGGAGGCCCATTGATTGCCGCTTTGCTGCATGAGGAAGGAGCCGATCACTTCTCTCGCGGACCAGAGTTTTTCCCATAACAGGGTGTCTTCAATGCGTTGTGCCTCAACGGGATGTTCCGCTTCCAATGAGAGCAGGATCTGGTCGGCCTTCCGGGCCGCCTCCTCTTTCGAGTCCGCATTGGTTACGAATAAGACGACAGCTCCTCCCGGCGGCTGTAAGCCTTTAAGGTCGTACCCTATCTTCGCAACCTTTTCCTCCATAAATTCCATAAAGAGCGGGGCAGAGCGCCTTTCCATATACATCCTCTGGACGCCTTTCGCGACAGATTCAAGGTCCTTGTATACAGCAATTCCATAAGCCCTTTCAAATTGAGGGACGAGACGCATTCTGATCTTTGTAATGATGCCCAGGAGTCCGTCTCCTCCCACGAAAAATTTGGTAAGGTCCGTTCCGGCCGGCCTGCGAAGGCCTTTTGTGCCTGTTTCGATGATTTCCCCCGTGGGAAGCACCGCTTCGACGCCGAGCACGTAATCGCCGGGCTTCCCGATGCTCGTATCCACGATATGGGCGCTCGTATTATTGGAGATTATCCCCCCCATGCTTGCCACGAGCCGGCTGCCCGGCGCGGCCGGCAGAAAAAAGCCCCGTTTTTTCAGGGCCTCTTCGACGGAGGCACAGATGCATCCGGGCCCGCATTCGAAATAGCCATAATCCTCCGAAAGCTCAATGGCGTTCAATCTGTGGGTATTGAGGACAATACCGGGGACATGGTACCTTGCGGCGCCGATAAATGATGTCCCTGAACCCCTGATAAAGACAGGGATTTCTGAGTTGTTCGCATAGCGCATGATCCCGCTGATTTCTTCCCTGGATCCCGGCATAACGACCACATATGGCAGCGAGTCCCTTTCTGCCTCGTAAGGGAATGTATCGAGCGAGCTTTTTATCCTCTCGAAAATATGGGCAGATACGTATTTCTTGCCCACTATCCTTTCCATATCTTCAATGAGTGTATGAGGTGGTGAAGACTTCATCGGCCCTCCTGCCTGATCGTGTTGTGAAGCATTGTCGTTAAGATTCCCTGATCAATGTATGTTTCCCGGGAAAAATATGATGCGCCTATAATAAATACTATTATAAGACAAAAAGGTCAACAGACTATGTGTATTTATAGGGGTTTATGTATACATCTCCTCTTCGTGTACGATCTGGTTTTTTATGAAAGCGAGGAGTTCCTGAAGCACTGGCAGGACATCGGTCCTGAACCTCCCCGCCACAAGGAGACACATGATGTCATCACCCACATTGAGCATGCCCTCGTTGATCCAGACCCTGATATCCGCAATGCCTTCCTGCCCTTTCATCTTACTGACGCAGGCGTCAAGCTTCTGCCTGTCGTAGGACAATTTCATCGCACTGACGGCATTTCCGTCTTTTGATGTGCCGCGGACGATACCGTTGTGAACGATGATCATCCCCAGTTGCTCAGGGTCTGTTGTCTTTTTTATTTCGTTTATCCATCCAGCGATCATAAAACCTCCGATTTAAAATATAGGCTATTTAATCTTTTTTCAAGGAAATAAAGTGATACCTCGATATGCGATCTGCTCTTTACGATATACTTAAGTTACCGTTTCCCCTTGAGTCGCTCATGAATTATTTTGTATGATATGCGGGAGAGAGAGGCTACGATATGAGACTACAGAATGCGGTAGCGTTGTTGACAGCGGCAGCCGGTGCGGGGATCGGCCAGGCAACGGCGAGGATCATGGCGCGGGAGGGCGCAAGGGTTGTTGTTACCGATGCCCATGAGGAAAGGGCAGTTTCTGTGGCGCGTGTGATCCATGAGGAATACGGCACGGAAACCCTCGGCATGCGTTGCGACGTGACAAGAAAGGAGGATGTTGAGCGTGTTGCGGCTGCGACCCTTGAACGTTTCGGACGCATCGATATCCTCTTCAACAATGCCGGCACGAACAGGCCCTCGCAGGTTGTTGACATGACCGACGAGGCGTGGGAGCTTGTCATCAACACGTCGCTTACCGGCACCTTCTATTGCTGCAGGGCAGTGCTCCCGGCGATGATCGCACAGAAAAGAGGCCGTATCGTGAGCATTACGTCTGTGGCTGCCTTCCGGGGTCTTAAAGCCGGTCATGCGCATTACGCAGCGGCCAAGGCAGGGGTGATGGCCTTTACCCGCTGCCTGGCGATGGAGGCGGCAGAACACCATATTACCGTCAATACAATAGCGCCGAGCTTTATCTATAATGAGTTTATACCCCACATATATCCGGAGGAAGAGATAGAGAGGATGTACGAGGAGATACCTTATCCGAAAAAGGGGACGCCGGAGGATATTGCCAACACGGTTCTGTTCCTTGTTTCCGACGAAGGGGAGTATATAACGGGGCAGACCATCTGCGTTACCGGCGGAAGCTGGATGAGATGATGAAAAGGAGGTTCCCGTGCAACAGAAACTAAGGCCGGAGGAGCTTTACAAACGATGTGATCCTGATGTCTTTTCGTTCACGACCACCGGTGAGATCACGGAAGTTCTGAGAACGATAGGGCAGGAAAAGGCCCTCAACGCCCTCGACTTTGGCCTCAATATGGACAGCAGCGGCTTCAATATATTTGCTATAGGAGAGAGCGGCACCGGCAAGATGACAACGATAACGGCAAAGCTGAACCTCAAGGCCTCCGAGGAAAATGCGCCGCCTGACTGGTGCTATGTCTACAATTTCAAAGACCCCGATACCTCCATCGCGTTATCCTTCGGGCCCGGCAAAGGAGCCGGCTTCCAGAAGGAGATGGATGAACTCATCAAAATATTGCGGATCGAGATACCCAAGGCCTTTGAATCAAAGGAATATGAGACGCAAAAAAGCAAGATCATCGACGAGTTCCAGCAGAAACAATCAGAGTACTTCGCGAGGCTCGACACCGAGGCAAGGGAAAGAAAATTCACAGTAAAACGCCAGCCGACGGGTATCCTGATAGTTCCCATCAAGGAGAATGGAGAACTTTTATCAAAAGAAGAGTTCGATGCACTGGATGAGAAGACCAGAAAAAAGATGGAGGAGACGGGACGTTTCTTCCAGGAGAAGCTCAACGATGTCGTGCGGGTTCTCAGGGAGGCGGAGAAGATGGTCCGGGACATGCTGGCCAGGCTCGACAGGATGGTGGCCCTCGATCTCCTGGGGCCGCTTATCGACGCAATGGAAAAGAAGTATCATGATCAGGAGAAGGTTGCACAGTATCTGAAGAACGTTGAAGAAGAGATACTTTCCCACCTTGATGAGTTTCGCACAACGGAAGAACAGCCTTCACCTATCCCTTTCCTGAAGATGCCCAGGACGGAGGCGCCCTTCTCCAAGTACAGCGTAAACGTAATCGTCAACAACGGGGAACGGAAAGGCGCCCCTGTCGTATATGAAAGTAATCCGACGTACCTGAACCTTTTCGGACGCCTGGAGTACAAGGTTCAATACGGCATGGCGACAACCGATTTTACGATGATAAAAGCCGGTTCGCTTCACAGGGCGACCGGGGGCTACCTCGTCATCGATGCCATGGAGCTTCTGAGGAACCCTTTCTCCTATGAGGCGCTGAAAAGGGCGCTTAAGAATAAAGAGATAAAGATCGAAGACGTTCTCGAGCAGTACAGACTTGTGAGCACTGCCGGATTGAAACCGGAAGCGATACCGTTGAATACAAAGGTGATCCTGATCGGCAATCCTTACCTGTACTATCTGCTCCACAATTACGACGAGGATTCGCAGGAGCTTTTTAAGGTCAAGGCCGATTTTGACAGCAGGATGGAAAGAACGCCTGAGAACATAGCGAAATACGCGTCGTATGTTGCCCAGTGCCAGCAAGCAGAAGACCTCCTCCCCTTCGACAGGACGGGTGTGGCGAAGGTTGTCGAATACGGGTCGCGGTTCGCGGACCACCAGGAGAAACTCTCGACAAAATTCAGCCTTATCGCCGACCTCATCCGAGAGGCGCACTACTGGGCGAAAAAAGAGGGCAGCGATGTCGTCACGGGGATGTATGTACAAAAGGCCGTAGACGAGAAGATACACCGGGTAAACAGGATCGAGGAGAGGTTGCAGGAAATGATCGTCGAGGATATGTTGATCGTCAATACCTCGGGCGGAAAAGTGGGCCAGGTGAACGGCCTGGCGGTCTTCGATCTCGGCGATTACAGCTTCGGGAAGCCGTCAAGGATTACCGCCAAGACATACGCCGGCAAGGCCGGGGTCGTGAACCTCGAACGTGAAACAAAGATGAGCGGGAAGATCCACGAAAAGGCGATACTGATCGTCACGAGCTACCTCGGAAGCAAATACGCGGTGAAAAGGCCGATCAGCCTCTCAGCGTCGATCACCTTTGAGCAGCTTTACGAGATGATAGAAGGGGACAGCGCCACATGCGCGGAGCTTTACGCCCTTCTGAGCAGCATCTCCGGTGTCCCGTTGAAGCAGTCTTTTGCCGTGACGGGGTCGATGGACCAGAACGGCGACGTGCAACCTATCGGGGGCGTGAACCAGAAAATAGAAGGGTTCTTCGAGCTGTGCAAGGCGAGAGGGCTCGACGGCACCCATGGCGTTATCATACCCAAACGGAATATAAGGAACCTTGTTCTGAACGAAGAGGTCGTAAAAGCCGTGCAAAATGAAAAATTCATGATCTATGCCATCGACAGGATGGAAGAAGGCCTGGAGATATTGACGGACATGAAGACAGGGGATATCCAGGATGACGGCACATACCCTGAAGGCACGATAAATTTTCTTGTTGAAAAACGATTGACAGAGATCTCTGAGGCACTGGAGAAAAAGAAAGAAAGGGAGAACGGGGAGGAAAAGAAAAACAAGCTCATGGCTGATAGCTGATAGCTCACGGCAAAACACCCGTAAGTCGTAAGGCGTGAGGGGATGAACCCGATGAAATGTGGGAGGTAAAATGTTTTATGTTTTCCACTTTTAACATTTCACTTTCACCTTTCACATTACTATAAAGGAGATGAATATTGGCGATAGATTTTGAGAAGGGACTGGAGTTGTATGATCACCCGGAGATCTTTTACCGGCTCTTTTTTCCCCGCCGCGAATCGGCCGGTGACAGGGAGCGGCCGAAGGCAATAAACTATTTTGTTGCGGTGGCGCAGGACATCTCTATCGGCTGCCGGTTTTATCCCGCCAGGGCGGACGGCCCGAATATCCTGTATTTCCATGGAAACGGCGAAACGGCCCCTGATTATGACTATATTGCGCCTGTATATGCAGAGAAGGGGCTAAACCTCTTTGTCGCCGATTACCGGGGCTACGGCATGAGCGGCGGAAGCCCTACCTGCAGCAGCATGATCAAAGATGCGCACCCTGTTTTACAGGGCTTCACTGCCTGTTTATCCGACATGGGCCACACCGGGGACGTTTATGTAATGGGACGGTCCCTGGGAAGCGCCCCTGCCATCGAGCTCGCCTATAATTACCAGCAGCAGTTCAAAGGGCTTATTGTGGAAAGCGGTTTTGCAAGCGCGAGGAGCCAGATCATGCGGTTGGGCATCTCTCACCTGTTCGACGCCCGGGAAGAACCTGTCGGGTTCGGCAACGATCTGAAGATAAAGGATATCACGATCCCCACGTTGATCATCCACGGGGAATGGGATGAGATCATACCCGCAGAAGAAGGACGGACGCTGTACGAACTCTCCGGGGCAAGGGAGAAGCTCTCGCTCTTCATCCCCAATGCAGGACATAACGACCTGATGATGTACGGCCTGCATGCATACATGGAAGCGATCGAACAGTTCACCCGTTAGAAATCTATCCACGATAAGCCACTCTGTTGACAGTACATCGTATATCAGAGGTTATAAAGAAAACGTTAGGCGTGACGCGTTCAGCGTTCGGCGAAGAATATCTTCATAGCCAATGGCAAATCAAGCACGAAATCCTAAGCACGAAGCACTAAACAATATCTAAATTCAAATATCAAATGTTCAAAACGAATGCATGTTCCTTAACGTTTTGAATTTTGAACATTCAATTTGTTTAGGATTTAGATATTCGGATTTAGGATTTGATTTTGCTATGAGCTATCAGCCATGAGCCGGTTTTTCCATCTCCTGCATTACAGAGTCGGCGATCTGTTGATGCATGTCGTGGGGTCTCTCATCGTAGAGGTCTTTAATAACCCTTAAGCGTGCCTCCTGTATGAGCTCTTCATCGTTAAACTCGTCCGTCGTGTAATCCGCATCTCCGTCCTGGAGCTCTATTGCCTCAAGCGATACTTCGTACCACTCTTCCACGTATTCGTCGATGGTACGCTCCACGTGCTGCCGTATAATGTCTTTATCGGGCCGGCAGCCCTTATCTTTACAGATCTCCTCTACCCTTGAGACCATGTCATTGATCAATTTCGGCCTTACGTCGGGGGCGAACCCTTTTTGTCCAGTCATCTCCGTGCTCCTGAAAAAAGATTGTAGACATTGTTACATAAAAGTCAACGGAGAGCAAAATAAATTTTGTGATCCATGTCACAGCCGGGCACGATATTTGCAATCTAAAACGTATGAGACAGAGAAACCAGAAAAGATCGGATATGCTTTATGTGCTTCCGGAGAGAAAACACATAAAGGACGATCTCCTGCTGCTTGCAATGAGCTGCAACAGGTATGGGCAGCTGAAGACACTGGAGGCGCCCGATTTGCTGATGGATGTTGAAAAGATGCTTATCTGGAAAAGGCTGCTCAAAATCTTCCGAGCGGACGTCAATTTCCGGCATTAGCGTCAGGATTTCGACACCAGCAGAGATGATCGGTACAAAACAATGGAGGAGTATGTCCTTACGGTTTGTACCCTGACCGGCCATCGGCAATTAGCTACCAGCAAAAGCAAAAGAGAGTAAGAAGTAAGCAGTATGCAGTATGCAGTAAAAGATTTGAGTGCCCACTGCTTACTGTCTACTTTGCCTTTGTTGTTTTTCGCTATGAGCTATCAGCTATGAGCCATGAGCTGTATTTGCTGCTATTGATTTCCCGCCCCTCCTGTGGTTGAATAGGGGCATGCTTTCCCGGATAAAGGAACGGATAGGCGCGCATAGGGCGCGCAAAGTAGAGTGTGCGGAGACGATAATGGCAGGGGTGGTCATCCCCCTCTTTGAGAAAGACGGCGAAGTCTTTTTTGTCCTCACAAAGCGAACCAGCACGGTAAAGACCCATAAAGGCGAGGTTTCCTTCCCCGGAGGCATGTATGAGCCAAAGGATGGCAACACGAAAAGAACGGCGATAAGGGAATGCTGTGAAGAGATAGGGGTTAAAAATACCGACCTGAAGATCATCGGGCAAATGGACGATGTCTATACAATGACAGGTTTTGTTATAACGCCTTATGTGGGGATCATACCCTATCCATACACGTTCAAAACGAGCCCCGGAGAGGTGGCATACCTCATATACCTTCCGTACGGGTTTTTACAGAAGAACGACCCTATCGCGGAGATGGCCGAGCATGAAGGAATGACGCAAATGATTCCTTCTTTCCGTTACAACGGAGACAGGATCTGGGGCGCCACGTGCAGGATGCTCGTAAAATTCAAAGAAATCGTGGAACATGAATAAGCTGAACCTGAAGGTGCTCATCCTGTTGTCCCTGGGACACCTGACGGTAGACATTTACCAGGGAGCCCTTCCGGCAACACTTCCTTTTCTCAAAGATAAGCTTGCCCTCTCATATACCGCGACAGGCCTCATCCTCGTGATGGCCAATTTTACCTCATCTATACTGCAGCCGCTCTTCGGGTTTTATTCTGACAAAAAAGAGAAGGCGATCCTGCTCCCCGTCGGGTTAATCTGTGCCGGTCTGGGATTTTCATTTATTTCAATACCCGATAGCCTTGCCGTTGTTTTGTTCATGGTGGCGATAAGCGGGCTGGGCACCGCCGCATATCATCCTGAAGGCTACAAAACGGCAAATTTCTTCACCGGCGAAAAGAGCGTCACCGGCATGGCCATATTTTCCGTCGGCGGCAACCTTGGTTTTTCGCTCGGCCCGATACTCTCTATCTATATCATACAGTACCTGGGACTGCCGTCTCTCCCCGTCATAGTCTTCCCGTCGCTTATCGTGACGGCCCTCATCATATATCAAAGGAAGGTTATCGCTATCCCCGCCATGGAGCATGCGAAACGGCAGAAAGCGGCGCCAAAGGCCGTAAGCGGCACATACCTCTCGCTTTTTATGCTCATTGCCATTGTTGTTATGAGAACCTGGACGCAGATGGGCCTTCTGACCTACATCCCCTTTTACTACATAAACCACATGAGGGGCGACCCGCTCTATGCCGGCAAGCTCGTTTTTGTCTATCTCTTATGCGGTGCGGCAGGAACCATGATCGGCGCTCCACTGGCTGACAGGTGGGGGCACCGGCGCTTTCTCAGATTCGCAATGTTTCTTGCTACGGCAACGCTCCCCCTCATGTTCTTTGTGGAGGGATACATGCTCTTTATTGTCCTCGGGTTCCAGGGCATGCTCCTTATCTCTACATTTGCCGTTACCATTGTCATGGCCCAGAAGCTGTTGCCGGCAAGTCTCGGGATCGCCTCAGGACTGATGGTAGGGTTTGCTATCGGAACAGGTGGCATCGGGGTGACCTTGCTCGGGATCATCGCGGATAACTTTGGGGTCCCCGTTGCCCTCGAATCGATCATGATCCTGCCCTTTATAGGCTTTGTTCTAAGCCTTATATTGCGGTATCAGGAAAAGACATGAAACAGATCATCAGCGTGGTCGGAAGGCCAAACGTAGGCAAATCAACATTATTCAACCGCATGCTCGGTTACAGGAAGGCCATAACCGAAGATACCCCCGGTGTTACGAGGGACAGGAATTACGGCGAGTTCGAATACAGGGGGAGGACGTTTGTGCTCATAGATACCGGTGGATTTGAGCCCTTCAGGGAAGACGGGTTCTCTCCGCTCATCGGACAACAGATAGAGAGATCTATCGAGGAATCTTCGGTGGTCCTTTTCCTTCTCGACGGAAGGGAAGGGATCCTGCCTGAAGATAAAGACATTGCAAATGCCCTGCGAAGATACGATAAACCTGTTTTTTACGTTATCAATAAGATCGATTCACAAAAAAGAGAGCTCAATGCCTTCGAGTTTTATGAGCTTGGAATAGAAAAATTTTATCCCATCAGCGCCCTCCATGGTACAGGCGTCGAGGATCTTATCGAGGACATTGCCGGTTCGGCGGCCGATATGGGTGAAGCGCCGGGCAGCGGCGAAGACCCGTCCTCGTCGCTGAAGGTTGCCATCATCGGACGGCCGAATACCGGTAAATCGTCGATCACGAACAGTATCCTCAGATCAGACAGGATGATCGTCAGTGAGATCCCCGGCACTACGAGGGATGCCATTGATTCCAGGGTGGTCTTCAAAGGCAGGGAGATCGTCCTCATAGATACGGCAGGGCTTCGCAAGAAGAGCAAGGTTATAAAAAAGATCGAGGAATATTCTGTTTCGAGCGCCATTAAAAGTGTTGAAAAGGCGCAGGTTGTCAATCTTGTTATCGATGCTGTGGAAGGAGCGAGCCATCAGGACGGCGGTATTGCGCACCTCGTTGCCGCGAGAGGAAAGGGCGTCTGCATTATTGTAAACAAATGGGACCTCGTTGAAGGAAAAATGAAACAAGGCGAATACAGCGCAGCGATAATGGAGAGCATGCCCCACGTCTCCTTTGCCCCTGTCCTTTTTGTCTCTGCCAGGACGGGGAAAAACATTGAAAGGATCCTTGAGACCGACGTAGCGATATACGGTCAATTAACGAGAATGATCAAGACGCAGGAGCTCAACAGGGCATTGGAGGAAATTGTGCAAAAGCTTCATCCTCCATATCAGCAAGGCAAGAGCCTCAGGATATCATACATCAACCAGCCGAAGGCATTGCCGCCGACCTTCATCCTCTTTTCAAACCACCCGGAACGTATCCCCGAACACTATAAAAGGTATCTCGAAAACTCTCTCAGGAACAAATACGGGTTCCACGGCGCGCCGATACGGCTGGTGTTCAGGAAAAAGTAAACAAGCGTGAAAGGTGAAAGGTGAAAAAGAATCCCGTTCCTTGTTCCTCGCTCCTTTTTTATACAACCAGTATCCTATCGAGCATCCAGCATCGGGTTTTCTCTGCGCTTTGCAGTAATCCTCTTACGCCTCACGCCTCACGACTTACGGGTTTTTAATAAGGAAGGGGAGGGGCAAGATAAGGAGGGGTGGGGGGGGATGAAAACGCTCTTGCCCCTTTTGTTGCATTAGTTCGCTACATGGTGTTTACTATTCTATTGTTGCGTTTCTTCCTGTATATGTTCCTGTTTGCCCTGTCCTGAGCATTGTGAAGCCTGGCTCTTTCTTTGTTTGTCAGTTCTCCGTCAGCCTTCATCCTTTCTTCGCGCTGCTTGATCCGAGCCTGCTGGGCCTCAAGCCTGCCTGCCTCTTTTGGCGACAGGGCGCCACTCGCAATGCCTTGGTCAATGCGCATCTCCTGGTTCTCCATCCGTTGCTGAATGCCAGGGTCAGCTGTCTGAGCGTGCAGAGAAGGGGCAACCATAAAGACTGCTGCGACAAAAACACCAACTGCGATTGCACTAAAACGTCCCATATTAACCTCCTGGATAGAATATTGAATAGAGAAATCTTAAATACTTCCTGGTGCCATCGGATCATTGTCGTCATCTGTTGGATCATGCCCGGTTATAAAGCAATAGCCGTGCCAGAGGATACTGCTGTGTATAACAAAATAAAATCGTTGGGAAATGACGCTTATTGCCTATGAGGGGCCTCTATAACAGAGGAAAGAATTGTCGAATTAGACAGAATGATTTCGACAATTGTGTCGATTAGAACATGCACAGGCATGGCAATGCCGTCGACGGTCGATGGGAAGGTGCCACGAATTATTTGAATTTACTTGATTATTTGGGAAAAAATTATAAAATAGTTATCTCATGGATAAGCATACGGTAAAATCTGCAGCGAAAGAATTCTATAAATACTTAGAGCGCGAAAAGGGCTCCCCTTACAACACAAAACGCGCATACAAAGGAGATATTGAGGACTTCATAGCCTTCGTAGATAAAAGCTCCTATGATGCGATCGACCACAATACCATAAGGGCCTATATCGTCAGTATTTATAAGAACCTCAAAAAATCTTCCCTTTCGCGGAAGGTTTCGGCCATCAAGGTCTTTTTCAAATTCATGAAGCGGAAGGGCTATACGGAGGAGAATACAGCGCTGGTCATAAAAAACCCGAAGATCGAAAAAAACCTTCCAAAGTTTTACACGATCGATGAGATGTTCCACTTCCTCGATTTTCTCCCCAAGGAGGGGTTGCTGAACATCAGGAACCGGGCGATCTTCGAGCTCATGTATTCAACAGGCACGAGGGCGCAGGAGGTCCTTAACCTGAACATAGACGACGTCCATCTCGACGGGATGTGGGTAAAGATAAGGGGTAAAGGCGGAAAAGAGCGTATAGTGCCCTTTGGCGAAAAGGCGAAGAGCGCCCTTGAGGAATACAGGGATACCATAAAAGAGATGGGCAAGGACGGGTTAGGCAAGCCGCTTTTTATGAATATACGCGGCGGCAGGTTGTCGTACAGGGGTTTGTTGAAGATCATGAAGAAACATCAACTAAAGGCGCAGCTTTTCAAGAATCTCTCCCTCCACGGGATACGTCACTCATTTGCCACCCATCTGCTCGACAGCGGGGCGGACCTGAGAAGCATTCAGGAGCTGCTTGGCCACTCAAAGCTTTCAACGACTCAAAAATATACCCATATCTCCATGGACAAATTGATGGAGATATACGATAAATCCCACCCAAGAAGGTAGAATGGAAGCGACAACGATATTATGTGTCAGGCATAAAGGGAAGATTGCCATTGGCGGCGACGGACAGGTCACTATGCAGTCAACGGTGGTAAAGCACACGGCAAAGAAGGTGAGAAGGATTTATCAGGACAAATGTCTTGCAGGATTTGCCGGCGCAACGGCAGACGCCTTCACCCTCTTCGAGCGCTTTGAAAAGAAGCTCGAACAGTATAACGGCAACCTGACGAGGGCGGCTGTTGAGCTTGCAAAAGACTGGAGAACGGACAGGCTGCTGAGGCGGCTTGAGGCCCTTCTGATAGTGGCCGACAGGGATCACACGCTGATCCTTTCAGGAACAGGCGATGTTGTTGAGCCTGATGACGGAGTGGCTGCAATCG
The DNA here is from genome assembly GCA_002428485.1 of Deltaproteobacteria bacterium UBA6106. Taxonomy (GTDB): domain Bacteria; phylum Desulfobacterota; class Syntrophorhabdia; order Syntrophorhabdales; family Syntrophorhabdaceae; genus UBA5609. Next base: position 25,437 of record DIWM01000003.1, read on the forward strand.
GCTCCGGCGGGGCATATGCGCAGGCTGCCGCGAAGGCGCTTATAAAATATACCGATCTCGCTGCCCCTGAAATTGTGAGAGAATCAATGTCCATCGCAGCGGAGATATGCATCTACACCAACGACCGGATCGTTATTGAGGAGCTTTAAATGAAGACGTTGACGCCAAGGCAGATCATGGAGGAGCTTGACAGGTTCATCATAGGCCAGAATAAGGCGAAGAAGGCTGTTTCTATAGCGCTCCGCAACCGGTGGAGAAGGCAGATGATCCCAAAAGAGCTCCGCGATGAGATAGCGCCGAAGAACATTATTATGATCGGCCCCACAGGCGTCGGGAAGACAGAGATCGCGAGGCGCCTCGCAAAGCTCGCAAACGCACCCTTCCTGAAGATAGAAGCGACAAAATTTACCGAGGTAGGCTATGTCGGAAGGGATGTTGAATCGATGATACGGGACCTTATGGAGCTTGCCGTCAGCATGGTGAGAAAAGAAGAGCAGGAGCTTGTCATGGAAAAGGCGGTAGAGATAGCCGAGGAGAGAATACTCGACATACTGCTCCCCGCGAGGAAGGCCCCTGGCGTGCAGGAAGAGCTGGAGGCGGCAGATCTTTCACGGGAAAAGATGAGAAACCGTTTGAAGGCCGGCCAATTAAAGGACAGGCTCGTTGAGCTTGAAGTGCCCGACAGGGCGCTCCCCATGATAGAGATCTTCTCCGCGTCGGGAATGGAAGAGATGGACATGCAGTTGCGGGATATCTTCGGGAACATGCTTCCGAAAAAGACGAAGAAAAGAAAGATGAAGGTGGGCGAGGCATACGAACACCTGGTCCAGGAGGAATCGAAAAAACTGATCGATATGGAAAGGGTTACCAAAGACGCCGTCGAGAAGGTCGAACAATCGGGCATCATATTCCTCGACGAGATAGACAAGATCGCGAGCCGGGATCATGGCCATGGGCCTGATGTATCGAGAGAAGGCGTGCAAAGGGACATACTGCCTATCGTTGAGGGGACGACGGTAACGACAAAGTACGGGATGGTCAGAACCGACCACGTCCTTTTCATAGCGGCAGGGGCTTTCCATATGTCCAAGCCTTCTGACCTCATACCGGAATTACAGGGAAGGTTCCCGATCAGGGTGGAGCTCGATGCGCTGACGAAAGAGGATTTTTACAGGATCATCACCGAGCCGGAGAATGCCCTCATCAAGCAGTACGAGGCCCTTCTGAAGACAGAAGAGATCGACCTCGGATTTGAGAAAGAGGCGATCGAGGAGATCACCGATATCGCGCAGAGGATCAACGAGATGACGGAGAATATCGGTGCCAGGAGGCTTTACACGGTTATGGAAAAGCTCCTTGAGGATATATCTTTCTCCGCGCCCGATACGCGGGAAAGAGCTATTACTATTACGAAGGACTATGTGAGGGAAAAACTGGGAGAATTTCTGGAAAAAGAAGATCTCAGCAGGTATATACTTTAAGATAAACTAATCCGAAGGATTTGACTATGAGTGAAAGATTAAAGGTACAGACGTTGCTTGAGGCGCTTCCTTACATCAAGAAATTTGCCGGTTCCACCTTCGTGATCAAATACGGCGGGGCAGCCATGGAGGAGGAAGGGCTGAAGAAGGAGTTTGCTAAGGACGTCTCTCTCCTGAAATATGTAGGGATAAACCCGGTCATAGTTCACGGCGGCGGACCTATGATCGGCAGGCTCCTTAAAGACCTGGAGATACCAACGAGGTTTGTTGACGGCCTCAGGGTTACCGATAAAAAGACCCTTGAGGTCGTTGAGATGGTCCTGTCGGGTCTTGTGAACAAGGAGATCGTGAAGAACATCCATGATATGGGGGGAAGGGCAATCGGTTTGTCAGGCAAAGACGGCAGGCTCCTTGTCGCGAAAAAGGTGAAAGGCAAGGACATCGGACTGGTAGGCGAGATCGTTACGGTCGACGTGGCGATCATTAAAGACATCAGCGCTCACGGATATATACCCGTTATAGCTCCGATCGCTGACGGGATTGACGGTAATTCCTATAATATCAACGCCGACACAGCCGCCGGGAGCATTGCCAAGGCGCTCTCGGCAAAAAAGTTTATCCTTCTTACCGACGTTGAAGGTGTTCTTGACAGAAAAGGTAAGCTCATCTCCACGCTGAAGCGTGCCGAGATAGAAAAGCTCATCGACAAAAAGGTTGTTTCAGGCGGTATGATACCAAAGGTAAAATGCTGTATCGACGCGTTGTGGGGCGGCGTCAGGGAGGCCCATATTCTTGACGGGAGGGTGCCGCACGCCATCCTCCTTGAGGTTTTCACCGATGCGGGGGTCGGTACGGAAATAGTAGGAGATCGATAATGCAGGAGACATTGATTAAAAAGGCCCAACACTACATTGCAAACACATATACAAGATTTCCCATTGTTATAACAAAAGGAGAAGGTTGCTGGCTGTGGGATCTTGATGGAAGGCGCTACCTTGATTTTCTTGCGGGCATCGCCGTCTGCAGCCTCGGCCATGCCAACCCGAACGTGCGCGATGGGATCATTGCACAGGCAAATAAGCTTTTCCACGTCTCGAACCTCTTCTATACAGAGCCTCAGGTCAAGGCTGCGGAAATACTCGTGGAGCACTCCTTCGGCGACAAGGTTTTTTTCTGCAACAGCGGCGCCGAGGCAAACGAAGCCGCCATAAAGCTCGCCCGCCGTTATTCCTGGAAAAAATACGGCGAGGGACGCCACGAGATCATCGTTATGGAGAACTCCTTTCACGGCAGGACGCTTGCCACCGTATCGGCAACGGGCCAGCCAAAATTCCAGGAAGGCTTCGCACCCTTGCTGGAGGGTTTTATCTGCGTGCCCTTTAACAGGATTGACCTGGTAGCAGAGCGTTTAAGCGGAAAGACCTGCGCCGTGATGATCGAGCTTATCCAGGCTGAAGGCGGCGTATACCCTGCAAAAAAGGAATATGTGAAAAAGCTTCGCGATATGACGGCAGCCAAGGACATACTCCTCATCATCGATGAAGTGCAGACAGGGATAGGGAGGACCGGGAAATTCTTTGCCTATGAACATTATGACATAGAGCCTGATATAATAAGCCTTGCGAAGGCGCTGGGCAGCGGACTTCCTGTGGGGGCTATTATCGGTAAGGAGCATGTAATGGAGGCATTTGTCCCCGGAACGCATGCGTCAACTTTTGGAGGAAGCCCGATAGGAGCTGCTGCGATAACGGCAACCCTCAATACCCTCATCGATGAAAAGATCATCGAGCATTGCGAAGAAGTAGGGAGGTACCTGCGAAAGGGGCTCCTGTCGCTCAAAAAGCGCTACCCTTTTATTGTTGACGTCAGGGGCATGGGGCTGATATGGGGCGTTGAGCTCTCCATCGACGGCGATGAGATCGTCAAAGAATTTTTGAAGGAGGGTATAATCGTTAACTGCGTGAAAGGCAAGGTCCTGAGACTGGTGCCCCCCTTGATCGTGAAGAAAGAAGAGATTGATATTTTCATCGACATCGCGAACAGGATCTTTGAAAGGAAGAAGAGTTGAAAAGGGATTTTACCAAACTGCTCGATATCAGCGAGAAGGAAGGCGAGTACCTCTTAAAGAGGGCGCACTCCCTGAAAAGACACAGGGCCGTAAAGCATGCCCGTCTTCCCCTTGCAGGGAAAACCCTCGCCATGATCTTTGAAAAGGCATCGACGCGCACGCGGCTTTCATTCGAGGTCGGCATGCGCGAGCTTGGCGGCCATGCCATATTCTTAAGCCCCGGAGAGACACAGATAGGGAGGGGCGAGCCTGTCAGGGACACCGCCCGCGTGCTGAGCAGGTACGTGGATGCTGTCATGATAAGGACATATCTCCAGGACGTTGTGGAGGAGCTTGCAAAGTGGGCCGCTGTCCCTGTTATCAACGGCCTTTCCGACCTCTACCACCCGTGCCAGATCCTTGCCGATCTTTTTACGATCGAGGAGTATATGGGCAACTTCAGGGATGTTAAGATTGCATACGTTGGCGACGGGAATAATGTTGCCAATTCCTGGCTGGAGGCATCGATCCTTTTCAGATTGAACCTTGCCGTCGCTACGCCCCCGGGATACAGTCCTGCGAAGGATCTGCTGGAGAAGGCCGCAGCAAACAAGCATTTTCATTGTGTGACAGACCCTTACGACGCGGTGAAGGGTGCGGATGCAATCTACACCGACGTGTGGGTGAGCATGGGCCAGGAAAGCGAGAAGAAAAAACGCAGGCAGGTTTTCGCCGGCTATAAGGTCGATGAAAGACTGTTGGGGCCGGCAAAAAGAAGCGCAATTGTCATGCACTGCTTGCCCGCATACAGGGGAGAGGAGATCTCAGAAAAGGTATTCGAGAAATACAGTGATGTAATATTTACGCAGGCAGAGAATAGGCTCCACGTGCAGAAAGCGCTGCTGGAGTGGCTGATAGCTGATAAAAAAATGTGAAAGGTAAAAGGTGAAAGGTAAGAGGAGGTTCAGTGATGGGAGAAGTTAAGAAGGTTGTCCTCGCGTATTCCGGCGGTCTCGACACATCGGTCATAGTGAAGTGGCTTAAAGAACAGTACGGTTGCGAGATAATAGCCTATGCCGCCGACGTGGGACAGGCGGAAGAGCTTGCAGGGCTCGAGGAAAAGGCCATAAAGACCGGCGCTTCAAAGGTGTATATCGAGGACCTGCGGGAGGAGTTTGCGAGGGACTTTATATTTTTTGCCATAAAGGCCAATGCTGTGTATGAGGGCGGATACCTCATGGGGACATCGATCGCGAGGCCCCTTATCGCAAAAAGACAGATCGAGATCGCGAGGATGGAAAATGCCGATGCGGTTTCCCACGGCTCGACAGGAAAGGGCAATGACCAGGTGCGTTTCGAGCTCACGTACTACGCCTTTGAGCCCAACATCAGGATAATCGCCCCCTGGAGGGAATGGAGCTTCGCGTCAAGGGAAGAGCTCATCGATTATGCCCGGGAACACGGCATCGATGTGCCTGTCAGCAAGGCGAAGCCTTACAGCATGGACAGGAACCTTATGCATATCAGCTACGAGGGCGGGATCCTTGAGGACCCCTGGATGGAAGCGAACGAAGATATGTTCCTGACCACCGTTTCGCCGGAAAAGGCGCCGGACGCGCCGCGCTATATTGAGATCGATTTTCAGGAAGGGACCCCTGTAAAAATAGACGGGAAGCCGATGTCGCCCTTTGAGATCGTCGCATTCCTGAATAAGGCAGGCGGCGAGAACGGCGTGGGAAGGTTCGATATAGTTGAAAACCGCTTTGTGGGCATGAAATCGAGAGGGGTTTATGAGACGCCCGGCTGTACGATACTCCATGCCGCCCACAGGGCAATGGAGTCGATCACGATGGACAGGGAAGTTATGCACATGCGCGACAGCCTTGTCCCGAAGATCGCCGAGCTCATCTATTACGGGTTCTGGTACTCGCCGGAGATGAAGGCCCTGAAGGCCTTTGTAGACGAAACCCAGAAAAACGTAACGGGAACGGTAAGGATGAAGCTGTACAAAGGTAATTGTGTCGCAACAGGAAGAAGATCGGACAAATCATTGTACATGAAGGACTTTGCAACCTTCGACAAAGACGCTGTCTATGATCAGCGGGATGCCGGAGGTTTTATAAGGCTCAATGCCCTGCGGCTCAGGATCAGGGCTATGCTCAACCGGTAATGAATTGCAGGCAATTATGCGTCAGGAGTTGTTATGAAGCCCTACGAACCGCATGTCATAGAAGAAAAGTGGCAGACTCTCTGGGAGAAGAATAAGGCCTTTAAGGTCAGCGAGGCCGGCGCGAAGAAGAAATATTATCTCCTCGAGATGTTCCCATATCCCTCCGGCAAAATCCACATGGGCCATGTGCGAAATTATTCCATAGGCGATGTGATAGCCCGGTATAAAAGGATGAGGGGCTATAACGTGCTTCATCCCATGGGTTGGGACGCCTTCGGCATGCCCGCAGAGAATGCCGCCATAGAGCGCGGCATACATCCTGCTACGTGGACCTATGAGAATATCGCCTATATGCGAAAACAGCTGAAGAGGCTTGGGTTCAGCTATGACTGGGACCGGGAGATAGCCACATGCGACGTTGGTTATTATAAATGGGAACAGTGGATGTTCCTGAAGATGTTCGAGAAAGGGCTTGTTTACAGGAAGAACTCGCCCGTCAATTATTGCATAAAATGCCAGACTGTGCTCGCAAATGAACAGGTAGAAGGAGGGGCATGCTGGAGGTGCGGCGAGGCAGTGATCCAGAAGGAGCTGACGCAGTGGTTCTTCGCAATCACGAAATACGCCGACGAGCTCTACGAGTATTGCGATAAGCTGCCCGGATGGCCTGAGAAGGTCCTTCATATGCAGAAGAACTGGATCGGCAAAAGCCACGGCGTAGAGGTTGGTTTCAAGCTGGAAGACGGGACCGATATGACGATATTTACCACGAGGCCCGACACCCTTTATGGCGTGACATTCATGGTACTTGCGCCGGAGCACCCTCTTTCATCTAAGCTCGCGCAGGGAACTTCCCAGGAAAAAGAGGTATCGTCTTTCATAGAAAAGGTGAAAACGCAGGACCGGAGCTTCAGAAGCGAGATCAGCACCGAAAAGGAAGGCGTGTTTACCGGGCGGTACGCTGTAAATCCCCTGAATGGCACGAAGATCCCCATATATATCGGGAATTTTGTCCTTATGGAATACGGGACGGGCGCCATCATGTCCGTGCCGGCGCACGATCAGAGGGACTTCGAATTTGCGAAAGAATACGGCCTGCCGGTCATCGTCACCATATCGCCCGAAGGCAGGACGCTCGATCCCCGGGAGATGACAGAGGCCTACGAAGGCGACGGCGCGATGATAAATTCGGAGCATTTCAACAGGAGGAACAACAGGGAGGCCATCCCGGTCATCATTGATTACCTTGAGCAGAAGGGCTTTGGCAAGAGGACGGTAAATTACCGGTTGAAAGACTGGGGCATATCGAGACAGAGATACTGGGGGGCGCCGATCCCGGTTATTTACTGTGATCGTTGCGGGGTCGTGCCGGTTCCCTACAGCGACCTGCCGGTACTGCTTCCCCTCAACCTGGGGGTCACGATGATCGGACGATCGCCCCTGGCAGAATATCCGGAGTTTTACAGGACAACGTGCCCTTCATGCAAAGGAAACGCGCGGCGTGAGACGGATACGATGGACACCTTCGTCGAGTCTTCCTGGTATTTCCTCAAGTACGCCTGTGCCGACTACGCCGAAGGGCCGCTTGACCGGCAGCGGGTAGATTACTGGATGCCCGTGGACCAGTACATCGGCGGCGTGGAGCACGCTGTCCTGCATCTCCTCTATTCACGATTTTTTAACAGGGTCCTCAACGGTCTCGGTCTCGTGGAGGTCAGGGAACCCTTCGAGAATCTCCTCACGCAGGGGATGGTCATCAAGGACGGGGCAAAGATGAGCAAATCGAAGGGTAATGTCGTTGACCCCGATTACCTGATAAAAAAGTACGGCGCCGATACGGCAAGGCTTTTCTGTCTCTTCGCGTCTCCGCCCGAAAAAGACCTTGACTGGAGCGACCAGGGTGTGGAGGGAAGCGCGCGTTTTCTCCAGCGGGCCTGGAGACTTGTTGCCGAGCGCATTGAGCAGTTGCACGGTATCGAGCCGGTCTACGAATATCAGGGAGACGACGGCGATCTCAGGCAGCTTACACACAGGATGCACAAGACAATAAAAAAGGTAACGGAGGACGTTGAAAGGTTCCATTTGAATACCGCTATAGCAAGCATAATGGAGCTTGTGAACGCTATTTACAGATATATCGAAAAGGAGCAGGAAGGCAGGGATGCCCAGGGGTTGCTGAAAGGCGCCATAGAGACGGTGCTGGTGCTGCTCTTCCCTTTTGTTCCCCACACATCGTCCGAATTGCAGGAGATGCTCGGCAAGAAGGCGGAGCTGTTCGATAATTCGTGGCCGGTCTGCAACGAATCCTATGTGCAGGAGGACCGGATAACGATTGCGGTACAGATCAACGGCAAGCTGAGAGACACCTGTTTGGTAGAGCGCGATATCGACGAAGCAATCCTGAAAGAGGCTATCTTTTCTCTGGAAAAGGTGAAAAAGCATATCGAGGGCAGAGAGGTCAGAAAGACCATTATAGTGCCGAACAAGCTGGTCAATATAGTCTGCTCCTGAATGGAGAGATGATCGTTATGAGCAAAAGAATGTACAAAACTTTTTTTATGAATCTGTTGTTTGGTGTAATGGTTTTTGCGGTGGTCAGTTCCTGCGGATACCAGATGGTGAGGGAAAAAGGAATATCAGGAGGCGATATCACCTCTGTCTATATCGCTGTGTTTAAAAACTCAACATACGAGCCTCATGCCTCTTTATATGTGACCGATGCCTTTTCAAAGGAACTCCTCTCGACGAATCTCTTTACAATAAACAAGGAGGGCTCGGACGCGTATTTGCAGGGCAACATTAAAAAGATCACCACATCGCCGACGTCGCTGAGCGGCGGAGGGCTCGTGATCGAAAAATGGATCAGCGTTGACCTTGAGCTCGCCCTCTACAGAAAAAACGGTACCTTAATAAGGCGGTGGCTGCTGTCAGACCAGGAGACTTACAGGGTTGATAATATCGCTGCTGAGGATTATAACAAGCGGGAGGCCTTGCAAAGGCTGTCGAGCAGGCTGGCGAGAAGGTTCTCCTCTGTCCTGCTCGTCGACTATTGAAAATTTTAACCTTTTGCCTGCGTCGCGCGGTTAACCTTTTTTGCCAGCCTTGATACTTTGCGCGATGCGTTATTTCTGTGTATGACGCCTTTTGATACGGCTTTGTTTATTTGGGAAACGGCTTTCACGAACAGCACGTCCAGGTTTTCCTTATCCGTTGTCTCTGCTGCTGACAATGCCTTTTTTATTTGAGTTTTCATTGTGGTCTTCACGTGGGAATTCCTGAGCCTTCTTGCCTCAGATTGTTTTGTTCTTTTGATCGCCGATTTATTTTTTCTCAAGAAGAGTCCTCCTCTTTGTCATTTGTCTTTTTTTATCATTCATTCTTCATAAATGTCAAATGTTTCGTAAATATACCTATCCGTCGCCGGCATGCTGCTGCCGGTCAGGCTTAACATATATCAGCGAAAGGCCCTTGGAATACGAACCCCTATAGGCAAAAGGCTATTTCTTCCCCGCGTTTCTCTTTGACGCCTTCAGCGGATTTATCTTCTGTTCTCCCACAGCGGCTTTTTTCACGTGGGACGACATGGAACAGGCGCCTTTTTGCCATCTTTGGGCTGGGTTGGGAAAACTTGCGCAATATTTGCCGGTTTCAAACTCAAGTACCCTTGTACAACCTTCACAGCTCTCTACGATCGTGTAGCATTTCCCGCCATTGTAAGAACAGCCGGTTTTTTTCATAAAAATACACTCAACTCCCGGTTTTACAGTTTCACACACCATAACGGCATCACCTCCTTAATAAATATTTGTAAAAAAAACGTGTAATTAAACTATATTTTTTTGCCGATGTCAATATGTATTCATAAGCAGGGGTAGAAACTGGGTGAAGGATTGCGAAGAAAATATTGACATAAAACGAAAAATGTTATATTTAATTACGTTTATCATATTGATTTTGGTAAGTTTCTTGTAATATAATATTCAACTTGCTGGTGTAGCTCAATCGGCAGAGCAGCTGATTTGTAATCAGCAGGTTGCGGGTTCGAGTCCCATCACCAGCTAAAGGAGAGGTTCCCGAGTGGCCAAAGGGGGCANNGATCCCTCCCCTCTCCACCACTATTGAGAATAAGCGCCCACGGGCAAGGCCCAGGGATAAAGCAGTAGAAAGCGGATAGTGAAAATGAGCCTCGTGAGGCGCAAGGAGAAATTTGTTCAATGTTTTGTGTTTAGGGTGCGGGAGTAGCTCAGTTGGT
>DIWM01000033.1 GCA_002428485.1 Deltaproteobacteria bacterium UBA6106
TGAATACAACCTTTGAACCTATCAGCGTACTATCCTGGAAAAAGGCAATTACGCTTGTTTTTCTCGGGAAGGTTGAGGTTTTGAGAGAGTACGAGAGGGAGATAAAAGGCGTGTCGATAAGCATCAGGCAGCCCGCGGTTATCAGACTTCAGAGGTTTGTCCGCAATAATCATTCGCAGGTGAAGTTTTCCAGAAAGAATATCTTTATAAGAGACGACTATACCTGCCAGTACTGCGGAGAAAGGTTTGATTCCAAAGGACTTACCTGCGATCACATTATCCCCAGATCACGGGGCGGGATCACAGAGTGGACCAACATTGTCACGTCCTGCATCCGCTGCAATCTGAAGAAAGGGGATAAACTCCCCGAGGAAGCGGGAATGCATCCAAGGAAAAGGCCTTCCCGTCCCAATGGTTTTTACATGCTGATGCTGCATCTGGGTGTTAAGGTCTTTCCTGAATACTGGAGAGAATATCTTTTCCTGAGGGATTAATATGGACAGAGTATGGGCACCATGGAGAATGGAATATGTCACCGGCGCTGCAACGAAAGGCGCCGGGGGTTGTTTTTTGTGCGTCGATGCGGCAGATGACGAAAAGGCCCTCGTTGTCGGAAGGCTGGGCAAGGCCTTTGCGATCATGAACCGTTTCCCTTACACAAACGGTCACGTTATGGTGGTGCCGGTCAGGCATACGGGCTTAGCCGAGGACCTGACCGACGAAGAGTCCCTCGACATGATGCGTATTACAAGGAAGATGGTTATTATTTTCAAGGAAGAATTCAAGGTCGATGGGTTGAATATCGGCATCAATGTCGGAAGGGCGGCAGGCGCGGGCCTTGAAGAACATATCCACATCCATATCGTGCCCCGGTGGTTCGGTGACACAAATTTCATGCCTGTCCTGGGGGAAACGCGGGTAATCTCCGAGCACCTCCTGGAGACATACAAAAAGCTGAGAAGAAGGTTTATTGAAACGGTTTTTTGACAACTCCTTACCTCTTTTAGATCCCGCTGATTTAGTAGAAGCATTTTCAGGGCGCAATAAAAAGGAGCTTGCCCTGCCGGAAAGGGCCATCGTCGTATTTGATACGGGAAATCTCAGGCGCCTGGTACACATGACAGGGGCCGGGATCATCGATCAATGGTCAGGATTCCGTTCGATATACCGGGTGCCGCAGGGCGGTACCGTCATAACCAGGTCATACTTTGGAGGGCCCAATATTGCCGCCCTCGTCGAAGAACTTTCAGCATTCGGCGTTAAGGAGTTTGTGCTCTGTGGTTATTGCGGGGCAATAAGCAACACGCTGCATATAGGCGATCTGATCGTAAGCAAGGGCGCGCTCCGGGAAGACGGCGTCTCGCACCACTATCTCGACGATGAGGCGGACATTGTCTATTCGGCGTGGGCTGAGAAATGGCTGGCGCCGGCCAGGGAAAAGGGTTTTTACGAAGGACTTATATGGAGCTGCGACGCGATCTACAGGGAAACGGCGAACAAGGTAGAACGATATGGAAAAGAGGGGGTCCTCGCCGTAGAGATGGAAGTCGCCTCTCTGTATGCCGTTTGCGCGTTCAGGGGCCTGCAAGGCGTTGCTTTTCTGGTCGTATCCGACATATTTTACGAGGGGACATGGGAGGGAGGATTTCACACGAAGGCATTGAAAAATGGTGTCCGGAGGCTTGCCGATTTTCTGCTGGAGAAGGTGGTAACATAGCTGAGAGCAGCACACCCGTGGGCGTAAGTCGTCAGGCGGAAGGGGATATGACAAATCCTAAATCCGAATATCTAAATCCTAAACAATTACCCAAGCCGAGCCTTGCGCGGCATCCTCGAAGGATGAAAATGATGTATCCCGGACCTTCTTCAATAAGGATGACCATGGCGTCGGGACATCCCCCGCAAACACGCTCATTCCGCTCCAGCAGCTCCATTCGCTCCCGTTCGGCTTCGGAACTTTTGCCTGACGGCAAAAGACCAAGCTTCCTTGCCTCACGACGGTTTGCTCCGGGATATCCCGACGCCATGCTCTCATCAGGTATAGCTATTTTCTACGTAAATTCAAATGTTCAAAATTAATTCGATATTAGAATTTAGAGATTCATAAGCTAAAGGTGGAGCAGTGTAATGCTGACGAAGAGACAATCAGAGATCCTTGGTTTTATCCAAAGCCGGTTCTTTGCCGACGGGTATCCTCCTACGTTCAGGGAGATTGCCTCACACTTCAACATCCATTCTGTGCGAACGGTCTCTGACCATATTGCAGCCCTTGAGAAAAAGGGTTATGTAAAACGCGACAAGGGGAAGAAGAGGAACCTGAGGATCATCAGGGGTGCGGAGACCCCCATCATAGGCGAGATATCCGCAGGGAGCCCCATGGTCCCCATCAATCCTGACGATTCTGTCAGGTTCGACAAGTTCATCGCGGCGGACCATCTTTTTTTGAGGGTAAAAGGCAGCAGCATGGTTGGCGACGGGATCAGGAACAAAGATATTGTTGTTATAAAACCTCAGAAGACGGCCAGGAACGGTGATATTGTCGCCTGCCTCGTAGAAGGCGAGGTACTTGTGAAACGTTTTCAAAAAAGGCACGGCGCGGTCATGCTTCTGCCGGCCAACGACAACATCGAGCCGCTTGTCATCAGAGAAGAGGACGGAAAAAAGCTGGAGATCATCGGCAAGGTGATAGCCCTTTTCAGAAGCTACGAATGAAAAGACGGTTTATGAGCATAGCGCATCCGCATCTGATTCGATATACGAACGACGATATACGATATACCGTTAACGGTCATACCGGGAAGAAGGGGATTTCCCGGGCTGCTTGCAAACACCTTCATTGCAGCGTACTTCCTTGATCCTCCCTTCCACTGCTGCATCGATGTTTTTCTTTTCTTTGATATAATCCACAACGGCATCCTTCAGAGAACGCCCTGAATCATTATAGGTGACCTTATCGCTTCTTATTGTATCTGCCGTGATCGAGAAATTATGCGATTCTTTCAGTGCTTCCCTGAACATTCTGTATCCGTCGCCGCCGGCAGTGAGGAAGTCGTTTGTACAGACGGTATAGGTCGCGTTGATATCCATCTTTGCATTGTCGACAAACACATCCACTACACGTAGCCCTTGCGGCATGCCGGGATCGTACGTGAACGAGAGCCCTGATACCTGAAGGAATCTCCCCTCTTTTTGCTCAATACCGGAGACGCCATGTTCGAGAGCTTCCTTGATCTCCCTGCCTGTCAGTTTCATGGCAACGATATAATTGTCAAAAGGCAACGCTGAATAGACATCGTTCAAAGTAATGGGTCCCTTTCCGATGCTTGTCCGGATCCCGCCGCCGTTGATCAGTGCAATCCTGGAGTTCGATTGTTGTCTCATGATATCGGTTATGAGATTCCCGAGGTTTGTTTCCCGTGTCCTGACGTTTTCGCCGTCGAGGTCAACGAGCGCCTCCCCGATAGTCCGGCCCATAAGGGCATCAACCTGCTGCGCATATCTATCAACGATCTGCGCAACGTCTTCCCGCTTCTTCATACGGGATGGCACGATCTCTTCGAGCCTGCTTTTCACTTCGATGATCTTTCCTGCTTTTACAACAACATCAAGGACGCCGAGCGCCATCCCATGCTCCCACGCATGGACAAGGACCGTATTGCCGATGAGCATATGCTGTATTGTCCTGGTATGTGAATGTCCTCCCACAATAATATCGATCCCCTTTACCCTGCTTGCGAGCAACATGTCGGCGTTGTAGCCAAGGTGGGAGAGAACGATAATAATGTTGGCGCTGCCCCGTAATTCTTCGACATACTCTTCAACGGCAGCCGCAGGCGATAAAAATGTAAGGCCCTTAACGTTCCCGGGGTGTGTCACGATCGGCGTGTCGTCCGTAACAACGCCTATAATGGCGATCTTCAGCCCCTCAAGCTCTTTAATGATGTAGGGTTTCAACTCGGGTATCCCTTTTACGTTTGCTCCGAGGACAGGGAACGCCGCCTCATTGATCCTTTCTCTCAACACATCCTGCCCGAAATCAAATTCATGGTTTCCCACGCACATGGCATCAAAGCCCATCGCATTCATTATCTCTATAACCGGCTTGCCCTTGAAGAGGTTGGCGAAGCTGTTTCCCTGGATCATATCGCCGGCGGCGAGCAGAAGCGTTGGCTTTTCCTTGCGCAGATTATCGGCGAGCCATGCAAGGCAGGAGATGCCGCCCCGGACCTCGTCTGAACCAATAGTCTTTCTCCCTTCGGCAAAACCATGGAAGTCGTTGATGTGAAGTACCCGCAGTTCCTTGAACTGACAGTATGCCTGCGGTACGGAAAGTACGAATAATGACATGCAGACAATGAGCATAATAAGCGCATTTTTCATTCTGAACATGGTTTTGTAACCCCCGAAATATTTTTGATCGCCCTGATAAGGCGGGCATTCCATGCGTGTTTTCCAACAGGGAGCCTGATATACTGGGAGCCCTTTTTGTCCGTGAAGTCCACAACGATAATTCTCCTTTGCAAAAAGGAATCCCTGAGGCCGGCGATCTTTTCGCCGAGCTTAAGGAGGAGGAAGCTGCATGGGGTATCGATACATTGGACCCGGTCTGAGCCGGCGAAGGAGTTTAGTATGAAATGTTTCTCTTCTTCAATGTAAGCAAGCGTTCTTTTCCTGTACCCTTTATCGCGAAGCGAAGCGACGGCAGCAGCCTCAGCCATGGGATCGACAGGGAAATGGCCCAGATAGTTTCTTACGCTTTGCGTCAGTTCGCCGGAACCGATTGCATAGCCAAACCGGAACCCCGAAAGGGCATGGAAATCAGAGAAGGTTCGCAGGATCATGGATCTGCTTGATCCGGCTATCTCCTGAACAGGAGAAGGTACGGCGGCAAAGTCGTTTTTTGACTCATCGATAATGAGCAGCTTGTTCATGGCAGAAGCCTGGGCAATGATGGGGCGCAGGGCATCGGGAGACAGGCAGGTTCCCACCATATCGTGCGGGTTGGGCATGAGGATACAATCAGCGCCCTTTATTTCCCTGATAAATTTTTCTGTATCGAAGGCAAACCCTTTTTCGCTGTGGAGGTGGAAGGGTTTGATCTTCACATTTTGGTCTTTCAGCAGTTTTTTGTAGGCATCAGAGGCGGGCGATGGGATAAGCGCTGTCTCCGGGCATGTTATCTTCAGCAGCACGCTGACGGTATAGACCGGGTCCGGGCCTATGATGATCTTTTCCTCGCTTATATTTTCCATTGCACAGAGCAATTTTTTCAGATGTCTTGATTTTCCGTCAGGGGGATGCCAGAGGCGCCTGACCTTTTTTCGCACGGCGTTCTTCGCTTTATTTGAAGGGCCAAGGGGATTTGTGTCTGTTGTAAAATCCATGAGCTGGTTCAGAGAAAGCCCTTTCAATTCTGCATGATCGTAAATATCCATATTATGCGAAAATTTATAGCATATTTTGCTTGTAGTTCATAGCCGGACTTAATATGCTTTGCGCAAAGCGCTATGCGCATAGAGAAAAATCAGCCATGAACTATCATGTAGTTTTCCTGGACATGAACTGGTGGATCAGGAAGGAACAGCAGAAAGATATGAGCAAAGACACGATGGTGCCCGCCGGCAGTCCGAGCGGCACATAGGTATACCGCACCGACACCCCGTAGACAATGACGCTGATGGCGCCGAGGATCGACGACTTCATGACGGCCGCGGAAAACGACGCACCGTGTGTAAAATAGGTGATAAAAAGGGTGCCGATGAACATCGCGGGGAACATGGTGAACGTGCCTCCTATTAACGGACCGCCAATCTTTGTCATGACGACCGCAAGGACGATCACAAGGCCGCTGAAGGAGCCCCTGAAAAGAATGATCGGTATTGTATACCGTATCTTTCTGCCTGTTTCTGATTTGACCGCAAGCCGGTGTTCAGCGATCCGGTAGGAGAATACCAGCATAGAGATGTATGCAAATATGGAAAAGGGGAAGTTGTCGAACCTGATGATTACCAGGACAAGAGACGAGAAGAACCACACGGCAAGGGCCCCGGAGAGGGCAAGCCAGAAGTTGATCCTCGCAAGATAGATATAGACGATAATAAAAAGGCAGTTTATGCCGCCAATAATGGGGACTACGGTCGTCGCTGCAACTGCCGTCTCAGGAGACTGGGTCCATGCAATAAAGAAAAGCGAGACAAGTATCGTCGAAGGCAATCCTGCAACAAGGCCGCCTATCTTTGTGCCGTAACGTTCCGCAAGCACTGTCCCGAATGTGATCCAGAGGCTGCCGGTTATGAAAGAGAGGGCGAGTTTCAGGATGAAGGGGTCGATCATCACATAGAAGGTAGCGCAAAGGCCACTGCTGTGTCAATATAGCTTGACAGGAACCAGGCTATCATGTAGAAAGTTGTTATACAATAAACGGGAAGATAATGCGGACGAGGCAATCCGGCCTGATATGGCCTCAGGGTGTTTTCTCGGTCGGTTTTTCACCTCAATGCCGGCGAAATGCATCCTTTATGGCTGGAAAAATAAAGCGAGGTGCGTGCCATGAAAAAACATTACCCTATTATCTGGATGGTCATGGGTATTATATTTGTCGCGACATCGGTTTTTTCAGCCCCGATCGGCAAGGTCACCCTTGTCGAGGGCAGGGTCGATGTCCTTAAGGCCGGCAGGAACGTCGCAACCCCGGTCTCATTGGGCGCGCCTGTTGACCTCGGTGACGTATACAGGGCGAAGAGCAACGGAAGGGCAGAGATAACCTTCACGAACAAAAACCTTATGCGCATTGCCCCAAACACGAGAATAGAGATTACGAGGTATTCTGTAGAAGGAGATAAGAGCAATACCGTAGCCCGGCTCTATCGGGGCAGGGCACAGGCGATCGGGGCGGAGGATTTTATCAAGAAGGCAGCCTCCTTTGCGGAAGGGAATAGGTTCGAGGTCCATACGCCAAATGCCGTTGCAGGCATCAGGGGCACCAATATGGTTGTTATATTTGAAAAAGGGGCAACCGGAGCAGTTTTTCTATCAGGCCAGGGCTATATGTATAACCCGCAACGACCCCAGCAGGTCGTCCTCATCGTTGCCGGGACCATCTCCTTTATCTCGTCCCCGGGAGCAACACCGACCCCGCCAAGGAAGGCGTCGGATGCCGAGATGGCCATGTATGCCAATGCCTTTACACAAGGGTCATCGGGCGGCGGAGGCGGGGGAACGCCGGCAGGACTTGCGCCCGTTCCCGGAGGAGGAGGCGGAGGATCGCCTGGCGCAGGAGATAAGATGCCAATTCTGAACCCTCCGCCACCTGTAATAGCGCCGGCAACACAAACTACTGTAGAAGGGCCATTTTATAGCTATTTCAACACCGACATCTGGCAGACAGGGAGCGGTCTCCTGTGGAAGGGCGGACTAACCGGCGCCTTCGAGGGCACCGAGTCTCTCTGGGGCGGCAGTTCCCCTCTCGTTACCATAAGCGGCACCTATACGAACAGCGCAACCGGCACGAGCATATGGTCTTCAAAGGTAGACAATACCTCCGACCCATACAGCTATACGCACCCCATGTGGAGCTGGAATGAAACAGCTCAGACGGCGACAACGAGCGATGGCGGATCCTACGTTGGTTTTGCCGGCGGGGCCGACTACAACGGTGTCCTTGAGGGAAGATTCGTTGGTCTCTATATCGATCCTTCAAAGAACGCGGGTACCTTGTCCGCACCGGTGAGCGGCACCTACGCAGAGGGGATCTTTGCGATGCTGGGGCCTGTAAGCAGGACGTTCAAGAATGCCGTCGCCATAAGCCCTGTTGATTTTCCGGCAAACGATACGCAGGACGGAATACCACAGTCGTACCTTTCGGGGACATTTCCCGCTACGTCTGGCACAATGGGCGGTTCATTCGGCGGGACCATCCTCTCGATCGACGACAACCCGTGGGGAATCTATTTCCTCAGGGCAGGCGGCACATATTCCCTTCCCGCACCATCATGGAATGCAAAGTTGGGTGGTTATACGAAGTTCGGCGCCTATTATACCGCATCGTCCGACCTTTACCACGACAATGCCTACTGGATAGGGAATATTACCAACGGGTCCTGGGGCGACGATAAGATCACCGGGACCTTGAACGGTCAGTACGTCTCGGAGCGCAGGATGGGGACCATCACCGGCGATGTCATCGGCACCCACAACAGCGGGACGTATGGCAGCTGGCAGGCGGTATCGCCGGGAACATGGACTGGCACACCCCTTATGTTTGGTAACTGGATTAACGACGATCTTAGATATTATGATCCGGTTTCGGGGTGGCAGACGGACGGTTCTTTTGATGGAAATATGGGAGGGACTTTATCGATCTGGTACTCCTCTCCATCAAGCCCGGCGTCTTTCAAGATAATCGGCAAATATGATCCACTTCCTGCCGGCGGCCGCTCCTTGATATGGCACGACGGAAATCACAGCAGAAACGAAATCTATAACGGGTTGCCCGATTTCTATACCACCTATGACGGCGGCTCCTATGATATGAACATCGGCTTGATCCTCTCTACAAGCGGAAATATCTCCGGTAAGTTTGCAGGCATCTACATCGATCCCGATGGTCATGCCGGCCTGCTCAGAGGGAGCCTTACAGGTACATCATATCCTGATATCGGCATGCTCGACGTGGACGGGAGCATCTACCGGATAGAGAAGGGACCGGTGTATCTGGCCCCTAACCAGTTAAGAGACGCCATGGTGCAACATGGCGCCTTATCGGGACGTACCACCCGTATGGCCGGAACGTCGCCGGCGGGAGGGACATTTACCGGCGCAACGACGGACACATTTGATAACGACTTTATATCCTTCGTCGATGAGGCCAACAAGATCACCTATCCGTGGGGCTACTACAGGCATACGCTCGGTGGGACCTCTGCAGGCACCATATCTACCTGGACAGGTAAGATCGGCGGGTTCCACTACTTCGGGGATTATTACGAGACACCCACGACACATACCGGAAGCCCCGGCTACTGGCTCGCCGACATTGCAAGCGGGACCTGGACAAGCGGCACATTCGGAGGAACAGCAAGCGGCACATTTCTTTCTGCAACTGCCCTCGGGACGATCTCCGGCGATATCATCGGAACGTACGATACAGATACAACGTGGGCATCAAGGTCATCCGGGACCTCATCGGCCATATCCGGCATTACTTTCGGGGAAAATACCTTTGTTGCAACGGGATTCTCCGGCGTTATCCTCACGTCATCCGACGGAACTACATGGACACCACGGACCTCGGGGACTACGAATAATCTCTTCGAGGTTATTTACGGTAATGGGCAATTTGTGACAGCCGGTGTCTCCGGCGTTATCCTCACGTCATCCGACGGGATCACATGGACACCACAGGCCTCAGGGACCACGAAGAATCTCTTCGGGATTACCTATGGTAATAACAAATTTGTTGCCGTGGGAGGCCTTGTAACAGTTGCTTCGCCTGACGGGATCACATGGACACCACAGAACCCCGGTGTTTCGCTGTATGGCGTCACTTACGGCGACAACAAATTTGTTGCCGTGGGGCTTTCCGGCGCCGTCCTCACGTCATCCGACGGGATCACATGGACACCACAGGCCTCAGGTACTACGAGTAATCTCCTTGGCGTCACTTACGGCGACAACAAATTTGTTGCCGTGGGGCTTTCCGGCGCCGTCCTCACGTCATCCGACGGGATCACATGGACACCACAGGCCTCAGGGACTTCGACCACTCTCTCTTACATTTCTTATGGAAACGGCTCTTTTATTGCCGTTGGCGACAGCGGCGCCGTCCTCACGTCATCCGACGGGATCACATGGACACCACAGGCCTCAGGTACTGCGAATAATCTCCTTGGCGTACTGTGTGCTAAAAACAAGTTTGTTACTGTTGGAAACAGCGGTACTATCCTGAATGGATCTAACTTCTGGCAGGCGGTGTCGACCGGTGTATTTGAAGGAACCCCTCTCCAGTTTGTCAGCTACGAGGCCTCAACAACGTTAAAGTGGACAGACATATCTGGTTTCCACAGCGCCGGCAATATGAACTATCGATTTGGAAGCACAGACTCTCTTTTTGGAACGTCCTCTCCATCGACCGCATCCATTACTTTGATGGGTAAATACACCCGCGACCCTTTATATCCCTGGAACCTTGTATGGTGGGGAGAAACATATAACATCATCAGCTTCAATTACCTCGATAATACCTATGTCACCTATGACGGCGGCGCCTTCAGCGGCTACCTGGGCGGGGTAATGCGTACCGGTACCGAAGGGATAGATACGCTTGACGCCCATCTGTATGCAGTATACATTGACGCGAGCCAGAATGCAGGCGTAGTGAAAGCAAACCTCAACGGTGCGGGTTTTTATGTGGACAACGGTTCTACGTTCGAAGGTATCTTAAAAATGACCGGAACAGCCGACAAGGCTCAGTTCGTACAGGGCATCGGCATACTGCCCGCAGACCTCGTCAATTCATATGACACGGAGCAGCTCTATTATGCAATGGCTGCATCAGGGGACATCACCTTTCCTACCGCGGGGATAAGCACCGCACCGACAACGGTTTTGAAAAATTTAACCGGCGAGAACTGGGGGATCTTTCAGGGGAGGTACTATGGTGGATATGCCTCCCTGCCGCCGTCGAACTGGACGGCAGCGATAGAGGACCTTACCGAGGCAGCGGGGATCTTTCAGAACGGCCAACTCTTTGGAATAGAATTTTCAGGCACACAGTGGTCAGACGGCAAGGGATGTGCCACATCGCTCGGCTACGGTGCGACCACAGCATCAACGCCCGCTACGTGGGTGAGCATCGGTGAACTTGTGGCGGGCTATGATGCGGACAGGGCGAGCGCCACGCAGGGATGGCAGGCGATCCATACCGGTGCCTGGCTTGAAACGAGCAGGTTCCTTGCCATGGCAGCAACAGCTGCGGGGAGGACCGAGCTTCAGAAAATCAACATCCCCTGCGTCGAGGTCGGCGTCGTTGACCTGTATGGCTCATGGGCAAACGGGTCGAACACCATAGACATGACCCAGGCGAACGGATACGGCATGAAGGGCGTCAAATTCTTCAGGCAGACGGCGAACCCTGCCGAGGCGCCTGCGATCTGGGCCGCGAACAGCGTAAGTGGAGGATACACGGGAAATCCCGGCAGTGCATCCGTCTCTCTGTCGGGCGCTGGTGGTGTTGCTGCTACCCTTTCGATGAAGAGCTGGAACACGGGCACAGGAAAGTGGCTTGCAACTGTGACGAACGGAAATGTTCCCTCGAACGCGATCGGGTCCCACCCAGCCTTCACCTTCAAAGGCGCGGCCGCAGGAACGATCAACGCGCCGGCCGCGGGGAAGTTCTCAGGCACAGCGGCAGGGACGGCGAAGTAAACTGACAGCGAAACACCCGTGAGCCGTGAGCAGTAAGTCGTAAGGGGGAAAAGCGGTTCATGGCTCAAAGCTGATAGCTCATAGAGGAACATCCGTGAGGCGAGAAAGGCGGCTCGCAATGACAAAGCGAACAGCCTTTCACCTTTCACCTTTTACTTTTCACGTCTTTCTTTTCACCTTTTACGATATCGGCAAATGGTGCTATAATATACGACCATGAAAAAGATCGTTTCCTTTGACCTCGATGGGACCATTGTAAGCGGCAACTACGGTGAGATGGTGTGGAACCACGGCATACCGGAGGCGTATGCAAAAAGATATTCAATGCCCTTCGATGAGGCAAAAAATTATATCAGGCAGGAATATGAATCGGTGGGCGACAGGGAGATCATCTGGTACGAGATAGGGCACTGGCTGAAACGGTTTGACCTGCCGGTGATCGCCGACGAACTCCTCGTAAAATATGAATCGTACATAGAGAAGGTCCCCTATGCGGAGGAGGTGCTGAAAGAGCTCGCAGGCAGATATGCCCTCGTGGTCGCATCCAACGCGGCGAGGATCTTTGTTGATAAAGAGCTCCATTGCGCAGGATTGACGGAATATTTCACGCATATTATCTCAGCCACAACGGATTACAGGATGGTAAAAAAGGAAGAACACTTTTACAGGAAGCTCTGCGAGCTGCTCGGCGTCTTGCCTGACGAGGTAGTACACGTAGGCGACCATCCGGTCTTTGACCACGACGTGCCGGCAGATATGGGGATAGAGGCATATTATTTACAGCATGAGCATTCGGCGATCAGCCATCAGCTTTCAGTAAAAGACGGCAGAAATGTTATAAAAGATATCAGAGAGCTTCTCGACAGGCTATGAAAAAGTGTTTCAAATGCCAGACGCCGGTTGCAGATGAAAAGGTGTCCTTCAAGGACGAATGCCCGTCGTGCATGTCCGATCTCCATGTGTGCGTGAACTGCCTTTTCTACGATACGGGAAAGCATAATTCCTGCAGGGAGCCCCAGGCTGATTATGTGAAAGAGAAGGACAGGGCGAACTTCTGCGAATATTTCCGGTTCAAAGACGACGCAGAAAAGAGATCCGGCAAAGAAGAAGCAACAAAAAAGTGGGAAGAGCTGTTCGGGAAGAAATAGTAAACCGGCTCATAGCTAGTGGCTCATAGCTGATAGCAGAATCGATCAATAATCAATAGCCAAACATCAATCACCAATTAATACCCAATCACCAATGACCGAATATCCAAACAAGAAAAAATACGGGCAAGTTTTTGTTTGATGATTGGGTATTGGTGATTAATTGGTGTTTGGTTATTCTCTTTCAGTTGCTATGAGCCATCGGCCATCAACTGTGAGCCGCATCTACTTTGCTGGTCTCGTGAATATGATCCTGTATCGCTCAGGATCTACATCGAAACATGCTGTGCACCCGCTGTCTTTGCAGCCGGAAGCCCCTTCTGCCTCAAGTTCTTCCTTGGTAGGCAACGGTTCAAGGCGGACCTCGAAACCTATCTCTTGGTACATCGCGACCATCTCTGAGAGCCTTGGTTCACATGCAATAAACCTTCTTTCCCATCCCGCCCTAACGAGTTCCTCTTCCCTTTTCACAGGTTTTAACTCCCCTCACGCCTTACGACTCACGCCTCACGGGTGTTCTTTTTTTTTAAAATACCCGATCGTCTTTTTCAGGCCCTCATCAAGGGAGATTCGCGGCTGCCACTGGAGATGCCTTTTCGCTTTCCCGATATCGGGGCATCTTCTCCTCGGGTCATCGTCGGGTAATTTCTCGAAGATTATTTTCGATCTTGAACCGGTAAGTTCAATGGTCTTCCGTGCGATAGAAAGGATCGATACCTCAGCAGGGTTGCCGAGGTTGATCGGGCCGGGGAACCCTGAAAGGTAAGGCTTTGTGTAATCTCTTTCCCTTTCGTTTTTGCCGGTCTCGTGGTCCATCATGCGTATCATGCCTTCCACCATATCATTGATATAACAGAACGACCTCGTCTGTGTGCCGTCTCCATAGATAGTGATGGGTTTATTGCCGAGTGCCTGAACAATGAAGTTGCTTATGACCCGCCCGTCATCAGGGCGCATCTTCGGCCCATATGTATTAAATATGCGAACGACCTTGATATCGACCTTGTTCTGTCTCAGGTAGTCGAAGAACAGGGTCTCAGCCACCCGCTTCCCTTCATCGTAACAGCTTCTTTTCCCGATGGGATTTACATTGCCCCAGTATTCTTCCTGCTGCGGGTGTGTGTCGGGGTCGCCGTAGATCTCGCTCGTTGACGCCTGCATGATCCTTGCCCTTACCCTCTTTGCAAGCCCCAGCATGTTGAGCGCGCCGAGGACGTTGACCTTGATCGTCTTCACCGGGTTATACTGGTAATGGATTGGGCTTGCGGGGCAGGCGAGGTTGAATATCCAGTCAACTTCGGTCAGTATCGGTTCGGTCACATCATGCCTGAGGAATTCAAAGCGCGGATCTTTCATGAGACCGGTGATGTTTTTTTTCATGCCTGTGAAGTAATTATCAAGGCAGATAACCTCGTGCCCGTCCTTGACGAGCCTTTCGCAGAGGTGGGACCCGATAAAGCCGGCGCCGCCGGTCACCAGGATTCGCTTTGGTTCATTATACGTATAATATTTGTACATAGTCGCTGCGCTAATGTGCTATTGGTCTGCCTATGCAGACGTATTTGAATCCCAGCCGTGACATGCTCCGCGGGTTGTACTGGTTTCTGCCGTCAAAGATGACAGGCACCTTCATGAGGGACTTGATCTTATCGAAATCAGGTTCCCGGAAAGAAAGCCACTCCGTCAGGAGGATAAGACCGTCTGTTCCCTTGAGGACCTCGTACTGGTTTTTCCCGAAGCGTATATTTTTGTTCTTTACGAATATCGACCCGGCGACCTCCATTGCCTTCGGGTCAAAGAGATTGCAGAATGCCCCGTTCTTTGTAAGGGTGTTGACGACCTCGATGGAAGGCGCTTCCCGCATATCGTCGGTGTTCGGCTTAAAGGCAAGCCCCCATACGGCGAATTTTCTGCCCTTTAGTCTGCCCTGATAAAAGGACATGATCTTCTCTGTAAACAGCACCCTCTGCTGTTCATTTACCTCCATCACCTTTTCAAGTATCGTCGGCTCGTATCCACATCCCTGCGAAGTGTTGATCAAGGCTCTGACGTCTTTTGGGAAACATGAACCGCCGAAGCCGACGCCGGGAAAGAGAAACTTGGGGCCTATCCTTGAATCGCTCCCGATCCCGCGCATAACCATCATAACGTCCGCGCCGAGCCGCTCGCATATGTTCGCGATCTGGTTCATGAATGATATGCGGGTGGCAAGCATCGAATTGGCCGTATATTTTGTCATCTCGCTTGATTTTACGTCCATGACGAGAAAAGGCGCCCCTGTCCTGAGAAAAGGCTCATAGAGCTCTCGCAGGATCTCTTCCACGCGCTCGTGCTCAACGCCGATGACTACCCTTTCCGGCTTCATGCAGTCCTCAACGGCCACGCCTTCTTTGAGAAATTCCGGATTCGACGCTATATCGAAAGGGATATCCGCCCCTCGCTTTTTCAGCTCCTTTGCGATGGCATCTTTAACCTTGTGGCACGTTCCCACAGGAACAGTAGATTTGATGATCACTATCCTGTATTTTTGAATATTTTTACCTATGTCATTGGCGACGCTCATGACGTATTGCAGATCGGCTGACCCGTCGCCGTCCTGCGGGGTATTAACGCAGATGAATATGATAAGGCCATGTTCCACGGCCTTTTTTATATCTGTTGTAAAATGAAGCCTGCCTTCCTTGATGTTATTTTTGGCGAGTTCCTCAAGGTGGGGCTCATAGATAGGGATGACCCCCTGCTTCAGCCCCCTGATCTTTTCCTTGTCAATATCCATGCATATTACGTCGTTGCCGGTTTCAGCAAAGCATGCCCCCGTAACAAGGCCGACATAACCGACCCCTATGACAGAAATCCGCATAATTCCTCCATTTCTACCCTTTTTTACCTTGCAACATAAATGAAAGTCAACAGGAAATAGAGCTCACATTTTTATGCTATGGGCTATAAGCTATGTCCTGTACGATGCGTTTATCTTTATGTAATCGTAGGTGAGGTCCGTGGT
This sequence comes from Deltaproteobacteria bacterium UBA6106, assembly GCA_002428485.1. GTDB lineage: Bacteria > Desulfobacterota > Syntrophorhabdia > Syntrophorhabdales > Syntrophorhabdaceae > UBA5609. The sequence continues at coordinate 15,577 of DIWM01000033.1, forward strand.
GTAGATGTCGAAGGACGCCTTGCCGTCGTTGAGATCTACGATGACGCTGATCTCCTTCTTGTTCATCATCTTTTTTAACGCCTGTTCGTCAAAGGGGACTTCTAAGCCGTTCTTTACGATCAGCTCTCCCTGGAGAACGATGCCCACCTTTGACGCCACGACAGGCACGTCTGCGTCGCCCGCTGCTGCGATGATCCTTCCCCAGTTCGGGTCGCACCCGAAGAACGCCGTCTTCGTCAGGGGCGATATGGCTATCCTCCGCGCTATCTTCTCGGCTATCTCTTTCTTCTTCGCGCCTTTGACCACAATATGCGCTACCCGCGTGGCTCCTTCCCCGTCCTTCACGACCATCATGGAAAGATTTTGCATCACCGACAAAAGCGCCTCTTTGAAGGGGGCTGTACCTTGCGGATCTTCGGGCCCTCTTTTTGTAAAGAGCATTACCGTATCATTGGTGCTGCATTCGCCGTCAACGGTTATCCGCTCGAAGCTTTCCTTCACCGAATGGACGAATGACCGCTTCAGTACGGCCGGCGCGACAGGATAGTCGGTAAAAACAAAGGCGAGCATCGTCGCAAAAAGCGGGTTTATCATGCCCGATCCCTTTGCCACGCCTATGACGGTGTATTCTTTTTTCCCCCTGAATGTATCTTTCACGACCTTTGGATAGGTATCGGTCGTCATGATGGCCTGCGAGAAGGAATCGAGGTGCGTGTCTTTCAGGTTTTTTGCAAGCAGCGGGAGCGAGCGGATAATGGCGCCGGAGGGGAGCCTTTTTCCGATGACGCCCGTTGATGCAAAGAGGATCTCGCCCGTCTTGATCTTGAGCAAGGGCGCGAGTTTTTCTGCGATGGCACCCAGATCATCCGTGCCTTCTTTCCCTGTGCAGGCGTTCGCGCAGCCGCTGTTGACGAGAAGCGCCCGCATCGGGCCCGCCCCCATTTTTTTATTGTAAAGAATGTGGGCTGCCTTGACCTTGTTCCTCGTGTAAAGCGAGAGGACATTGACATCTTCCCTGAAAAAGACAAGCCCCAGGTCAAGCCCCGACGGCTTGACGCCCGATGCTATACCCGCAAACTCAATCCCGTTTATCATAACACCTCCCCGCTGAACGCCGAACGCTGAACTCCGAACTCGCAGTCCAACGGCAGTTGGGCTGCGCTATTTCCCGCAGCATTTCTTATACTTCTTCCCGCTGCCGCAGGGGCATGGGTCGTTTCTTCCTATCTTCCGCTCCTTCCTGTCAGGGCCTTCAAAGGAGGGCGCAGCGTTCTTATTGAAGAACATTGCCGGCTCAGCCTGTGCGGGAGCTTCTCTCGCAGGCTGTACGGCAAATATTTTTCTCACCGTATCGTATTTGACCCTTTCGAGCATGTCGAGAAAGAGCTCGAAACTTTCCCTCTGGTATTCCCTGAGCGGGTCCTTCTGGCCGTAGCCTCGAAGGCCGATACCTTCTTTCAGGTGGTCAAGGCCGAGGAGGTGTTCTTTCCAGTGAGTATCGAGAGAATTGAGCGTGATGAAATATTCTATTGCCCTGAGCTCGTCTTCGCCGAACTCTTTTGCCTTGTCTTCATATACCTCGTTGACCTTCCCGATCACCATGTCGAGGAGACCTTCTCTTGTGCTGTCTTTAAGGTCCAGGGAGCCAAAATCTATATGGAAGAAGAAGGTCTCAAAGACCCTGTTCTTTAACGACACAAGGTCCCATTCTTCGGGGTAGACCTTTTCGGGCGCATATTCATATACGAGTTCCTGGCATACCTCTTCGATCAAATCGAGGGTGCGGTCCTTCAGATCTTCGCCCTTCATGACCTCCCGTCTCATGCCGTAGATGGTCTCCCTCTGTTTGTTCATCACGTTGTCATATTCGAGGAGATATTTCCGGATCTCAAAGTTGTGGCCCTCGACACGCGTCTGGGCGTTCTCGATGGCTTTTGAGATAAACGGGTGTTCTATAGGGACGTCTTCCGCCATGCCGAGTTTTGCGAGGATGGGCGATACCTTGTCGGAGCCGAAAAGCCTCATTATCTCGTCTTCGAGGGATACGTAGAACCTTGATGATCCGGGATCTCCCTGCCTTCCTGAGCGCCCCCGCAACTGGTTATCGATCCTCCTCGACTCGTGCCTTTCAGTGCCGATTATGTGCAGCCCTCCGAGGGCGATCACTTCCTGCTTGTCCTTCTCGCAGATCTTTTTTGCCTCTTCCAGAGCCCTGTCGTATTCTTCCGTTCCCTTTTGCCCCTTGCTCATGCTCAGGGCAAGAAATACAGGGTTCCCGCCGAGAAGTATGTCCGTTCCCCTCCCGGCCATATTGGTGGACAGGGTTACGGCCTTTGACCTTCCTGCCTGGGCGACTATCTCTGCCTCGCGTTCGTGGTTCTTCGCATTCAGCACGTGGTGGGGGATGCCTTTTCTTTTCAGCATCTCTGACAGCCTCTCTGACTTTTCGATGGAGAGGGTGCCGACGAGCATCGGCTTCCCTTTTTTATAAAGCTCCTCGATCTCGCTCACGGCAGCCCTGAATTTTTCCTTCTCTGTCCTGTATATGACGTCGGCGTAGTTTGTCCGGATAAGCTCTTTGTTGGTGGGCATTACGAGCACGTCGAGGTTATAGATCTTTTTGAACTCCAGCGCCTCCGTATCGGCAGTACCGGTCATGCCGGCGAGTTTTTTATACATCCTGAAGTAGTTCTGGAAGGTAACCGTCGCGAGTGTCTGGTTCTCCCGTTCGATCTTGACGTTCTCCTTTGCTTCCAGCCCCTGGTGAAGCCCTTCGCTGAAACGCCTTCCCGGCATGAGCCTGCCGGTGAACTCGTCGACGATGATGACCTGCCCGTCCTTCACGATGTAGTCCACGTCGCGCTGAAAGAGGTTATGGGCCTTGAGCGCCTGGTTTATATGGTGGAGGAAATCGACATATTTCGGGTCGTAGAGGTTGTCTACATTGATAAGCCTTTCTATCTTTGCGACGCCGTCTTCAGTGAGATAGGCTGTCTTCGCCTTTTCATCTACGATAAAATCCTTGTCTTTCTTGAGCTGATAGATAAGCCTGTTGATCTTGTAATATTTATCCGTCGATTCTTCGGCAGGACCGGAAATGATAAGCGGCGTTCGGGCCTCATCAATGAGGATGCTGTCAACCTCGTCAACGATGGCGTAGTTAAACTCGCGCTGGACACATTCCTCAAGGGAATAACGCATATTGTCTCTCAGGTAATCGAACCCGAACTCATTGTTGGTTCCGTATGTGACGTCGCTTCCGTAAGCCCCTTTCCTTATGCTGTCGTCCAGGTCGTGGACTATGACGCCCACGGAGAGGCCGAGGAATTTGTAGATAGGACCCATCCATTCGGCGTCCCTCTTCGCGAGGTAATCGTTGACGGTAACGACGTGGACGCCAAGCCCTGTCAATGCGTTGAGATATACGGGGAGGGTAGCAACGAGCGTCTTGCCCTCGCCCGTGGCCATCTCGGCGATCTTTCCTTCGTGTAGGACGACGCCGCCAATAAGCTGGACGTCGAAATGGCGCATGTTGATCGTGCGCCTCGCTGTTTCGCGGACGACGGCGAATGCCTCAGGCAAAATGGAATCGAGGTCTTCTCCCTGCTCAAGCCTCTCCTTAAAGTAGGGGGTTTTTGCCCGCAGTTCGTCGTCGGTGCAGCCTTGCACCTTCTCTTCGAGGCTGTTTACCGATTCGACAACAGGCTGAATCCTCTTCAGCTCCCGCTCGTTTTTTGTGCCGACTATCTTTTTAAGGAGGTTACCGATCATGACCAACTTCAGCCGTCAGCTTTCAGCTTTCAGCTTTCAGCTTTTTTTTGAATGTCTGTTGATTTCCGCTGATCGCTGTGAGCTGATAGCTGAGTGCTGCCTTGTATTTATTCCCTCAACGTTGCGACGACCCTCTCCGGATGAAGGATGATGCTTAGGGCATGGACGATATCCGGGACAAAAAAATCAGCTTCTTTGATAAGAGAAGCGGCACACCCTTCCTCGCCGATCACTCCAATCCCGAGCGATGCCTCCCTGAGCATCATGGCATCGTTTGCGCCGTTCCCTATTGCTACAACCTTTTCAGGACCAAGCTCTCTCACTATCTTTGCCTTTTCGGCGGCGCTTCCTTCTTTTTTTACCTTTAATACATTGAACCCCATAACGTTTACTTCGCGGTCGACATTGTCGTATGTGTCCGCGGTTATAATAAAGACCTTTATATATCTGGATATCTTTTCCAGCATTTCTTTTACGCCTTCTTTAAGTTTCCCGTTAAACGCGCATGTCCCATTATAATCAAGCACAAGATATTCGATCTCAAGTTCGCCCCATCCGGGAACGGAAACACTTATCATGTACACCTCCTCAATTTAATCATACCATTGTAACATATCTCGGGCAATTTCAAACTATAAATTTTCAATAACCAAATATCATATAATACAAGCACAAAATCCTAAGCACCAAATCCGAAACAATTACCCATGCCGCGCCGTGCGCGGCACCCTCGAAGAATGAAAATGATGTATCAAGGATGAGCATGGCGTCGGGACTGCTATTCCAGAGGCTCACGTCGCCCCCTCTTCGGGCATAAGCCCGAAGAGCCTCCCCTTCTCGCCCACGGTGTGGGCTGGTATATGTTCGCTCCCGTTCGGCTTCGGAACTTTTGCTTCGCAAAAGACCGAGCTTCCTCGCCTCACGACGGTTTGCTCCGGGATATCCCGGCGCCATGCTCTCATTATATGCCCGGGATAGGCTATTTTCTACGTATATCTAATTTCAAATATCAAATGTTCAAAATGAACATATGCTTCTTACGTTTTGAATTTCGAACATTTGAATTTGTTTAGGATTTAGATATTCGCGCTTAGGATTTTTCGTGAGCCGCTTTCTTCCCTTGCGTCGTATCCGTGTTTATGTTTAGGGCAATCTGTGGTAGAATAGACAAAATTAATTTTAACGAAAAGCAGAAGGCGGGCGGACAGGATATGGATAAAGATTTGAAACAATGGGAGATCGACTGCGTTATCTACGATTGTGACGGAGTCATGTTCGACTCCCTCGAAGCAAACAGGAGATTGTACTGCCAGATTGCCCTGTCGATGGGGAGGGAACCGCTCACAGAAGATGAAGTGCAATACTGTCATACCCATACAGTCTATGAATCGCTCCGCTATATGTTCCGGGAGAACGAGGAGCTTGAAAAAAAGGCAGTGGAACTTTTGAAAAAAGAGATAAATTTCAAAGATTTTATTGTCTACCTCAAGATGGAGCCCAACCTCCTCGAAACCCTTGCCGCATTGAAGGAGAGGGGGATAAAACGGGCGATCAGCACGAACAGGACGACCTCCATGCCGTACGTCATGGAACGGTACGGGCTTTCACCATATTTCGAGATGGTCGTGACGGCCCTCGATGTATCGAACCCTAAACCGCATCCGGAAAGCGTAGAAAAGATTTTGCAGGCATTTAACCTGGACAGGCACAATGTCATTTTTATAGGGGATTCCGAGGTCGACAGAGGGACCGCTCTTGCGTCGGGAGTGCATTTTATCGCCTACAAAGGCAGCGGGTTAGAAGCGGATGCCGTTATCGATGACCACCTTGCTCTGCTTGATTTTCTTTCGAACGGGCGGCGTCCTCAAGAATGATCTTCTTTCTCATCGCGAGGGTGTATACCGGCCCGGAGAGGACATAGGCAAATGTTGCTGCAAAAAGGGTCAACTGGGGCTCAATGAAGACGATCACAAGGATCATGATCGCCGTCACGGTTGAGCGAAAGGGCTTGCCCTTGAAAAATCCCATTTCTTTGAAGCTGTAATAGCGGACCTCGCTGACCATCAGAAAGGCGAGGATGTATATGAGGATCGGCATAAGCACCGTCTTGAACCCGCTCATGTATCCGAGCCAGGAGTAAAAGAGCACGCTGCCTGCTATAGTTGCCGCTGCCGCAGGTATGGGCAGACCGAGAAAATGTTTTTTCTGAACCGTGTCGACCTGTATGTTGAACCGCGCAAGCCTCAGGGCGCCGCAGGCAACAAAGAGGAATGCCGCGAGCCATCCAAACCTTCCGTAGCTTTTTAGCGCCCATATATACACAAGAAGCCCGGGGGCTACACCGAAGGCGATAAGGTCGGAAAGCGAATCGTATTCAACGCCGAACCTGCTGCTTGATTTTGTCATACGCGCAACCCTGCCGTCGAGCATATCGAAGACGCCGGAGATAAAGATCGCAATAGCAGCATAGGTAAATTTTCTGTCAATTGTTGCAACGATAGAATAGAACCCCGCAAAGAGGCTTATTGAGGTGAGGAGATTCGGCAGTATGTAGATGCCTTTGCCTTTTCTTCGTTTCATATTTCCCCCTTTTTTTGTGCCAAGGGCGTTATTCCAGCTTTTACTTTCTGATGTAATTTTACCACAGTTTCATAATTATTTGGAAAATAAATATCAACCCGGGAGCCGAAGGCTATCATCCCCACGGTTTCTCCCCTGTTGACGTGATCGCCTTCTTTCACATAAGCGATGATCCTTCGCGCGAGGAAGCCGGCTATCTGCACAAGCAGGAACCTCTCGCCGTGGTGATCTATGAGGATATAATTCCGTTCGTTATCCTTATCGATATCCTTTTTAAAGGCGAGGGCAAATTGCCCGCGCCTGTGGAGCATTTTTACGATCCGGCCTTCACAGGGGGCCCTGTTTACATGCACGTCGGCAGGAGACATAAAGATGCTTATTCTCTGCACGGCATCGTTGATAAATTCCTCTTCCCTTATCCCACCGATCTCAATTACCTTGCCGTCTGCCGGTGAAAGAAGGACGTTCTCCGGTTCTGTGGAGGTGCGCCCGGGGTTTCGGAAAAAGAAGAGACAAAAAACAAAAAAAAGGAAAACGATGGAGGCCAGGATGTACGCGTGGGCAATAAAAAGAAGGACAGAAAGAACAAGGGAAGGGATAATAAGCTTTATCCCTTCCCTTGCAATGAAACCTTTTTTCAACCTTTTCTCCCGATCCACCCCATCATGGAGCGGAGTTCCTTCCCTACCTTTTCAACAAGGTGCTCACCTTCGATCTTCTTCAAGGCGTTGTAGACAGGTCTGCCTGCCATGTTCTCGAGGATCCACTCCCTCGCGAACTCACCGCTTACGATCTCATCGAGTATGGCCCTCATCTCTTCCCTGGTCTCTTCGGAGACAACCCTGCGTCCCCGCGTCATATCGCCATATTCGGCGGTGTCGCTTATGGAATACCGCATGTATGACATGCCGCCTTCGTACATGAGGTCGACGATGAGCTTCAGCTCGTGGAGGCATTCAAAGTATGCGATCTCAGGCTGGTAGCCGGCTTCGACGAGGGTGTCAAACCCAGCCTTGACGAGCTCTGTAGCGCCGCCGCATAATACTGCCTGCTCCCCGAAGAGGTCTGTCTCCGTTTCTTCCTTGAAGCTTGTTTCAATGACCCCGGCCCTGGTGGCTCCGATCCCTTTTGCGTAGGCAAGGGCTGTCTTCTTTGCTTTTTTTGTGTAGTCCTGGTATACGGCGATGAGCGAAGGCACGCCCGCGCCCCGTTCGTATTCCCTCCGGACGAGATGTCCCGGGCCCTTGGGTGCTATCATGATCACATCGATATCCGGCGGCGGGACTATCTGGTTGTAATGAATATTGAAGCCGTGGGAAAAGACGAGGGTATCGCCTTTTTTCAGGTTGTCCCTGATCTCTGTTTTATAAAGTTGCGCCTGAACGTTGTCCTGTGCGAGTATCTGGATAACGTCAGCTTCCTTTGCGGCCTTTGCAGCGCTTACCGGTTTGAATTTATGGCTCAGAGCGAGCTTGTAGTTCGGCGTTCCCTCCAGTTCGGCAACGATAACCTGTACGCCGCTGTCGCGCAGGTTCTGTGCCTGCGCGTGCCCCTGGCTTCCATACCCGATGATAGCTACCTTTTTCCCTTTTAGTACACCCAGATCTGCGTCGCGGTCATAATACATTTTAGCCATCTTCATTTCCTCCTTTTGGCTGTTTTTCCTTTGTCTTTACGGTCTTGTCACCCCGCGCCATCGCGATCGGCCCGGTTCTGACAAGGTCTTTTATCCCCAGCGGCCTGACGAGGGCCAGGAATGCCCTCAGTTTTTCATCGTCTCCTGTGATCATAATGGTATATGTCTTCGGGGACACATCTATGATCTTTCCCCGGAATATCTCGACCATCCGCAGGATCTCCTCCCTGGTTTTTTCGTCGGCATTGATCTTTACAAGCACCATCTCCCTGGAAACATAGTCTGTATCCCTGAAGTCGATGACCTTTATGACGTTGATCAGCTTGTTGAGCTGCTTCAGTATCTGTTCGATGATCGCATCATCCCCTGTCGTTACGATAGTCATGGTCGAGATCGTGGGGTCCAGGGTCTCGGCAACGCAGAGGCTCTCGATATTGAACCCCCTTCCGCTGAATAGACCGGAGATCCTCGAAAGCACTCCGAATTCGTTCTCGACGAGAACTGATATGGTATGTCTCACGGTTTCCTCCTAAACGAGAAGCATCTCTTTAAGCGAAGCCCCGGCGGGAACCATCGGGTAGACGCACTCCCCGGGATCTACGTGGACGTCGATGAAGGTTGGCTGATTGTTGACGAATGCCTCTTTCAGCACCTTGTCTATATCCTTTTCTTTATCTATCATGTAGCCGGCTGCGCCATATGCCTCTGCGACCTTTACAAAATCAGGGCAGGGCAGACATGTCCACGTATAGCGTTTTTTGTAAAATAGCTCCTGCCATTGCCTTACCATCCCGAGGAACCCGTTGTTGAGTATGACGACCTTCACGGGAAGTTTGTGCTGGACCGCCGTAGCAAGCTCCTGAATGTTCATCTGGATGCTGCCGTCGCCNNGGAAAGCCATACCCCATAGTGCCGAGGCCGCCCGATGTAAGCAGGGTCCTCGGCTTGAGGAATTTATAAAACTGGGCGGCCCACATCTGGTTCTGCCCGACCTCCGTGGTAATGATCGCCTTTCCTTTGGTGAGCCCGTATATCCTTTCAATGACGTACTGCGGTTTCAGCCCGCCATTTTTCTGGTAGGTAAGGGGAAAATCCTTTTTCCATTTCGCGACCTTTTTCAGCCACTCATGGATCGATGCCTGAAAACCTTTGAATGATTCCTTATCTTCAGCCAGGATGTCGAGCATCTTGTGAAGAACGTTCTTTGTGTCGCCGACGATCGGTATATCTACCTTTATGTTCTTGCTGATCGAGGTAGGGTCGATGTCAATATGTATTACCTTGGCGTGAGGCGCGAACTCGTCGGTCTTGCCCGTTGCCCTGTCATCGAACCTTGCGCCCATGGCGATGATCAGGTCTGACTCGGTGATTGCCATATTTGCCGCGTATGTCCCGTGCATTCCCAGCATTCCGAGAAAGAGATCGTTGTTGCCGGGAAAACCTCCGAGCCCCATGAGGGTATTGGTGACAGGGATAGAAAGCGCTTCAGCAAATTTTGTCAGTTCCTGGGATGCGCCGGAAAGGATAATGCCGCCGCCCGTGTAGAGAACCGGTCTTTTTGAGGAGGCGATCTGCCTCATCGCCCGCTGTATCTGCCCCGGATGTCCGAAATACGTAGGCTGGTAGCTTCTGATATGTACCTTATCGGGATATTTAAAGTCCGCCATGTTTGCGGACACGTCTTTCGGTATATCGACAAGGACGGGCCCCGGTCTTCCTGACCGTGCGATATGAAAAGCCTCTTTGATTATCCGCGCGAGGTCCTTTACGTCTTTTACAAGGTAATTATGCTTCGTGCAGGGTCTTGTAATGCCGACAATGTCTGCCTCCTGGAACGCGTCGTTCCCGATCAACGCTGTATTGACCTGGCAGGAAACTATGACGAGAGGGATTGAATCCATATATGCGGTAGCGATTCCGGTGACGGTATTCGTAGCGCCGGGTCCCGATGTAACGAGCGAGACGCCCACCTTTCCCGATGCCCTCGCGTATCCGTCCGATGCGTGCACCGCGCCCTGCTCATGACGCACAACGATCTGCCGGATGTCGCACTCGCCGAGTGCGTCGGTTATATACAGCGTAGCGCCTCCGGGATAGCAGAAGATCGTATCAACTCCTTCCGCTACCAGCGATTCAACCAATATCTGTGCACCTGTCTTTTTCAATCTTTCTCCTTCATTCCCGGCCCTTACCGGTTTTTCTCCATAATGTCTTTGTAATAGAGCTTTTTCTTTTTGAGCTCCCTGATCTCCAACTCCTCTCTCGCCGTAAGAAAGGGTTTCCTGAGGAGCATCTGCAGCCTCCGGTCAAGCGTTGCGTGCTGCCCCTTAGCCCCGTTGAAGATTTCTTCTTTACTTTCAGTAGTATCCATTCGACAATTGAAGGATATGGTATAAAAAATATTGCAAAATGTCAAATATTAGCTTATAAATTCAAACTATTAAGCAATCAGCCGACAGCTGTCAGCCAACAGCTTTCAGTTTTTTTAGAAAGACGCATGGAATTACGTTTCCGGGATGATTTTTTATGCTCTTTTTAAAACGCTGATAGCTGATTGCTGATAGCTGAAAGCTGGTTTTTACAATACCTGATATGCTCAAAAAGATATTTGTCATCCTTGCACTGTGCTATGTCCTCTTCTTCCTGAATCTCGGGGCGACGTCGCTGTGGGACCCCGATGAGCCGAGGCAGGCCATCATGGCGCGGGAGATGATGGAGAGAAACGACTATGTACATCCCTACCTGAACGGCAGGGAGTACCTTGAAAAACCCCCGTTCTATCCCTGGATGATCATCATTGCTTCAAAGATCACGGGCAGGCTTGATGAGTTCGCATCGAGGCTGCCGGCGGCAATAGCAGCTACGCTCCTGTTGATTATCACGTTCCTCCTTGGAAGGAGATTCGGAGATGAGGAGAGCGGGCTGCTCTCTGCGGTCGCGCTTGCCACAAACTACCAGTTCCTTTCCAATGCCCGCGAGTCGGTAATGGATATGACCTTCGCATTTTTCATCGGCCTTACTATCTTTCTTAATTATCTCTCCCTCACGAAGGGAAGGAGATGGCTTTTCATGCTGTCGTTTCTCACTGCCTCCCTTGCGATCCTCACGAAAGGCCCTGCCGGCCTGGTCGTCCCGGCAGGCGTCATGTTCATATGCCTTATCATCCGGAAGGAACTGAGAAGGTTTATCCTTCCTTTGATACTCGGATGTTTCTTGTCGCTCGGTCTTGCCTCGATCTGGTTTTTTCTGGCCGGCGACGCTTATATAAAGGAGTTCATCCTGCGGCAGAACATCACAAGGTACACGAACGCCTTTGACCATATGGAGTCTCTCCTCTATTACCTGCACAAGATATTCTTTAACTTCCTTCCCTGGAGCATACTGCTTCCCTTTGCCCTGTACCATGCGTTCAGCAAGAAACTCTGGCTGCCGCTGGTCTGGTTTTTCTTTACGTTCCTGTTCTTTGAATTTTCCTCAAGCAAAAGGGCTATCTATCTTCTCCCCTGCTATCCTGCCTGCGCTTTGCTTTGCGGCGTATACATGAGGGATAAGTGGCCGCAGCTTGTCGGGAAGGCAGGAACGAACGTCGTGCTCAGGATATTCTCGATCATCCTCGCCCTCATACCTGTTGCAGCCATTGCTGCGCTTTACATCATGCCTTATAGAGATGTGCAGGCCTTCAGGGAGGGGCCATCGTCCCTCTATGTCTACCTGGCAGTCATGTTCCTGCTGGGCATAGCCCTTTTCGTAAGCCTGATGCGGAGAGCCGGGAAGCGGGCGGTCGTGCTTTTATCGGCCTACCTTGTTTTTGTCGGGGTTTTCTACAATATGTACTATATGCCCGTAACGGACAGGTCGACCAAATCGCTGCGCCTGATAACCGATCCGATCGGGGACCATAGAAGGTATAAAGAGATCTACACCTACGGCTTCAACTCTGCGGGCCTCATATACTATCTCGGCAGGCCCATCCAGTCTTTTGCGGATATTAAGGAGATAAAAGACATCAAACATGATATACTCCTTATCGTTGAGGAAAGGCCGGGGGCCACTATCAAGAACGAGCTGGAAAGGTTGTTTTTGCCTGTGAAGGAGATACAATATGAGAAAGACCGCTATACAATATACGTGAGGCGAGATGGCTGACAAACCCTGCATATCGGTATTGGTGCCGGTCCTGAACGAACAGGAATCCCTTCCCGAGCTCCAGAAGAGGCTTTACGACACCCTCGAGACGATCAAGAAGCCCTACGAGATCATCTATATCAACGATGGGAGCACGGACAGGACCGGGGAGATGCTTGAAGATTTTCATGCCCGCGACAACTCCGTCAAGGTCATCGAGTTCAACAGGAACTACGGGCAGCATATGGCGCTTTTCGCAGGCTTTGAGTACGCGAAAGGCGACATGGTGATCACGATAGACGCCGACCTCCAGAACCCGCCGGAGGAGATACCGAAGCTTGTTCAGAAGATTACAGAAGGGTATGAAGTAGTGGGGACATACCGGAAAAATCGCAAAGATTCCGTCTTCAGGCGGCTCCCTTCATTTATCGTCAACAAGATCACCTCGAAGCTTGTCGGCGTGAAGCTGCGCGATTACGGCTGCATGCTGAGGGCCTACAGCAGGAACATCGTGGATTATATGAACATGTGTCCCGAGTCGTCGAGCTTTATCCCTGCGCTCGCAAATACCTTCGCTAAGAGGATCGTTGAGATCGAGGTTGCCCACGAAGAAAGAAAAAAAGGGACGTCGAAATACAGCCCCTTCAGGCTCCTGAGGCTGAACTTTGACCTCATGACGAATTTCTCGCTGCTTCCGATACAGTTCATCGGCGTTCTCGGGGTTGTCATAGCGGTCCTGGGGTTTCTCTTTGCCATATTTCTCTTTATCAGAAGGCTTGTTATCGGCCCTGAGGTCGAGGGTACATTTACACTCTTCGCCATACTTTTCTTTTTCATCGGCATCCAGATATTCGCCCTGGGCATCATCGGCGAGTACATAGGGAGGATATACCAGGAGGTGCGGAGAAGGCCGCGGTTTATCGTCAAAAGGGAGCTTATGTGAGGGCAGTGGTGTTCGCCTACCAGGAGATCGGGTACGTTTGCCTCGAAGAGCTCGTCGATTTCGGCGCAGACGTTGCGTGCCTCTTCACCCATCTTGACGATCCCGGTGAGGAGGTGTGGTACAGGAGGCCAGTCGCTATCGCAGAGAAACACAACATCCCCGTCTATACCCCTGAGAGCCTGAAGGACCAGAAATGGACTACGCTCATCTCTGGGGCGCAGCCCGATATCATCTTTTCATTTTACTACAGGAAGATGATACCCCCGGCGATCCTCGATATCCCGAGGATCGGCGCCTTCAACCTCCACGGATCGCTTCTCCCGAAGTTCAGGGGAAGGTGCCCTGTCAACTGGGTCCTGATAGCCGGAGAAAAAGAGACCGGGCTTACACTCCATTATATGCTTGAGAAACCAGACGCGGGGGATATGGTAGCCCGGAAAAAGGTTGACATCGATTTTGAGGATAATGTATACACGGTCTACATGAAGATGGCTGAAGCGGCGCGGGAATTGATGAAAGAGGCGCTCCCGCAGCTGGAAGAGGGCACCTTCACAAGAACGCCCCAGACCGGGGCATCTTCATATTTCGGAGGGAGAAGGCCGGAGGACGGCATAGTGATGTGGGACAAGGATGCGCTGTCGATATACAACCTGACAAGGGCGGTCACCCATCCTTATCCGGGCGCATTCACCTACCTTGACGGAAAGAAGTTCTATATCTGGAAGGCGTTCCCGGAGGATGTACCGAGCGGTGAATTGCCCGGCAAGATAATCTCTCTGTCGCCATTCGTGGTGAACACCGGCAAAGGTGTCTTACGGCTTATCTCGGTGCAACTGGAGGGCGAGGAGGAGATGGACGGGGAGAAGTTTGCCCGGCTTCATAACATAGAAGGAAAAATATTCGGAGGTATTGCGTGAAGATATTGATACTTGGCGTAAACGGATTTATCGGGAACAGCTTTGCCGCAAGGGCGCTCAGTGAAACAGACTGGGAGATTTACGGCATGGACATCAGGGACGACAAGCTCGATGCCTGCCATGGCCACGACCACTTCCATTTTGTGGAGGGCGACATCGCGATCAACAAGGAATGGATAGAATACCACGTGAAAAAGTGTGATGTCGTCATGCCCCTTGTTGCGATCGCCACGCCCGCAACTTACGTCAGGGAGCCGCTCAGGGTATTTGAGCTGGATTTTGAAGAAAACCTGCGCGTCGCACGCCTCTGCGTAAAGTACGGCAAACGGCTCGTCTTTCCCTCGACGTCGGAGGTGTACGGGATGTGTCCCGACAAGGCCTTCAACGAGGACGAAAGTCCCCTGGTACTCGGGCCTATCTGCAAACAGAGATGGATATACAGCGCGTCCAAACAGCTCCTCGACAGGGTGATCTGGGGATACGGATTTCAACAGGGCCTGAAATTTACCCTCTTCCGCCCCTTTAACTGGATAGGGCCCAAACTGGACGAACTGACCGCAGACCCCGAGAAAGAGGGCAGCTCAAGGGTGGTGACGCAGTTCATCAGCAGCCTCCTCCTCGCAGAGCCGATACGCCTTGTCGACGGCGGCATGCAGCGCCGCTGCTTCACCTATATCGATGACGGGATAGCGTGCCTCATGAAGATCATCGAGAACAGGGACGGGGCGCTGAACGGCGAGATATTCAATATCGGCAACCCGGACAATGAGGCAACAATAAAAGACCTTGCCACCAAACTGAGGGAGATGTTCGTTGGCCACCCTTCGACAAAGCATTATAAAAAACATTCGGAGATCATAGAGGTGTTCTCAAAGGATTTCTACGGCGAGGGGTACCAGGATATCGACAGGAGGGTCCCGTCCATCGGGAAGGCGAAGAAGCTTATCGGGTGGGAGCCGAAGGTCGATCTCGATACGGCGCTGCAAAAGACGCTGGAGTATTATCTCCAGTCAACCCTGAAGACATAAAAAAGGCTGTATATCGTCGTTCGTATATCGTATATCGAAATTCCAAGAAATCCGTGAGGCGTGAGGCGAGAACAACCGTAATTCGTGAGACGTAAGTGGAAAAGCACAAGGTGTGAGGAGCGAAGCGACGTAGCGACCTTAAGATATAATCTATCTTTCATCTTTCACAGGGTTCATCCCGGATTTTCCATTAGGATTAGCACAGTGTCGGACTCTTCCCCGCAAACACGCTTATTTCGCTCCTGCGACTACATTCGCTCGCGTTCGGCTTCG
>DIWM01000028.1 GCA_002428485.1 Deltaproteobacteria bacterium UBA6106
AGAGGGAAATCAATAACCCAGAGGAATCTATCCACGCCTTTGTCGATGAGATCGAACCTTTCTCCGAGGTATAACCTGAACCTCCCCATCACATCGTTCGCCTTGTTTTTCTTGTCAGCCACGATAAACAGGACATCCCCGTTTGAAAGATCAAAGGTCTCAGACAATGATGCCTTTTCTTCATCCTTTAAGAACTTCACGATGGGGGACTGGAGCGTATCGTTCTCCTTCCTGATCCAGATAAGGCCGCCTGCGCCCATATCCTTTGCCGTATCAACGGCGGTGTCGAGGTCTTTCCGCGATAAAGTCTTGCCTTTCAAAACGATGCCTTTGATTATGCCTCCATCATCAACGGTCTTCCGGAATACGCCAAACTCCGTCCCCTGAAAGATACCTGTAATGTCCGTCAACGGGAGACCGAAACGCAGATCAGGTTTGTCGGTGCCGTACAGCTCCATTGCGTCTGCATACTTCATCCTCGGGATCGGAGAATCCGCAGGCATCCTCCCTTTTAATTCCTTATAAAGCGACATAATAAGGCCTTCGCCCGTTGCAAGAACATCATCGACATCGACAAAGCTCATCTCGATGTCGATCTGTGTAAACTCGGGTTGTCTGTCGGCCCGCAGGTCCTCGTCCCTGAAACACCGCACGATCTGGAAGTACCGGTCGAAACCGCCTATCATCAATATCTGTTTGAAGAGCTGCGGCGACTGCGGCAGGGCATAGAACATCCCGGTATTTAACCTGCTTGGGACGATGAAATCCCGCGCACCTTCAGGCGTGCTCTTCGTGAGGAACGGTGTCTCAAATTCATAAAAACCGTTATTCGTAAGGTAATCACGGGCAACCTTGTATGCCTTGTGCCGCGCAAGGAATATCTTCTGTATCTCAGGTCTTCTCAGGTCCAAGTAACGGTATTTCAATCGCAGGGATTCGTTGGGTTCCTCTTCATCAAGCTGGAAAGGCAACGGCTTGGATGTATTCAGTATCTCGAAGGAATGGACCAGTACCTCAACCTCGCCGGTGGGTATATTCGGGTTTTCGGTCTCAGGTGGCCTTTTTTCAACCTTACCGGTAACCTTCAAAACATATTCCTGTTTGACGTCCCCTGCCCTCTCATGCGCCTCCTGCGATATCTCAGGTGAAAATACGACCTGTACGATCCCGGTTATATCCCGGAGATCGACGAATATAAGACCGCCGTGATCCCTCCTCCTGAAAACCCATCCGGCAAGATTGATCATTTTGCCGATATCTTCCCTGGAAACCAATCCGCAATGTTTATCTCTCACTGTCTACCCCTTTCAAAAGTCTATTATTATATATGTTTAAAACGGCTTAAGTCAAGGCTTATACGTTGATGGGAAGAGATGCGGATGAGAGCGGCACTGTCGTCGGGCCCGCTACTTCTTACACTCCCCGACAGAACCGGTCCGGCGTGGTGAATCAGACCTTGACCTGGTTTAGAAGCTCGTAGACCTTGATCTTTTCTAATGCTGCATCGATCTCATATTCGCCGATCTCACGTACATCGAGCCTCGACTGGGCGGCCTTGCGCGTCCTTTCACTGATAAGGATACCGTTCATTAAAGGTTTCACAATATTCTGGAGCCTGAAGACCGTATTCACCGCATCGCCTATCACTGTATAGTCCATCTTTTTTTCAAAACCTATATTGCCGATAACCGCCTCACCGGTATGTATTGCTATACCCATAAACAACGGCGCACCTACCTCTTTCTCGAAGTAATCGCTGACCGGCTCGATCGCTTCCTTCATGTCAAGCGCTGCCGCTATCGCGTTGTCCGCATCAGATACGCTTGAGACCGGCGCTCCGAATATTGCAAGGAAACCGTCGCCCAGATACTTGTCCACGATCCCCTGGTGCTTGAATACGATATCTCCCATGATCGCAAAAAAATAGTTGATCATCGGGACGGTTCTATGGGGACCGATTGTCTTGGCAAGCTTCGAGAAACCCCTGATATCGATATTGAGGAAGGTCAATGTCCGGAACTCGTCAAGCAAGGGTTTGCCCGTTGCCTCACCGTGGATGATCTTGTCTACGATCTCTTTTGGGACAAACTTCTGAAAGATCTGACGGATACCCCTTTCATGCTCTGTCATCGAGACGGTTGCCTGGTAAAGCCTTGCATTCTCGATGGCGATAATGAGAGACGAAATAATGGATTGGAGGAGCTTCTCATCGCTGTCGCTGAAGTTACCGTCACGTTTATTGAGCAGTTCAATAACACCGATCACTTTACCCTGAGAGATCATGGGAACACAAAGCGCCGATTTTGTCTTGAATCCTGTGACATTATCTATTACAGCGAAGAAGTGCGGCGATTGCCGCACATCATTGACGATAACCGATTTCCCCTGGGCAGCCACATACCCTGCAATACCCTGGCCGAGTTTTACCCTCGACTGACCGAGTGTTGCTATATCTATATCAAAACTCACCTTGAACTCCAGCTCATCGCCATTCAAGAGAAGCAGGGAGCCTGCCTCAACGTCCATGGTAACCCGTATCATGTCCATCGCGTACTTTAAAACCTGATCAATATCAAAAGTCGATGATGTAAGGGCTCCGCCGATCTGTTTCAAGGTATCAAGCTCCTGGTTTCTCCTGACCACAGAGGCAGAGAGCTTCACGCGCTCAATTGCAAGAGCGACACCATCCCTTACAACTTCTATGAACTCCACCTCTTTATTGAGGATATCGGGATTCGGTGCACAGAGAGCGAGGATCCCATTGACTTCACCTGCAATTTTTAAAGTGCAAAGGAGACAGGCTCCGGAATAAGGGTTTGCAAAGAGTTTTTGCTCCGTATCACCTGTCAGCTTCTTTGTGTCGTTTATAAGAAGGCTGGATTCCTGCTTGATGACCTTATCAAGGACAGAGCCCCTGTACGGATAGTAAGACCCTTTCGAAAGATTTGTCGCTCCCCTGCACATCAGTTCAAAGATCATAAGCTCGTCAGGCCTGTTCTCGTCCTTTGTCAAAACAATTGCCAGATCGTAGGGGATCAGCGACTGGATCTCATTTAAAATGGAATACATCAGTTCGCTCTCCCTGAGGCTTGAGTTGATTACCTTCAATATCTTTATCGTTGCCTTCATGAGCTCCGTATCGGTCTCATTCTCTTTAAACAATCTGATATTTTCAAAGGTAAACGCTGCGTTGCTTAAAAGGGGCGTTAAGACCTCAACGTCATCCTGCGTAAATATTGTATTGTCATTTCTCCGTGATACGGTAATAACACCGATGATATCGCCTATGGTCTTTAATGGCATACATATGAAAGACTTTGTGGCATATGTTGAACGGTTGGTTCTTCCGAACCTGCTGTCATTCTCAATATCTTCTACCAGCAGCGGGGATTTATTGATAACAGCATATTTTGCTATGCTGGTATCGAAATCAACCTCACGTCCAACCTTCACCTCATCACCAAGACCGATCTGTGCCTGTACAATAAATGTTTTACGGTGAGGACGTTGGAGGATCAAAACCGATCCGATGTCTGCCTTTACTAATTTGAGGGCGCGTTCCAGCGTGATGTAAAGAAGCTCATCGGTATCGAATGTTACATAACACAGGTCTGAAAGTTCTTTGAGTGTGGATATCTCCGATCCCTTTTTCTCAAGCCTGTTTAAAGTGTTTTTTAATTGGTTTTCAAGGGCATTAAAGGAATCAACAATGTTGCCCAGCTCGTCTGTTCCCCGTTGGAACTGAACATCTGACAGATCGGAAGTAACCCTTTCAGAAAACTCATTTGATATCCTTGAAACCTTCCGGAATACAGTTCTTAAAAAGATGAAACCGAGAAATGAAAATACAAGGAAGCCAATGAGAAAAAGAGGCAATGATCTGTCCTGCAGGATATTATATTTAAAAGCAAAGAAGAGAAAACCGAAGGCGGGAAAGACAAAGAGCAGGCCGATGCTCAGGATGAGCCTGTAATACAGGTCCTGTTTTTTCAGAAAGATTTCATTTAATCGGTTAGAGTGAGGGTTCATTTTAATACTTCCTTTTTTGTATTCTCCTGTCCGGGGAATAATACTGCCTTGTTGCGCCCCCCCTCTTTTGCGCTGTAAAGGACAATATCGGCATACTTCAAGAGCGTCGTAATGTCATTCGCGTGATCAGGATATATAGATATGCCGATGCTTACCGAGACATTCAGCGTTTTGCCGTTGGATTGGATCGGTTCCCGTACTGCCAGACATATCTTTTCTGCAACGGTCATGGCATCTTCTGCTTTGGCTATTTCAGGGAGAAGGATCATGAACTCATCCCCTCCCATACGGGCAACGGTATCGCTCTTCCTGAGTATGCTGCTTATCCGGCCGGCAACGGTCATAAGCAGCATATCTCCAAAATCGTGTCCCAGTGAGTCATTTACCTCTTTGAACCTATCTATATCAAGCATCATGACAGCCAGCCTTTCTTCCTTGCGCCGGGACAGGTTCATCGCGACATCAAGACGATCATTGAACAATAATCTGTTCGGCAACCCCGTAAGGGCATCATGGTATGCCATATTACGCATCTGCTCTTCCATGCCTATCCGTTCCGTTATATCCAGCAAGCTGCCGATAAGGACGGTTTTACCCTGGTGGGACATTTTTGACCCATACACTTCAAGATGAATGACATCACCATTTTTTTTCAGTGCTCTTTGTATGGTATGGGTCCTCTCTACTTCACCGGAGATGCGCTTTTGCATAGCTTGTTCGGCAATCGATAAATCTTCAGGGAACGCCAGGTCCGAGGGACCGAGCTTACCCGTTATTGCTTCTATTGTATAGCCATGAATATCGGCGAATCTTTTATTCACATACTGAAAAATTCCATCCTGTATTATATAGATACCAACAGGTGATTCTTCAGAGATGTTCTTGAACTTGTTCTCCGATTCCAGGAGAGATTTTTCCATTTTCTTGCGTTGAATGATGTTCCTGAAGGTCACTACCGCGCCCATGGCCTTGCCGTCCTTTGTGATCGGCATGCTGGAATAATCCACAGGGAAACTACAGCCGTCCTTGCGCCAGAGCACCTCGTCTACGACACGGCTATCGGCGGCCACGGTGTAAGAGGAACAAATATGGCACTCTTCCGCCGGGTAGTTGGAGCCGTCCTCGTGTGCATGGTGGATGAGGTCGTGCATACTTTGGCCTAACATCTCTTCTTCGGCAAATCCAAGCATGTGAAGGGCGGCAGGGTTGACGAAGGTCACCAGCCCCGCGGCATCGACCCCTAATATGCCTTCCCCGGCCGCGTTAAGCAACAGGCGTTTGTCCTCTTCGCTTTGCCGAATTGTCTCTTTGGTTCGGCCAGTGAAATAGATAATGCCTGAAAAGATCACAATTAAAAAGCATACGGAAATCGTCGCCAAAATACCGATCAATTTATAAATCCTGATATGATCTGTCGGGGTCAGAAGTACGATTGACCACCCGTCGCTGTCGATCACCTCCTTGGAGACAAAATAACCCTTTCCTTCTAAAGTAACTTCCAAATTATCGACAAAGTCCTTTTTTAAAAAAACAGTTTCAAAGGGTTTATTGCCGAATTGCCGGGAAGCTATCAATTGTTCCTGTACTGCTTTATCCAGCGGATATAGACTTTTCATGACCATTGCAGGTGAACTGGACAGGAAAATAATACCGTTCGGGTTGACGAGAAAGCAAAATGGATATCTTTTGAAAAAGCCCTCCATCTCGTCAAGATCCTTTTTCATTGTGACCACGCCAAGCACTTTACCCGGACGGTCGCCCTTAACCGGGTAGCTTGCATAGAAACCCCTCTTTCCGGAAGTAACGCCCAGCGCAAAATAACGACCGGCCAGACCCTTGGCCGCTTCCTGAAAATAAGGACGAAAAAGATAAGACTTCCCTACAAAGCTGTCCGGATCCTCACGGTTGGAGGATGCCACGGTCGTGCCCAGGGTATCCATCAGGTAGGAGACGGAAGCGTTCAAGGCGGAGTTGTACCTGTCTAACACACCATTGGCATTTTCGATATCCCGGTCCCTTTTAGACATGAGTGCCGAAGCTATCCAGGGAGACCCGGCCAAGGATTGAACGGCCCCTTCGATGTTTGTCAATGTAGAGGACACATAGGTGAACACGGATAATAATGAGGCCCGGCTTTCTCTGATGATCTCCTGCCGGGCCTTATTACCAAGATGGTCCGTGGCAAACCAGCCGGCAACAACGACGGTCAGCAGGAGGATCACCGGTAATGAATAAAATATATGTCTTTTATTCATGAACAAGACTCCTCGGACAGGTAAATCTGTATCCTGGAATCTTTTTGTCGCACATCGTTCATCGCACGTATACCTTCCCCCGGTCCTCTTCGAAATTGAATCTTTTTTTCTCGAATAAGATTATGCACGCATCCACTGCTGCGCTGTCATAGAGCATGCCCCTGTTTTTCCTGATCTCATCAAGGGCGGCGTCTATGCCCCGCGCAGGACGGTAAGGCCTGTTGGAGGCAATAGCCTCAACAACGTCGGCTACAGCGATGATCCTCGCCTCCAGTACGATCTCTTCCCCCTTCAACCCCTGCGGGTATCCTGAGCCGTCGAGCCTTTCATGGTGCTGGAGCGCGACCTTGGCTATGGGAGATGGCAACTCCACGTCTTTCAATATATCGTATCCTGTCTGAGGGTGAACCTTGATAAGACTATATTCGATATCTGTGAGTTTAGTGGGCTTGCTTAATATCTCGGCGGGTACCGACAACTTTCCTATATCATGGATGATGCCTGCCATCCTGATGTTTCCGATAGTATCATTCGGAAGATTCATCTCCTGCGCAATGCTGCGGGCAAGGCTTGATACCCTCTTCTGATGGCCCGCAGTATATGGATCCCTGGTTTCCAACATCAACGATATTACCTGAATGGTACCGACCAGGCTCTTCCTCAGCCTCTCTTCTACCTGTTTGCGCTCGGTGATCTCCTCAACGGTCCCCTCGAAGCGGAGCACCTTACCTGTCGCATCCTTCACGTTATGGGAACTGGTCGATGTCCATATGATGCTCCTGTCTTTCCGGTATACCTGCGCCTCAAAGCTATTGACCGTTCCCTGCTCTTCAAGGATCGCTCGATACCTTCTTCTGTCTTCAGGGTTTACGTAGAGTTGTTCACCGATATTGGTAATGCTCGTCATCATCTCTTCCGGAGATGAGAATCCGTGGATACGTGCCATCGCAGGGTTTACACTGATAAATCTTCCTTCAGGTGTGGTCTGGAAGATACCCTCAGCAATATTTTCAAAGATGGAACGGTATCTCTCTTCGCTTTCCTGTAACTTCTCCTCAGAGGCGAGGAGCGCAAAGGCCTGCTCCAATACGACACGCTTTCGCATAAACACCATTGCGAAACCCATGAGCAGATAGAGGATGAAAGCAGTAACAGCCGTATGAATAAAATGGGAGGAAACCGAGGCGAGTATTGCGCTCTTCTCTTTTTCGACCACAACAGTCCACATAAGCGCCTTCACTGGTGCGTTAGCGGTGATCATATTGCTTGAAAATGAAAAGGGATACTTCATTACCTCCTTTCCATAGGGCAATCTATTGCTGTAGATAATATTCCCCATCTGGTCTATGAGGGTAACTTTTGTCATTTTATCAGGTATAAGCGCCTGCATGTCGTAAGCAAAAACATTTGTACGGAGAGATGCAGACAGTATGCCTGCCACTCTTCCTTTCTCGTCAAAAACAGGCACCGCAAAGGCAACTGCAGTACCCTTCAATTGGAAAACACCTGACACATACGGTTGCCACCTGCTGCTCACACCCTTATACCAGTCACGATACGAGTAATCTTTATTCATTTCCTCGGGAAAATAGGGATAATTGACCCAGAGTACACCGTTACGGTCTGTTATAAATGTTAAGTCGATTTCAGAGTTGTTTTTTTTCATGTCAGCAAGATGTGTTGTTGCGGCCTCGAAATCCTTC
Source organism: Deltaproteobacteria bacterium UBA6106 (assembly GCA_002428485.1). Classification (GTDB taxonomy): domain Bacteria; phylum Desulfobacterota; class Syntrophorhabdia; order Syntrophorhabdales; family Syntrophorhabdaceae; genus UBA5609. The sequence goes on from DIWM01000028.1 coordinate 7,988, forward strand.
TTTCTCACTGCATTGATCAATAAAGGTCGCGTTGCGTAGGACTGGAGAATCCCGATAATTGATTTGTGGTGTTCCAGAACTACATGGGAAAGCTGTTGGGCAGTTGAATTGTTAGCTTTTATCATTTCCCTGGTAGCATCCATGAAATGTTTATATTCAATATTAAAGGCCATGGCGAATATGGTGACAAAAAGCAGTAACTGGATTAAGAAAAACAGCCTTGGTTTCTTAATCCAGTTCATCAGGTGTTTGGAGAGATCAATCATATCGTTAAGCCCCCGCTCATAGCTGATAGCGAAACCATAATTCTCCGTTTCCCCGCTTCATGCTCTTTTAACTTGCAACGTCTTTTCTTCTCCGTAGGGGTTCCCCCTCCCTCGCTATTGACGGGGGTGTTTTGGCAAAACTCAATAGCAGGGAGGGGGATGGGGCTTGTGATCATCGTCATTACTCCTCATTTTTAAGTAATCTTTTTAACAAAGGCTTCAGCTCCTTGTTCATTGTCTGTTTTAACATGTAATGGCATGCGCCTGCTGATTCGGCATCTTCTCGCAACTTATGATCATCGTAGCCGGTCAATATGACCACCCTGGCTGATGGCAAAAAGCTTTTGATTTGCGTTGTTGCCTCAATACCGTCCATCCCGGGCATGCTGATATCCATAAAGATTATATCCGGCTCAGTTGCCCGTGCGAGAGCGACACTCTCTTCGCCGTTTGATGCCTGCAGCACCTCACAATCAGGGAACAGCATATCTATCAATGCAATGAATAACGACCGTACCGGTTCATTATCGTCGACAATCATGATTTTTGCCATTCATATCCCCTTTATGCGATAGTCCGCAATACCGATCTAAATGAAATCCTGGTGCCGTGCCTTATATATAACGATCTATTCAAACTTAAACCCCTTCTCCCTGAATAGCCGTACACAAGCATCAACGGCATCAGGATCATAGAGAATACCCTTGTTCTTTTCTATTTCTTCAAGGGCAAGATCTATCCCAAGGCTGGGACGGTAGGGACGGTGGGAGGCCATGGCTTCAACAACATCAGCAACAGTTAATATCTTTGCCTCAAGGAGGATCTGCCCATTCTTGAGGCCCTGGGGATAGCCGGAGCCATCGATCTTCTCATGATGCTGACGCACAAAGGCAGCAACAGGCCAGGGGAACTCCACATCCTTGAGTATGTCATACCCAGCCTCTACGTGGGTCTTGACAAGCTCGAACTCTATATCAGAGAGTCTGCCCGGTTTACTCAGGATCTCTGCCGGGACATATAGCTTACCGATGTCATGGATGAGGCCCGCCATCCTTAAACCCTCGATCTCGAGTTCAGTGAGGTTCAATATTTTGCCTATCGCGTATGCAAGATCGGTAACCCTCCTCTGATGGCCTGCCGTATAAGGGTCACGGACCTCGACGGCATGTGCCATAACACTTATTGTTCCCTCCATCGCCCTTTTTAGCTTACCCATACTCTGTTTGAGGGCGTCTTCTGCCTTTATCAGTGCCGTGATGTCGTTGCAGGCCACGAGCTGTTGACCTGCCTCCATCTGCACGGGTCTGAACTTGACAACCTTTCTTGACCCGTCTTTGCACGTTACTTCAAAGGTTTCCGAGATTTGCTCCCCAGCCTTTAATCTTTCCATACCTGCCTTCCATGCAGAAGCCACGGAGTGCCTGTATGCAGGATCAGGATACACCTTTTGAGACCAGGTTTTGCCGTTAGGAATATCATAGGGTGTATAACCAAACATCTCTTCAAATTTAGCGTTGAAGTATTGAAAGTTTCCATCCTGACCGATCATAATCATTCCGAAGGGTGCGTTGTCAACGAGGGATAGGAATTTCTGCCTTTCCGTAACGATCTTTTCCTCGGCCTTTTTCCGTTCTGTTGTATCTTCCATGGTGCCTTCGTAGTATACAATCTCCATATCTTTATTACGGATTACCCGTGCATTCATTGAAACCCAGAAGGTGGCTCCGTCCTTCCGGCGCAGCTCTGCCTCAAAATTGTTTACAACGTTCTTTTCATGCAAGAGGCTCCTGAATAGATCCCTCTCTTCCGGCCTGACGTAGAGCTCCTCTTTTATGGATTTAACTGTGGCGATCAGATCCTCCGGTGTGTCATATCCATACATCCGGGCAAGGGCGGGGTTGGCTGTGAAGAAACGGCCCTCAGGCGTGGTCTGGAAGATACCTTCTACAGAGTTCTCGAAGATGCTGCGATACTTCTCCTCTGCCTGACGTATCTTGTCGTATAACCAGGAGCTCTCCAACACGGGCGCAACAATACTTATCAGGATGCTCAAGCCCTTTATCTGGCCCAGCGTGAAGGCACGCCGGCTCTGCGTGGTGTTCACATTTAATACTCCGAGCAGATTGCCACCCGCGATGATGGGCATTGATACGGCGCTGTTTATGTCTTTCCTTGGGTTAACCGGCTTGAAACGGGCATCCTCAACCTTGCCGTTGAGTGTAACCAACTGGTGATTTCGTGCAACCCAGCCTGCGATGCTGTCGTCTATGGGTACCCGTGTCCCTATGAATTGCTCCAGATGTTTCCCTTTGGCTATAGCAATGTAGAGCTCGCTTTTGCCGTCTTCCGCGGTAAGCATGATGGATGCCTCATCGGCCTGGCACTGCTGGAGTGCGGCATCTAAAAGCTTATTAAGGATCGTCCGGACATCGAAGGGGAAGGCGATCAATGTTGCAAGCTCGTGGACCGCTACTGTTTCCTGCAACTGAATGTTTTCAAGCTTAAGCCGCCGCACCTCCATTGCCCGTGTAATAAGCGGCAGCAGGAGACTGATCTTGAAGGGTTTAAGTATATAATCAAAGGCGCCCGATTGCATGGCTTCCACGGCGGTCTGCACAGTACCCTGGCCTGTCATAATGATGCTTATTATGTTGCGGTCTATCCCGAGGGCAGACTTAAAAAGGGTTATTCCATCCATTCCCGGTATCATAAGGTCAGTGAGTAATACATCAAAATCCTTGTGCTTCAGGACTTCGAGGGCCTTTTCGCCCGATGTAAAGCCCGCTGTTTCGTATCCCTTTCCTGCCAGGGTTTCGCAGAGCACGGTCATCAACTCCTGCTCGTCGTCTACTATCAGGATACTGCCTAAATTGAATTTTGATGTCTTTTCCGCCATGATTTCTGCTCCTTATTCATCTAAGTTTCTCCTCACGAAGACTACGGTAGGCTGCTGAGGTCAATGATGTCGGGAAGACAATACGAACTGTTGTACCCTTCGGAATTTCGCAACTGCTTGTAATATCGAACGTTCCTTTGTGGTCTTGAACGACATGCCTGCAAATTGAGAGTCCAAGCCCTGTCCCTTTCCCTTCAGGTTTGGTTGTGAAAAAGGATTCTGTCACCTTCGGCAAAATCTCAGGCGGAATGCCTGCACCCGTATCGGCAATCTCGATAACAACAAACTGGTTTCGAGTTGCAGGTTGCAAGTTTGAAGTTGTCCCACTCTCAGCTTCTTGCACATACGTGCGGATCGTGAGCGCCCCACCATCGGGCATGGCGTCGCTCGCATTCGTGAACAGGTTGAGGAACAACTGCCTCAATTGCTGGCGGTCCGCGTGGATGTTCGGTACACCTGGTGCAAACTCCCGAACAACCTTTACGTTATACTTGTGCAAGTGGAAATGAATAAGTTCGAGCGTATTGTCTATTTCTTCACATACATTGACAGTGGAAATCTGGGGCTGGCTCCTGCGGCTGGTTTGCAGGAGGGTGGCAACGAGCTTTGCCATCCGTTCGGCTTCATGCCCGATGATTTTTAGTTCCCGGAGACGGGGATCATCTTCGGGCGTTTGAGTTGTCAGGGATTCGAGCCTGAGGCTGATGGTGGCAAGAGGATTGTTCAGCTCATGGGCAATGCTCGCCGCCAATTCCCCCATCGTTGCCAGTTTCTCCGCCTGCCAGAGCTGTTGCGATATGGCCTTCATTTCATCGCTGCTTGCCCGGAGAGCCGCCTCTGCCGCCTTGCGTTCGTTCACTTCAACACGAAGGGCTTCTGTCCTTTTATCGACTATTTCTTCGAGACTTTTATTGAGTCTTTCTAGTTCATCCTGTGCTTCGATCAGTTGGAGGTTTTTATTTACCGCCGCTTCGTATGTGGAAAGAAGAAGGTTAATAATCTGTGACCGGGTTGAATCAATAAAATAGGTTTCACCTCTATAGAATACATTGATAGCTTTTTGAGGGGGGTCTTGAATATTCGGATTCTCGTTCAGGCTCTGAATCGTTGAAAGTAGATAGTTTTCATCATAGGGCTTGGTGAAGAATTTATCGGCGCCGCATTGCAGCGCCCAGATGACCGCCTGCGGCTGTAAAAGAGAGGTCAGAAGGATCACCGATATGTCCCCGTGTGACTCATTGGATTTGATCTGCCGGCAGAGCTCATAGCCATCCATTCCCGGCATGACGATATCGGAAAGAACGATCCGTGGTTTGGATTTCTTTATCGCCCTGAGGGCCTCGTTTCCATCAGAGACGACGATTGCATCATAGCCGTCCTTTTCAAGGATGTGTTGCAATTGCATGGCCTGGGTGATGCTGTCCTCAACGATGAGAACTTTTATTTTATCCACTTGTCCTCCTGAGAATTATGCAATCTTTGGCATAGAAAGTACATATAAGCATCGTTCGATCTCTCACCCAATCTTCTAATTTCCCACTTTATGGGGATCCACATTAGCAAAGGTCTTGACCTTTGCTAAGAGTTCCTGCTGCCAGGCATCGTCACCATCAACCGCGCTCTTGTTTATCACATCAAGGGCCCCCGCTTGCATTGCTGTGAAAACCAAGTTGTATGCCAGTTCGTTTTCTGAAGCAGTGATGATAAGAATGGGTGTGGGACGGGCAGCCATGATGCGTCTTGTCGTTTCCAAGCCGTCCATGTCCGGCATGACAACATCCATCGTAATTAGATCGGGCAATAAATCGGCAGCCATCATTACTGCCTGCCGGCCGTTTGTTGCCAACCCCACCACATTGATCTCCCCATCGCTCTCCAGTATAAGAGTCAGCTTTTTCGCCCATGTGGGAGAATCCTCCACTATCATTACCCTGACCATATAGCCTCCTACACCAAAACCAGCTCTTTCAGCCTGCCGCTGATCATTTCCAGGGGCAAAACCTCGTTGACGGCGCCCATGGCGATGGCCTCTTTGGGCATGCCGAAAATAATACAGCTTGCCTCGTCCTGGGCCATGGTATAACCGCCGGCGTCATGGAGCGTCTTGAGCCCCCGTGCTCCGTCTGAACCCATACCCGTGAGGATAACGCCTGCCGTCTCCGGGCCATTCACTGCGGCTGCCGATTCGAAAAGAACGGTCGCCGAGGGACAGTGTCCATCAACAATGGACTGCTTATCCAACCGGACATAACCACCCGCCGCTATGGTCAGGTGCCTGTCGTCCGGCGCCAGATAGACCATCCCCGGCTTCAGCTTTTCACCTGTCTGGGGCACCATTACCTGCAGGGGCGTCTTTTCATTCAACCAGACGGCAAGGCCGTTTATGAAGCTCCGTGACATATGCTGCACCACCAGAATCGGCGCCGAAAAACCGGCCGGCAGCCGGCTCAGGATCACCTGAAGGGCCGGCGGGCCGCCCGTGGAAACGCCTATGGTAACCAGACGAATCCGCTGCCGGCGGTCACTGCGCGGCAGGACTGTCTTTCCCGGCATCTTCGATTGCTCCGGCTGAGGCCATCTAGTTCTCCGGACCACCTTGACATCGGCCATTGATTTGATCTGGGCAATAAGCTTGTCCGCTTCAGGGTCTGTCACCGGCATTCCTTTCGGTTTGCCCAAAACCATCAAGGCGCCGTATTCGATGGCTTTGTAGGTGGTCCCCAGCCTGATGTCGGACTCGGTAGAGGTCAGCACGATGATCGGCCGGGGCATCTCCGCCATGATGTGACGGATCGCCTCGTAACCATCCATCCCGGGCATATGGATGTCCATGGTTACAATGTCGGGGTTGAACTTCCGGCAACACGCGATGGCCTCCTCGCCGTTTTCCGCTTCGCCCACCACCTGAATCCCCGGATCGTTCTCGAGGATTCTCCTGATAAGAATGCGCTGCGTCGGTGAATCGTCAACGATCAGAACTCGTACCATTTATCCCATCCCACGGTGAATAGTGAACGGTGAATGTGAACAGTTAAAGACATTGAAATTTCTAATCTCCGTTTCCATAACCATTCACTGCCCTTGTCACCCGATCAGTCTCTCAATCGTCGCCAGAAGGTCCCTTTGATCAAAAGTGCCCTTGATAATGTAAGCATCCGCCCCGGCTTCCATGCCCCGGATCTTGTCCTGGGGTGTTTCGAGGGAGGTCACAAGCACAACGGGACGGTCAGTGAGCTTTTCATGGCCCTTGATTTTCCTGGTCAGGGCGAAGCCATCCATACGCGGCATTTGAATATCGGCCACGATTCCATCAACAGGTTCGGTCTGAAGGATGGCCCAGGCTTCCTCGCCGTCGGCAGCCACCAAGACCTTATAGCCGGCATTTTCCAGGATATTTTTTTCCATGGTGCGGGTGGTTATGGAATCGTCCACCACAAGCAGGCGGCGACGGGCGACTTCCTGGACCTGAACCGGGATGGATGCGGTAATCCCTGCGCTTTTTTGGGCCGATTTCACGAGATCAGCAACGTTCAAGATCATAACGACCCGGCCATCTCCTAATATCGCGGCCCCGGTCACGTTGCGCACGCGGCTGAACTGCCGCCCCATGCCCTTGATGACCACTTCCTGTGTCCCGTAGAGTTCATCTATCCGAAAAGCCATTTTTTTCTCCGCTACGCCCACCACCACGATCGGGATCGTCTGCCCGGCAGCGAAAGGCGCTGCCGATTCCGGCAGTTCCAGCACCTGGGCCAGAGAGAAAAGCGACAGCGGACGGCCTGAAACGCGGATCGCCGGTTTTCCCTCGATGCTGCCTATCTCCTCCACTTTTGCCTTGAGGATGCGCACAACGGTCGTTGTGGGAATCGACACGATCTGTCCGGCCACCCCCATCATAAGCACGTGGCTGGTGGCAAGCGTCAGAGGCATGGTCAGCGTGAAGGTGCAGCCTTTCCCCGCGGCTGTCTCCAAATCGACCACCCCCTGGAGTCTTTCCAGGTTTTTGCGCACCACGTCGAGGCCTATGCCCCGCCCGGAAATCTCGGTCACCTTCTGGTGCGTGGTTAGCCCTGGGCGATAGATGAGATTGAAGACCTCGCCATCCTTCATCCCTTCGATTTCCTGTGATGTCAGGAGACCCCGTGCCAGGGCCGCCTGCTTTACGGCATCAAGGTTAATTCCCGCCCCGTCATCAGAAACCGTCAGGACAATGGTGTTCCCCCTTTGCGCAGCCTTAAGCCAAATGGTTCCCGCTCTGGGCTTGCCTGCCGCCACCCTGGCGTCGGGGGGCTCGATGCCGTGGTCAACGGCATTGCGCAGAAGGTGGGTCAAGGGGTCCTTCATGATATCCAGGAGTTGCCGGTCGACCTCCGTATCGGCCCCTTCCACCTGAAGATTGACTTCCTTGCCCTGTTCTCTTGCCAGATCGCGCACCATGCGTGGGTAAAGTTCGAAGAGGGTAGCCGTAGGCAGCATCCGGACCCTGCGCACCCCGTCATGCATATCATCGGTGAGAAGGGAGAGATACCGGTAGTCACTCACAAATTGACGATGCAGGGCCTGGATTTCCGTATCGAAGTTCTTGAGGTTATCTCCGTTTACGTCAAAAAAATCGATCAGCCGGTTCACCTCCGGCCGCTGCCCGTCCTGGCGCTTCAGGAGACGGTAATCTCCCCGTACCTTGTTCCAGTTCTTCTGCCAGCGGTTCATCCGCTGCCCGATGGCTTTGATCTCGTGCAAACGCTGCTCCGTCCTCATGCGGGCGACCATGAGTTCGCCCATGCGGTCCATCAGGTTGTCCACCTTGGCCATAGCGACACGGATGGTCTCGGTGGCAGGCACTGCTGCTCTCGGCGTTCGCGCCAGTGGTGGTGAAGCCGGGGAGGGAGTCCCCGAAGGCGCCGCCGATGCTGATAGCTCCTTAGGATAATCTAACGGCGCCGGAGGCGGGGATGTTCCTTTGATTGGTTCTTGGGGCCGTTCTGCTTCCCGTCCCGAAACCGCTCCCTTCTTTATTTCCTCCAGGTCCGCCAGCAGTTTTTCTCTTCTTTCTGCAGGCAACTCGCTCCCTGTCAGATAGGCGTCCATCGCCTCTTTCAGGGTGTCTGCGGAACGAAAGAGGGTGTCGAAGATTTCCGGCCGGACAGGCAACTCGCCCCGCTGGATCATCCCCATGATATCTTCCAGCCGGTGGGCTATTCTTTCAATCTCCCTTATATCCACTGCCCGCGCCCCCCCCTTGATACTGTGGGCGGCGCGGAAAAGGTCGGCCAGCAACCGTCCCCGCTCATCCCCGGAGGGATCTTTTTCCAGGGATAACAAACCTCTGTTGAGCACGCCGAGGAGGTCCCCCAGCTCGGCCTGAAAGGCGGTCAGCAGTTCCTGCTTTATGTCTCTACTTGTGTTCATGACAACCCTCACATTCCGGGGACACGATGCGATCCCGACAGGGCTTCCGCATCATGTTCCCGTCCAGTCTATTTTTACTACGCCACCTTCCTGCTCAACTCCGCAGCCAGCGCATTGAGGTTATGGGCCGCTTGCTCCGCCTGCTTCGTGCCGATATCGCTCTGAACGGTGGCCTGGTTGATGCTCTCCATGGCTGTAACAATCTGATCCACCCCGGCCAACTGCTGCTTCGTGCTGACGGCAACCTGCTGGACCGACTGGGCAACCTGCTGGATGCGATCCCGAATCGAACGGATCGCCTCTCCCGTCGTCCGGGCAAGAAGCACGCCTGACTCCGCACGCTTCGTCCCCTCCTCGGTCACCATCACCGCCGTGTTGGCTGCCTTCTGGATATCTCCCAGAATGTCCTTCACCTGGGCCGTCGCCTGCCGCGATTGTTCCGCCAGACCCCGAACCTCGCCCGCCACCACGGCAAAACCCTTCCCCGCCTCCCCGGCGCGAGCCGCCTCGATGGCGGCGTTCAGGGCAAGCAGGCTGGACTGGTCGGCTATGTCGTTCACCGTCGCAATAATCTCTCCGATCTGCTGGGTCTGCTCGCTCAAACTCAGGATCGTCTCGGCAATCGTCCCCACCTGCTCCTTGATCTTGGTCATCCCCTCCATCGTGCTCTGGACGGAATGGATCCCCTCGTCGGCAATGCGGGTGGATTCCTGGGCAACCTCCAATACCTGGCGCGCCCGCTCGGCAGCCTGATCCGCCGTCTGGCGGACCTCCTGCAGGGTGCTTGTCGTCTCGCTGACCGCCGCCGCCTGCTCGGAACTCATGGAAGCCTGTTCGGTTGTCACCGAAAGAATCTCGGCAGTGGCCGTGGTAAGGTTCGAGGAAGCCTCGCGGATGCTCCCCAGCATGCTCCGAAGGCTGTCAATGATCCCTTGAAGAGCCTGGGCGATCTCGTCCTGGCTGTCCTTCGGGATGTTCTGAACACTGAGATTGCCGCCTGCGACCGTTTTGATCTTGTCAAAGACTGTCTGGATGTCCTCGGCAAACTGGTCCATGGCGCCGGCAAGGATGCCGATCTCGTCCCGCCGGTTCATTTTAAAGCGCATCCCCAGATGGCCTTGAGCCATCTCCTGCATCATCTGCACACCCAGCGCCATAGGCCTGTTGATGCTCAAGGTCAGGAAGAGAACGATCAAAATAGACAGCGCGACGGCCACAGCTCCAATGATGAACATGGTTGTGCGCGTAGCGGCAAGGGCCGTTACCTCCTGCTCGTAGCGCATTGCCGAGAGTTCTTCATTGTGACGGATCATTGCTCTTAAATTTTCTCCCCATTGCTTCACAGCAGGGAAGGCTTCCCTGAACATAAAATCGGCTGCCTCATCTTCCTTGCCTGCCTCGCACAGTGCAATCACTTTGTCCTGCAATGGCATTGCGGCATCTCCGGAAGCTTTCATCTTGCTCGTCAGGTCAAGTCCCTTGGTGTCATCCTTAAATTGCAGTTCCTGGTATTTGGCTAAATTCTCACGGTATCCTTTTCTCTGTTCTACGAGATTATCTTTTAGTTGCTGTATGTTTTTGTCCGCATTCGTTTTGAGTTTTTCCAGCATGACCGTGCGGACGACTAAGACCGTTTCGCGCGACTCGACAAACATTTTATTGGCCAAATCAATACGGACATTATTGACCTTTACGATACGATCAAGCTTTTCATGAGTGTCCGCTGTCTGATTTAAACTAATCATGATTATGGTAATCATAAAAACAATCACCAGGCCGAATCCCAATCCTATACGCACGGCAACTTTCATATTTTTAAGCATCTCATGTCCCTCCTCTTTTCATGTCTTTCCATGATGTTCATGGTCCCTGGATCATTGTCGCATTGCCGTCCGCTCACGGGGTCGAAGTCCCGAAACCATCCCATGGACTAAGGGGAAACCTCCTCGTGAATAATGATCCCCGGATCGGAGAGCAGACGTTCCATATCCAGCACAATGAGCATGTCATCGGTGATGCCCCGGATGAATTCCTGCGCCCGGGCTGAGATCGTTACGGTGGATGCCTTTACCTCGCCCTGGGGGACATGGACCGTCTGGGGCAGCTCGTCGGCGAGGAGCGAGAGCTCGATCATTTCCCCCTCGCCGCTGACGCCGCGCACGAGCAGGACGTGGGCCGTTTTCGGCAAGGGCCTGGAAGGCTGTCCCAAAAACATCGCCACGTCCATGATGGGGTAGATCCTGCCGCGGATGTTCACTGCGCCCGTAATGAAATCCGGTGTGCAGGGGACAGCGGCCCATTTCTGGCTTCCCAGGGGCTGTGTTTCCCGGACAAGTTTGATATCCACGCCGTAACGCTCCTTCCCGAGAAGGAAAGACTGCAAATGGAGGGTTTCTCCTTCGGTAAAATCTTCTTTCGGGGGAATGGCAAGGAGCCGAGCTCGTGCATCCATGATCTGCCGATCCTTCTGGATACTGGATGCTAGATGCTGGATGCTGGATGATTGATTATTATTTTTCACTGATATGTCCTTTCGTTACTGATTTGATGAGCATATTGAGTTTCTTCCCTAATATTTCTAACCTTTCGTGAATATTGGCATACAGCTCTTTGTCTGTTAACGAGCCGGTTTCATAAAGTATTTCCAGATGATCAAGCGTTTCATCATTGGAAGCTATTGCATAATGCAGATAGCGAATGAACTCCTGCTTGTAATGCCTTCTTCCATAACCTTCTACAAGGGTTGATAGCACTGACTTTGATGACCTTCTAATTTGCCCCCCTTCTTCAAATGCCTCAAATTTGGGAAGCTTTTCGAGCGTCATCTTGTGAATGTCAATGACCAGTTCCCTTGCCATTTTCCATACATCCAAATTCCTATAACTCATTCAACCCCCTATCCAGCATCCAGTATCGGGTATCCGGCATCCAGCTTCACTGCATCCCTCCGATTACCGTCAGCAACTGGGCGGCGGTCATGCCATCGGTGCCCGGCAGGATTTCATCGGGCGGCATTTTGGCGCCAAGACGCAGCGCCTGCGAACGATGACGCATTGCCTCATCACGGCGGCCGGACTGGCGATGGATGACGGCCAGGCTGAAATGCGCCAGGAGAAAATCCGGGACCAGGTAGAGCGTCTTTTTAAGAAGTCCCACGGCTTCTTCATGCTCGCCTTCTTCCTGGCGGATGAGGGCAAGGATATAGTAAGCCTCGGCCAGCAACGGGTCCTTCATGATGGCCTTATCGCACCAGGCGCCGGCGTCCTTCAGCCGGCCCCGGTTGGCATGCGCCCGTGCAATTTCGCAGTAGGCCGGCACAAATTTCGGGTCTTTGGCAATCCGCGCGTGGAATCTCTCGATCGCCCCTTCGTAGTTTCCCTTTCCCATCATGACGAGCCCCTCCTTGTAGGGGTCGGCCTGTTCCGGCGGCCTGGGTGGAGCGTTAATGGGAGGTGGCCGCACGGGCACCTCCCCGACCGGCAGGAGATCGAGGATTTTAGCGCGCCCCGTGCTGGGGACCGCAGCCCAATCCTGCGGCGTCACGGCGATTCCCGGTCTGTGGGGGGGCGCGATTCCCCTCCGGTAAAGGATGGCGCCGGGAAAGTTCCAGAAAATAAAGGGGTCACAAATGGCGCTTCCCGCCTCGGCCGCCCCGACAACGAACCATCCTTCGGAAACCAGGCAGCGTTGGAACCGCAAGGCCATCTCCCTCATTATGACATCCTCGAAGTAGATGGCTACGTTCCGGAAGAGGATCAGGTCCATGGCGTTCGTATTGGTCGTCAGGGATGGGTAGATATCTTCCGCCAGGTTCAGATAGGCACAATGGACCATCTCACGGATATGTGGTTTGAGCTCCCAGCCCCTCTCGCAGGGCGTGAAAAAACGTCCCCGCGTGAGAGGATCGGTCATCCGGAAGGAACGCTCCTTGTAACAGGCTCTTTCAGCCCAGGAGAGATCGCTCTTGTTGATGTCCGTGCCCAGGATGAAGACGTTCCATTGGGCAATATCGGGCAGTATCTGACAGAGCAGCATGGCCAGGGAATAGGGTTCTTCACCGCTGGCGCAGCCGGCGCTCCAGATACGGAGGCGGCGGTCGTCGCGATGGCGCGAGATGATCTCCGGCAGGACATGCTGGCGGAGAGCGTCCATCTGAGGCGCGTCACGAAAGAAGTAGGTTTCATTGATAATGAGCAGTTGGATCAGCTCATCCCAGACCTTGCTGTCCGTTTTGGACACAAACAAGTGTCGATAGTATGCTTCTGTGTCTTCAAAGCCGCTGCGGCCGGCTGCGGCCAGGACGCTCCTCACCATCGCGTCGCGCCGGCGAGGAGGAAAATGCATGCCTGTCCTTTCCAGAATAAGTCTCCGGAAAAGCTCGCAACTCGCATCGTCCATCTGCGGATTCTGTTTATAATGTCGTTGGTTCATAATTAAATCCAGCATCAAGAATCCCCATTCCGGGAACACTCCGTTTCCCCCTCCATTGAAGGGAGCGGATGAAGGGAGGGGTGTGAGGATGATGGAAACAGGCTTTCCGAATCCAGAATCAGAATCATGCCGTCTTTCCGCCTGACGACGGCCCTCAGGTACCGGGAATCGGAAAGAGGATCGGGGGGTGTTTCCACCTCGCTGACCGGCAACACGAGTACTTCCGTCACTTCATCCACCACAAGGGCAAAGGTCCGTTCGGCAAGGGAGATGACGAGCAGGCGATCGTCCAGATGGGGTTCCCGCGCGGGATGGCCCAGTCGCTGCCGCAGGTCCACAACCGGGATGACCCGACCGTGCAGGTCCATGGCTCCGATGACCCAGGGTGGGGCGCCAGGCACCGGCGTGACGGATACCATGCGCAGCGCGATCTCCACCTGATGAAGGAGAAGCGCACAGCGATCTCCATCGAGCCGGAAAACGACGAAGGAATCCGTTTCTTTCGACACCGCCTCGACAGAATTGATCGAGAACTCTTGTATTTCCCCTGCCTCTGACAATTGCACTGTCTGAAGTTCCGGCGATTGTTCTGCCATCATCAATGACCTCCTTATACTTCACCACCCACCATCAAGCTCCACATTCTTGGGACACGATGCTATCCCTGCGGGTTTCCGCATCATATCCCCGTCCAGTATCCAGCCTCACGCCGCAAGCTTGAACCCCTTTTCCCTTACTGGAATAATCTGGCCGTGCATGTTGATAACACCGAGGACGATATCCGGCGCCTTCGGAAGGGGCGTTATGGCAACGATCCTTTCAACCCGCATTACGGTTGAGAGCGGGACAGCAAACCGCCGGTCATCAAGGAAAAACGAAACGATCTCAGATGTCTCGCTTCCGGCCACTGTCTTCATCACATTTCACCTTTTAAAATCATTGACACCATGCAATGTATCCGTTATGATTATAATTATGAAGACTGCTGTAATATCCGATATCCATGAAATGCTTCCTAAGCTTCCTGCAAAACGGATTCAAGAGGTAAGAGACTACATAAGTTTCCTTGTTGAAAAGGAAAAGAAACACAGGGCTTTTGTAAAGCGGGTGCTTGAAGCCGAGAAGGAACCCACTATGGTCTTTGAAACCGTTGATGAAGCCATGCAGGCAATTTTGAATGCGCCGGAAGATTGAGTTTTCCAAATCCTTTTCAAGGAAAGCTAAGAAATTCCTTATAAGGAACCCCCAATTTAAAAACCTGTATCGGGAAATATTAACCGTCCTATCAGAAAATCCCTTTATACCTTCGCTTGAAACACACAAACTAAAGGGAGCACTACAAGATAAATATGCCTGTTCACTAACACCCGACTTACGAATCATTTTTAAACTCTCCGTTAACACTATCCACCTCATTGACATCGGCACTCACGATGAAGTCTATTAAAAACCTCGTGGCTCGTAATTGGTAATTCGTAATTGTTTTAACTAATCACGATTCACGAATCACGGTCTTACCCGCTTCCTTGCCCTGCAGCATCCTTCCCAGGATCCTTTGCACTTCATCAAATTCTTTGGACTTATCAAAGAAATAATCTGCCCCCAATTTAATAGCTATCTCCTTGTATTCCGGGAAGGGATAATTGGTAAGTACGATGATCAAAGGGGTTGTATGCCCTTTCACTCCCCGGAGGACATCGAGACCGCTACCTCCCGGCATACGTATATCGAGTATCACTACGTCCGGCTTTAAATCCATGATACCCTTGATAGACGCCCGGACATCCCCTGCCTCCCCTACCAGTTCAATCCCTTCTACTGCTAAAACCAACTCCCTTATCCGTTCCCGCATCATCTCTGAATCATCAGCAATGAACAGTTTCATGGCAACCCTTCTTTTTAACTTTTTCAAAGTATTACACAATTTAGCTGTGGAGTATGTCAGTGGATAACTAATTTTTTTGTAGTAGGATTACTACAGTGTCTACTCCAGCTTGTGGTCGATGACGTAACGAATGAGGTCAGCATTATTCTTAAGACCCATCTTTTCGAAGATACGCGAATGGTATGTGCTGATGCTCTGCGCGCTGAGACAGAGGGTATCGGCGATCTCCGTAATTGACTTGCCTGAAGCGATCATGAGCATCACCTGGTATTCCCGGTCTGAGAGCGTCCGGTGCGCATCCTCCCCCTTCTCAAGTTCAAAGGCCAGCCTTTCTCCCAGGGACGGGCTCACGTATCTACCGCCGCCGAGTATCTTTCTCACTGCCTTCACCAGTTCTTCGGGGGCGCTATCCTTTGACAGGTACCCTGAGGCACCTGCCTTCAGCACCCGGACTGCATACTCTTCTTCTTTATGAACACTCAACACAAAGATTAAAAGACCGGGATGGGCTGACTTCAACTGTTTCAGCACATCCAGCCCGCTTTTGTCAGGAAGGTTGATGTCGAGGATGACAAGGTCCCACTCTTGTTCCTGTACCTTCTCAAAGATCTGGTGGGCGTTCCACGCTTCGCCGAACAGAGAATCTGGAAAATCCTCGCTGAGGAGTTGTATCAAACCCCGGCGCATCAAGGCATGGTCATCAGCGATGAGGAACCTTGTCATTTGCGATTTCCGATAGCTGATTTTTCAAATCCTTTTTCATGTATAAAAACCTTTTCCATTGACACTTGATAATATATTGATTATTCTTAAAAAAGAAAGGGAATTCATTATGGCACAAACAATCGAGCTCCAGAGTATTGAATTTATTACGACACCGGAAGGCAAAACAAAATCTGTTGTTTTAAGCCTGGCGGACTGGCAAAAGATAAATGAAACTTTACATATAATGTCAAATAGGGAGTTATTCCAATCCATCAGAAGAGCGCAAAAACAACTGAAAAAAGGAACAAAGATGTTAACTTTTGAAGAGGTTTTTGAAAATCTATAAAACATATTTTACCCCTGAATTTCTCAAGCAATCCAAAAAATACAGACATCTTAAAAAAACACTTAAAAACAAGATAATGCTGCTATCAAAAAATCTATATACATATTGTAAAAGTGAATTGCTTATCGGGGAGCTCAAAGGATTGCGCTCAGCAAGAATTACAAAATCATTCAGGGTAATATTCTCAGTGTGTGAAGAATGCAGGGCAAGGAAATTTAAAAGTTTTGTTGGCTGTTCACAAAAAATATGTATGAAAACGGATTCAAACACCATTATATTTTTCACTTTTGGGCCCCACGAAGAAGTATATTCGTAATACACACACTCCCTTAACCCAGTAATGAATCACAGGTTTTGTCCAATCTTAAATCGGCAATCTGAAATCACAAATTTCTTCACTTTATCGGCAGCTCCACCCTTACCTTTGTCCCTTTCTTTGGCGTGCCTTTGATGCTGAACCTGCCATTGAGACTCATAATCCTCTCCCTCATGCCCAGTATACCCAGTGAAAGCGGGTTTCTTATCTGTTCCGTTGTAATGCCTTTGCCGTTGTCCTCTATCTCGAGAACAAGGCTTTCTCCCTCGCCGGTAAATGTAATCTTCACCTTTGTGGCGTCGGCATATCGTGATATGTTGGTCAGACACTCCTGGGATATGCGGAACAGCACCGTAGAGTAGTCTGCGGGTATTGTTGCCTCTGCTACGTCTGACTGGAGCATACAGATGATGCCCGTTTTCTCCTGGAATCTCTTCAACTGCCAGTTGATCGCGGTCACAGGTCCCAGGTCGTCAAGGATGCCGGGCCGCAGACTGAGGGAAAGCTCACGGGTTGTCGCGATCGTGGATTCGGTCAACGTAAGGAGGGAATCGATCTTCGCCTGTATGGGATCTGCCGGTTTCACTATATCAGCGAGTTTTTTCTTGAGCCAGGAGATGTCTATCTTGATGCCTGTCAGTGACTGGCCAAGCTCATCGTGGATCTCCCGTGCAATTCGCATTCCCTCTTCTTCCCGGACATTCTGGAGATAAGCGCTAAGGGCCCGGAGCTCTTCTCGTGATCTTTTTATCGCCTCATTGGCCCTCCTTGCCTCCGTCACATCAATACAGGTCCCGAGTACAGCAGGTTTCCCTGCATACACTACATACGAACAAAAGATCTCGAGGAAACGTATCTCACCATCCTTCCTTCTGATCCTTATGGAGAATTGGTCAGACTTTTGCTCTCCTGAGAGGCGCTGCAGAATCTTATCCTTTAGAAACTCTCTCTCTTCCTCAACAACAAGATCCATGAGACATAATTTATCAACTAACTCATCCCTGGTATACCCGTAAAGGCTACAGAATATGGGGTTTACATACTTGAACAATCCATCCTGGATAAGGTAGATACCCGCAATGTTCTTTTCAGTGAGGATTCTATAGTGCTCTTCTTTCTCCCGCAGCGCCTCTTCGATTAATCTCCTATCGGTAATATCCTGGGCTGTTCCAAAAACGCTTACAATTCTGCCTTCGCTGTCCTTTTTTGGATATCCTATCGCGTGCATCCACCGGATAGTTTTATCTGGACGAAGTATCCGGAACACAATATCGAAGGGGGTTCCTTCAACAATTGTTGTTGTCATTGCATTGTTAAGGATGTCCCAGTCATCGGTGTGGATAACCTTCTGGTGCGCTTCGAAGGAAGGTTCGCCCTCTTCAGGGTCAAGACTGAATATGTGGAAGATTTCCTCAGACCATGTGGTTGTCATGGTGGACGTATCGAGTTCCCAGTGGCCGATATGTGCCGCCGCTTGAGCTTCTCTGAGGAGGGCCTCGCTCTTTGCCAGCACCTCCTCCGCCCGCTTATGCTCGGTGATGTCCTCAATTGTGCCCTCGTAATGTGTTATATTGCCTTGTTCATCCTTTACAATATGGGCATTGATTGAAACCCAGAATGTCTCTCCATTTTTTTTGCAAATTTGTGTCTCGAACTTTTCCACCACCCCTTCCCTGGAGAGGATTCCTTTAAAGGTTTTTCTATCTTCAGGATTAACGTATGATTGAGTCTCAAGGTCAACTATATTATTGATTAATTCTTCCGGTCTGTCATACCCATACATCCGGGCAAGGGCAGGATTAGCGCTTAGAATGCGTCCTTCGGGTGTGGTCTGATAGATCCCGAGAATTGCATCATTGAAGATGTTGCGGTATTTTTCTCCACTCTCCAGTAATTTTATCTCTGTCAGTTTGCGTTCGGTGATATCCTCGTGCGCAACAACAACACGGATGGGTCCAGGACCGGAAAACCTTGCCGCCCTACCTGTAAACCAGCGTTTCTTGTCGGGTGAATGACAGGGATAATCAAGTGAAAACATTTCTCTTTTGCCGCTTATGACGGACCGAATGCCTGCGGCAAACATAGCGGCCATTTCGGAATCTTCGCCCTGCGCCATATCGCACACAGATAGATAGTTGGCGCCTTCGTTGACATTGACAAAAACCGGGGGATTATCTTCTGCAAATTTCCGCCAGCTATGGTTTACGGCAATAATGATTCCCTTTTCATCAAGGACAGCAACATGTGCGGTAAGCGCATTGATTGTGGAAATCGTGAAACGCTGTGATTCCCGAAGTTCTTCCTCCAATTTTTTATGTTCGGTTAGATCGTGTATGATCACGCTGGTTCTCAGTTGCCCGTCCTGGTCCGTGAATATGACAGAACTCAATTCGCAGGGAAACTTCTGACCATCGGATCGCAGACATGTGAGTTCTCCTTTGAATCGTCCTGTCCGTTCCCTTTCTTCCAGCGCAGCAGGCAGTCGTGGATCAGTTAGGTCGATCACGCCGTTTCTGCCAAGGGAGCAAATCTCGGCCTCAGTACGTTGAAGCATCCGGCACGCGGCAGGGTTTGCATAATATATGCTTCCATCAGGGGCTGTCAATAAGATCGCATCTGCGCTGTGTTCGAAAAGTAAACGGTAATACATTTCGCCCGGCTTTAACGCCTCTCCGGCTTGTTTGTGTACGGATTTTTTATGCCTGCCAGTCTTCATTCCCCCATATTCCCCTTTGATTTAACTATCGGAGTTTACAGCTAATTATGCATATATATTGAAGAATAGCACAACTGACGGTTATTGCAAGCGGTTATTATTCGTAATTCGGCTCAGCGGCATGGCGACAATCTTGTCTGCAAGGCTGTATTGTTCATCTCCCGGATAAACTACCCATAATCTTGCAAGATTGAGGTCATTTATGGCGACGCTCATTGACTTTGTCGTGCGTGGCGCATCGATGTATTTGAATTCTATCCCCCAGTTTTTCCCTCCGCTCTGCCAGAAAAGGTCCAGTTCAGCCCCTGCATGGGTACTCCAGAAATATAACGAATGTTCTTCTTTGCCAAGAACCCGGGAGGTATGTTCAAGGGCAAACCCCTCCCATGAAGCGCCAAGTTTGTTATGTGAGTGTAGCTGCTGCGGGGTATCTATCGACATCAACGAGTGGAACAACCCGGAGTCCCGTAAATATATTTTTGGTCTCTTGACAAGTCTTTTTCCGATATTCACATGCCATGGCTGAAGCACCCTTATCATATAGGTTCCTTCCAGAATATCGCAGTATCTGCGAACCGTCATATCAGAGATACCGAAGGAGCGTCCCAGTTCAGCATAGTTTATTATACTACCGTGATAATGACTTAACATTGTCCAGAATCTCCTCATCATCCTTGAGGGAATTTGAATCCCCAGTTGAGGTATATCTCTTTCCAAAAATGTAGAAATATAGTTCTCACGCCAAAGGCAGCTTTCCTCATCCGATTTAGCCAGACATGACCTTGGTAATCCTCCACGGAGCCACAATCTTTCCATGTTATTTAATCCAACATCTTCCGGCCTGAAACCGCCAAGCTGATAGTAAGCGATTCTTCCTGCAAGCGATTCAGAACTCTGCTGCAAAAGATTTCTTGAAGCACTTCCCAGGATAATATATTTTTGATCCTGTTTTTTATCGACAAGATAGCGCAATAACGGAAATAACTCCGGCATTCTTTGGATCTCATCCATTACTATAGTCCCCTTCAGGCCCTCAAGGGCCAGTTGGGGTTGTTCAAGGCGGGCAATATCGCGAGGATTTTCAAGATCAAAATAATGTTTGTACGGTAATTTCCTGACAAGGGTTGTCTTTCCACATTGGCGTGCCCCGAGCACTGCCACAACAGGAAATGATCGGATGAGCTTTTGTATCTCTTTGAAATCTTTTTTCCTTTCTATGAGAACCATGCCTGTAGTATATCATTATTCCTTGAAATGTCAAATAAATAATATGATATTTCAAGTATAATTTGGGTAAGCAAAAGGGATCTTGCTGTATCCTGATGTCCCTCAGGAACCCGGCGCTTTTTTCCGGCATGGCGGTGTTGATAAGCACGCCTGTTATGTAACACATTATTGGTTGCATATCATGTAATATATGCTATAATGAAAATTGTGAGCAAAGCCGATAAGCTTCTGAAGCGGTTTTTATCTAAGCCAACGGATTTTACTTACAGCGAGTTAAAACGATTTTTATCGTCATACGGATATGAGGAGGCAAAAACGGGCAATTCGTCAGGATCGAGGGTTGCATTCATAAATTACAGGACACGGCATATTATCAGGCTGCACAAGCCACACCCTCATCCCGAGCTTAAACAGTACCAGCTTGATGATGTTCTTGAAGAACTCAAAAAACAGGGGATAGTGCAATGAAAGATATTTTGACTTACAAAGGATTCATTGGCTCGGTGCATTATGGCGCTGTTGATGAGGTATTTCATGGCAGGATTGAAGGAGTAAATGATCTCGTCACCTTTGAAGGTAAAAGCGTACAGGAATTGAAAAAGGCCTTTACGGGGGCCGTGGAAGACTATATTCTTCTCTGCAAGGAAGCAGGGAAAGAACCGTTAAAATCATGCAAGGGCAGTTTTAACGTACGTATCCCGCCGGACCTGCATATGAAGGCGCTTGAGAAGGCTACCACAAAAGGGATATCGCTGAATCATTTCATCAAAAGGGCTATCGAGAAAGAACTGACGTAAAACCCCTTTTCCGCTTCGGTTTTTTCACCCACATTCTTACACTCTTGCTCTTCGTTTTTTTACTCACACACTCTCTTGCCTGTTTGCCGGGGATAATTTTGTGATCATTATTTGATACTCAGGTGAATGTTCCTTAAACTTTAATTCTCTTAAGGGCTTTTGCCGCACGCAGCCGAACATCCCTGTCTCTGTCCTCTAATGCCCTTGCGAGCATTTCCGGCACACTAAAGTCTCCTATTTTTTCAAGGACGCCTATTATGTAAAGCTTAACAGGGGTATTTCCCTGCTTTAACGCTTCTGAAAAGTATCGCAGATATCTTTTTGACGTATCTTTTCTTGAAACCCAGTTGATGTCTATCTTATCTAATATCTCTGACACGGTTTTAAGAACATCCTCTTCATCATCCCATAACGAAAGGATCAATGGCTCTACCGCAGGCTCACCGATTTCACACAGCGCTTTCGCTGCCGATTCCCGGATGTCCGGGTCTTTGTCGCCCAGCAATCTCAGCAATGGCTCTACCGCAGGCTCACCGATTTCACACAGCGCTTTCGCTGCCGATTCCCGGATGTCCGGGTCTTTGTCCTTCAGCCCTTGAACCAAAGGTTCTACTTTAAGGGCTTCACCAATTTCAACCAAAGCACCGGCTGCCGATTCCCGGACGTTCGATTCTCTGTCTTTCAATCTTTTAAGCAACTTTTCTAAATCATCCATTGTCTATCCCTTTTTTGTCTTCTTTATCTGATTATAACATACTTTCATCCCTATCGTAACGAAGGAATCTCAAAGAACAGGATCGCCGCGTCGTTTCATTCGTTGCAATGACAATGGAAAGAAACGTCGCAGAAGTGATCACTGGAATATAAGATACTGTTCTGAGAATAGAAGAAATTTCCAGAGCGGCACCACATCGATAACTGCCTTATCAAGCGTTTGATGTGCTTCAATGTTCTTTGAAATTACGAGAACCTTGCGGGTTTTCGGGAACCTTCTCAGAAAAAGTTTTATTCCGGAAAACCTTTTATCCGTTAAATCTATGGTTGACATATACTTGACTTCAATGGGCAATGGGCTGCCCTGTTTTCCTGCCACAAAATCAACCTCTCGTTCGCTTTCTGCAAAATATCCACAGTGGGCCTTCTTCCTCTGCATCTCCATGTATACGGCATTCTCTGCTTTCATGCCAATATCGGACGTACCGGTAAGTAAGGTTTTGATGCCCGTATCCCAGAAGTATATCTTTTTCTGAGCGTATATCCTTTCAGTATTGGACATGGTCCATTTGTCCATGCTGCTCACGAGAAAAGCGGAATCCAGATAGTATATGTAATCTTTTACAGTATCAACTGCAAGACCGAGGACGTTACTGAGCTTGTTGAAGCTTATTCTCGACCCCACAGACGATGCAATAAGCCTTAAAAGATCTTTTAGAACTGCCGCCCGTTTGATCGGGTAGAGCCTTATCAGGTCCCGCATGAGTATATCATCAAGGAGATTAGCCATGTATTCGCTCGATGGGTTAAGTACATGCTCGGGATATCCTCCGATAAGAAGGTAGTCTTCGGCAAGTTTTTCAAGCTTGTAGTCTTCTGACAGGGCCGGCTTCTCTCCGTGGAACAAAATAAATTCATGAAAACTTAACGGATAGACTGTTGCCACGATCTGCCTGCCTGTAAGCCTCCCTCCCTGCGACTTTATGAGCGATGATGTTGATCCTGTGCAGAATATTTTCAGGTTCTCTATATCATAAAGAGATTTCAGTTCAAGCTCCCACTTCGGGCTTTCCTGTACCTCGTCAAAAAAAAGGTAAAGCTTCTTTTTACGATCATGCATGAACATCCTTCTCATATTCTTTACGTGTTCTGAAATGGGCGTACCCGATAAGGAAGGATGGTCAAGGGCGGCATAGAATATATCCTTCCGGGAAACTCCCTGTTGCAATAGTTCTTTTATGAATTGCTTAAGGAGCGTTGTCTTGCCTGCACGCCTGCTGCCTATGAGAATCTCGATCTGCTTTCTTTTTTGAAACATGGGCAGAAGGGATGTATAGTCTTTTCGATCAATACCGGTCTCCGAAACCATCCCCTCCCACCAGGGGTTCATGGCATAATAAAGGGTATCCATAAATTTAATTTTGTTTTAAATCGAAATAAATGTCAAGAACTTTCGATCATGGTCGAAATTATTGCCATTGATATTTTAGTATTAAGGATCTCACGGGAGCTTTACGTTTCTCAGGAATTCGGCGCTTTTTTCCGGCATGGCGGTGTTTATGAACATGCCTGTGCCGAGCTCGAAGCCGGCAGCCTGGGATACGCGGGGAACGATCGCGATATACCAGTGGAAGAACTTTGAGTCGGCCCCTCTCGGAGAGAGGGAGCGCACCGCATAATTGAAATCGGGATTCTCAAGCCCAACGTACAGCCTGAGGAGGACATCCTTAAGTATATATGCGAGGTCAGACATCTCCTTGTCCGATATAAGGCCGTAGCACGCCTCGTGCCTTCTGGGGAATATCCAGAGATGGAACGGTGATAGGGCCGCGTAGGGCACAAAGGCGACAAATGAGTCGTTTTCACAGACTATCCTCTGCCCGTCGTCCAACTCTCCCTGCAGATAGGAACAGTAGAGGCATTCGCCGAAATTGACGTAGTAATAGTTCCTGATCGCCTCACCGAGCCGCATCATGACCTGCCCCGGGAAGACCGGCGTCCCCACGATCTGGGAGTGGGGATGCTCAAGGGACGTCCCTGCGCCTACACCGTGGTTCTTGAAGATGATCACGTGCTCCACCCTTTCGTCATTATAAAACGCAAGCTGGCGGTCCTTGTAGGCAAAGAGGACCTTCTCTATGTGGGACGGTGGCAGGAGCGCCGTTGTCTTGTTGTGTTCAGGCGTTTCTATAATGACCTCGTGGAGTCCAACACCGGAGATGTATTGCTTGAAGTCGGTTTTGTTTTTTACGATCTCACCGACCGGCGACAGTGCGGAGAACTTGTTCGGCACAGAGCGGACCATCCAGTTTCCATGCCCGTCATTGATCCTGAAGGTCTCGTCGGGCGTCTGGTCCTCGTTTCCCGTACAGAAGGGACATGCAGGAACATAGGCCGGTACCTCTTTTACTTCCTTCTTGCGGCTAAAATCCTCGGGTCTTTTTGCCCGCTCGGTAGCAATGATGACCCAATCGCCTGTTATAATGTTTAATCGCACCTCAGGCATATATCCCCCTTTTTGAGAATTCCCTGCTTTTTTTCAATTTTATGACAAAAGGGACATATTCACAACAAGAAAAAGTGGGATAGAGTGTGTAATATATGAAAATGAAATAGGTTTGACAGGATTTGCAAGCGTGTTATAATCTCTTAATAAAGCAGTGATTTAATAAATGATAATTTTGCGGGCTGACAGATAACATGAAAATACTCACCTTCATCATAATGCTGCTCTGCGTATCTGTTGTCACGACTATTGCCTACCACACGATACAGGCAGACTTGGTCCATTTCAGAAAGGCGGAAAAATACTTTTCCCGAAAAGAATATTCCCGGGCAATCCCTTATTATACATCGTTGTTGCAGAAAAATTTCAGAAGACCTACGGTACTTTACCGGCTCGGCGAGTCTTACATCGCCTCAGGTAATTTTAAAAACGCCCTCCATGTATACGAAGATATATCGAAAAGAGAGCCAACCAACAGTTCAGCGCAAGATATCCTGGCAAGTATTTATATGAATCTCGGCGATTTCGAAAAAGCGGTGGAGATCTATAAATCAATGGTATCTTCAGAACCCCTGAACCGTTCCACGCGTATTTTTTTTGCAAGGGCTTTAACCGCACAGGGCAACCTTGACGAGGCCATACAGCAGTACAAGATCGTATTGGGGGAGACACAATGAAAAACACAATAATGAAATATTGCCTGATACCTTTCTCTATCTTTGTTTTTTTAAACATATCCTCCATAGTGCCGGACCCGGCATACGGACAGGAAAAATTAAAAGGCCCTTCGTCAATATCGAAGGAAGAGATCCCTGACTGGCAGGCACGTTGGGAACTGGCAAGGGTATTAAGTTATGTAAAACGGTACGATGAATCCGTTGCCGAGTACAATAAATTGCTGAAAGAAAAACCCGCCCTTTATGAAGCAAGGGCAGAGATGGCAAATGTGCTCTTCTGGCAGGGAAAGAACGCTGAAGCGCTCAAGACCCTCGAACAGATACCCGCGGCAGATATTACGGGCAATACTTCAGTATTGATGGCCGATCTTTATGTTATCCAAAAGCAATACGAAAAGGCTGAGACATTATATAGGGGGTACCTTGCAAAACACCCCGATAAACACAAGGTGAGGCTAAAACTGGCACAGACGCTGAGTTGGGACAAAAAATACGATGAGTCGCTCGCGGAATACAGGACAATCCTGCAGGCATTTCCGGACGATATCCAGGTAAGGCGGAAATATGCGTTTGTTTTAATCTGGTCAGGAAAGCACTTGGAGGCAGCGGCGGAGCTAAAAAAGACACTGAGATAAATGGCCAATCATTTCCTATATCCCTGTATAGTCTTCACAATTATATTCTCGTTGAACAACGCATGCCTTTCGCAAACACCCGAGGGTCACAGGAATAGCATTGTTGAACCCCATGAAGCTGTCAGCGATTTCGATGCCCGGTTGGGATTGGCGCAGGTGCTTTCATATAATAAGGAGACTTTAAGCGAATCGTTGTCACAATACGAGATACTCATCAGGGAACAGCCGGGGAACATCCAGGTCAACAGGGAGATCGCTGCTGTATATATTCAATTACAAAGATATCCTGAGGCTCAGAAACATCTCAATATTGTCCTGTTACAAAGACCCGGTGACTATGAATCATTGGTTTCCATCGGAGATGTATGCCTCTATGCAGGGAACCTGAAAGAGGCCATTGCATATTACAAAAGGGCATTGAGTGTCGACCCTTCCTCAATCCGGATCCGGAAAAAACTGGGCCTTGCATTAAGCTGGGCTAAAACGGACGATGAGGCATTGACCCTGCTTTCAGATCTTTACAAACAATTACCCGACGATAAGGAGACATCTATTGAGCTTGCTCGGATATATACACGGAAAAACGAACAGTACCGTGCCATCAAGCTTCTTTACCCTCTCCTTTCGCGATATCCCTACGATGTTGAGCTTCTTGTCGAAACTGCAGATGTCGAGGCTTCGCTCGGCCATGCGGCAGCTTCGAGAAAACTCTACCTGAAGGCATTAGATATTAAAAAGGATGACGAGGTAGTGCTTCTCAAATTCGCCGACGTCATGAACCTCTGGGGAGATTTCTATGGCAATGAAACTATCTATAGTAATTACCTCGGGGGCCATCCTGACGCAAAAGATGTGCAACTGAAACTGGCATGGGTTCTTGTCAGCTCCGAAAGGTATGAAGAGGCGGAAGGAATGTACCGCCTCATCCTTTACAAAGATCGACACAACGAACAGGCCCTTCTCGACATGGCGAGACTCAAGCTTTTAGAGAAAGACTTTGCAACATCGCTCACGTATTCACAGCGACTGATCTCCCGCACACCCGGACACACTGAGGCCTTATTCCTCAAGGGTGAGGCCCTGACCTTTCTGAAAAGATACACCGATGCCCTTGAGATATATCACCGTATTGCAGAGACCAATGTACCGGCAGAAAAAAAGATTGCAGCTTTGGTGAATACAGGCAAGATATATCTCAAACAGAACGCAGAAAACACTGCTAAGGGTTATTTTGAAAGGGCCCGGCAGATCGATCCCAAAAACATAAAAGTGCAATTCTATCTGAGCGGATTCAAGAAAGTAGCATCCTCCAATTTTTTACAGGATATCATTAATGAAGAAAAGACATCCCCCATGAGATTGGTGGAATGGGCCGAACTTTATGCTGCATCCGGATACACTAAAGAGGCTGTGGCGTGTTACGAGTCTGCCCTGAAGGCCGATCCCCGGTATTACCCTGCCTCTTCTGGACTTGCCCAGATGCTCGCTGTAGACCATCAATACAAGCGTTCTATCGAACTTTTCGAATCACTCATTACCGATTTTCAACAGGCTTCCAAGATTTTAATATGGCACGCACGGGTACTCTCATGGTCAAAGGAATACGATAAATCGATCGAAGGCTATAAGAAGATAGAAACGTTGAACCCGAACGATCCGGTGCCCAGGAGAGAAAAGGCAAGGGTCGCCGTGTGGGGTAAGATGATGGATGATGCCGGCGCCTATTATGAAGGAATGTATGCGCACCACGTGGATTCAAAGCTCCTTGCAGCACTGAAACCGACCTTTACGAAGATTGATGAGCCGTTGTTTGCTGAGGCATTCCGAAGGTTACAAGGGTTTGCAGAACAAGGCTCCATATACGAGGGCTATGAAGGATTAACCAGGGCTTTCGAATCTAATAAAAACAATCTCCGGGAAAAGGAACGGGACCAGGTTGCATTAAGGCTGTTAGAATTATTATCTGATTACAGGATACAGAAAGCAGCCTATCTTGAAAAGACTTCAAAGCTATACGGCTGGAATAAAAAGTTCACCCGTGCCCTTGATACCTATGAAGAATTAATGGTTTTCAGCCCCGGTAACGAGGAAGCGATCTTTGATTACGCGCAGGCTGAATGCTCCCTCGGTCTTTGCGGCCGTGAGGCCAAGACATATGAGAAGCTGCTGAATATTGACCCTCTTCACAGCCTTGCAGGCATAGCGCTGGACAGGCAGAAGATCCGGAAGAATCCATCACTGCAATCCGTTTATTCGTATTGGATGGAAGACGGCAGGGGCGATCTTTCCCAGATAACACGGAACCGTTTCGATCTCTCTTTCGATGCACCCCTTTTCTGCCAGTACCACTTCAGTATAACGGGCCATAAATGGTTCGAACAACCGTGGTTCGATCACAGGACGTACAGTGCGGACGGTTATACCGCCCAGTTGAACGGCACGATCAACCCTTACGCCAGGGGAGCCCTCAGTTTTACTCAGAAACGCTACAGTAATGATGAATTGAGTACGCGAAACACAGGGTATGCAAATATCTGGTTCAACATGAAGGATTATGCCCACATTGGATTGGGATACGACCGGGCAGACGAACTATATAATTATTTTGGTCTGAAACACGGTGTCCAATCAGATTCCTGGTGGATGGCCTTGCGTTCCGATGTTACAAGGAAGCTTGAAGTGAACGCAAAAAGCAGGTTCCTGCAGTATAATGACAACAACGAAGGGCAGCACCACTTCCTTTCAGCAGGGTATGCATTTACTGATCATCCGGGAATATTTAAAGTTACTCTTTCAGGTGAATACCGTGATACCACGAAAGAAAATGTCTATACATACAACGCGACCAACCTCGTTGACATCACCTATCCATACTGGACCCCTAAAAACTACACCGCTACAGGCATAACATTCGAGTGGTATCACGATTACTCGAAATTATTTTTCTGCGGCAACGAATTACGCTTTTACAGCATCAAGGTCTCCTTCGGCGCTGATTCGGAGAACAACCCGTCGGTAAAACTTGAAGGTGGACTACATCATGAGTTCTATGACCATTGGACTGCTTCGATAAAAGGTATGTGGCATAGTTCGCCGCAATGGAATGCAACGGGCCTGTGGGCCATAATAAAATATCAATTTTAAGATGAATACCAATAATCCAAAGACCTCTCCCTCCAAGATACTTCTTATTACAACCATACCGATCCTCGCTATCGTCTTCGCGACTATCTATCTGATCGTGCGTATCCTGCTCTTTCTCATTACCGATTATGCATGGTATGAAAAGGTGCTTGCGTTTTTTCTTCTCATCGCTGAATTATTCATCCTGACTCACGGTATAGGATATTTTTTTGAAATCTTCAGCGTCATATGGCGTCGCAAGAGCTTCACTGTGAGAGAAGACCGGATACCAAAATTGTGTTCTTATCCTCCCGTCGCTATCGTCATGCCTTCATACAAGGAACCTCTTGATGTTGTGGAGAACTCGCTCGTTACCTTTTATAATATCTCCTATCCCAACAAATACATCTACTTCCTTGACGATACGAGATATGACATCAAATGGGATACCCCTGAAAAAATGGAAGCGTATAAAAAGGCCGTGGAAGACCTCTGCCGCCATATCGGTGTTGACCTCTTCCGCAGAAAATGGCATGGCGCTAAGGCGGGCATCATCAATGACTTTCTTGAATTCCTCGATGGTAAGGAGAAAGACGGATTCAAATTCTATCACTATTCAGGAAAGACAAAACAGGAAATCGAAAAATACATGCTCGTATTCGATGCGGATTCGAACCCATTCCCTGATTTTCTTGAACCACTTGTGGCGATCATGGAGAACAACTCTAAGCTTGCGTTTGTCCAAACGCCACAGTATTACATAAACTTTGAATTTAACCGCATAGCAAGGGCTGCAGGATTGCAGCAGGCAGTCTTTTACGAATACATCTGCGAAGGGAAGTCCTCGAAAGATTCTACCTTCTGCTGCGGCACCAACGTACTCTTCAGGAGAGAAGCCCTTAATGATGTCGGTGGCTTTGATGAAACGTCCGTTACCGAAGACTTTGCCACATCACTCCAGTTTCATCTGAAAAAATGGGGTACCACGTATATCAACAGGGTGCGAACTTTTCAGATAGGGCCGGAAGATTTAGGAGGTTATTTCAAACAACAATTCAGGTGGTCTCTCGGAACCATCGGCCTATTTACCAAAGTTCTGTCTACCTTTCTCAGGAGGCCCCGTGGTCTCACAAAATTACAATGGTGGGAATATTTTCTCTCAAGCACATGGTACTTCATCGGTTTTGTGTTTCTATTTATGATGATATGCCCTGTTATATACATCTTTTTAAATATCCCCACTTACTTTGCGAGACCGGAGTTTTATTTTTTAATCTTTATTCCCTACGTGGTGATAACTTTAACGACCTTCTACTGGACACTGAAACAACGCAATTATCATATCGGAGACCTTATCACGGGGCAGCTCCTCACCTTCATCACCTTCCCGGTATATATAAAGGCATCCATTTTGGCCCTTGCCGGAATAAAGGGTACATTCGGCATAACGCCGAAAGGGGTCAGCAAGGCATTACCTCTGAGGACTCTCTGGCCGCAGCTTGTCATGGCAATGTTGTGTTTTGCTGCAGTCGTATGGGGTATTAACAGGTTTATTTATGAACAGGAACCTGCAGGTGGTATTTTAGTGAATACGTTCTGGTGTCTGTACCATGCGGGTATCCTTTTCTCTGTCCTTTATTTTAATAGACCTGAAGAACCGAACAATGGAAAATAGGAAATCAAAGTATCCCCCGATCTGTCTCTTTCTCATTCTTATCGCATCCATATTGTTTGCGTTTACCCCTGACAAGGCAGCGTCACAAGAACAATTCATGTGGGGATTTGCCTTAGATGGCTACCCGGTAACCGAGGAAAGGCTTATGGAGACTGCATCGGATACAGGACTAAAGCCGGATATAGTTGTATTTTTTCTCCAGTGGCCACACCCTGAGAATGTTGATTCAGGATATTTTCCCCTGGTGAGCCTTGAGGCAATATGGGATAGCGGCGCCATACCCTGTGTCACCTGGGAGCCAATGTACCACCAGGACAGTAAAGAGATTATGATCCCATACAAACAACTATTGAGCGGCCAATACGATCCGTATATCAAAGGATTCGCCGATAAGGCACGATCATGGAATAAACCCTTTATGATACGCTTTGCCCACGAAATGAATATCAGGAGATACCACTGGGGGACTGAAAAAGCTGATTACGGACCGCAGAGCCCCCGGATATACATACAGATGTTCCGGTATGTGGTTGCACTTTTTAAAAAGGCCGGCGCGAATAATGTTATATGGGTATTTTGTCCGAATGCTGAGTCAGTGCCAAATACCTCCTACGACGCTTCTGCTTCATGGAACCTGTTGGGTAATTATTACCCAGGTGATGATTGTGTTGACATACTCGGTGTTGATGGTTACAACTGGGGAACAACTCAAAAGAAGGAAAGACATGGCTGGGAGAGCCATTGGAAGACCTTCGGGGAGATATTCGAACCAGCATATAAGGAGTTAATCGCCCGTGCTCCATCAAAACCCCTCATTGTCTTTGAAACTGCTACCGTCGGCCATGGCGGCAACAAAACAAAATGGATACAGGATGCAATAAATGTATCGGGAAAATTAGGAATAGAGGGCATTGTCTGGTTCCAGTCCAGCAAGGAGGTCGACTGGCGCATCAACAGCGATAGCGACAGGAGCTACGTATCGCTGATACAGTCAAGCTCTTTGCCTTCTCAAGAATGGATAGAACGGTTCAGAAGGAACAGGCAATGAAGATACGCGGATTCAGCCTCAAGACCAAGATGGCAACGGTCGTTTCGGTCCTCTTCCTGTTCATCTTTGCTGCCGGCGCTATCATGTTCGAAAGCACCTTCGAGGAACACTTCAAGCGGGCCATCGTTGAACAGCAGTTCGAGCTTGTTTCAAAGACGGTAGAGGATATCGATACGCAGATCCGCGAGTCACAAAAAGTACTCGTCAGCGTATCGAAGATAATCCCTCTCGATGACATCAATAACTACATGGCGATGCAGAGGCACCTTGAGAAGATCATTGAAACAAGGTTCTTCGTCAAAACTTTCTTCGACAACGGCATACTCCTCTATTCGAAGGCCGGCAGGGTCATAGGCGAGGTCCCCTATTCCCTGGAACGATACGGGAAGGACCTTTCCTACAGGGAATATTTTCAATATACGGTAAAGACGCGGATACCTTACATCTCAAAGCCATATCGGTCCATAAGGCCGCCTTATAACCCGGTAGTGATGTTCACTGTGCCCATATTCGACAAGAGGAATGAACTCGTCGCGGTCCTCGGCGGCTCCGTCTCCCTCACCAAGGACACAACGCTTGGAGGCATCGCAAATGTTAAGGTGGGAAAGACAGGCTACATGTACCTGTACAACAGAGACCGGACCATCATAGTTCACCCTGACAAGACAAGGATTCTCAAGAATGACGTTCCCCCCGGCGTGAACAGGCTCTTTGACAAGGCAATTAAAGAATGGTTCGAAGGAAGCGGCGAAACGGTGACCTCAAGGGGCCTGCATGTTATCGGAACATTCAAGCGGTTCCAGAATACGGACTGGATACTGGCCGCCAATTTTCCAATAAAAGAGGCCTATGCGCCGATCATAAAGGCACGATGGTACATGGCAGGCTACACGGCGCTTGGCATCTTCTTTTCCATACTGATCATCCTCATTGTTATGAGAAGGAATCTGTCTCCGCTTTCAGAGCTTGCCACGCAGGCAGAGGCCATAGGCAGGGCAGAGGAACATCTTGAGTCTGTAAGAGTGGAAACAGGGGGCGAGATAGGAGCCCTTGCGTTTTCGTTCAACGAGATGATGAAAAGGCTGCACGATCGGGAAGCATCTTTGAAGAAAACTCTGGAAGACCTCAGGGAAAGGGAGGCAAGGATCAGCTCCATAGTTAATACTACCGTCGACGCCATTATTACTATAAATGAAGAAAGGATCATTGAGAGCTTCAACCAGGCAGCGGAAAGGATATTCGGTTATAAGGCCGAGGAGGTGATAGGCCACAATGTAAGCATCCTTATGCCCGAACCGGACAAAAGCAAACACGACCGGTATGTGCAGACATACCTGAAGGGCGGCAGACCAAAGGTGCTCGGGATGTCGCGGGAGGTAATCGGCCGCCGGAAAAACGGAAGCCTGTTCCCCATCGAACTCTCAGTAAGCGAGGCAGACCTGGGGGACAGGCTCA
This sequence comes from Deltaproteobacteria bacterium UBA6106, assembly GCA_002428485.1. Taxonomy (GTDB): domain Bacteria; phylum Desulfobacterota; class Syntrophorhabdia; order Syntrophorhabdales; family Syntrophorhabdaceae; genus UBA5609. The sequence goes on from DIWM01000028.1 coordinate 40,815, forward strand.
TCTTCACGGGGATACTACGCGACATAACAGAGCGGAAAAAGGCCGAAGAAGAACTTCAAAAGGCAAAAGAGGCTGCAGAGAGCGCGAACCAGGCCAAAAGCGACTTCCTGTCGGGCATGAGCCACGAGATACGAACTCCCATGAACGCCATCATAGGCATGGGCGAGCTGATGATGGAAACGCCTCTCAACGATGAACAAAAAAGGTATGTCGAAACCCTCGTGCATGCAGGTGAGAACCTTCTGAACATAATCAACGATATCCTCGATATTTCAAAGATCGAGGCAGGTTACCTCGAGCTTGAATCAACAACGTTCAACCTTCAGGAGTTATTGGACAAAGCGTGTGACATCATGGCAATACGCGCACACGACAAAGGGGTCGGGCTTGTCTGCAACGTCCTCCCTGAAGTGTCGGTTCATTTGATCGGAGACCCTGTCCGGCTCAGGCAGGTTATTCTCAATCTCCTTGGAAACGCGCTGAAGTTTACAGACAAGGGTGAGGTAATCCTGGAAGTAAGCAAGCAAATTTCGGATTCCACAACGGTAACCCTCCTCTTTTCTGTTCGTGATACGGGAATTGGCATACCTGAAGAAAAAATAGATAAAATATTCGAGAAATTTACACAGGCAGATTCCTCTACTACAAGAAAGTACGGAGGCACCGGACTTGGACTAACAATATCAAGGCGCCTTGTTGAACTTATGGGTGGAACCATCAGCGTTACAAGCAAGGTTGGAGAAGGAAGTACATTTTACTTTACAGCAAGCTTTCAGTCTCAAGAAGATAACCCGCAACATGTCCCTCCCCTTCAGGATATGGATGCAGAAGATTTAACAGTACAACATGTTCCTGACGACCTGGAACCTCTTCGTATACTTCTCGTAGATGACTCAGAAGACAATCGCTTGCTCATACTGTCATTCCTTAAAAAGACACCCTTTACAATCGACATTGCGGACAACGGCAGGGTTGCTGTAGAAAAATATAAGGCCTCAACGTATGATATTGTCCTTATGGACGTACAGATGCCTATAATAGATGGATATACGGCTACAAAAGAAATCAGGCAATGGGAAAGTATGCACAGCCGGAAGCAAACCCCTGTTATTGCTCTCACCGCACATGCGCTGAAAGAAGAGGTACAAAAAAGTTTAGACGCAGGCTGCAATGCTCATCTGACAAAACCCATCAAGAAGAAAGACCTGTTAACCGTAATCATTAAATATACCGGGAAATCCTCAAAAAATGAAAGGACTAACAGGACTATGGAAAAGGGTTATACGAACACCCGGGGAAAATACACCGTTAAGATAGATAAAGACCTCAAGGATCTGATACCGGGATATCTTGAAAACAGGTACAAAGATATAAAAGCTATAGAGGAGGCGCTCGGAAAGAGTGACCTGGAAACAATAAGGATTCTTGGCCACAGCATGAAAGGAAGTGGTGGGGGATACGGGTTCTATACAATCACTGAAATCGGAAAAACCCTTGAAGATGCAGCAAGGGGAGCTGATATAACCGCGATAAAAAAGGCCCTGACATACCTGTCCGATTACCTGGGCAATATGGATATCGTATATGAATAAACCTGAAAAAGATCAGGCATCAGTACCGGTTGTTCTTTTCGTCGGGGCACACCCGGACGATATTGAGATTGGTGCAGGTGGAACCATAGCGAAACTTGCCGGTTCAGGCTGGGATGTATGGTATTGTGTCCTTACCAGTGAATACGATATTGCCGTAGCGCAACAGAGAAAGGGGGAAGCGCAAAATGCTGCCCTTGCCCTCGGGATTAAACCGGAAAGGGTCATCTTGCTCGATTTACCTGATGCGCACCTGGAGGCAACAGGAGATACCGTTGCACAGTTGAGGGGGGTCCTGGAAAATCACAAAGTAAGCCCTGACATTGTCTTTACCCACACCCTGGCTGACAGCCACAATGATCACCGTGCAGTTCATAACATCGTCCTTTCAACCTTCAGAAAAAAACCAATACTTTCCTTTGCCGTAGTGAATTCCCTCATACAATCAGAGTTCAGGCCCAAGGTGTTTGTCGAAGTCGGTCAATATAAAAACGTAAAACAAGAATCGCTGATGCGTCATGTTTCACAGAGCACCAGGATTGACGAAAAGGCAATCGAAAATATCAATAAGGCCTTCTCCACAGACCTCGGACTCGATGAAACCGAACCCTTCGAGGTAATTCTTCAGGAAGGGGCGGAGGATCTACTGTACCTGGTCCTCAGCCTCAACGACTGTCCTTTCCATAACTTTTGGTATCCCTTACTCAGAGAACAACCCCTCGTTGTTATCCATTCAGTTCCCGTCTACAGAAAAAACATCCATTACGGATGGACGGCAAATAAGGAACAGGAGGGCATTGAGCTGCTCTATGAAACATTTGCAAAAATGTGGCATGACCGTCACCCTGTAATAAGCAAAAGTTCGGTCAACCCCTCTGCGGAGGGGTATCTGCAAACCTCTAATATCCTTCTATGCGGGAGTTCAGCATCGAATCAGTTCATAATTAACCATTTTAACAATTTCAATGGCATACGGTACAGAACCGAACACTCTATGCCCGATTACACAAATCTTGCGATCAAAGACCTTGCCTCTTCGAAAAGGATTGCTGCACACTATGAAAAAGACGATTCCGGTAACTATATCGTAACAAAAGATTTTGGGATATTAACGGTTATGCGTAATCCGATACACGAAACGAAGAGCCTCATCGGCTGTATGGGCATTCACGGATTTGGGACCTTCGGGTGCCTGCGGGCTATCTGCGAAAGGGGACCTCTGAAAGAGTTGCTTCCATTCATTGACTTTCCTCTACGGAGTATCGGTATACAGGTCCTCGTAGAATATGATATCCGGAACGATGTGATAGAGATAGACGGAAAAAGCCTCCATATGATCTCCCCTTAGCAGATAAATTTTACAGGGCGTGAATATAGAGCATGACGATAGTGTTGTAATTAAAGTAGAGCCTTTTTTCAAGCTCCTTTATGGCATTAAGGTAAGGCATAATACTCTCGCTCTGGAAGGCAATCTTGAAGATTTCGACATAGATCTCTGATTCTATCATTGCCCGCAATTCTTCCAGGTCGACGAATTTCGCCATTTCTGCATACGATTTCATCTGGCCTTTTATCGTTTTGGAAAGAGATTCCAGCCTGGTATGATTTTCCATGGCCCTATCACGGACATCTGCCAGGAAGGACTCCTTGAGTTTGGGATATTCTTCATGGGGATACATGGAGATCCTTGAGAAAAAAGGGATTAGGTGCCCCAGATAAATAGCCACTCCCTGTTTCAGAAGCGCAGTATCTTTCATCACCCCGCAAAGCAAGTCATCCTTGAACATAAAATCATCAAAGGAGGCAGCTATGGATGCCGCTTCTAAAGAGATAAAAACAGGATAGGGAGATTGCGTAGTATTTTCGAGTACCGTACCGCAGATCTCCCCATCTATGGAGTCATCCCATTCTGTCCATACTATGACACCCTGATCATAGAAGTTCTTTCCAATATTCAGGGGCAGATGGAAATTGATCCTATCCCCTTTCTTTACCCTTTCCCTGTTCACCAGCCAACGCGGAATAGCAAATTTCAGACCGCTCTTGCTGATGTCCATGATAATGTACTGGAAACAGGCCTGGTCTTCATCCCTTGATCCCAGAAAGGGGAGATTGATTGAGCTGATGGCCAACCGCTCTTCTCTACGTTTTTCTACTGGTGCATCCATAACGTTTTTTACATTATACAGCCTGCATCAATAATTATCTATCATTCTTTAAAAAATGATATTTATTTGCAATAAAATGGATATAATATATTAAGGTTATTAAAAGAGAGACAGCGGTGTTAGAGAAAGAAAAGATACTGATAGTCGACGATAGTGAAGATATACGGGTTCTTTTGAACCGCATCTTGAAGGCAGCGGGGTATGAGGTTTACGCAGTCAGTAGCGGTGAGGATGCGTTACGACAGGCAATGGAGCTGAAACCGGACCTGATCCTTCTCGACATAGTAATGCCGGGCATCAGCGGTTACGAGGTGTGCAAAAGACTCAAGACAGAAGATTCCCCTGTCGATGCAACGGTTATCTTCCTTTCAGCTAAATCTGATGCCGCAGACAAAATAAAAGGGCTTGAGATTGGCGGTTCTGACTATATCACAAAACCTTTTGATAAAGGGGAAGTGCTCGCCCGCGTTGAGAATCAGCTCAAGATCCGTCGTCTTACAAATGAACTGATAATGACCAACATTGAACTCACCGATAAACAGAAACGACTCGATGAGGACCTGAAGGCGGCGGCGGGCATTCAGCAGAGCCTTTTACCAAGAACAATACCTGATTTTAAAAATCTTGCCATCGCCTGGAAATTCATGCCGTCCCATATGATCGGAGGAGACATTTTTAACGTCTTTCGCCTCGACGAAAACCATGTCGGGTTCTACATGATTGATGTCAGCGGTCACGGAGTACCCTCTGCTCTTATTACAGTCTCTGTTTCTCAAATGCTCCAGCCTGACAGTGGCTATGTCACAAAGAAAAAACAGTACGAACCACCCGGTTACAAAATAGAACCTCCAGGAGTAGTGCTTCAAATCCTTGATCGCGAGTATCCATTGAGCCGGTTCGAAAAATACTTTACTATCATATACATGGTAATAAACATACGTGACGGCAGCCTCCTTTACAGCAATGCTGCCCATCCTCCCCCCGTGATTATCCACCAGGATAGCGGCTTAAAGATACTGGATAAAGGAGGTACGATCATTGGTTTGGATGGCATCGTTCCATTCGAAGAAGAACAAATCGATCTTCACGATGGGGACAAGATCATCCTTTATACAGACGGGGTGGTTGAATATCAGAACAATGAAGAGGAATTTTTCGGTGAAGAACGTTTTTATTCACTGCTGAATGATTTGAGGCATGAAACTGTTGAAAAACTCATCGATGAAGTTGTAACATCTATTATTGCCTTTGGCAAAGGAAAGGAATTCCAGGATGATATCACGCTCGTTGCTATCGAATATAAGGGTAAGCATAAGGGGGGGTAATCATATACCTATCGGGAAGCTTAGCACAGGTTTGAAAGATCCGGTTTAAGGGAGGGCTTACATGCAGATACAGCAAAAAAAGGTCGACAATATACTCATCGTGAAACCATTGGAAAAGAGGATAGATGCATCCACCGCCACTGAGTTTAAAGGTAAAATAGTAGACCTGGTAAACTCCGGAAACACAAAGATCGTTCTTGATCTTGCAAATGTTGACTTTATCGATAGCAGTGGTCTCGGTGCCATTGTCTCATGTCTTAAAACTATAGGGAATAATGGAGACCTTGTTATCAGTGGTATCCAGGAAACTGTCATGAGCCTTTTCCGGCTTACCAGGATGAACCGGGTATTCCAGATCTTCCCTTCAGAGCAGGAAGCGATCCAGGCCCTTTCAAGATAAATATGCCCGATACACTGTCACCAAAAAAAATTACCTTTTTGATTGATAGCAAGCTCGATAATGTTTCCCTTGTGGGTGTTGCCATACGCGGGATATGCAACTACCTTTCTTTGAGCGAAATAGACACATATTACCTTGAACTATGTGTTGTGGAAGCGGTCAATAACGCGATCAAGCATGCCTACAATTCTGAAGCCGGACACGCTGTCGAAATCAATATCACCCATTCAAGCAATGACATGACCTTCGAAATAAGCGACAGGGGGAGAAAAATGGCATCCCATTGTCCGCATCGTTTTGATTTTGACGCTGAAGACCTTTTTGTGATTCCGGAGCACGGGATGGGCCTCTATATAATAGATTCAATTATGGATGAAGTAACGTACCAGTCAGACGGCAATAAAAACACGTTGACTATGCGTAAATACTTTCATTATAAAAATTAAAAACGTTTTTAACCAGTGGGGGCAGTCGGCATGACCGAGCAAGAGCTACTACACGCTTTGCAACAATACGGCCAGGATCATCTCGTGGATTATTATCATACGCTGCCTTCTCAACGCAAACATGATTTTATTCACAAGATCCTTCAATTCGACATACATTTTGCCTTCAAACTATATAAGGAATTTTGCTCAAAGAAAGATGCCCGGCAAATGATAAGAACCATCGAGCCACCCCAAGTGTTTACTATTCCAAAAAATGTACAGGAACAGAAAAAGATCGAGGAAGCCTGCATCACAGGAGAATCCCTGATCAAACAACAAAAAGTGGCTGTTCTTATAGTAGCCGGAGGCCAGGGCTCCAGGCTTGGTTATGAAGGACCAAAGGGAACTCTTCGAATCTCACCGATAAAAGGTAAAACGCTTTTTCAGCTTTTTGCTGAGCAGGTCATTGCGCTTTCACGACGTTACGGGGTAACCATCCCGATGCTCATCATGACGAGCCAGGAAAACAACAAAGACACTATCAAATTTTTTCATACCCATAATCTCTTTGGTCTTAGTCCGGAGACTGTTCACTTTTTTCAGCAAGGGATGCTGCCGACAACTACTTCGGATGGTAAGCTTCTTTTAAAGGGTGATGGCAATTTTGTTGCGAATCCGGACGGCCATGGCGGCTCTCTGAAGGCCCTCCATGATTCGGGTCTGCTCAGGAAATTGACAGAACAAGGATACCAGGAGCTTTTTTACTGCCAGGTCGATAACCCGCTTGTGAAGATTGCTGACCCTGTATTCCTTGGGCTGCATGCAATAACAGGCGCTGACGCCTCCACAAAGGTCGTCAGGAGACAGGATATCCAGGAAAAGGTTGGCCTTTACGTGTATGTAAATGGCAGGGACGCTGTCGTTGAGTACAGCGACATCGGTGCTGAATATATGTCTATGCTGGACGACGAAGGCAATATCCTTTTCTGGGCCGGCAACACTGCGATACACATTTTTTCCCTTGCCTTTATTCAGCGCATGACCGACCACGGTTTTGTATTGCCCTACCATTGTGCACAAAAGGCCGTTGAATACACCGATCATACGGGAAAACCCTGCACCGACGATGTATGGAAGTTCGAGACCTTTGTATTCGACGCCATCCCTCTTGCCGGCAAGACCTGCTGCATGGAGGTTATACGGGAAGAAGAGTTCGCACCGGTCAAAAATAAAGACGGACCGGACTCACCTGAGACAGCTCAAAAGGCCATGATCGGCCTCCACAGGGGCTGGCTGCAAAAGGCAGGCATCGATACAGCTCCGGATGCGAGAGTAGAGATCAGCCCCCTCCTCGCACTGGATAGCATAGAACTTCAGGAAAAGATCCAACGTGGAAGATTCACCGGGAAAAAGGATATATATTTGGACATTGAACGAGTATGATATTATTAATACACCAAGGAGACCGTGAATGGACATAAAGACTTCGGGCGATTTGAAGGGGATACTGGAGGTTCTCGCTGCAATGTCAGAAACCGAGCTGACCATCAGTAAATTTTATGCAGCATGCAGTGAGCTTTCACAAGACGCTTCCGCCTTCTGGGACGGGATCAGCAAGGCCGAGATAAAACATAGTGAAAATATAAAAAAGATAATCGACGTCATATCAACAAAACCGGAACGTTTCGAAAAGGGCAGGCCATTTAACATCTTTGCGATCAAAACCTTTAACGACGGCGTAAAAAACTATATCAGCAAACTAACAAACGGCGAGATCGACGTAAACAAAGCCTGCTTCATCGCGCGGGACATAGAAAATTCACTTCTTGAAAACCGCTATGGCGAGATCGTCAAGACCGACGATATAGAGTTTAAAACATTGATAGGAGAAATCATTTCGGAGACAGAGGAACACAAGACAATCCTCGAGCGCAGGTGCCGGGAACACTAATGTCAAAAATAAAAAAAGGATCGATCGTTGAATTCTGCAAAAGCTGTGAGAGCGAAACCGGATCGACAGACATGCTCCTGCGCGAATACATCGGGTCTCTCGCTGTCATCGAGGACGATAACATACAGAAAAGGCTCCTTAAGGAGCTCGTCAAAAAATATGTAGCCCTTGAGAAACGCGTTGACGGCTTATTGAAAAATACGCTCCCCGGGGAGGTCGCCGAGGAGATCAAGTACCATTGGGCCTATCCCCCGCGTTCCTGCGAATGCACTATCCTCTTCACCGATATTGCAGGCTTTACACATCTCGCTGAAAAGATGTCCGGCGAGCACCTCGTGGGCACCCTGGACAAGATATTTAAAAAATTCGATGATATTGTGAACAGTTTCCGTGGGACAAAGATCAAGACGATCGGCGATGCATACATGGCGGTCTTCGGGGCGCCCCATTCATATGACGATCATGCCGTTATGGCAATTCGGGCCGCCCTCGCCTTTTTAAGATTTCTCGACCAGTTCAACGGGGATTCTGATCAGCATTTTCAGATGCGCATCGGAATCCACACCGGTAAGGTGATCGCCGGCGTTGTGGGAAAGGAACGCATGCAGTTCGATGTGTTCGGCGATAATGTCAACATTGCTTCAAGGTTCGAATCATCGGGGATCCCGGGGCGGGTAAATGTCTCCGAGGCTACTTACAGGGTTGCTCAGGGTTTCTTTGTTTTTGAGGAAAGAGGGGAGATCAGTCTTAAGAACAAGGCAAACATGAAGGCATATCTTGTGGTAAGGGAGGTGTAAAACAATGGGCGATGGTCTCAAAGAATATGACAGGCCTATACAGATCGCTGAGGGGATATACTGGGTAGGTTTTCACGATGAAAGCACTAATCTCCACTGCAACCCCTATCTGATCGTTGAAGGCGACGAAGCCATCCTCATAGATGCCGGGAGCAGGCCTGATTTCGCGACGGTCATGATGAAGATACTGCAGACAGGGATCGACCCTGACAATATAGTAGCCCTGATCTATCAGCACTTCGACCCTGACCTCTGCGGTTCAATGCCCAATGTCGTCGACATGTGCAGGAACAAACGTCTCATGATCCTTTCTGAAGTACACAACAATGTTTTCATCAATTATTACATCGACAGCGACAAGCATAAACTTTTGGAAACTATCGACAACCTGAATTTCACCCTGGAGCTCAACGGCAGAGAATTGAAGTTCATCAAAACGCCTCATGCCCATTGTCCCGGCAGTTTCGTTACCTACGATAAAAAGACGAAGACGCTTTTCACCAGCGATCTTTTTGGAAGCTTCTCAAGACAATGGGAACTGTTCACCCGTTTGACCGATGAATGCCGTACCTGCGAGGACTACGAGGACTGCATCAATGAAAGGCCCTACTGCCCCCTCCCGGACATCATTGATTTCCACAGGGAGGTGATGCCCTCGGGAAAGGTCCTGCGTTTTGCCATGCGCCAGATAGGCGGCCTGGACATCGATCGCATCGCCCCGCAGCACGGAAGCGTCTTCGACCGAAAGGATGACATCCCCTTTCTCATTGAGAAGCTTGCCGGCCTCGACAAGGTCGGCATCGACGCCTTCGAACCCTGAGCGAGCTACGTAAGCTGGTGCATCTTCATCAGATTTGTCTTCCCCGATACTGACGGCGGGTGGCTCGCGACGATGATGACCCTGTCTCCCTTTTTCGCGTAGCCAAGCCTCGCGAGCGTAGAATCGACGCCCTGTATCAAGTCGTCGGTATTGACAAAATGCTCGACCGGAATTGGCGTCACGCCCCAGTATATGGCCATCTGCCTGACCACCTTGTGTTCCGGTGAAAAGGCGATAATAGGGGTCTTCGGCCTGAACTTCGAGATAAGCCGCGCCGTAAACCCTGACCTCGTGAAGACTACTATCCAGCGGGCGCCGACCTCCTCGGCAGCCTTTGCCGCAGCTTGAGCGACAGCGCCTGAGAATTCCTGAATCACGTTGCCGATCAACACGTTCTCTCTCTGCTGGACCGCGCCTGCCTGCGAATTTTCGGTGAAGGTAATAATTCTATCCATAACCTTCACCGACTCTAAGGGATACCTGCCCGCAGAGGTCTCGGCGGAAAGCATAAGGGCATCGGTCCCGTCAATGACGGCGTTCGCTACATCCGTCGTCTCGGCCCTCGTAGGCCTCATGTGCTGCGTCATTGACTCGAGCATCTGTGTTGCCGTAATGACAAGGCGCCCTTTTCTGTTTGCCTTTTCTATAAGCATCTTCTGGAACATGGGCACCTCTTCGAGGGGCACCTCAACCCCGAGGTCTCCTCTCGCAACCATCAGCCCGTCAACCTCGTCAAGGATCCTGTCAATGTCCTTGATCGCCTCGCCCTTCTCTATCTTCGCTATCAGCGGCATGCTGATCTCCTTTTTCGCAAGCCACTTTTTTACCGCCAGAATATCGTTCACGCTTCTCACGAAGGACAGCGCCACATAATCAACGTTCATCGTAATCCCGAATTCAAGGTCCTTCCGGTCCTTCTCTGTAAAAAAGGGCGCGCTGACCTTCATGTTGGGAAGGTTCACCCCTTTTCTCTCCCTCAGTACCCCGCCTTCCACAACAGAGGCCGTCAATGAACCTTTGGACTTTTTCAATACCTCAAGGGCTATCAGTCCGTCATCGAGAAGTATTGCGTCTCCGACCTTTGCGTCCTCGATCAGCCAGGGAAAGTCGATGTATATGCCCTTGTCGTCTCCTGTGCCCTTTCCTGTCCTGATGACCAATTCGCTGCCCTTCACCAGATGGACCTTTCCATCGTGAAGTTCGCCTACCCTGATCTTGATCCCCTGGAGGTCCTGAAGTATCGCCACGTACCTGTCCAGTTTGCCCGCGATCTTTCTGATCCTCTCTATGAGCCGGCCGTGAAATTGATGGTCGCCATGAGAGAAATTGAGCCGTGCCACGTCCATTCCGGCGAGCATTAACTTTTCTATCATCTTGTCGCTCGCTGACACAGGACCTATGGTGCATACTATCCTGGCCTTTCTTCGCGTCTTCATTGATCCCCCTTTTTTTACCATAACTGTACCCCCCTGCAACGGACCTTATGCAATATCGGAAAAATTCAATTCATTGTTCCATCGTTTCGATATAATACCTTTCAGCCTTGCCGTATCTTTTTCGCGGGCCTGATCAAGCATCGTGCCGGCGATTTTACGCGCGCGGAGCATAATATCCATATCCCTTATTATATCACCTGCCCTGAATTTTGGTATACCCGATTGCCTCACCCCGAGCATATCGCCTACCCCTCTTATCCTCATATCCTCTTCCGCGATCCTGAAACCGTCCGTAGTCTCCTCCATGATCTTCAGCCTTTTCGCCGCTATGCCGGTCTTCTTTTCTCCGGCAACAAGGACGCATTGTGAAGGATGGATGCCCCTGCCTACCCTTCCCCGGAGCTGGTGGAGCTGCGAAAGGCCAAACCTCTCCGCATGCTCGACGACGATCATAGTTGCGTTGGGCACATCGATACCCACCTCTATTACCGTAGTACATACGAGGATATCTATCGCCTTGTTCTTGAACTTAAGCATAACGTCTTCTTTTTCCTCAGCCTTCATCCTGCCGTGGAGGAGGCCCACCTTGAACGACGGGAACACGGCCTTCTGTAAATGGTCAGCCATCTCTGTGGCATTGAGGAGTTCCATCTTCTCCGATTCCTCAACGAGGGGATACACAATATATGCCTGCCTTCCCTCCCTGATCTCTTTTCCGACCATTTCGTAAACGACATCCTTATTCTTCTCCGTATATACCTTCGTCCGTATCTTCTGTCTCCCCTTCGGCATCTCGTCGATGAGCGACACATCGAGGTCGCCATATACGACCATAGACAATGTCCTCGGGATGGGCGTCGCCGTCATCATGAGGACGTCCGGCGTAAGACCTTTATCCTTTAACAATTTTCTTTGCAGAACGCCGAACCTGTGCTGCTCGTCGATGATCACCAGCCCGAGATCCCTGAATTTCACATCCTGCTGGATGACGGCATGGGTGCCTACTACGACGGTTATCGCCCCTTCCGAGATCTTTTTCAGGATGCTGTTCCTCTCCCTACCGAGGCTGCCCCTCAGGAGGACAACCGGGATGTTCATTATCTCAAGCACCTTATGGGCAGTAAGGTAGTGCTGCTCTGCAAGGATCTCCGTTGGCGCCATGAATGCGACCTGGTACCCGCTGTCAACTGCCCTTAGTGCGGCCAATACGGCACACACAGTTTTTCCTGACCCCACATCGCCCTGGAGGAGCCTGTTCATCGGCTTGTCGCTCACCATGTCATCGTTGATCTCGGCAGCAACTCTTTGCTGAGCTGCCGTAAGCTCAAAATCAAGGCCCTCTAAAAACGTGTTGTAATAACCTCCGTCGGAGCAAAACCGTATGCCTTTTTCCGATTCAACCTCTCTCTTCCTGATCAAAAGGGCGCTTTGAAAAGTCACATACTCTTCCAGTATGATCCTTTCCAGGAAGGGGCTTCTCGTCCTGCCCCCTTCCAGATAGTCATCGGGAAAATGAAGCGAAAAAAGGGAGCTTCGCAGGGTGCTCAGGTTCTCCGACGATTCAATGCCTGCGGGAACAACGCTCTCGATATCTTCTCCGTAATCTGTAACAACCTGGGCTATAATCTTCCTCAGGGCACCTTGTTTGATCCCCTCCACTTCAGAGTAAATGGGAACTATTTTTGTATGCTCGGCGACATCGGGCTCTTCATCGAGTATCGTTATTTCGGGGTGGACCATCTGGAGCGAGCTGCCGAACCTGGTCACTTCGCCGGAGAGGAAGAGAATATTGCCCTTCCTGCAGACGTTTTTAAGGTACTGTGGGAACCATTGGAACCACTTTAAGGATATCTGCCCTGTCTCATCGCCAACGACCGCCTCAAAGCCCTTTTTGCGCGCATGGCGGTAAAAAAGCGACCTGTAACGGATGACGCGCGCGATAAGGTTGACCCTCTGTCTCTCCTCAATCAGCCCTATCTTTGACATATGACGCCTGTCAATGTATTTTACCGGCAGAAAGTAAAGCAGGTCCTCAACGGTCCTGACCCCTTTTTTGCCAAGGTTCTCTGCGATTTTCGGGCCGATGCCCTTAATATTGATCACGGGCGTCGCCAGCATATTATTAATCATTTTTCTTTCCCATTTTCAGAATTTTATATTACAATACTATTGTGCCCTTTTAAAGGAAACAAAGGCGGCCTTCGAAGTACTATCATGGTCAATGTATGAATATCCTTAGAGAAGTCTCCAAAAAAGGAACAAAAATCAGCATCATCGAGGGTGACCTCACTGAAAGCGATGCGGACGCCATAGTCAACGCGGCGAACTCATACCTCCGGCACGGCGGGGGCGTTGCTGGGGCGATCGTCAGGAAGGGCGGGCCCATCATACAGGAAGAAAGCAACGCGATCGGCCATGTTCCCGTTGGCGAATGCGCCATCACGTCCGGCGGGAAGTTAAAGGCACGGCATGTGATCCATGCTGTCGGCCCCAGGTGGGGCGAAGGCGATGAGCACAACAAGCTGCGGAACGCGATCCGGAATGTGTTGAACATGGCCGCATCGAAAGGTTTTAAATCGATCGCCATGCCAGCCATCAGTGCAGGCATTTTCGGCTTTCCCAAGGCAGAATGTGCAAAGATCATCATCGAAGAGATCGCGGCGTTCCTGGAAGGCAGCGCTATTATTTCCCCTTCCCCCTCACCCTGCCCTCTCCCGCGAGGGGAGAGGGAAAATTGTTACCAAGTGCCACCCGTGCCCTGCCCTCTCCCGCGAGGGGAGAGGGAAAATGGTTGTCCCGCAGCAAGCTTCGGGGAATCATGCAGTTTGAAGGAGATCTCTGTATACCTCTTTGACGAAGAGATCATAGCTTATTTTATCAAAGAGATGGGATTGCTTGAGAAGGAAACTGATGGAACATAATAAATCGTATATCGTATATCGTATATCGTATATCGGAAGAATTATAAAGAAAACCCTTCGTCGTAACGCGTTCAACAGAAGGGTAGAAGAAAATTGTTTTCTTTGTCTTTCACTTTTCACTTTTCACCTTTTACCTTTCACCTTTATCAGCCGTTGGAGAATGTATGTGCGGAATATTTGGGATCTTTAATCATAAGGACGCGGCAAACCTGACATACCTCGGGCTCCATGCGCTCCAGCACAGGGGCCAGGAAAGCGCCGGCATATCAAGCACCGATGGCTACACCGTCACAACCCACAGGGAGATGGGGCTCGTATCGGATATCTTTGACGCCGATGTCCTGCAGAAGCTCAAGGGCAACGCGGCGATCGGACACGTCCGCTATTCCACTGCCGGGTCGAGCAACATCGGGAATGCGCAGCCTCTTGCTGTTGAATACTCGCAGGGCTATCTCGCGATTGCCCATAACGGAAACCTTACCAACGCCAGGATCATCAAGGATGAGCTTCAAAACTACGGATCCATCTTCCAGTCAACAACAGACACTGAGGTCATCATACACCTCATTGCCCTTTCCCATGAGAATTCCACCCTGGAGAGGCTCACCAGCGCCCTTAAAAGGCTCGAAGGCTCATACTCCCTGGTCCTGCTTACCAACAAGGAGCTTATCGTTGCCAGGGATCCACAGGGGTTCAGGCCGCTTGTCCTCGGAAAGATCAAGGATGCCTATGTGGTATCAAGCGAAACGTGCGCCTTCGACCTCATAGGCGCAAGGTATATACGTGAGATAGAGCCCGGTGAGATCGTCCATATCAGCCAGGAAGGCATGAAAAGCTATAAACCTTTTAAAAAGACAAATCCGCAGTTCTGTATCTTTGAATATATCTATTTCGCGAGGCCCGACAGCTTTATGTTCGGGGAAACGGTATACTCTGTCAGAAAGGACCTGGGGAGACAGCTTGCGAAAGATACCCATGTTGATGCCGATATGGTGATTGCCATACCCGACTCCGGTATTGGGGCCGCAATAGGCTATTCTCAGGAGACCGGCCTTCCTTTCGAGCTTGGGCTTATCAGGAACCATTACGTGGGCAGGACCTTTATAGAACCGGAGGAATCCATCAGGCACTTTGGCGTAAAACTGAAGCTGAACGCGATCCATGACATCGTCAAAGGGAAAAGGATCATCGTGATCGACGACTCTATCGTGAGGGCCACGACCGGCAGAAAGATCATAAAGATGCTGCGGCAATATGGTGCGAAGGAGATACATTTCAGGGTCAGCTCTCCGCCTACCACACATCCCTGTTTTTACGGTATTGACACACCTTCAAGGGCTCAGCTCATAGCCTCGTCGCACACTGTCAGGGAGATCAATAAATACATGGGGTCAGACACCCTTCGTTACCTGACCCCTGAAAGCTTGAGGAAGGCCGTCGGCAGTGATAATTATACCTTCTGCGATGCCTGTTTTTCAGGCAAGTACCCATCAAAGTTCCCATGGGGCATGGAGCTCGAACAGATGGAATTATTTTCGAAGAGGTGAATATGAACTGTTTGGAAGAAGCAAGGGAAGTGCTGCTCAACATTTTAAAGTCCCTCTCTTATGAAGAAGGTGAATTTATCCTCAAGAGCGGCAAAAAGAGTTCTTATTACATTGACGCACGAGAGACTACGCTGAATCCTGAAGGCATGTATATAACGGGCGAAATCATGTACAACATGGTAAAAAAAATACCCGATATCGAGGCTGTCGGCGGCGTAAGCATCGGCGCAGACCCCCTCGTCTGCGCAACTGTCCTCGCGTCATACAATTGCAAGGACAACCTTTTCGGTTTCTTTATCAGGAAGGAACCCAAGGGCCACGGGAGGAACCTCTGGATCGAAGGGGCGAAAAACCTCAAGAAGGGGATGCACGTGATCATCCTCGAGGATGTAGTGACCACAGGAGGCTCATCATTAAAGTCGATAGAGGTAACGGAGCAGGAAGGATACAGGGTAAAAGGAGTTATAGCGCTCCTGGACAGGCTTGAAGGCGGTAAAGAAGCCATAGAATCAAAAGGTTATATGTTTAAATCAATATTTACTCTTAAGGATTTAAGATAAGATATTGTATTAATTTACTTTATTATTCCATCAGAACTCTATTGTCGAAATGTAATCGGAAAATGAGATGATCTTCACACTGTCGGAAGGATTTATAAGGAACGGCGCAAGGTCTTTCGACAGTACCCTGAGGTCGAGATCCCTGCATCTTCTGATAATCCTTTTTTTCAGCACGGCGCCGGAGTTTATGCCCAGCTTATTGCCGATATAATCCATGTTGGGGTTTGTTTTCCCCATCAGATAGATGATGTCATAAAAATCTCTGCCCATTGCACGCTTTCGGGTAAAGATACAGGCGATCTTCTGCGCTAAGAGGATGTCGGCAGGGACAGCGTGTATGCGCGTAAAGATGCCGAACTTGTTAATGATGATACTCTGCGGCTTATAATCAAAATCCTGTGGTTCGGTATCGATCTGTATTGTAAGCTTTTCATCTCTATGGCGTGAAATGCCTGCCTCCTGGAGTATTCCGGAGATCCGCACTGAAGACCGGAACGCAGTCCTAATGGTGTTCTTTACATCCACCTCATACCCTTCCAACATAAACCGCCTGGCGATAAGACCGGAGAGTTTCTCAAACCCGACTTTATCAAGAGAGCGGTTGTCAAAGTCAAGATCCTCAGAAAACCGTGTGCCGGCATGGGCTATACGGATGGCGGTCCCTCCCATAAAACGAAGACTATTTGCAAAGGTAGATGTGAAGATGATTTCCAGTATCTTGTACTGAAGGTATTCCCGCAGAATGTTTTTTCTGAAGGGCCTTAACTGCTCAGGGTAGTACGACTCGATCTGTGTCATGTCAAGCATTTCTCATAAACCCCCAGAAAGAATGCATTCTGCCGGTCAGTGACGTATGCCGGAAC
>DIWM01000032.1 GCA_002428485.1 Deltaproteobacteria bacterium UBA6106
ATGGAGCACATCGAGGAGGCCGGCATCCATTCCGGGGACAGCGCCTGCGCATTGCCCCCCTATTCCCTGAACGACGAGGCTATTGAGAAGATCAAGCTCTATACCTATCAGCTCGCGAAAGAGCTGAACGTGATCGGCCTTATGAATATCCAGTATGCGGTGAAGAATGACGTCGTCTATGTTCTGGAGGTAAATCCGCGGGCGAGCAGGACGATCCCTTTTGTCAGCAAGGCCACAGGAGTGCAGTGGGCGAAGGTTGCCGCGAAACTCATGACGGGCATGAAATTAAAAGACCTCGGTATCGAGAGCGAAGTAGAGATAAAACATATAGCCGTGAAAGAGTCTGTCTTTCCTTTTAACAGGTTTGCCGGTATTGACACGGTCCTTGGCCCGGAAATGAAATCGACAGGCGAGGTCATGGGCATCGATCTCACTTTTGGGGCAGCCTTCTGCAAGTCGCAACTGGGTGCAGGGCAAGACCTTCCTTCTGAAGGCAATGTCTTTGTGAGCGTGAAGAACAAGGACAAGAGGAATATCGTCTTCATTGCGAAGAAGTTATCCGATCTTGGTTTTAAGATCTGTGCGACGAAAGGGACAGGCAAGGTACTTGTCAATAACGGGATGGAAGTAAAGTTTATCAACAAGGTATCAGAAGGAAGGCCGCACATCGTCGATATAATAAAGAACGGGGAGATCCGCTTTATCATCAATACGCCCAGCGGAAGAAACCCGAAGATGGATGAGGTCCTCATTCGTGCAAGCGCCGTCCAGTACAGGATTCCCTATACAACGACCCTGTCAGGCGCCCAGGCAGTTGTCAACGCCATCGAAAGCATGAAGAAAGGAACTATCAAGATAAAGGCACTGCAGGATTACTATAAACCAGCTCATAGCTGATAGCTCATGGCTCATAGCGAAAAAACCGTAATTCGTGAGGGGAAAAACCGTTATCCACTGCCTTTATGCGGGGAAAGGCCCGACTCAAACGCTTATCATAGTCGAAGATTATGGTTTAAAGTTTTGGTTCTGCCATGAGCTATCAGCCATGAGCCATGAGCTGGTTTACTTAATGTCTTTCAGCTTTCGCTTGACGATCTTTCCCTTGTCTTTGGGAAAGTCTGTTTTGATATAAACGTTTTTTTGAAAAACCTTTTCTATGGTGCCTTCCATCTCTTTCTTTGCAAAGGTAAACGTAACCTTATCTCCTGCTTTCATTTATCCCCCGGCTGATTCTGCATGCGTTGCCTCAGATTTTGTTTCAGTTTTGGTTTCTGCAACTGTCTCTGTTTTCTCTTCCTTTTTCTCTGTGTGTTTCGCGCCATTCTTGCCATTTACCGAGTCTACCGGTTTTTTATAATCCGTTACATACCAGCCGGTGCCTTTCAGATGGAACGCGCATGGCGATATGATCTTCTGCATTGTGCCTTTGCACATTGGGCATTTTGTCAAGGGCTCTTCAGAGATTTTTTGGAATATTTCAAATACCTTTCCGCATTCCGTACATTCATATTCATAGATAGGCATAAAAGTCCTCCAAAAAATATCCGTTAACGGTAATAATATAATGCCAATGATCTCCGCTCGTCAAGGGATTAATGTGAAACAATTAAGGTAAAGTTATACAAAATTGCACAAAACTCCTTGACATTAAAGCAAATGTTTTAATACAATTCATACTTAAGATGAAAATCAAGATACTTGGCTGTTACGGTAATTACATAGGAAAATACCGGGCAACGTCCTTTCTCATTAATGACACGACGCTTCTCGACGCGGGAACGGTTACCGAGGTCCTTAATGACGAGGCGCTGAAAAAGATCAAACAGGTATTAGTGACCCATACTCATATCGATCACGTAAAGGGCCTTTTCCCCTTTGTTGACGAGCTTGCCATGATGGGAGACTACTCAATTGAGCTGATCAGCGTAAAGCAGATACTCGAGATCATAGCGCAGAATCTTTTGAACAACCTTATCTGGCCGGATTTTACCGTTATCCCTTCGGAGCACAAAGGGATCATCAAACCTCATGAGATACCGATGGAGCAGGTATCCTCGATCGATAACATTACCGTTGAACCTGTCTTGATGACGCACACGGTTTTCACGGTAGGCTATATCGTGAAGGAGGGCAAGAAGGGTTTTATGTTTACCGCTGATACAGGACCCACGAAGAGGTTCTGGGAGGTGGCCGGCAAGACAAAGGGCATAGAGTTTATCATATCGGACGTCTCATTCCCGAACAGATTAAGCAGGCTGGCGAAGATATCAGGGCACATGACAACAGCAATGCTTGCCGAGCACATTGATAGGTACGGTCTCGGCAAAATGCCGATCTATGTTACACACATAAAGCCAATCTTTCTCGAGGAGATACATCGGGAGCTGGATGCCCTCAAGAGGGACAATATTAAATTGCTCAAACAGGGTTCAACGATAACCGTATAGATATAGAAATGAAAAAAGTTACGATAAAGGAATAATTCCGGGGGTGACAAAACAATGAAATGGTATGCCGTATTTTTTATCGGTGTTTTTGCCTTGGTCTCATTTGCCGGTTCTGCGGGCGCCCAGTCTCAGTTCGAGCTGGGCATGAAGGAGTTCCGCGACGAGAACTACGAGGAGGCGCTCGTACATTTCCTTGAGGCCAGAAAGGCCGAGCCCACATCAAGCACCGTGGCGTTCTACACGGGTCTCACCTATAAGATCATAGAGCAGTACAAAGAAGCCGTCCCTTATCTCAGGGACGCAGTGACCTTTACCCCCCGGATCAAAGAGGCCCTTGTGGAGCTCATCGATGTGCTCTATCAGACCGACAACATAAAAGAGGCAAAGGAATGGGTGGATGTGGGTGAGAAGGAAGGGATCCAGCCAGGCCGCATCCAGTTCCTGAAGGGGCTCGTATATTTGAAGGACAAGAAATATCCCGAGGCGATCTCAGGTTTTGAAAAGGCAAAGGAGCTCGACCCATCGCTGGCGCAGCTTGCCGAGTTCCAGATAGCGAGCGCCAATATGCAGGCGGGACAATACAAAGAGGCGCAGAATCGCTTCAAGAGGGCGGCCAGCGTCGACCCTACAACCGATATGGCAACGATGGCAAGGGATTACGACAAGGCCCTGGCGGAAAAGTTCGAACGGGAGCGGCCGTGGAGGTTTAGCGTAGGGCTTGGTTATAAATATGATACCAACTTGGTGGCAAAACCGGGGGGAGGCCCCGTCGCCGATGCGATCTCGAACGAGAGCGACTACGCAGCGAACATGACGGCGAGGATCTCCTATACCTTCCCGTTTTCTTTTAAAACACCTTATAACCTTACCATCCAATACTCCATCAACGCCGACAGGTACATGCAGCGTGATGACTACAACAGCATGACCAATACTTTGAGCTTTATACCGGGATACAATTTTGAGAAGTTTTCTCTAAGCATGCCGGTAACGATACTCTATAACTGGCTGCAGCGGGAAAAGGGCACTGATTTTACCCAGAGCACGGGCTGGTACAGCGATACAAAATATATGCGGTACTACAGCATTATGCCGACATTGAGATATATGTTAACCCAGAACAGCATAGCGGAATTCTCAATCGGCTACACGGAAAAATATTATTTTATTGCGCCGCTGACCGCTCCGGAGGAACGTGACGGCAGGCTTTATAATGCAAGTATCGGGTATACCTACTTTTTTTATGATGGAAGGGGTTTTGTCAACCTGAAATATACCTACGGACAGGATAATACGATCGGTGACAACTGGGCAAACAAAGAGCACCGGTGGGGAATGAACCTTCTCTATCCGCTCTGGTGGAAGCCTCTCAAGCTCCAGGTCTCAAGCGAGGCGGCGTTCACAAACTACATCTTCCCGAATGCTACATTCGACGGTATGACACGAAGGAACGATACCTACAATACCTCCCTCGGACTTGTCTATGAGCTTGGCAAAGGCACCGACATTACCGCACAGTACACGTATATCAGGGATAAAAGCAATATATCGACCTATGACTATACGCGGGAGATCTTTTCACTGGGGATCGAGTACCGGTATTAATGAAAAGTTCATGGTTGATTGTTCATAGAGATCAAATTTTTGAAACATGACCTTTATTACTTGACTTTTCTCAAATGGATAGTATAATATTGTTATACGTAATACCTTGTATTTGCTAAAGAAATAAAAAGCAGTCAATAGTGGTGGGACACTTGCAGACTCACATCCAGGATCATCAATCGAAACTGATAGAATATCTTCATCTTGTTTCGCTGCCACCGTTGCAAAGATTTATGACGATAAAATTAAAATTTTATAAAGAGAGGTACCAATCATGAAGACTCACATCTCCCTTAACAAGGTCTTCTGGTCGTTTCTCATCATTACTTTCCTCGCCGGCAGCCTTGCCTTTGCTGCCCCCGTAGGTAAGGTTACTGCTATTCAGGGCCGTGTCGATGTCCTGAAGACAGGTAAGAATGTCGCTACCCCTGTTTCGCTCGGCGCCCCCGTAGACATCGGCGATATCTACCGGGCAAAGACGAAAAGCAAGGCAGAGATCACCTTCGTGAACAACAATATCCTGAGGATCGGCCAGGCGTCACGCGTCGAGATCAAGGAGTACATGGTACAGGGAGAGAAAAGCACCGGCGTTATCCGCCTACACAGAGGGAGAGTGCAGGCAGTTGCAGGTGAAGACTTTGTCAAACGGGCAGCAGCCCTTGCGGAAGGCAACCGCTTTGAGGTACATACCCCCAACGCCGTTGCCGGGATCAGGGGCACCAACATGCTCGTCTCCCACGCCAGCGGCGCAACGACAGTCATCTTTATATCAGGACAGGGGTATCTCTACAACCCGCAGATCCCTGCGAGAGTTGTCCCCGTTGTGGCGGGATTCATGTCCGTTGTTACCTCAGCAAACACCCCGCCGACAGCGCCAAAACAGGCAAGTCAGAACCAGATCAACAATGCCCTCCAGCAGGTCGCGCCGACCGGAACTGGTGATGGCGGGTCCGGCGGAGGAGCAGGCGCAGGCACCGGTACAGGCGGAGGCGCAGGCACCGGTACAGGCGCAGGCACCGGTACAGGGACAGGAGACGGGCAAGAGGGCCTGCCGCCGGAACCCCCAAAAGTAGTGGTTGTAGTGATCCCTGATCCGCCGCCGCCGCCGCCGCCCCCGCCACCAGCGCCACCCGCGCCGCAGGAAGGGATAAACCTTACGGGAACATTGGGAGGCTTGCCCTTTGAAGGGGGCGGGACTCTATCGGATACCACCCTCACCGCCAATATACCTGCCGGCGGTACGGGCACAATATCGGCATCGGGGACAGTGACCGGAGATACGGGCACAACGCATTCGGGTAACGCAACAGGAACATCAGACAAGGGCGGCGCCTTCCTCGGCTATACGCCGGGCGTGCAGGGTTCATGGCTGAACCGCCTCTCCTTCCTCTACCTTGAAGGCGGAAGCCTCTATTTCCTCACAGGCGATGCGCCGGGAACGTTTGACGGCACCATCTTTTCCTTTAGCGGAAGCCTGGCAAGGAGCGGCCCCGTAGGAACCATCACCCCAACACCCGAGGAAGGGCAGACCCTTCTTGATTGGTTTAACTCCACAACGCCGTATTTTCTACCGCCCGAACTTTTCCCGACCGCTACCTCATTCACGGTCAGCGACTCGGGGATAGTGATCACCCCTTCGGACAGAACTGCATTGGGCGGATACCGGGTCACCAACGAAGGCAATAAGGCGGCCTTCACATCGGATATCTATAAGGGGACCTTTGGCACAACGGAAACTCCATCACTCCCTTATCTCGGACACACAGGGATTGACCAATACGGGATCGGTCCCTTTTCATATACTCACGATGCGACAAACCACAAGTTCACGATTGATGCGAACCTCGATTTCATCGGCGTTGACCCGCAGATCGGGCCGTACCTCGGCACATACTCAATGAGATACCTAGGGATGTATGATGTAGACATATTCAGGATGTCGGGTGCCGGCAACAGCGTGATCACCCATGCAAATTTCTTCGGCGACTGGGGCGGCGAAGGCGAGGGGCCCGGCTTCTCCCTCTATTACAATGACAGCGGCATGATGATGCTCGCGGGAGAAGACACCGGCTACTTTGGCGGTACGACCCCTCCATGGACAAGCCCCGCGAGCTTTACCGCCATCGGTATTTATGACTTAGACCCGGCTGATAAGCCCCACTATCTGATGAATACCTATATCTCAGGTTCCACCACGGAGGGTGTACCGGTAGGCGGATCAATAGAAGGATACGCCGGTGCCATATGGAAAGGCGGGGATTCCTCAACCGCAGGCACCGTATCAGACGGAACCCTGCGGGCAGTATACGTAAGCACGCCCGACGGCAACGGATACGTTACCGCTGGTGTCATGAAGAGTGATGCCTCCGGTGCCTACTATCCTTTTTCGACCGGTTCCGAGATGTGGAAGATAGGCGGTACTCTTACCCCCACGCCTTACGTGACAGTCCTCGATCCGTACAGCCTTTCATATGAATCTGGAGATATATCGGCTGGTGGGTTATCGGGTGACTTTGGCGGTACGGGCTATATCTTCTCCTCATACATTGGTGGCCAGACCATATTCCTCAATGTCTCCGGGCAATCCCTGCCCTTTGGTGTCATAAACATAAAATTTACCGGTTCCGAAGGCTACGAGAACTACTATGATGAGAAACCAACGGGCAATCCGGCGTGGAGCGCGAAGATCGGCGCCTATGCACAATTTGCCTCAAACTATGGCTGGGGTTACCTGATCGCAGATGCAATCGGCACCTGGACTGATACCGGGGAGATAACGGGCAACGTGACGGGAAAGGCGATGACGCCTTTACGTATGTATGACGTGGAGGGAAGGTTCTCCGGCGTTAACTCTTATTCCTACGACTGGATAGGCCAGGTGATAGGCAGCTATTACCATGGCACAGACCTTAAGTTTTTCAGCCATTTCGATGCAGACATGCTTGATGCGGTGAACGATGACGGAATAGGGTTCGAGTACCTCTCATCCCTGTCGGGTTATTTTGGAGGGACGGCGAGCCTCTGGAGCGGAAGCAACATCCCGGTTTCGATCATGGGTTTTGTGGGCGCATCCTGCCTCTGGTACACCTCTTCGCCCATATATAGTTTCAATGTGTCTACCGAAAGTAAGAAGACCTATGATGGAGGAGCCTATTACGGCCTTGCCGGAGGGAACGAATACGCCTTCAAGGATATAGTGAGCACGAAGACCCTCGAAGGCAAGTTCGTCGCACTCTATATTGACCCGACAAATAAGGCAGGTATCCTGCAGGCGTATTTAAGCGGTGACATCTACGACATGTACATGTTTTCGATGGAAGGGCTCGTCAACAGGACGGAAAAATCAACCAACATAGGCATCAGCGCCGCAAGTCTATATAACAGTATCAACGCAGGCACTCTGGACGGCACAAGAGCATATCTCTCCGGGACGTTTAATAACGGCGCGACTATATACGGCGAAGAAGATTATGGCTATCTCGGGGCTACCTATGCGATCGCCACCCAGCCCTGGGGCATCTACGGCCTCCCCATGCCCGGCGAATTTGGCAGCCTCGAAATCGAAACGGTTCCCACCTCGTGGAGCGCAAAAGTAGGCTCAACAGGGACCTTTGGGGCATACAAGGACGCATCAGATGACGTATGGGGAGATTGGGGATACTGGCTCGCAAGCATCACCGGTACGGTACCGGCAGGCGCCACTGACACTGAAGGCATACTCTATGGTACTCTTACGGGAAAATACCTTACCTATACAAGGCTTGGCACCATGGACGGCGACGTCTATGGCACCTACGAAGATACCGGTCTCTGGAAGGCAGCTGCCCTCGGCACATGGACAGGGACAGACCTTACCTTTGTCAGCGATGTCAATGTCGGGCTGTTCCATTACCCCACGGTGTGGGATACATACGCTGGCTGGCTTGAAGGGCTAATGGGCGGTACAGGCACGCTATGGACAGGAAGCCCGGTGGCCACCACGATGATCAGCAAGTACAACTCCGGGGACGGGCTGCCGAAGATATGGAATGCGAACATCTACAGCTATAACTACAAGAACTATACATACACGACCTATGACGGCGGCGCGTACAACGGGTTCTTCGCGGGCCGCGTCGTGGGCGATGACCTCTACGGAAGGCAAGTCGCCATCTACATCAGCCCCCAGTCGGGCGGGAAATACGCGGCAGGGTTCCTGAGGGGGAACTTCACCGGCACCGCCTATGCGGATATCTACATGGCGGAGATGTCGGGCAACCTTACCGCTACGCCGAAGAACACCGATATCGGCATAGCGCCTGAATCTCTTACTTACCCCTCATGGCCTTTTCCCTTTCCTCCAGAATCCTCATCTTCTACGCCTCCCCTGTGGGTGGGCAATAATGTGACCGAGCCGAAATCGCTGTGGGGTACGGGGCCAGGCTGGCAGATCATGAGCTCCGGCGACGCATGGAATTACACCATGGCGCTTTATAACACCGACGAGCATACCGCGGAGCCCTGGGGCATCTACTCGATGAGCCACGGCGGCACCGTTTCAGGCACACCGCCGGCGGGATGGGCAGGAACGGTCGGCGGTTCAGGGATCTTCGGCGCCTATTACAACAGTGGGATGTCCTCATTCTATGACGATTACGGGTATTACCTGACGAGTATCTTCAACGGCAAGTGGACAGGTGGTGCGATCTCCGGTGAAGTGGCGGGACGGTTCATCACCTCGACGAAGATGGGCCCCATGACCGGCAACCTCATCGGCTCCTACGGCGCCGAGGCAGGCAAGTGGCAGGCGGCGAACACCGGCGTGTGGGAAGGCTCCCAGCTGTATTTCGCGAGCTCCCCCTACCCCTACTTCGAGTATTTCAATGGCTCAGAGCAGAAACTGACGAACGACGTCTTTATGCATGCAGGGTTCGGCGGCACCGGCTCCCTCTTCGCAGGCGGAACCCCGGCATTCACCGCCATCGGCCTTCATGGCATACCGAACTCCTACGGCCATATCTGGGGTCAGCGCATCTACAGCGCAAACCCCGCAACGGAACAATACACGACCTACGATGGCGGCGCATACTGGTCATATCTGGGCGGCATCCTCTACCCTTGCGGCGGCACGGGCGTACGGTCCATGCTGGGGAGCTGGTACGGCGTCTATATCGCGCCATCCCCCTCGTCGCCCTACGCGGCGGGATATTTTACGGGCAACTGGACAGGACAGTTGTATTGGGACATGGGCGCCTTCGAGCTCGATGGGACTGTGACGCTCACCCAGAAGACACCCGATGTAGGCAGCATCCCCGGAACAGGCGCCATCACGCCTGAGAACTTCTACGAGATCGTCCGCAAGAGATATTTTGCACCGAATATGTTCAACTCCTTTGTTTACGGTTCTTTCGGTTCAGGGGAAGGGTACATAAGCGGTGAGAGAGACTTTGATATCATGCACATCCCCGGCCAGGACTGGGGCATCTACATGTCGAAGTCGGGCGGCTGGTACGATAACCCCCTCAACAGGACAACGTGGAACACGGTGACCGGCGGAAGGGCAACGTTCGGCTCTTACAATCTGGACACCATGACAGGCGGCATCTATTCGTACAGTGATAACGGGTACTACAGGTACGCCATTTTTAACGACTACTCAGGAAATCCGACGGGACGGAACCTGCTTGGCTTTGTCTCGTACCGCCAGGGAACGTCAGGGTATGAAAAGGTCTACATGACGGGCGGAAACATGGTCAAGCAGCACTTCTCCTATGGTGATCCCTACGGGCGAGGGAGAAATTACTGGTATTACGCAGGGTCAGAAAACCTTACCTGGACGGGAGATCTTGCTACGATTATTGCTGCCGCTCCCAGCGGCTGGGACACATACGGCACCGGCACCGGCACAGCGCAGGGCGCCTACTTCATCGCGGATTCCACGGGCTCTGTTGAAGGCAGTGTGCTTACCGGCACTGAATCAGGGACATACATAGGCCATACCGTGATGGGGGCATTTGACGGGAACCTCCTCGGCACCATCGACAGCGATACCTATCAGGCGATCACATTCGGAACGTGGTCGAACAATGCGGCCCTTACATTCTACAGCGGCTTCCTGAACTACGTGTATTACGGGAGCAATCCCGACGGAACCGGCGACATTGTGGACGGATATATGTGGTTCGCCATGGGAGGAACGGATTCCCTCTTCGGTGCGGGCACGTCCGTCAATGCCTCTATAATGGGCGAGTATGTATCCGGCCATCCTTCGCTGAATCATATATGGTATACTCCGGGGCCCTTCCAGTCGACCAACCGGATAGACGGCACCTTTACAACATATGTAGGAGGCGCATACAGGGGATACGCGGGCGCCACCATCATCCCCGGCGCGGCGACGGATGCGATCGATTTCATGTCATATATGATGTATGTCGACGGGAGTGCCAACACGGGCATCCTCTATGCCAACATCCCCGGCACAGGGTACCCCGAGAGCATGGTCTTTGAGGGGGACGGGACGATCAAAAGGACGCAGCTTGGCACAGATATGCCTTTCGCGGCAAAGGACCTTGTTGCAAATACCCAGATATCTACCGGGCCGAAGACGACGGACGGGGGCAGCTTTTCTCCTTACGGACACACAAGCAGCGAAGGCGGCTTCTTTGATGCGAACTATAAGCACCTGGGAGATATGACCGAGAGATGGGACCAAACCCAGATCCTTTCATTTGTAGAGCCCTACAACTCGACATACGGTTTCGGCCTCTGGAAGATGAATTCCCTTGGGGCATATGATCCGTCGATCGCTCAGACAGCGACCGGCTACCACTGGAACAGCGACCAGATATGGACCAACGCATCGCCGTACTACCTGACCCGCTACCTGGATATGGGAAGCTACGGGACATGGTCGGACGGCAAGCTTACAAGCATAGAGACCTACGGATACTGGGCCAACTGGCGGTCAGGGCGCACCGCCCTTATGGCAGGGCAGACGATAGGGACATACAACGACAGCGAGGGGACGTTCAGCGCCTTCTCCATGGGCGCCTGGTTTGGTACCCCGATATACATGAGCCTTGCCGGCACAGCCGAAGGCAGACAGGCGCTTGCCGGCCTCGGCTTCCCCAGCGAGCTGACGACATCAGTAACGCTTACGGGCTCGCAGCCGTCCCTTCCGGGCACGAACGTGACTTTACCGATCAACATCTATTCCTATGCGACCCCGCCTACATCGTTTGCGCGTAAGATCGCTGCCTCGAACTCGATCACGGGAGCCTACAGCGGGCAGCAGATCGACTACATTGGGAACATCATCGTCACGAACCCCGGGGAGACCTTCTTCGGATCTTTCTGGATCGCGCAGGCTGCCCACAGCGATTCCAGCGGTACAGACAACTGGATCGGCGAGCTCTGGGGCCAGGGGGCGATCGCCGTCGGTGGCTCATATGTCCAGGGCGATCTCAATGGGTACGGCGCCGGTCAGTTTACTGGTCTGGCCACCACGTCAGGCACCTTTGGCGGCCAACTTGCCGGCCAATTCGACCCTGTCTGGTATATGTCGTGGATCACGCCGGACTCTTCCAACAAGACGAAGCTGTATTACTATAACGGGGCAAGCCTTGTAGAGGACGGATATTTCAAGGGCGTCTTTGACGGCAACGGGCCGCTGGAACTCTGGACCACATCCGAGAGCAACCCCCTCGATATCGGCATGCTCGGTATCTACAAGAATAATGCAGATGTGCGCACGAGCCCCGCGTATCCAGATAAAAACCATATCTTCGGCGGCGAGATCTTTTCAAGGAACTATACGAACAGCACGAATACCACATTGGACGGCGGGGCATACTGGGGGATATGGACCGGAGTACAACGGTATTATGAAGTTTTTGGAGGAGACAACGTCGGCGGATTTGTGGGCGGGCTTTTTATCAGCCCCACAGGGAAGGCAGGCGGGCTTCTCGGGTACTTCGGAGATGTCGGGGATAACCCCGACTGGGGCTGGTTCGACACCAACAACGCACAATGGATGGCGGACGGCGAATGGTACGCGGTGGAGCTCGGCACATCTTCTATTGCGCCGGCGAACCTTACTTCCAACATATACGACCATATCTTTTATTACGATACCGCGACGAGCGGAGGTAACTTCGGCGGATCCGGATACATAACCCCGTCGGCGATCGACCAAAAATGGGCGGAGAGCTTCTGGATATCCGATGTGCCTTACGCCGGTCTCTGGGCGGGAAAATTCTATGGTTCCTATTATGACCCATCCGGCGGTACAAGTGATTGGCAGTTTGAGGTTAAAGGTGCGGCCTCCACGACTAATGATCTGGGTGTTCTTATTTCCGGCGGTCCATGGCAGAACAAGAAGTTCGAAGGCAATGCCGTTGGCTACTGGGCAAGCATCGAGGACATCACCGGCACAGGCGTGCTTTCCGGCAGGGTGCTGGGCACCTTTGACCCAAGCACATACATGGCGGTCGGCATCGGAAGCTGGGTCGAGACGAACAAGTTCCTCGAGCTGGCGTCGACAGAGGCAGGGAGGAACAAGCTCGCCCAGATGCATATCCCCTGCGTTGAGGTGGGGAATGTTACGCTGACAGGCAGCGGAAATAGTTTTACGAATCTTACTATGAGCAACGTCAAGTTCTATGCACCGACGGCAGGCGGCAAGCCAACGGTCTGGGCAACAGGAAGCGTCACCGGCACCTATACGGCGCCGCCGGTGATAGGCACGCCTATAGGGATCAGCGGCGGGCCATTGAGTGGAAGTTTTAATTTCAAGGCCTGGAACCCGGATAGTAGCGGGAAATGGCTCAGCACTGTAAGCG
This sequence comes from Deltaproteobacteria bacterium UBA6106, assembly GCA_002428485.1. Taxonomy (GTDB): domain Bacteria; phylum Desulfobacterota; class Syntrophorhabdia; order Syntrophorhabdales; family Syntrophorhabdaceae; genus UBA5609. Next base: position 12,875 of record DIWM01000032.1, read on the forward strand.
GTACAGGAGGCTTTAACGGCTCGACAAGCTTCAAGGGCGCTGGCGCGGGTACAGGCGCGACCTCCGGCGCAGGTACGATCTCAGGCACAGCGGCAGGGGTGGCGAAGTAACACCGGTTGCTCGATACCGGATACTGGCTGCTGGTCAGACAGGCGGAATACGAATCGGTTTGCAGATTGGTGTCTGCAAACCGATTCTTTTGTGGCATTTAAAAAGCTCGTGAATTATTCAGGCAAATATGATAAACAAGCAGTATAAGTGTCTCGATAAAATTTGATGGAGGGATTGGATGAAACGTTTGTTTGTATTGAGTGTGTTGGTATTTTTCATTATATGTTTTATGGGCATCCAGGATGTTTCCGCCCAGGCGATGAAAATCGGCGTTTTCGAGGTCCAGAAGGTTATGAGGGAATCGAAGACATTCGAAGGGTACCGCCAGGACCTTGTGAAGCAGATCGAGGCCAAAAGGAAACCACTACGGGACAGAGAGGAATCGGCGAGGCTCACAGAAGAGAAGTTGAGGAAGGAAGGCGAAAAGCTTCCTGTTAATGAGCGCAGGACGCTCGAAGAGAGGCTTGCAAACGATGCGAGAGACATAAGGAGACTACGGGAAGATTTCGAGGTCGAGGTGCGAAAACTTGACACGCAGCTCGCGCAGAAGGCCCTCGGCATGATCAGCGGGGTCATCAAGAACATAGCCGAGAAGGAGGGCTATACGGTGATCTTTGAGAGAAGCGCGGCGGGCATCGCCTACTTCAAGGACACGGTGGATATAACGGGGAAGATAATACAACAAATAAAGTAATCAGCTCATAGTTCATGGTTGATAGCTCATGGCGGAAGATAAAAAAACAGTTGTAAGCACTGAATTTTTTGTTGAATAGAGGATTTCTACTGCTTGCCATGTTTCGTCTTTGCTATGAGCCAAAAGCTATGAGCTAAATAAAAGGGCTTGCTGTTTGCAAGCCCTTTTATTTTTCCGTCATCTGTACCACTTCTTTTGCTTCACATTCGATGATGATCGATTTTTCGCCCGCAGGCATTGATGATATGCCGTAGATGCATACCGGCTCTGCCTTTCCCTTTACCGCAACCATGTCGAGCCCCGTTACCTTGAGATGGCCGAGGTCGCCGCCAACGAGGAGGTCTCGTATCTTATCCAATGTTGCTTGCGTGATGATGATGTCGGCATCGTATTTCCTTGTGAGGCCCTCCACGCGTGCGCCGAGGTTCACATTGTCACCAATGACCGTGTAGTCCATCTTTTTTCCTTCAGCTCCGATATTCCCGACGATAACCTCCCCCGTGTTGAGGCCGAAACCTGCGAAAAGAGGGTCTTTGCCTTCTGACTTCCACCTTTCCTGGAGTTCGGTTAGTTTCCGTATCATGTGGAGGGCGCACTTGATGGCAAGCTCTGCGTGTTTTTCCTGCGGTAGCGGTGCCCCCCAGAAGGCGACGATCTCATCGCCGACGAATTTATCGAGGGTACCGTCCCACTGGAAGATGATATGTGTCATCTCGCCGAGATACTCGTTGAGGATAGCAACGACCTGTTCCGGGGAGTGCTTTTCGGAGAACGTTGTGAAGCCGCGGACATCGGAGAAAAGGACGGTCACTTCTCTTCTCTCGCCGCCGAGTTTTGCAAGCTCCGGGTTTTTGATGAGCTCGTTGACGACCTTCTCTGTTACGTAGCTTGAGAACATGCCCCGTATCTGCCGCGCATACCTTTCTTCCGTAGCGTACCTGTAAGCGGTGACAACAAAATAGGTGATGAGGATATTATTCCCGGAATAGCTCAGGTCCATCCAGAGCCCCTTCGAGAAGAAGAGGTAATTGCCGATCCCGTAAAGTATCGCAATGAAGCCGAATGCAAAGATCGCACCGACGATAGCCTTGATCCTCACGATAATAAGGGAAAAGAGAATACCTGATATGAGAACGATAAATACGTTCCAGATGTTTTTAAGCTTGGAAATGAATTGATTGTTCAGTATGGACGCCACGACGCTTGCGTGCTTTTCGATCCCCGGCATTGCCGGCGATGTGGGGGTTACCCTGAGGTCATAAATGCCGACGGCCGTCGCTCCCAGGAGGACGACCTTGTCCTTGATCATAGATGGCTCGATCTTGTTCTCAAGGAGGTCTGCAACAGAGACCAATGGAAAGGTCCTTTCCGGACCATAGTAGTGGATCAGTACCCTGCCCCAGAAATCGGTTGGTATGAAGGCTTCGCCGAGCTGTATTCCCTCTGTGGCCTGAAGGGTCATCGCCTCGTTCGGGAGGTCGCGGTAAAGCCTCGCTGCCTGGAGGTCAATGGAAGGGTACATCTCGCGGTTATATTCAATGGACAGGGCTTCCCATCTCAGCACGCCGTCCTTATCCGGGAACATATTGATATAGGCAAGCGCCTTCGCACTTTGCAACAGCTTTTTGACGGGCAGGAGGATGCCGGTGGCGCTCAGCGGCGGAAATATCTTGAAATTATCCGCCTTTCGTATCATCGGGAAGGCATTATCGAACAGGGTATCATCCTGTATCATCCTGGGCTCGCCTTTGAAGTCAAACACAACAGGGAGGATTACGTTCCCGGCCTTTTTGATGGACCTGGCAAGGATATCGTCGTCCTTTGAATGCTCGCTGAAGATGATATCTACGAGGACTACCTTTGCCCCCATCCTGCTTAGCTTATCGATGATGGAGGCGACCCTTCTCCTCTCCCAGGGCCATCTGCCATACTTCTCGAGGCTCTTATCGTCAATGCCGATTATGACGACCTCTTTCGGTGGTGCTGTCTTTCCATGGATGTGATACCTGATGTCATAGAGGAGAAGCTCGAGGCGTTCGAAAGGGACAAAGCGTATGACCGCCAGCAGGGAAAACAGAAGTGTCAATCCAATCCCGATAAGTGTCGGAACGAGTATCTTTTTCATAGAACCCCTTTCACTATATTATCAAAAGAGTGAATAATATTGCAAAAGAAAATTGCATTATGTTGTATAAAGAAAGTTATGTTTCACCGGCAGGATTATGATATAATGCTGAAAACCGCGTGCGCCCGTAGCTCAGCTGGATAGNNCGTTCAAATCGCGGCGGGCGCGCCAGTAAAACCAGCTCATAGCTGATAGCTCATGGCAAGATCAAATTCTAAATCTTAATATCGCAAGGTTCAATCCTGACGAAGGAGGGACAATCCTAAACAAACTCAAATGTTCCAATGTTCTAATATCAAAATGATCGAGCATTATGTTTAGAAAATTTGATATTGTTTAGATATTTGTGCTTAGGATTTTAGGTTTGCCATGAGCTATCAACTATGAGCTATGAGCCGGTTGTGTTCTATCTTTATGCACCTGTCCATGAAGAAGGTAATGCCGTTGTCCTCGGCAAGTTTCTTTGCCTCCTCGTTAATGATGCCGAGCTGGAGCCATATGCATTTCGGTTTGATCCTGACGGCCTCTTCGACAACCGGCAAGAGCATTTCAGCCTTCATGAATATATCGACGATATCGACCTTTTCCGGAATATCAGAGAGGGTGTTGTAAGTTGTTTGACCGAGTATCTTCTCATGACCGGGATTAACGGGAATTACCCGGTAACCGTGGGCGATCAGGTATCGGGCAACAATGTTGCTCGGTTTATCTTCATCCTGCGAAAGGCCGACGACGGCAATTGCTTTTGATTGTTCGAGTATCTCTTTCTCTTTTGCTTCTTGTGGTATCATGGGACCTCCAAGTTAGCTCATAGCTATGAGAGTGAAAGGTAAAATGTGAAAGGTGAAAGGTTTTAAAGATTTTCCATTTTACATTTCACGTTTCACGGGATCTATCCCCTCAAGACTTACGGTTTTGCTACTTCAGCGCTCCAAGCGCCTTTATGATATTTTCCCCACCAGTATGGACTTCCTTCTTGTCCCCGTTTCGTATAACGCAGGAAGGTGTTGAGTTTATCTTGTCCTCTCTTAAATAACCCTGAAGCATATTGAATACGGGTCTCACATCGAACGGCTTGAATCCGATCCCCTTTGCCCTGAGGAATGCCTCAAGCTTTCCCTGTTCGTAAATCTTGGCCCTGGCAGCCTCGAAGAGGACGGCCCGTGCGGCAAGCGCATGGTGTAGCTCCTTCTTCTCATTGAGTATGTAAAGAAAATAACGGACATAGAGCGATGAATACTTGTAGAAAGGCGTGTCAACAAACGTAACAGTGATGACATTTTTTGTGACGAGGTCGAGGATAGGGTATTCTATCTTAGATTCGGAGGCTCCGCAGGGCCCGCAAAAATAATCGGCGTATAATCTCACATCTATCTTCCCGCTCCCGAAAGCGAGAAAGGACATCTCTTTTGAGTCAGCAACTCCCGGCTGAACCAAACCAAGGAGCATGACGCACAAAATCAACAACATGCACACTATCTTTTTTGATCTGCTTTTCATTCTATCAAAATATAATGCAATACCTTTTTCTTTGTAAAGAGGAAATATAAATACCGTATATCGAGAGAAAAGCAGCTCATAGTTCATAGCTCAAGGCTCATGGCAACAGCAATAACCCGGTTTGTTTTTGCCGTCAGCTATTAGCTATCAGCCATGAGCCGGTTTTCTTCCTCGCCACGGTTTGCTATATATGCTGCATAGCCCATTCTTGGGCGCGAGGGGAAGGCTCCACGGACTTTGTTCGTGGAGGGGGCGACGTGAGCCCCGGTAACGGCAAGCCTGACGACGACGCTTACCTTGTCAGAGGATTTAGGATAGATTAATTGGTGTTTTCAGGTTGACACGCAGAAGGAGGATTGATTATATTAGCTGACAGCGCAAGAGCGTCAGGCGTAAGGAATTATGCGGTTTAACCCCTTACGCCTGACGACTCACGATTTACGTAATTTATTTTGATTTTGTTTTTACCATGAGCCATCAGCCATGAGCTATGAGCCGATCTCGGAGGTGTTATGACAGAAGTCGATACCTGGGGACGGGACCCGCAGGTCAGGTATATGCGTGAAGTATTCGCCGGGATAGAAGGCGCGCAGAATGAACTGTTGCTGAAACTTTCTATCCATCCTCACGATGAGCGACTCCGGCGCTTCCGTGAAATAGCGCTGAAGCTCTTTGAAAAGGCATGGGGAATGGCGATGCAGAGGGGTATCACAGGGAACGGAGAAGACGCGGCCGTCATAATTTATCTCTTCTGCCTCGCACGGGCATTGTCCGTGAGGGGTATTGAGGTCCCCGCCGATATGTTGCCGAAAAACGCCGCAATAGAGAAATTTCTCAAAGAGGTCCTGAAATGATCCGCTTACGTCTCTTTGGCCGCTGCCGCATCTATCATGACCCCGTGTCGCCTGTGCTCAAGTCACCGGCGCAGGTTGGATGGGCAGCGTGGTTCCGTACAATTGACCTTGTGACCCCTCAGAAACTGAAAGGTGAAGAGTTGCTGCGCAGAACCCGCGGTTGGTGGACCGTAGAGCCCGATGACATTGCCGATATTGTCAAACGGCATGGCCGCCTTGTTGTTGGAGATAATGGTGAACTAATGGTAGAGTTTGAAGATAAGGGGGCCGCAGATGATCTATCAAAGGCCTTTTCAGAAAAATTCGGTGACCAGGTCCTCCTCTCGCCGTAAAATATCCACTGCCCTATTCCAAATTGCGGTATTATTCCTTTACAAAAAACTGCATCTTTAGCCCTGCAACCTCGATAACATCACCGTCTTTCAGGTCGTACCGCTGGTCGACCTTGCTGCCGTTGACCTTGATCTCCTTCCCGCCGGATGGAGTAATGAAGTACCCCTCCTTCCTCCTGTTTATCAGGGCGGCCACCTTGGGGGCAAAAAGGCCCTTCAGACGGATCAATGCGCTGTCATCCTTGCCAATGGTGGTGATCCTTTCCTTGAGCAGGTATTCCTTCTTGTCAGAAGAACCTTCGATGACGAGGAGCCCTCCGAGGACCTCCAGCTTTTCCGTCTGGGTGATGATTTTTTCCTGGTCTTTGGGGCTCAAGAGTATCGTCTCGTCCATGGAACGGGAGCGGATGTCGGTTTTTGTCCCCTCTGCCGGCTTCACATCGGTCATGAACTCGATGGTGTGGCTGCCGATGAGCACGACATCACCGTTCTTGAGCGGTTGCTTGGCGATCTTTCTGCCATTCACGAATGTGCCGTTGGTGCTGTTCAGATCCTCGATGGTGTATGCCTCGCCTTCTTTGAATAGCCTGGCGTGAGATCCGGAGACGGCGAGATTTTCGATGACGATGTCGTTCGTCTCCTTTCTCCCGATGGTGTACGTCTCCTGCTCAAGCTTGAGTTCCTTGATAACAGCGTCTTTGAATTTGAGCAGAATTTTTGTCATAGGTCACCTCCTGAACCATTCTTTAAAATGTAATATGCGGTAGAACCATCCTTTTTTCTTTTCGATCTCAGCGATAACAACGGTGATATTATCTTTGCCCCCGTTCTGATTGGCGCGGGCAATAAGGTCCTCGCATGCAACCGCTGGATCATGCAGCGTATTGATAATAGCAAATATCTCTTCGTCATCGACCATCCCGGTGAGGCCGTCGGTACAGAGGAGCAGCATATCGCCGTCGAGAAGGCTCAATTCTTCAAGATCGACCTCGACCTCAGGATGAACGCCGAGTGCCCTCGTAAGGACATTCTTCATCTCCGACGCCTTTGCCTGCTCCTTTGAGATTATTTCCCGCTTTACCTGCTCCGATACGAAGGAGTGGTCGTCGGTAAGCTGCTCTATGCTGCCTTCCCTGACGAGGTAGACACGGCTGTCACCCACATGGGCGATGCTGAGCCTGTTGCCCGTGATCAGCGTTGCAGCGATCGTGTTGCCCATGCCGTGCCACAGGGGATTTCCTTGTGCTGCCTCGTAAATCGCCTGGTTTGCAAGGCGTATAGCCGAGCCGAGCCTGTTCGTCGGTTCTGACAGGTCCTCCTGGTAAGGCCCGATCTGAAGCTGACGCCCTTCTTTTACACCGTTGAAATAGTCCCGCATGATATCAACGGTGATCTTGCTGGCCACCTCTCCTGATGCATGCCCCCCCATACCATCTGCCACGAGCAGAAGCCCGTCGTCCTGGGAAATATAAAGGTTATCCTCGTTGTTCTGGCGTACGACACCTACGTCTGTCTTTCCGCTTACGACGAATCTCATTCTTATCCCCCGAAGCTCTCCATATATCTTTCGATGTCATTTGCCAGCTCTTTGCCGCGCTGGTACCGGTTATCCTTTTCCTTGGTGAGCAGCCGAATTATGATGGATTCGCAGAACTCAGGCACGGTAGGAGCGATATCCTTCAATGGAGACGGAGGCGAATTGGTAATATTGTACATGAGAGTTGTAATGCTGTCCCCTCCAAAGGGTTTTTCTCCTGTTAGAAGTTCAAAAAAGACGACGCCGAGGGAGAAGAGGTCCGAGCGCCCGTCCACTTTCTGTCCGGATATCTGTTCCGGGGACATGTAGCTCGGCGTGCCCATAACCACGCCGGTCTGGGTCCTTGAGGTTGCCATGACCCTCGCAATGCCGAAGTCGGCCACTTTTATCTCGCCGTTTTTCAGTATCATTATATTGGCGGGCTTGATGTCGCGGTGAACGACGCCGTTCTCGTGCGCATAATCGAGGGCCGATGCGACAGACGAGATGATCCTCGTTACCTCTTTAAAGGGGAGGAGGCTTTCTTTCTGTGTGTATTTTGCAAGATCGGAGCCGTCGAGAAGCTCCATTGCCATATAGGCGATCTCGTAGTCCTCCCCCACGTCGTATATGGTGACGATATTGGGGTGTGAGAGTTTGCCCGCTGCCTCTGCCTCGCGAAAGAACCTCTGCTTCAGCTCCGCTACCTGGTCTTCCTCGAAATCATCGTATCGCAGCGTCTTGATAGCCACCTCTCTGTTGATCTTGGGGTCTTTGCCGAGATAGACCGTTCCCATTGCGCCGCGCCCCAGCTCTTTCGTGATCTCATAGCGGCCAAGGGTGGGTTTCGTTTCGGCGCCATCGATAAGGACAGTAGCGTCTTTTCTGCCGCCTGACGGGCCGAAGATCACCGTCTGGCCGACTGACTTAAGTTTGCCGATCCTTTCCGAAATGTCCTTGAACTCACCCGCCTGTATGATATGCTCATATGCGGCAACGGCCTTGTTGAACTGCCGTTTCCTCTCGAAGTCGAGGCCGAGGTTGTAAATGAGCTCCTTCACAGATTCGTCCTCAACGGGGCACTTTCTGAATTTTTCGAAGGCCATGTCGAGCATTCCCTGTCCCTGGAAGGAGAGCCCGAGCATCTTGTTCGTCTCAACGCTGTCCGCCTCAACACGCTCTTTGGCCCTTTCTGTAAAGAGGTAGCGGGAAGAAACGGTTACGATGTAACCGACGACAAGGAGAAATGACGGGTACATGACCTTGAACCAGTACCCGTACTGCACAAGAAGAAACCAACCGACGGCCGACCACCCGAGGAAGAGCGCTGCCGATATGATGGCGGTTATCCCTGCGTGGATCCTTGGCAGAACGAGGGCGAGGAATAACCCGAAGAATATCAATACCGCAAGCTCAAGGTAGAACGCCCAGGAAAGGCGTACGATATGATTGTTGAGGAGTATATTGTCTATAACATTGGCAACGAGGACCCAGGAAGGTATATTGGGTCCCGCAGGCGTGATGAAGGTCGCGCCTATCCCGGTCGCATGGGGTGCGATGATAACGATCCTGTTCTTGAACTGTGCCCCCGGCACCTTGCTATCGATAATATCCACGAAGGAGTACACGGGGAATCCTTTATTGAAGCTGATTAACATTGTATTTTTTTCGTAAGTCGGGATAGTGATATTTTTGATCCGTATCGAGTTCGAGATGGTTACATCTTTGAGATCGTAGTTGAGATACCGGAGGGCAAGTTGCATACCGAAAGAAGGGAAGAGCCTGTTACCGAAGTTGACAAAGAGCGGTTCGCTGCGAACGGCCCTGTCGCTGTCATGGACAACGTTGATGTGGCCCATAGCGGCAGTATGTGACGCGAAAGCGGCAATAGGGGGAATGATCTCCCTGGCGCTGAGAAAATGGTTAGGGTTTGTAACGCCTGTGGAGTTATTCTTCAAATATTCGGGCAGCTTGATCTCATCCCTCACCGGCATGGAGCTGAGGGTGAAGAAGAAGGGAAGAACGACCTTTTTGCTTGCTTCGATAGAAGTCGATAGGGCAGAATCGTTGTCGAGTCTTTTTTCAGCTTCCTTCAAGGCATTGTGTATTTCACCAAACTGCTTATTTTTCAGTTGCCCTGCTTCATCTTGAAGTTTTTTAAGGATGTCCTGTACTTCCCACAACCCCTGATTGGCGTCGCTTTCAGAATAGAGGAGGTTAACGCCGATCACCTTTGCGTCATAATTCTTAAGGGTATCGATCATCTCGGCGATATAGCTTCTCGGCCACGGCCAGCGCCCCATCTTGGCAATGCTTATATCATCGATAGCCACGATCGCCAACGGGGCCGTGGTGGCCTTTGCTCGAAGATGTACGCCAAAGTCGTAAAAGCGGTATTCAAGTCCTTCGATGGGGCTCCACCTGAACCAATACGCCGCAATCGCCAGAAGCATGATGACGATCCCGATGACGAATTCTTTGCCGAATATGTCAGTGATCTTTTTCATGGTTTTACCTCATCATTGAAGGACATCTAATAACTCTCCCAGATTTCATTATCTCAAAAAGATTCATGCATTACAACCAATTTTTTTAGTTCTTTCTCGAAAATTGCAAACAAAAAAGGGCAACCGTTGAAAGCTGCCCTTCCAGTTCCCTGTAAAGGTTGTAAACTTTAATGTGCAGAAAGGCAGATATTTACTGCCTCGTCCATCCGCTCGATGAACCTGAAGTCCATATTCTCCTTGATGCTTTCCGGTACTTCTTCGAGGTCTTTTTCGTTCAGCTTCGGCAGGAGCACGCTTTTTATCCCTGCCCGTTTTGCCGCCAGAACCTTTTGTTTGATGCCTCCCACGGGCAGCACGAGTCCGCGGAGCGTTATCTCGCCGGTCATTGCGACGTCGTTTCTGACCGGCTTATCCGTCAGAAGAGAGACGAGGGATACGAGCATCGTCACCCCTGCCGACGGGCCGTCTTTGGGAATGGCGCCCTGAGGGACATGAACGTGGAGGTCGTTCTTTTCAAAAAAGTCTTCGGCGATCTTGTAATCGTTCGCCTTGCTCCGGATATAGCTCAACGCTGCCTGTGCGGATTCTTTCATGACGTCCCCGAGTTGGCCGGTGAGCGAGAGGGTGCCCTTTCCTCTCATCTTGGTGGATTCGATAAAAAGGATGTCTCCTCCTGTAGGCGTCCACGCCAGGCCTGTTGCGACGCCCGAGTATTTTGTTCTTTCCGCCACTTCGGCGAAGAATTTGATAGGGCCCAGGTAGCCGTGGATAGAATCTCCTGTAATGACCTGTTTTTCTGTTTTGCCCTGCGCCACATCTTTTGCCACTGACCTGCAGATCGCGGCAATTTCCCTCTCAAGGTTTCTCACGCCCGATTCTCTCGTGTAGGCGCGGATGATCACCCTCAGTGCCTCATCCTCAAATTCGATCAGATCTTCGTTGAGACCGTGCTCAAACCGCTCCTTGGGGATGAGAAACTGTTTCGCTATCATGAGCTTCTCTTCTTCCGTGTAGCCGGGCAGCTCAAGCACCTCCATCCTGTCTTTCAGTGCGGGCGGGACAGGATCGAGCATGTTTGCCGTAGCGATGAACATGACCTTTGAAAGGTCAAAAGGGACTTCAAGATAGTGATCGCTGAAAGACCAGTTCTGCTCAGGGTCAAGCACCTCAAGGAGCGCGCTCGATGGATCGCCCCTGAAGTCCGTTCCTATCTTGTCTACCTCGTCGAGCATGAAGACGGGGTTATTGGAGCCGGCCTTTTTGATCCCCTGGATAATCCTCCCCGGCAGCGCCCCTACATAGGTCCTCCTGTGCCCCCGTATCTCTGCCTCATCCCGTATGCCGCCCAGGGACATTCTCATGAACTTTCTTCCGAGGGCCCGCGCAATCGACTTGCCAAGCGATGTTTTGCCGACGCCGGGAGGACCGACAAAGCAGAGTATCGGCCCCTTCATGTCGGCCTTTAACTTCCTCACCGCGAGATACTCAAGTATTCTCTTTTTTATCTTCACCAGATTGTAATGGTCTTCATCGAGGATCGTATTCGCGCCATCGATATCGAGGTTGTCTTCTGTTGCCTTTGACCACGGCAGCTCTGTGAGCCAGTCGAGGTAAGTCCGCGATACGGTATATTCCGCCGACATGGTGCTCATCTTTGAAAGCCTGTCGAGCTCTTTTTCAGCGACCTTGCGAACGTCATCGGGCATCTTTGCTTCGATGATCTTTTTTCTTGCTTCCTCAACCTCGCTGAGCCTGTCATCCGTGTCGCCGAGCTCTTTCTGAATGGCCTTGAGCTGTTCCCTGAGATAGTATTCCCTCTGTGTTTTATCAATGCCTTCCTTGACGTGGGACTGGATCTTGCTGCTCAGTTCAAGGGTTTCAACTTCCCTGTTGAGGAAGATGGTTACCTTTTTAAGCCTTTCCTTGAGGTCTAATTTTTCGAGGATCTCCTGCTTCTCGGTGACGTTGATGTTAATGGTGGAGGCAATAAGATCTGCAAGGTTTCCCGGGCTCTCTACCTTCGTCGCGATCTGCGTAAGCTCTGAGGAGAGGTAAGGAGCCATCTCGACCGCTTTCCTGTAAAGGTTTTTCAGATTGATGTACATGGCATCGATCTCTATGTCTTTGATGTATTCTTCAAAGATAGGAAGTACCGTTGCCCTGAGGTTCGGCTCCCTGTCTGTAAATTCTACCAGTCTGCACCTGCACAATCCCTGAACGACGACCCTCTGGCTTCCGTCGACCATTTTGACCATCTTCATGATCGTGGCTACTGTGCCTACTGTATAGAGGTCTTCTATCTCGGGGTCTTCAATATCGGGATTTTTTTGCGTTATGATGGCGATCATCTTGTCTCTGCTCATCGCGTCGTCTACAAGACGTATAGATTTCTCCCGGCCCACAATAAGCGGCATAACGAGGTCGGGATAGGCTACGGTGCCCCGAAGGGGCAATATAGGCAGCTCGGCAGGGATAAAGATCCTGTCTTTTACGCTCTTGTCGTTTTTAAAACCAATTACCATTGATCCTCCTATTTTTTCACATCCTCAAACTCAGCATCGACGACGTCGTCATCCCTTTTCTGGCCTCCCTGCGACGACCTTGCCTGTTCCTGCCCGGGACCTTCTTGTGAGGTCGACTGGGAAGTCTTCTTGTATAATACTTCGGCAAGCTTATGAGAAGCTTTAGTCAGGTCTTCGATCGCCCTTTTTATCCGTTCAGGTTCGCCGCTCTTCAGGGCGTCTTTTGCAGGCCCCAATGCGTCTTCGATAGGCTTGATGTCTTCCGCAGACACCTTGTCCTTATTGTCGTTTATGGTTTTTTCTGTCTGGTATATGATGTTGTCAAGCTGATTTTTCTGGCTGATCTCCTCTTTCTTTTTCCTGTCTTCTTCAGCATGTGCTTCAGAATCTCTGACCATCTTTTTTATCTCTTCTTCATTCAATCCCGTCGACGCGGTTATCCTGATGCTCTGTTCCTGGCCCGTCGCCTGGTCTTTTGCCGATACATGGAGGATGCCGTTCGCGTCTATGTCGAAGGTAACCTCGATCTGTGGTATGCCCCTTGGTGCAGGCGGCAGACCGATGAGATGGAATTTTCCGAGGGTCCTGTTGTCACGCGCCATTTCCCTTTCACCCTGAAGCACATGTATTTCTACACTTGTCTGGCTGTCTTCCGCGGTTGTAAATATCTGGCTCTTCTTTGTCGGGATCGTTGTATTTCTCTCAATGATCTTGGTCATTATCCCACCCAGCGTCTCGATGCCGAGAGAAAGCGGCGTAACATCGAGAAGGAGCACATCTTTTACCTCGCCGGCAAGGACCCCTGCCTGAACCGCGGCGCCGGACGCGACGACCTCGTCAGGGTTGACCCCTCTGTGAGGTTCTTTCCCAAAGAATTCTTTTACCACTTCCTGCACCTTCGGTATTCTTGTCGAACCGCCGACAAGGACGACCTCGTCTATCTTGCCGGCTGCCAGCTTCGCATCTTCAAGAGCCCTTTTGCATGGCTCGATGGATCTTTGGATCAGGGCGTCAGAGAGCTTCTCGAGCTCTGATCTTCTCAGTTTCATGTTGAGGTGCTTGGGGCCAGAACTGTCAGCGGTGATAAAGGGAAGGTTTATCTCTGTCTCGATTGTTGCTGAGAGCTCGATCTTTGCCCTTTCAGCGGCCTCTTTGAGTCTCTGGAGGGCCATCCTGTCCTTTGAAAGATCGATGCCCTGATCTTTCTTGAACTCGGTCACGATCCAGTCGATGACCATCTGATCTATGTCGTCACCGCCGAGGTGGGTATCGCCGTTTGTCGACTTGACCTCAACGACGTTGTCCCCAACCTCCAGTATGGAAATGTCGAATGTGCCGCCGCCAAAGTCATAAACCGCTATGGTCTCATCCTTTTTCTTGTCAAGCCCGTAGGCAAGAGCTGATGCCGTCGGCTCATTGATAATACGGAGCACGTTCAGGCCTGCTATTCTGCCCGCGTCTTTTGTTGCCTGCCTCTGTGAATCATTAAAATAAGCAGGTACGGTCACGACAGCGTCATCGATCGTCTGACCCAGGTATGCCTCCGCAGACTTCCTCAGTTTCTGAAGCACAAATGCCGATATCTCCTGAGGCGTGTATTGTTTTCCCCTTACATCGACCCTCACGTTCCCATCCTGGTCGCTGACAACCTTGTAAGGAACTGTCTTGATCTCGCCCTGTACCTCGTTGAATCTTCTTCCCATGAATCTTTTTATGGAAAATATGGTGTTCTCAGGGTTTGTGATCGCCTGCCTCTTTGCAGTCTGACCGACCAGTATTTCACCGTCTTTTGTAAAAGCGACGACGCTTGGCGTCAACCTGCTCCCTTCTTCGTTTATTATTACCTTTGGTTCGCCGCCTTCCATGATCGCCACGACGGAGTTCGTCGTTCCAAGGTCTATCCCTATAACTTTCTTAGCCATTTTTAATCCTCCTGATTGTATTCAAAACTAAGTTAATATAATGCCCGGTCATGGTGTTGTCAACGCGGAAACTACAGTTTTTTTAAGGCATTTTTGATCTTTTGCTCAATAAATATAAAAGGGCAAGATCGCGGTCCGGTTACGAATGTTCGGTTATGGGTGATCTTATAAAAATATCTCTCTGATCTTTTCTTTTGTCTCGTCCACCTGTCCGTCAGAAAGCTTCAGTCCGCCCGGCGTATGTTCGGGTTCGCGTGCGATGCTGTAAATCCTCTCTTCGAGGGAGGCCTGTTTCCTCATGCCCGCAGGCAGCGCCGGGACTATGCCTATTGCCGCTGCTACGTCTTCAGGGAACTTTCCCGGGTCAGCGGTCTCATATATCACCGACGGCCTGTTGTATTCTCCGTTGAGATAGAGTTCGAGCGTTCTCCACCCGACCGCACCGTGGGGATCAAGGATGATCCCGTATTTCTCGAAGGCGAGCCTCATCGTCTCATAGTGGAGGGGGTTGGTGACCCCCATTGAGATGATGTCCTTTCTCATGCCATCCATATCCGGCATTTTGTCAATGATGCCGGGACTTGTTACGTTCCCCGTAGCAGGATCGCGTTCGTCATGCATGTGCCCGCCATAAAAATCGATGAGCCGCACCAGATTGCTTGGATGGGAAACGATCATTGCCGAAGACGGCGATTTGATGGACGGCCGTACGACATACTTCCCCGTTTTGAGGAAATCCGGGAATTCGGTGTTTTCGTTCACGCCGGAGACAAGTCTTGCTACAGGGAGGCCCATCTGCCGCGCGATGACCGTCCCCATCATGTTTCCGAAATTGCCCGAAGGGACGCTGGCAATGAACGGCTCATCGCCGGCATCGATCTTTGAGTATGCGTAAAAAGGGTATACCGCCTGCGGCAAAAGCCTTCCAAGGCTGATCGAATTTGCCGATGTGAACCGTTCGCCGTCATGGAAAAGTCCTTCGGCAAATCCTTTATCTCCCAGGATGTTCTTTGCGAGCGACTGGCAGACGTCGAAATCTCCATTTACCTCGAAGGCATGGATGTTGCGCCCGAGGGTTGTCATCTGCCGCCGCTGCCCCTCACTGATGGAGCCTTTGGGGAAAAAGACGATATTGTCCACGTTGTCAAGGCCATAGAGGGCATCTGCCACAGCGCCTCCCGTATCGCCGCTTGTGGCAACGATCACGACCCTTTTGAGACCTCTTTCGCCGAGAAAATAGTTAAGCGCCCTGCCGAAAAAGCGCGCCGCATAATCCTTGAAGGAATATGTCGGTCCCTGCGTAAGCCACATGATATAGGTCCTGCCGGTTACGTGCTGCACCTTTGTAGGAATCTTGTCTTCGCGGTATGCGTCATCGAGGAGAGCCCTTAGTTTTTCAGCAGGTATTTCTGAACCAAGGAAGGGGCAGAGGACCTCAAAGGCGATCTGTGCGTAGGACATAGGGCGCATGGCTCTGATACGTTCCGGAGCAAGTACCGGCACGTCCTTTCGCGCTATCATGTAAAGCCCATAGTTGGATGCCATCCCCTTGAGCAGGGCTGTCTCAAAATTGACCTTCTCGTCGTAGTTGTTCGTGCTGTAGTAAGTGATCGTTCTCATGGTGGTAAAGCATACCGGATGTTCCGCCTTTTTTCAATACAATGATTCCCCGCAGCTTGCTGCAGGGCAACCTTGTTCCCTCGCCCCTCGCGGGAGAGGGCAGGGTGTGGGGGCATGATCATGTCTTTTCTATCCTCATTGTTCCCGCAGCTTGCTACAGGGTAGTTCATCATGGGATAGGAGATAATTAAGGATCCTTGTGATATAACCTCTTAATATGACAGGAATCGATCGAGCCAGGTTGAGAAAGAACATGCCGGCAGTTTTCCTGGTGATCGCCTGTGCCGCCGTGTTTTGTGTGGCCGAAGCAGAGGCAAAGAACTGGTCGCGCTATTTCGGCGATGAAAAGATCGTTCAAGGTATAGGGTCAGGCGACGCCAAAGAGGCGCTGGTCAGCACAATCTGCAGATAAATAAACCAGCTCATGGCTGACAGCTAAAGAAGCCATCAGCGCCGAATATCGATAATCGAGCATCGAGTTCGCTATCAGCTATAAGCTATAAGCTGCTTTTTACCTGTATCCCGTCCGCTATGCCTTCGGTCTGAAGACCATGATGCCCGGTTTTGCCGCGATGTAGTGCCCGAAATCCTGATCGATGACCTGCCGGGATTGTTTAAGCGACGATGCGTGCCGGATATAGAGCCTGCCGTCCTTTCTGATGAAGATTCCCACATGGGTCACGTCAAGCCCCGGCGCGTCAGTGTAGATCCCTACATAATCACCCGTCCTGAGCGTGTCCAAGGTTTTGCTGTCCATGGTATCTGCCGGGACGTAGCATAATGTTCGTGCAGAGGGCTCAATTCCCTTCACAAATAGCGTGCCGTCTTCTTTCCGGTTCAGGATCTTTTGAACCTTCCTGGACCAGAAGGGCGAGACCTGCCCGGCGACATCGTCAATAAAATTTTCATTATATTGGCGCCAGTCAGTAAAGAAATGGTTCCTGGTCTGGTAAGAAACGATTCCATTCCTGTACCGGACCCTTGCAAGGTTTTCCCTGAATGTTCCGAATGAACGGGCAAGCCGCATTGCCTCGATGTAATCGAGAAAAGTGAAGCAATCAACCTCATGGAGGTTTACAACAAATACCTCCTGTTCCCGCGCGTCGCCGATAAGCGTACCTTCCCTGTATGGTGTGCCGAGAAACTGCCTTGAAAGGAATTCTATCCTTTCGCCCGTGTCCGCGATCCCTGAGCCTTCAGCGATCAGCCGGTCAAGTCTCTCTTCAGTCCATTTGCCGAGTACGACCTTTTCGATCATGGAGTTGATGGGGGCAGCCATTGCAGACATACCTTTTTCGCCACTTTGCGGAAGTGCTGTCCATAGATCATGAGAGTGATAGCCTCAGTAAAAGATCTTCGATAGAACAGCAGAGTTTTGACGAAAAGCCTCCAGTAGTACCACTGAGTCTTGCCGTTGCCCAGAATCCCGATATACAGGATAGATTTTAACAAGGCCTTGACCTGATCTTTTGCGATCTTCTGTTTCCCGTAAGGGTTATGGTATCGCAGGAACTGGGAGATCCTCTGGTAATAGGGCCTGGGGCTGTATATGGTTTTAATGATCCTTTGATACCCTTCGATCAGCTTCACCCTATCCATTTTAGAGACAAAGTTGATGCTTCCGTCCGTGTTGTCTCCAGATGCAGTCAGTTCGAGACGGTTTTCCTCTTTCAGCCTGTGCCACAATTTAGTGTTCGGTAAGGCGTTCAGAAGCCCTACCATGGCCGTTACCACACCACTTTCCTGGATGAACTTTATCTGCCTTCCAAAGATGCCCTCGTCGTCACTGTCAAATCCGACAATGTAGCCCCCCATGACCTCAATGCCTGACGCCTGAAGTTTTCTGATGGTGGCTGTCAGGTCGCGCTTGCAGTTTTGATCCTTTGAGCACTCTCGCAGACTTTCCTCGTTTGGCGTCTCCAATCCGATGAACACCTGTTTGAATCCGGCTTCAACCATGAGATGAATGAGCGTTTCATCGTCAGCGATGTTGATTGAAGCTTCGGTGAAGAAATGAAAGGGGTAATCGCGAATCTTCATCCATTCAATTACGTGCGGCAACATCTTCTTCACAGCAGCGCGGTTGCCGATAAAGTTATCGTCTACAACAAAAATACTGCCCCGCCACCCCCTGTCATAAATCGTCTGCAATTCATTCAGGAATTGCTCTGTGTCCTTTAATCTCGGTATACGGCCATACATGGCGGTAATGTCGCAGAAGTCGCAATTGTAGGGGCACCCTCGCGAATACTGCACCATGAGAGAAGCATAGTCCTTGATTTCTATCAGGTCCCAGCGGGGAACGGGCGTCATGGATAAAGGCGGGAAGCAGGACGACCGATACACTTTCCCGGCTTTGCCCTGGGCGAGATCTTTCAGGAATTCAGGCAGCGTGAACTCTGCCTCGTTCAGGATGAGGTGGTCGATGAGCGGCAAGTACTCTTCTTCAGCGCCGTTGAAGAGAGGTCCTCCGGCCACGACCTTTTTCCCCATACGACGGCACTCTCTGAGGACTGCAGCAACAGATTCCTTTTGTACGAGCATGGCGCTGATAAAAACATAGTCCGCCCACTGAAGATCACTGTCTCTCAGGTTGTGAATGTTCAGATCCACGAGACGAATGTCCCAGTCTTTGGGAAGGATCGCCCCGACAGTCAACAATCCAAGGGGAGGGAAGGCAGCCTTCTTGGAGACGTATTTCAAGGCGTACTTGAAACTCCAGAAGGTGATGGGATATTTGGGATAGACAAGTAGCGCTTTCACGATGTTCTCACTTTTCAGGCTTGGATCCTTTATTCAGCGAGCCGCTGAAGTCTTTGTAGATTATTATAACACATTGGAAGCAGGATTACTAACGCGAAGCTTGCATAAAGACACAGCTATGCATATGGCGCACCGGCGCTCAAACTGTTCAATCCGGATGATTCCCCGCAGCCTGCTGCTGGGTGACACTGTTCCCTCTCCCCTCGCGGGAGAGGGTCAGGGCACAGGCAGCACAGCAGTATCATTATTCCCTCTCCCCTCGCGGGAGAGGGCAGGGTGAGGGGGCATGATCATGCCGCTTTGCGAAAAGGATAAGCGACACTGCAGCGCCCGGCGGAAATATTGTTTGAGAAATTATACAGGACGGTTTATATATAACTATGCTGGGCACCTTCATAAACGTTGGGACCGTAATACTCGGGAGCCTTATCGGTCTTGCGATCCATGCGAGGCTCCCGGAGCGATTGACGAAGATTTCCTTTCAGTGCATCGGATTATTCACGATTTTTCTCGGTTTTACCATGGCGGCAAAGACGAGCAATTTCCTTGTGATGATATTCAGCATCGTTCCGGGCTCGATCATCGGCGAGCTGATCGGTATCGAAAAACATATGGACAGGCTGGCCGGACACATAAAGCAGAAGATAGGGTCGAAAAGCAAGAATTTCTCGGAAGGGTTCGTCACCGCCTTTCTCTTGTTCTGCATGGGCTCTATGACCATTCTCGGAGCAATTGAAGAAGGGCTTGGAGGGAGGCCGAATCTCCTTATTGCAAAGTCAGTCCTCGACGGATTCAGTTCACTTGCGCTGTCGGCGTCGCTGGGTCTCGGGGTCATCTTCTCCGTGCTCCCGCTATTGGTCTACCAGGGAGGGATAACGCTGTTTGCTGCGTCGCTCCAGCAGTTTTTCACGGCCACACTGATAAATGAACTGAGCGCGGTGGGGGGGTTGCTCCTTATCGGCCTCGGCATTAACATCCTGGAAATAAAAAGGTTGAACATCCTCAATATGCTGCCCAGCCTCATCATCGCCGTTATCCTGGCCTACCTTTTCCTGTAATCGCAGCTCACATTTTTCATTGCCAATCTGTTATAATTATTTGATGCGGATCGTTAATGACAGGTTGGAGAAGGCGGTTTTTTTAAGGAGGCCGAACAGGTTTGTGGCGGAGTGTGAGCTCAACGGAAAACCTGTCAGCGCCTATCTCCCAAATCCGGGAAGGTTATGGGAACTGCTTGTTCCCGGCTGCACGCTCTATGTAAAGAGAAATCCCCCATCCGTCAAAATGTCGCATACTGTCATGGCAGTCGAGAAAGAGGGGATACCGGTCCTCCTTCATACGCACATGGCGAACGATGTAGCGGAGATCCTCCTCCGGCGGAGGCTGATACCGGGATGGGAGGATGCTGAGATCGTTAAGCGTGAGGCTGTATTCGGGGAAAGCAGATTTGATTTTTTTGTCACAAGAAATGGGGGGGAGATGGTTATTGAAGTAAAGAGCTGCACGCTGTTCCGGAAAAAGCTTGCCATGTTCCCCGATGCGGTCACTACGAGGGGAAGCCGCCACCTGCTCGGATTGGAAAAGCTTTCAAGGGAAGGCGTGCAGACGGGCATCCTTTTTGTCGTCCAGTGGCCCCGCGCTGAATACTTTATGCCTGAGCACCACACAGACCTTGCATTTTCTCAAAACCTCCTGAAAGTACACGACGCGGTAGATGTCAAAGCAGTGTCTGTACGATGGAGAAAAGACCTCTCGCTGGACGATACTGTCAGGGAGCTTGTCATTCCCTGGGAAAAGATAGACAGGGAGGCAAAGGACTGCGGGAGCTATATTGTTGTCCTCCGCCTCGACGGGGATAAGCATATCGAAATTGGTGAGCTGGGTACAATTTTTTTCAGGAAGGGTTATTATCTCTATGCCGGTTCTGCAAAGAGGGGACTCACAAAAAGGATAGAACGGCATCAGAGGCTGAGAAAGAACCTCTTCTGGCATATCGATTACCTGAGGGAGGAGACCTCGTTCTGCAGGGCGCTGCCCGTCCGCACGTCAGAGGACCTTGAATGCAGCATCGCCGGGAGCTTAAAGGAGATAGCAGACGGTCCTGTAAAAGGTTTCGGGTCATCCGATTGCCGGTGTGAAAGCCATCTCTTCTGGATGGAGAACGACCCGATGCGATTGCCGGCCTTCATCGATATGCTGTATGATTACAGGATGGGGAGGATAGAGAGGGAACTGATAGATGCCGACACATCCCGATAAAGATCATAAGGCGGAAAGGACAATGGGTAAAAGAACGCCTCACGACTTACGCCTTACGCCTCACGGGTTTATCGACATCCACACTCATGGCATCGGCGGATATGATACACGGGGCGCGACACCGGAAACCATCCTGAAGATCGCAGGGCTTCATGGCGCATACGGTGTTTCTGCGATCCTCCCCACCATCTACCCCACGTCCATCGAAAAGATGCGCGCCGACATGGCAGCGGTGAAGCAGGCGATGGAAAAACAGGGTTCGGAGTTCGGAGTTAGAGGTTCGGGGTTAAGACACGCCTCACGACTTATGCCTCACGCCTCACGGGTTCTCGGTGTTCATCTCGAGGGCCCTTTTCTGAACCCTGCGAGGTGCGGCGCCCTTGATGGCGGGTCATTTCTTGAGCCCACAGCAAGGAATTTCAGAAGGCTTATCGATGGATTTGAAGATATTGTGAGGATCGTGACTATTGCCCCCGAGCTGAAAGGGGCAAGGAAGCTCATCAAAGCCATGACAGATATGGGAATCATGGCGAGTATGGGCCATTCAGATGCAACCTACGCGGAGGCCGAAGCCGGCTATAAGGCAGGGGCGAAGGGCATCACCCATATTTTTAATGCCATGCGGGGCATTCACCACAGAGAACCCGGTATTGCCGGATTCGGCCTGCTGAATAAAGAGGCCTACATCGAGGTCATTGCAGATCCCTTTCATCTCGATACAAAGACGATTGAACTGATCTTTCAAAACAAAGATCGCAGGAAGATCATCCTGGTCTCAGATTCGGTAAAAGGCTCAAAGCAAGCGTTGGCGCGAAACGGTATCAGAAACGAAAAAGGCAAGCTCCTCGGAGGGTCAATGACAATCTCAGAATCCGCACGGCGGCTCATCAGCATGGGACTGAGCGAGAAGGTCGTGATGGACTGCATCAGAAGGAATCCGGCAGCCTACCTTCGATTATCAGGTTTACAATAAAGCGCTAAATCCCACGATATAGCTCACTACTGATAACAAAATCCTAAATCCGAATATCTAAATCCTAAACAAATTCAAATGTTCAAAATTCAAAACGTAAGAAGCATATGTTCATTTTGAACATTTGATATTTGAAATTAGATATTGTTTAGAATTTCGATATTAGGATTTCGTGCTTGTTTCTACTATGAGCTACGAGCCATCAGCCATGAGCTACACTATGCGCTAATTTACATTGACTATCAATGTAAATTCGATTAAACTATATGCTTCTATGTTCGAGAAATTACAGGAAAGATTAGAGACAACCTTCAAAAAGCTGAGGGGTTACGGAAAGCTTACCGAGGACAACATCAAAGAGACGCTGAGAGAGGTGAGGGTTGCGCTTCTTGAGGCAGATGTCAACTTCAGGATAGCCAAAGAGTTCCTTGAAAAGGTCAAGGAAAAGGCGCTGGGCGAAGGGGTGCTGATGAGCGTCACGCCCGGGCAGCAGTTCATTAAGATCGTTCACGATGAGCTATGCGAACTGCTCGGAGCGACCAACAAGCCCCTCGACGTATCGGGGTCTACGCCCGTGTCGATCATGCTTGTGGGGCTTCAGGGATCAGGGAAGACAACCACGGCAGGGAAACTTGCCCTCGTCCTCAGAAAGAAGGGCAGAAGGCCGCTCCTTGTGCCGTCAGATATTTATCGTCCGGCAGCCATCGAACAGTTGACGAAAGTGGGAAAGCAGTTGAACATCCCGACATTTGCAGTGCCGCAGATAAAGGAACCTCTCGCGATATGCAAAGAGGCAAAGGCATACGCCATGAAGAACGGCTTCGACACGATGATCGTCGATACCGCGGGCAGGCTGCACATTAACGATGAGATGGTCAACGAGCTCGTAGATCAGAAGAAGTTTTTAAATCCCAGGGAAACGCTCCTTGTGCTCGATGCGATGACGGGACAGGATGCGGTAAGCATTGCCGGGACATTCGATACAAAGCTCGGCGTCGACGGCATCATATTGACCAAGCTGGACGGTGACACGAGAGGCGGTGCGGCGATATCTATCAAGGCCGTTACGGGAAAACCGATAAAATTTATCGGGATCGGTGAAAAGTTTGACGCCCTTGAAGCATTTTATCCTGAAAGGATGGCGTCCCGCATCCTCGGGATGGGGGACGTTGTTTCCCTCGTCGAGAAGGCGCAGGAAGTATTCGATGAGAGGCAGGCAAAGGATTTAGAGAAGAAGCTGAGAAAAGACGAATTTACTCTGGAAGATTTTAAGGAACAGATAAAACAGATGAAAAAGCTTGGATCAATCGAATCCATAGTAACGATGTTTCCTGGTTTTAACAAGATCAAAGGTATGATAAACTTCTCTGAGGCGGAAAAAGACATCAAAAGGGTAGAAGCGATCATCAATTCGATGACGGTAAAAGAGAGGATACGCCCGAATATCATAGATGGAAGCAGGAGGGTCAGGATATCGAAAGGCAGCGGCACCGGTGTCCATGATGTAAACGACCTCCTGAAGCGCTACATGGAAACGCGCAAGATGATGAAAAAGCTTACAAAGGGAGGCATGAAAGGCCTTCAAAGACAACTATTCATGAGGTAAGGAGGTGGAAATTGGCTGTTAAATTCAGATTGTCCAGGTTCGGATCGAAGAAAAAACCGTTTTACAGGATCGTTGTGGCAGATGAAAGGTCTCCCAGAGACGGCAGATTTATTGATAAGGTAGGATCTTATGACCCCTTAAAAGACCCTGCGGAAATAAAACTCGACAGGGAAAAGATAAAATCGTGGCACCAGAAAGGTGCAAGGCCCACTAAGACGGTCGAAAATCTGTTTAAAAAGGAAGGGGTTTTTAAGGAGCTAACACAATAACTTATGGAGGTGGGGCGTGTTGAAGGAGTTAATAGAGTATATTGCGAAGGCGTTGGTGGATAACCCGGATCAGGTAAGGGTTTCTGAGATTGAAGGTGAAAAGACATCCGTGATCGAACTGAACGTCGCTAAAGACGACCTGGGAAAGGTGATCGGCAAGCAGGGCAGAACGGCGAGAGCAATGCGGACTATCCTGAGCGCCACTTCGACGAAGGTAAAAAAGAGAGCGGTGCTCGAAATCATAGAGTAATGAGATGGGTCCCTGTCGGCAGGGTACTGTCCATACACGGTATCAGAGGCGAAGTAAAGTTTCATTATTACAATGAGGCAAAGGAAGAGTTTCTCCGGTATGCCTCGCTCTATACCGAAAAAGATGATTCGATCATAGAGATAAAGCCGGCGAGCATCAGATCTCATAAAAATCTCTTTTTGATAAGATTTAAAGGTCTGGAAAGCCCTGAGGAGGTCTCCTTTCTCGTCAAAAAAGAATTGCTTGTGCGAGAGGGAGACCTCCCTCAGTTGGATCACGACGAGTATTACGATTACCAGCTTATAGGATTAAGCGTTCTAAATTCTGCAGGCGAGGAGATCGGTAAGGTAGGAAGCATGTTGCATACGCAGGCAAACGATATCCTTGTTGTTTCAGGAAAGCAGGAGATTATGGTGCCAATGATCGAAGGGTACATCATCGAGATCGACCTTGAGCGTTCCTTTATAAAGATACAGGAAGGCCTGGTCGTCCCATGATTTTCACCATACTGACACTTTTCCCCGATATCTTCCACTCCCCTTTGCAGGAAAGCATTATCAAAAAGGCCTTTGATAAGGGGTTGGTAAACTTCAACATTATTAACATCAGGGATTTTGCCGCCGATGTTCATAAGACCTGCGATGACAGGCCATACGGCGGCGGACCAGGGATGGTCATGAAGATCGAACCGATCTACCGTGCCATGGAGCTTGTTGAAGGAATATACGGGAGGCCCAGATATGTGCTCTTGACCCCCCAGGGGCGGCCCTTCGATCAGGTAACCGCAGAGAGATACGGGAAGCTTGCCCACATATGCCTTATCTGCGGCAGATACGAAGGGGTTGACGAGCGGGTAATAGACTGCGTAGACGAAGAGGTCTCGATCGGCGATTATGTGCTATCCGGGGGTGAGATACCTGCGCTGGTATTGATCGACGCAGTATCAAGGAACATACCCGGTGTTCTCGGGAACGAAGGATCCGTTGCTGATGAAAGCTTCAAGGAATCCCTTCTTGAATACCCGCAGTATACGAGACCGGAGGTGTTTATGGACATGGAGGTACCGGCGGTGCTTCTTTCCGGAAACCACGAGGAGATCAGGAAATGGCGGCGGAAAGAGGCGATCAGAAAGACGCTCCTGAAAAGGCCGGACCTTATAAATAAGTTCGTCCCGACAGAAGAGGACGGGAAATTTATCAGAGAGATTATGGAGGAGTTCCCTGAGTAGTGTAAGTATAGCAGTGGTACATTACCCGGTCTATGATAAAAACGGTGGAATCGTCGCTACAAGTATAACAAACCTGGAGATCCATGATATTGCAAGATGCTGCATGACTTTTGGTATTGACCTGTGCTATATTGTAACACCTTTGCCGAAGCAAAGGGATATTATGGAGAAGCTCATACACCATTGGACAGAAGGGTACGGCGCCCAATACAACCCGGCAAGGGGCGAGGCGCTGCAACGCGTGAGGATCAGGAACACTGTCGGCGAAATGATAGAAGATGCAAGCGCGAAAGGGAAACCCTTTGTGGTGGGAACCTCCTCAAGAGAAAGAAAGGGGAGGTCGATTACATACCGGGGACTTCACGAGTTTGTACAAAAGGGAAAAGACCCCTCCCTTATACTATTCGGAACGGGCTGGGGATTAACCGGTGAAGTAGTGGACGTGTGCGATACAATGCTGGTACCTGTACAGGGAAGCGGTGATTACAACCACCTGTCGCTGAGAGTTGCGATGGGTATAATTCTTGATAGAATTTTTGGCCGGAGAGGAGGATACGATGAATGAGATGGTAGACATGATCGAAAAAGAACATATGAGGCTTGATCTGCCGGAGATTAATGTCGGTGACAACGTCAAGGTATATACGAGAATTTTCGAAGGAGACAAAGAAAGGATTCAGGTATTTGAAGGTCTCATCATCCGGAAAAGAGGCGGCAACACAAGGGCCACGTTTACGGTAAGGAAGGTCTCCTACGGTGTCGGCATCGAAAAGACATTCCCCAAGCATTCGCCGCTCATCGATAAGATCGAAATAACAAGCAAGAGCAAGATCAGAAGATCAAAACTGTACTATCTGAGAAACCTGAAAGGCAAGGCAGCGAAGCTTAAAGAAAAAAGGGATTAATGCGCTGCCCGCTTAAAGGCCTTGTGGGAGGGATCGACGAGGCCGGCAGAGGGCCGCTTGCCGGGCCTGTCGTTTCTTCTTGCGTTGTATGGAAGGAATTGCCGGAAGATAAGTGCGGCGTTGCGGATTCAAAGCTGCTGACGGAAAAGAAAAGGGAAGACCTTTTCCCCTGGATCACGGACCATGCCTACAGGGTAGGGATCGGGATAGCGACCAGCGAAGAGATCGATACCCTGAATATTCTCAATGCGAGCCTTCTGTCTATGGAGAGAGCTGTCCTTTATACCGGCGTTGCACCGGACCTTCTTCTTGTGGACGGAAACCGTAAATTAAAAAACTTCCCTGATTGCAAGACCGTTGTAAAAGGCGACAGGAAATGTTTTTATATCGCCTGCGCATCGATAATCGCCAAGGTTGTCCGCGACAGGATCATGTATGCGTACCATTTACTTTATCCGGTGTATAATTTCAGACAGAATAAAGGCTATCCGACAAAAATCCATAAAATGCTCATCGGAGACCACGGGATCTCACCGATCCACAGAAAAACATTCAAGGGGGTTAAAGAGCGCCTTGCCCAGCGACAATAAGAGAGAAGAAGGAAAGAAAGGCGAGGAGAGGGCGCTTGTCGCCCTTAAAAAGGATGGGTACAAGATCATCGAGAAGAATTACAGGAACCCTCTCGGCGAAATAGACATTATTGCCGAAGAGGACGGCTACCTTGTATTTGTCGAAGTAAAGAAAAGGAATACCCTGAAGTTTGGCAGCCCCCTCAATGCCGTGGACGGGAAGAAAAAGAGGCATATTATCAGGTCCGCGATGTACTATTTAAAAGACCACAAATGCTTTGATAAAAAGGTAAGGTTTGATGTCGTCGGAATAGACGGCAGCGGCGTGAAGATTGTTAAGCACGCCTTTATGGCTGAAGAGACAGCTCATGGCTGACAGCTCATAGCTCATGGAAACGGAAAGAATATGACCGACAAAAGGATCAAAAAGCTATTGACTGATGTCAAAGACGGTAGGGCAACGGTTGAGGAAGCGTACGATCAATTGAGGGATATGCCTTATGAGGATCTGGATCACACAAAGATCGACCATCACAGAATGGTGCGCAAAGGTATGCAGGAGGTCGTGTTCGGAGAAGGGAAAAGCCTGAAGCAGATCTTTGATGTTGTGGGGTCGATGAGAAAGAAAGATCTCGACGTGCTCGTGACAAGGATAGATAAAACTGCCGGAAAGAAGCTGTGCGGGAGGTTCCGTTCAGGAAAATACAGCGAAGAGGCCCGTTGTTTTTACATAAAGGAAGATAGTGCGATAGAGGGCAAGGGCACTGTCCTCGTCATATCCGCGGGGACAAGCGACATAAGGGTTGCCGAGGAGGCGTATATTACTTCCATGTTCTTCGGAAACAATACAGAAAGGCTTTACGACGTGGGTGTGGCGGGGATCCACAGGCTGTTCCAGAATATCGGGGCGCTGAAAAAGGCAAGGGTGATCATTGTCGCCGCAGGAATGGAAGGGGCTTTGCCGTCAATTGTTGCAGGCATTGTGGGTGTGCCTGTAATCGGAGTCCCGACGAGCGTCGGCTACGGGGCGAGCCTTGGAGGACTTACGGCGCTTCTCGCCATGCTCAATTCCTGTTCTACCGTTTCGGTCTTCAATATCGATAACGGATTCGGCGCTGCGTACTTTGCCACGCTCATAAATCGCCTATGAAGATACGCCATTACTGGGGCTTGCGTCGCCCCCTCTGTCAGCAAGAGCTGCCAGAGCCTCCCCCTCGCGCTCGCCGTGCTCACAGTATAGATTCAAGCAAGTTACGCAAGGCAAACAGAGAACCACGCTTTCAGGCGTGGATGAATGCGTTTGCCATGCACTCGAAGCGTGTATGTTTTAGCACCACGGGCTTGGCCGTGGGAATCTACTCATGAAGGTGCTATACTTATGAAGATACTCTATATAGATCCCATATTCGGCATAAGCGGCGACATGATGGTAAGCGCATTTATTGACGCAGGATTGCCGTTCCGGGAATTGGAGAATATGCTCCGGAAGTTCCCTGTCGGGCTGCCTTCTATAGCCCCCGTACAGAAGGCGCAGGGGATTATAAAGGGTATTCATCTTGAAATCGGGGAAAGCGACCGGCATCTGACCGTGAGGGAGATGGAAGAGGTAATTGATGGGCTGAACGTTGAAGACGCCGTCAAAAGCGATGCACGGGGAATGCTCGATATCATTCTGAATGGAGAAGCAAAGGTTCACGGGACGACAAGAGATGAACTTCACCTCCACGAACTCTCCCACATAGACACCCTGATCGATCTCGTATCTGTTGCGAAGGGCGTGCACTATTTCGGTATTGACCGGGTGTTCTGCGGGCCCGTTCCTCTTGGGCGCGGAACCATCAGGACATCTCACGGGATCATACCGAATCCTCCTCCGGTAACACTGGAGATCCTCGGCGGCTGCAATGTTCTCTTTGTTGATGAGCCGCTGGAGCTGACAACGCCGACCGGTGCGTCGATCGTGAGGTATTACACGAAGGACAAAGGTGGCGTCCCGCCATTTGATATAGAGAGGATCGGGTATGGGGTCGGATCCTATGCGACGGATAAACCGGACGCCCTCAGAATATTCATCGGTGATAGCGGTGAACCTGAATCAGATGAAGAGGTATGGCTCATTGAGGCTGACCTCGATGACATGGAGATGGAATATACAGGGGTGGTTGCCGAGAGGATCCGCAAAGAAGGTGCCCTCGACGTCCTCTATTTCCCGGTCTATATGAAAAAAGGAAGGCTGGGTATAAGGCTCTCTGTTACGGCCCCCGCAGATAAGGTGCAGTGCCTGGTCGAAAAAGTCTTTCATGAAACAACCACCTTCGGTATGAGGCTGATCAAAGAGCACAGAAGGGTGCTGAGGAGGGAGGAGCGCTCCGTAGAAACATCTTTTGGCCCTTTGAGGATCAAGAGCGGTTTTGATGCCGGGGGAAGGCTTATAAAAACGCACATTGAGTTTGAAGACGTGAAGAGGATATCGGAAGAAAGAAACATCCCCTACAGAGAAGTGCTTGACGCTGTTAAAGCTGAAATAGCAAAAAAGTGAAAAGTGAAGACAGCTCATGGCAAAAACGAAGCACGAAATCCTAATATCAAAATCAAGCACTAAATCCTAAGCACCAAATCCTAAACAATATCAAAATTCAAATATCAAATGTTCCAAACAAATGCATACTTCCCACGTTTTAAATTTTGAACATTTGAATTTGTTTAGGATTTAGAAATTCGAATTTAGGATTTGCCATGAGCTATGAGCCATGAGCTATGAGCTGCCTTTTCCCCTCAGGTTGGTTTGAGAAAGAAGCGCAGGTCTTTAAAGGCGTCCTTTTTTATCTTCATATCTATCTTTTCAAGGATATCATCCTTCATATATTTTAGCTGCGTAAGCCACATGGGATCGTCAACCTCTATATAGAGGATATGGCCCTTTATCCTGGCCGGCCTTGTGTGCTGTGCTGTTTTTTCTCCTACGATATCACTCCACATCGGGAAAATCCTGAAGAGGTCCAGATCTCCCGTTATCTTCTTTTCTTTCAGGACCCTTGCAAGGGTGTTTTGCAAAGAGACAAAAGGCATGTCAGCCCTCGATCCTCGGGAAGATGGGGGCTATCTTGTCGATGCGCGATATGTCATCGGGGTGATAGAACTGTTTTTCATTATCAAAAAGGACCTTCTGAAAAGACGTTCCCATGCCGAGGGCCTTCCGGATGGCCTCTGATTTTTGCGGCATGAAGGGGTAGAGGAGCATTGACACGATCCGCAAGCTGTTCCAAATGTTGTAGAGCACAGTCTTTATCCTTACATCACCTTCTTTGGAGAGTTTCCACGGGGCCTCGGAGTCGATGTATTTGTTGAGGATGGATATGATCTCGAAAACGTTGTGCAGCGCCTTATGGTATGCAAAGACCTCCATCTCTGCCCGGTAGTCGTCGACGAGTTTTCTCACGTTTTCTTCAACATATTCGTCCATGCCGCCTTTCTTCTCAGGCCTCTCTATCTTTCCCTGGAGAAATTTTCCTATCATAGTGACGCTTCTGCTTGTAAGATTTCCGAAGTCATTCGCAAGATCCCCGTTGATCCTGTGTACGATGGCATGTCGTGAAAAATCCCCGTCTGACCCGAAGGGCACTTCCCTGAAGAGGAAAAACCTGAATTCATCGACGCCATAGGTTTTCACGATCTCGTAGGGATCGACAACGTTGCCCAGGGACTTTGACATCTTTTGTCCTTCTATGGTCCACCAGCCGTGCGCAAAGACATGCTTCGGCGGCTCCACGCCGAGAGACATAAGAAAGCTCGGCCAGTAGACTGCATGAAATCGCAGGATGTCTTTCCCTATCAGGTGAGCATCGCAAGGCCAGTACCTGTTGAACTTGTCCTGGTCTTCGAGAAAACCGATGCCCGTGATATAATTTGTGAGTGCGTCGAACCAGACATAGATAATATGCTTTTCCTGCACCGGCACGGGGATGCCCCAGGAGAAACTTGTCCTGCTTACGCTTAAATCCCGCAAGCCGCCTTTTACAAAACTTGCAACCTCGTTGTACCTGATCTCGGGCATGACAAAATCCTTCTTTTCTTCCAGGAGGCGCATAAGCCTGTCCGTGTATTTTGACATCCTGAAAAAAAAGCTTTCCTCTTTCAGCTTCTCCGGTTTCCTGAGGCAGTCAGGGCAGCACCCATCCTTAAGCTGGAGATCGGTAAAGTAGCTCTCGCAGGGAACACAATACCAGTCTTCATATTCGCCGAGATAGATATCGCCGTTTTCATAGGCCTTTTCGAACATATACCGGACTACCTTTTTGTGTCTTTCCTCTGTTGTCCTGACGAAGTCCGTATTGGAAATATTAAGTACCTGCCATAGATCTGTGAACCTGTGGACCATCCTGTCGGCAAGCTCTTTGGGGTTGATCCCATGCTGATCCGCAGCCTTTTCAACCTTCTGGCCGTGTTCGTCGGTACCCGTGAGAAAGAAGACGTCATACCCACAGAGTCTTTTGTAGCGCGACATGATATCTGCTGCAATGGTCGTGTAGGCGTGGCCGATGTGCGGTACATCGTTGATGTAATAGATGGGGGTTGTTATATAGTATGTTTTGTTCATTTCACTATATCCTTCAAAGGCAGTGTGACCTCTTTGCCGTCGTCGAGATGGACTGTGATGGTGAAGTTCAGGGTATTATGCTTCACAACCTTGCCTTCCCCCTGCGGGACAGTCACCCTTTTGCCTACTTTCGGGAAGTTTTTTTTGCTGTCCACGTAAGTGCTGTACTCGTAAGCGAGGCAGCACATCAATCGTCCGCATATCCCCGAGATCTTTGACGGGTTCAGCGCCAGGCTTTGCTCCTTTACCATTTTTATGGATACTATGGAGAAGTTGTTCAGGAACCTCCTGCAGCAAACTACATTGCCGCAATTGCCAAGTCCCCCTATGATCTTTGCCTCGTCCCGAACGCCAACCTGCCTGAGTTCGATCCTGACCTTGAACTCCTTGGCAAGCTCCTTGACGAGTTCCCGGAAGTCAACCCTGCTTTCAGAGATGAAATAGAAAATAAGCTTGGTGCCTCCGAAGAGATATTCTGCATTGAGGAGTTTCATCGGCAGCCCCATTTCCAGTATCTTCTTCCTGCAAAAATAAAAGACGTTTTGTTCTCTTTCGCGCAATGCCCTGTATTCTTCGACCTCGTTTTCATTGGTCTTCCGCGCGATCTTTTTTAATCCCGTCTTGTTTGTCTCAAGGGGTTCGGTAAGGACAACGCCCAGGCATGTGCCTTTGTCGATCTCGCAGACCACATGGTCGCCAATCCTGATATCGTCGGGGGCTTCCACCTCTATTACCCCTGTCAGCCTGTCTATGCTCACATAACAACTTTTCATACATGCCTCATGATGTGGAGAAGTAAATTTTCAAAGATAAGCCATTTATTTACATTATAACGCATAAACCGGATCGTTTCCTGAATTCTTTTTACAGACTCCTCGATCCACCGGAGATCAACCCTTTCGAGTTCAAGGATCTCCCTTATGTCCCGATTAATTATCATCGTTGAATCCTGTGAAATATTGAAAACAAAGATATCCCTGAAGAGAGAAAGGAGAAATGAAAGGTATATCGTAGCCCCATCAACGTTTTTGGTGATCCTTTCAGCGAGAAGGGTTGCGTTGAGGAAGCTTTTTTGTTTCCCGGTGATCAGCTCTACCAGTCTTTTTCTCATCTCGAGATTTTCTTTTTCGAGCCAGAAGATTCCTGCGCCGATACTGCCAAAGGAGATTGAGGAGAGGGTTTCAGCGTGAGGCCCGTCAATGAATAGAGCTTCTGTAAAGTAGCGCTTTAACTGTTCCTGCCGGAGGGCGGTAAAAAAGATCCGTGAGCAGCGGGAACGTATTGTATGGGGAAGTTCCTCTTCCGATGCGGTGATGAGGAAAAAGACATTAAAGGGCGGAGGCTCTTCGAGTGTTTTGAGCAGGGCATTTGCCGCTTCGCGGGTGAGAGCCTCTGCGCTGTCGATGATGATCACCCGTTTTTTGCCCTCATAGGGATATTCGTAAACCTCCTGATTGATGCCCCTGATCTTTTTTTCCTCGTTCCCCCTGATGAGGTCGATGCCTATTGAGGTCTCGCCGCCTTGCCTTGACAGGATTATGAGGTCGGGATGGACCCTCCGGTCGATTCTGGTGCAGGCCTTGCAAGCGCCGCAGCCTTTTCCGTGTTCGCAGAGGATATGCTTCGCGAATTCGACGGCTGTTTTTTTCTTTCCGATGCCGTCCTGGCCGCTGAACAGAAATGCGTGTGGCATCCTTTCATGTTTTAAAAAGGACAAAAGGAGACTTTTCTGTTTTTCGTGACCGATGATCTCTTCAAATCCCATAGTTCTTCAGAAGGTTCTCCACATTTTTTCTTATAAGGGCCTCAATGTCTTCGATGCTGTCCCCGCCGTCAATAACAAGAAACCTCTTCGGTTCCTCCCTGGAGAGCTTAAGGTAAGCATCTTTTATTGTGCGGTGAAAGGCAATGTCCTCTTTTTCAAATCTGTCCATGACATTATTAAAGGCGGCTTTTCTTTTCAACCCTTTTTTGGCGGTGCAGTCAAGGAGTATGGTCAGGTTAGGCCTTACGCCTTTTGTGACAAGCCTGTTCAGTGTTTCAATAATTCCAAGGTCTATGCCCCTGCCATAACCCTGGTATGCGTAGCTTGCGTCCACAAACCTGTCGCAGAGGACTACTTTTCCGTTTTTTAATGCCGGCAATATGAGCTCCTCCACGTGTTGTGCCCTCATGGCCATAAATATCAGCAGCTCAGAGAGAGGCAGGACGTTGAGGCTTTCGTGAAGAAAGATCTTCCTCAACGCCTCCCCGAAGGCGGTGCCTCCCGGCTCGCGGGTCTTTATGACATCATGCCCCTTTTGCTTCAGATGATTATAGAGAAGCTCGATCTGGGTTGTTTTCCCGCTTCCCTCGATACCTTCAAATGTGATCAGCATGGCTCTCCTATTTCAACACCCTTTCAATATACTGACCGGTTCTCGTGTCGATCCTGACCGCATCGCCTTCTTCGACGAAAAGGGGGACCTGGATCGTGTAGCCTGTTTCCAGCAGCGCTGGTTTCGTGGCATTCTGGGCCGTGTCGCCCTTGATGCCCGGCTCAGTCTCGACGACTGCCAGAACGACAAAGTTCTGCATCTCCACGCCTATAGCCTTTCCCTTGTAGAAGAGTATCGTTAGCACAAGGCCGTCTTTAAGAT
Organism: Deltaproteobacteria bacterium UBA6106; assembly: GCA_002428485.1. Taxonomy (GTDB): domain Bacteria; phylum Desulfobacterota; class Syntrophorhabdia; order Syntrophorhabdales; family Syntrophorhabdaceae; genus UBA5609. The sequence continues at coordinate 46,636 of DIWM01000032.1, forward strand.
AATTTTTTGTGTCGCCGAGGCTCTTTTCGTTCACGAAGAGCTGCTCGTAAGTATTTTCATCCATGAAATAGTAGTTGTCTCCCTCCTTATAGAGAAATTGCATCTGCTTTTCCTCCATATCGGGAACCTCTGCCTTGTCGCCTGACCGGAATGTTCTGTCAAGCACGTTTCCGCTGATAAGACTTTTCAGGCGCGTTCTCACAAAGGCTCCACCTTTGCCCGGTTTTACATGCTGAAAATCAACGATCACAAAGGGCTCATTGTCCTGGAGAATCCTCAACCCTTTTCTGAACTCCGATGTTGAAACAACCATCATATCCTCCTTCTTATGTCACAAATATTCATGCACAATAACTGAGCGTCAATCCTTGCATCAATGTGCTATCGGATCGTAAGGGTATCTTTTCTGATCTTTGTCATGATCTGCGGTTCCCGGGCAGTTAAAAGCACCATGTCTTCCAGCCTGACGCCGCCAAGTTCCGGGATATAGATGCCCGGCTCTATGGTCACCACCATGTTTTCTTCGAATACCCCTTCGCCGCCGCTGTTGATCGCAGGAGCTTCATGAACTGCTATGCCGACCCCGTGTCCGGTGCCGTGTCCGAAGAAGTCGCCATAACCGGCATCTTTGATGAATCCCCGGACCATACCGTCGAGCTCCCTGATGGAGAGGCCCACTTTAATGTTTGCCAGGGCAAAGATTCTGGCGTTATTAACAACAGAGAATACTTCCTCCAGCTTATTATTTGTTTTGCCTATCGATATCGTGCATGTTTCGTCGCTGCAGTACCCGTTCACCTGGGCGCCAAAATCGATAATGACCGTCTCTCCCCCCATGATCGGCTTGTCTGTCGGCTCAGCATGCGGAAGCGCTGCCCTCGGCCCCGAGGCAACGATCGTATTAAAAGAGGGGCAATCGGCCCCAAACCTCCTCATGGTGAAATCAAGGTCGTTAGCGACCTCTTTTTCTGTCTTACCTGGATGAAGTCTTTGAAGAACCTCTGAGAAAGCGCCGGTGGCAATCCGGACCGCCTGCATGATAGACTCGATCTCCTCCGGATCCTTGCATTTTCTTATTTCTTCGATCCTGTTGCCCAGAGGCACGAAGAGGATATCCTGAAGCGTATCCTTCCATATCTGGTAAATATTAAAGGTCGTATGGAAACTGTCAAAACCCATCTTCTTTATTTCATGCTTTCTGCATAGTTCCAGGAGGCTTTGCTTCAAAAGTTTCGTCTCCACGACCTGTATACCCTGCGTTGCTTCCCGCGCATACGTTATGTACCTGAAGTCCGTCAGGAGGAACAGCCCCTTGCGGGTAACGACAAGCGTCCCCTCAGAACCCCTGTATCCTGTCAGGTAGAAGATATTTTCCATACCTCTTAGAACGCAGGCATCCAGATCCATGTCCTCAATGATATTGAGAACCATTGCAATCCTGTTGTCTCTCATGTTCTTACCAGATCTTCTTATTCAGAACTTTTTTAAATCCGGTGGTTTTACCTTTTGCCTTCAATTCCTTTTTAAGGGTCGCACGTCTTTGCCTGTATACATCATTGGAAGGCTCTTTCCTGATAAGTTCGTCGTAAATGCCTATGGCTGTTTCTATATATCCCTGCTGCAGATATATGTCTGCAAGGGTTGGAGACAAGATATTCTGGTGATCCATAGGGGATAGTTAAAAGAATATCGCCGTAAAAATCAAGCTAAATCGTATATATATGGCTCATGGCTCATGACTCACAGCTCGTGGCAAATTATTGTAAACACTAAGTTATTTGCGTTTTGTAGAATATTCCGAAAGGTATGCAGGAGGTGATGACCTCCCTTGCCGGCATTGTCTCCAGCAACGCCCCGGCAAGCTTCAGCGCTTCACCTCTTGATGCCGGCGCATCAAACTTGTTCAAGACGATGGTGCATCTCTGCTCGTCGACATCTTTTAATAAGGCATCCCGCGAGAAAAAACGTAAAAACAGATCGGGCCCGATAATCTCGTCAGGGCTTATCGCTGTTCTGTCACAGAAGAGTTCCCTTCTGAAGACCTTTTCCCTGACCGTGCCGTAGAGGCTGTCAAGGCCTGCTATAACATATATTGACTCTGAACGGGGCGGTATTACCGGTTCATATTCTGCGGGGTACTTCAGGGGCAGCCTTTTCGAGCCGTCGGCCTCTATGAGGACAAGATCAAAGAGCTCGCCCAATATGTCGATTTCGTCAAATGTGATCCCTGTTAGCTTGCCGTTCTCGAGTGACCTTCCTATCCTGAGATATGATGGCATGCCAGGCCCGTTATGAAGACATGTCTTTTCGGTAAGGATATAGGGTTCTTTTACAAAGATTTTTGTTGTTGTTGTGAGCGCAACCCTTTTACCTCGTTTTACCGCCCCGGCCGCGAGGTATTCGATAAGGCTTGTTTTACCGCCGGCGCCGACAAATGCCACGAACTTTTTATCGAGGATGTCGTTGAGAGGGTTAATCCTTTGAATGCGCAACATACGGAAGAGATCTTATCCTTTTAATGATCACGAGGGCCCTGTCTTTATCGCGTTCCATAACGGAAAGCGATGCATAACCCTTCTGGAGTATGAAAAGGCCATCATACGCCGTATCTTTATATTCTTTGATGATATGACCGATGCCTTCTTTGTCGAGAGCATCCCTGATCATGTCCATCTCAAAGATGCTCTCAATAACGTGAACCTTAACCCATTTATTTGGGTGCATTTCCTTTCTGAGGTGTGGTTTTTTCCGCTGGTCCTACCCAGATCTCAACCTCGGTCTGGAAAGCGCCGCGCGACATTTTTATATTGCAGGTCTTGTCTTCTTTCTGATAGTTGAGCACCACGTCTTTGTAGCGGAAACTGTTGATGTACCTCCATCCGTTTTTTGCCATATTGATCTTGAAATAGTTTTCGAGGGACTGCATCTCTACGTTGCCCTTAAAAAACATTACCCCTGCCCTCATGGAGGGATTTTCGTAAATAAAACTATTCTCAGGTACATAGGTCAGTTCTTTCGGAACGGGGATGTCCGGAAAGCCGTAGAAGGCCTGGTTGAGCGCTTCCTGTCTGGGCTGAGCCGCTTCCTCGGAAGTCTTGGATCCCTTGAACATTGCGCATCCTGAGAATGTCAGCAACATAATAAACGATAGAATGAAAATCTTCTTCATGTCTTCCCTCCCTCATTTTTTCTTTCGAGATACGCATATGCACTATGGTTGTGGATGCTCTCGAAATTTTCAGCCTCTATGGCAAACCACGTGATATTTGTATCCTTTGACAACATCTCCGCAATATCCCTTACTACATCTTCGACGAATTTTGGGTTTTCAAACGCCTTTTCAGTAATGTACTTTTCGTCTTCTCTCTTAAGAATAGAGTATACATCAGTGCTCGCACAACTTTCTATGATATTGATCATGTCTTCGATCCAGAAAAATTTTTTAAAGCTCACGTCCAGCTTTGCCATCCCCCTCTGGTTGTGCGCCCCGTATTGACTGATCTCTTTCGAACAGGGGCACAAGGTGTTGATAGGCACGGAAACGGATACGATAAATTTTTTCATCCTGCTTTGGTCATCCATGAAGCCTGAAAAGCCGCAGTGGTACTCGAGAAAGCTCTGGGTCTTCGAGACCGGCGCCTCCTTTTTCATAAAATAGGGAAATCTTACGACCATATGGGCGGATTCAGCGTTGAGCCTCTCTTTCATCTCCCTTAGTATGCCGGGGAAGTTCCTCATGTTGATCATGTTCTTGTTTTCGTGGAGAATCTCGACAAACCTGCTCATATGGGTGCCTTTATAATTATGAGGGAGGTTGACATACATGTCTATGGTCGCGATGGTGTGCTGAAAGCCGTTTGCTTTGTCCATTACGATGATCGGGTACTTGACATTCTTTACACCGACCTTGTCGATCTCTATCTTTCTCGTGTCTTCCATGCTCTGAACATCTATCATGTCTGCCTTAGATACCATATGCCGCATACGCCTTCTCTGATTCCCACACCCTGACCTCTTTCAGAGAAATGTTCTCCTCCCTGATAATTTTTTGAATCTCCTCGTAGACATACATCGAGATATATTCTGCCGAGCTTGCCCTTTCAGCAAAAAAGCTGATCTCATTAAGGTATTTATGATCAAGCCTTTCCAGGACATCGTGGAGGTATCCTTTGATGGTCTTGAAATCCACAAGGAGGCCGTCATCGCCAAGTTTTTCACCTGCAACAAGGACTTCGACAACAAAATTGTGTCCATGAAGCTCTTCACACTTTCCCTGGTACCCTTCCAGCCGGTGGGCAGCAGCAAAGGAATCTTTGACGCTCAGAGTAAACATGGACATAATCTATCGTCTGGGGCGTTTAAAGTCAATAGAAAGAGCCGGGAGGAGAAGCGGGGAAGTGGAGAGCTCCCGATGCTCATCCTTCCTTTGACCACTAAGAACTGTCGGTTTTAGACGATGGTTGGTTATTTTTGTTTCTTGACGGCCTTCTTTATGATCACAAATCCGTTTGCCGGACCTGGAACAGCGCCTTCTACGAGAAGTATGTTCGTGTCGCTTCGTACATCTACGACCTTCAGGTTTTGTACCGTCACCTTTTTTGCGCCCATATGTCCCGGCATCTTCATGCCTCTCATGGTTCTGCCGGGGGTCATGTTCTGACCTATTGAACCGCCATGTCTGAAGAACTCGTGGCTGCCCCGCGAAGCCGGAGCCCCGTGGAAGCCATGCCTCTTTATCACGCCTGCGAAGCCCTTTCCTTTCGAGGTGCCGGTAATATCAACGAATTCCCCGGGCTCAAATATTTCAACGGAAAAGGTCGAACCCACATCCTGTGCCTCCAGATCTTCGGGGGTGACCCTGAATTCCCGTAGTATTTTTGCAGGTTTTGCGGATACTTTATTAAAATGTCCCATGAGGGGCTTATTGACGCGCTGTACCTTCTGGATCTCTTCGAAGCCGCACTGGAGGGCGGCATATCCTTCTTTTTCAGGGTTTTTTTTCTGCACAACATAACAGGGCCCTGCCTGTATCACTGTAACGGGTATCATGCCGCCGTGCTCATCGAATATCTCGGTCATACCGATCTTTTTTCCTATAAGTCCGATTCCCATTGCTGCACCTCCAAAAAGTATAACAGCATATTAGAAAACGCTTTCAAAGTCAAGTTCTTTGATATTTTCCCGGTTTTTTACAAAAAAAGCTTAATTTTTCAGTGATTTGTTCGAAAAGTTATTTAGATTGCCATGATGAACCTAACTGTTCGAGACACCCTGCTGCAGAAGGCCACTGATTTAAAGATCATCCCTACGCTGAATGGTATAATCAACAAGGTATTCCATATCCTGGGCAACAAAAATTCGTCTTTTAATGATCTCTGCGATGTTGTGCAATACGATCAGGCCATCTCGTCAAAGATCATCAGCATTGCCAACTCGGCTTATTACAGCAGGGGAGTTGAGATCTTCCACCTCCAGCGCGCCATGCTTACCATAGGTTTTGAAGAGATCAAGGGCATTGTGACAGCCCTTTTGTTTATGGATAATATCCTGAAAAAGCTCAAGTTAAAGGAAGAGGACCTCTTCAGCCTCTGGAAACACTCCATCGAGGTTGCCTGCGCCGCCAAGATCCTTTCGGAAAGGATGCTCGTTGAAGATCCTCCGAAAGCATACACGGTGTCGCTGCTCCACGATATCGGGAAGATCGTCTTTTATCTCGGTGTCGAGAACTACGGGGCTTTGCTCCGTGACGCGGAGATGAACAGACAGGATGTAAGCGTCCTGGAAAAGCAAAGGTTCGGCATAGACCACCAGGAGGCAGGGTATATCATCTCCGTAAAGTGGAAGTTCCCTGAAGATTTTGCGTATGCCATCCGCTATCACCACGAAAAGGGGGATACCGGCAAATACGTATCTCTTGTCAACATGGTGAAAGCTGCCGACCAGTTCTTTCTTTCTCCCGGGGACGTCAACACAACCGAGGGCCTTATCCTCCAGAAAGAAAGAGGTCGTATTACCCGTGAGATGGAAAAGATCATAAACTTTTTACAGCTGGTATAGTATGAGAAGAGGCGACCTCAAATCTGAATCATTAAAAGTGCAATGGAATTTTTATGAGAGGGCTGTCAATAACTATTCCATTATCATGCGGATCATGAACGGCATCGACAGCAGCGAAGGCCTCATCAAGCGCATTCCGAAGGTGTTTGTGGAAGAATCATTTTTCGATATGTGCAAGGTTGTCCTGGAGGAAAACGGTGCAACCCGCGAGGGTTTCTACAGCATAGACGGCACAGAGGACGATATAGACGGCAGCAGCGTCCTGATGAAAAATGCCGACTGTACTGCGCCGGTAATCATAGACGATGCATTCGGATACGGTGTTGTTTACATGTATCCCCTCAGGCAGGGCATCAGGACCATCGGTTTTATGCTCCTTGGCAAAAAATACTATATGGATATCGAGCTGAGGTTCCTGAGGGAGCTGGAGATCGTCTGTGAGATCTATAATAAAGCCCTGATATTGAATACTGATGGTCATTATCTTCAACAGGATAACGAGGGAAAGACCACTTTTGAGCATATCGTGGACGGATTCCCCGATGCCTTCATGCTTGTTGATAAGGATGGTTTTGTCTGTTATGTCAATGAAAAGGCGAAGAATGAATTTGAGACACAAAAAGGTTTCCTCACGGGTGAAAGGATCGATAAAATCATCCCCGGTGTGACCGACGCACTCTTCGGAAAAAATGGCCTGTTCTGCAGAGAAGTGATCTATAAATCCGGCAATGCATATAAGATATTCACGATAGAGAGCTTTCCTGTTCATGCAGATAAAGGAAACGGGGGGTTATGGGGCGTTGTTTTTAAGGATGTCGCAGAACAGGCGATCGGAAAAGAAGAGCACCTGCTGCGCGAAAAGATGGGCAGCGTGGGGATGCTCGCCGGAGGTATCGCCCATGATTTCAACAACCTTTTAACGGGGGTATTGGGGTACTCTTCGTTGATGAAAAATTTTCTCGCCGACAATCCGGCCTTATTCAGGTACGCAGAGGCGATTGAGCATTCCGCGCAGAGGGCTTCCAAGCTGACGCAGCATCTGCTCAATTTTTCAAGGAGGCAAAGAAAGACAACCGGTATCGTTCTTCTCAACGATCTCCTCGAGGATATTATGTATCTGTTGAAGGAAAGTTTTAAAGAGATAGAGATCGAAAAGTTCTTCGATCCTGCCATACCTCCTATTAAGGGAGACGAAACGGAGCTTCAGAATGTTTTTCTTAATCTCTTTGTCAACGCGAGAGATGCCATGGAAGGCAAAGGTTCTTTACGGGTGAGAACTGAGCGGAGGGACTATGGCAATAGCGGGGAATTTGCCCTTATTGAGATTGAAGACACCGGGACAGGGATCGATGAGAAGATGCAGCAAAAGATCTTTGAACCCTATTTTACGACCAAAGGAAGCGCTTCAAACCTGGGCATGGGTTTGTACCTCGTTGATAAGGTTATCAGGGAGCATGGCGGCTTCATTGAGGTGGAAAGCAGCGAAGAGAAAGGAACAAAATTTTGTCTTCACCTGCCTTTGCCGGCAGGCAGGATAAAGGAAAAAACCACGCAGGAGCAGGAGCAGGACATTGAGATCATTAAAGGGAAAACCGTTCTTGTTGTCGATGATGAGGAGATAATACGGGAACTTTTGAAAAAAACGCTTACAGATGCCGGCGTCAGGGTGCTGGAAGCGGGGAACGGCCTGGATTGCCTGAAGATATTTCAGGAACATATTGATGAGGTCGAGGCTATTATTCTCGATATGATCATGCCCGGGCTGAAGGGTGAAGATATTCTGAAAAAGATCAGGGAGATCCGCTCCGATGTTGTGGTGATCATCGCCAGCGGTTTCATGGGTGACGAACAACGGGTGAAGCTTAAAGAATATAAACCCGACGGGTTTCTGGATAAGCCTTTTTCGGATAGGGATATTATCAGGTCAGTTGTAAAGACTTTGTCAAAGTAGATCCTCCCTTTTTTTCCATCGCCTGTGAGAGGCCACCGCGAATCTATGCGCTTCATCTCTCATCCGGAGTATCTCCCTGAACACAATTGAAGACTTTGATAATAAGAGGGGGTTTTTGCGCAAGGGCGTGTAGATGAGGTCTTCCATCCTCGTTCTGCGCTGTCCTTTTGCGACGCCGATGACATCGCTGCTCACGTTCAGGGTTTTGAGTATTTTCACTGCCGCCGACAGCTGTCCCTTGCCGCCGTCTATAATGCATAGATCAGGGAGAGGGACAATCCTCGGGTCTGTGAGCCTTCTCCGCAGTGTTTCTCCTATCATTGCAACATCATCCATGGACGGAGCATCTCTAATGTGGAAGACCCTGTAGAATCTTTTAGCTGCCCTGAATTTTTCAAATACCACCATAACACCCGCAGGGTGTTTGCCGTGTCCGTGCGAGATGTCATAGACCTCGATCCTCTCGGGTATTTTTTTCAGGTGAAGGGTGTTTTTAAAGGCCTCTTCTTTGGGGACCGGTTCAGTCCCGTGAAGATTTTCAAGGGCGAGCTTCATAAGAGCACCCGCAGCCTCTTTGTGTGGCCTGTATATCCTCACGGGGCCGTTCTTTTTATCGCTGAGATATGATTCAAGAAGCTCTAAGTCCCCTGCTTCTTCCGAAACGATGATCTCTTCAGGGACCGGCCTGGAGCTGTAGTACTGGAACAGAAAGGACGCAGCGACCTCATGCAGAGCGTCTGCGACGCAAGGTTCCCTGAAGGCCTTCTTTGTGATGAGCACCCCCTTCTTAAAGCTGAGGAGAACAATGTGGACCTTCTGGTCTCCCCCGGAAAACGCCCATACGTCCCTGTCTTTGCCGAAGTGCTCATGGACGCTTTGCCTCTCCGTCATGCCCTTGACGGCAAGGTATCTGTCCTTAAGGGCTTGCGCCTCCTCGAATTTCCATGAGGAGATCGAACGGGCTATCTGCCTTTCAAGCTCCTTGAGGAGGTTTTCTCCTCTTCCGGAAAGGAAATCCTCGAGTTCGGACACCATGCTACGGTATCCGGCATCATCTATCTTTTCGGTACAGGGCGCGGGACATTTTCCCAGTTGGAAGAGAATACATGGCCTTCTCCGTTTTTTGAACACGCTGTCTTTGCACCTTCGCACGGGGTAGTAGCTCTGGATCAGCTTCAGCACGTCTTTTACATCTCTCGAATGGGGGTAAGGGCCGAAATAAAGGGCGCCGTCATCCCTGATCTCTCTTGTCAGGTAGAGGGCCGGGTACCTTTCGTTGATCGTAAGCTTCAACGAAATATAGCTCTTATCGTCTTTAAGGTTTACGTTATAGCGCGGCCTGTTCTCCTTGATGAGATTGTTTTCCAGGAGAAATGCCTCCTTTTCGTTCTTTGTCAGGAAGGTTTCGACCTCTTCGATCTTGTCAACGAGCCGCTGTGTCTTGACGTCCCGTTTTGTTTCCGCCATGTAGCTTCTGACCCTTTCTTTTATGTTCTTTGCCTTGCCGATGTAGAGGATGTTCCTTTCTTTATCCCTGAAGATATAAACGCCCGAGGTCTCGGGAAGCGCATTAAAATTTTGTTCGCTTATCACAGGGTGATCTCCATCTTTTCAAGCTTCAGCAGCCGGTCTCTCAGGCTGGCGGCCTTCTCGAAATCCCACCTCTTTGCCGCTTCATTGATCTCTTTTCGCAGCCTCTTCATCATCCTGGATAATTTTTTCGGCTCTATCCCTTTTTCTTCAAATTCATCAACAGGGATCGTGTAGTAATCCTTTTCGTAAATGGACGACAGAACATCAACGACGGATTTCCTGATGCTTTCCGGCGTGATGCCATGTTTCTCGTTATACCTCATCTGGAGCGCCCTTCTTCTTTCTGTTTCCCCAATCGCCCTCTGCATGGATTTTGTCACGACATCGCCGAACATGAGGACCTTTCCATTGATATTCCGCGCAGCCCTGCCGCAGGTCTGTATCAGGGATGTCTCTGACCGGAGGAATCCTTCCTTGTCTGCATCGAGTATCGCTACGAGCGATACCTCGGGGAGGTCAAGCCCTTCCCGTAAAAGATTGACGCCCACAAGGACATCAAATTTTCCCATCCTCAGGTCCCTGATGATGGCAACGCGCTCCAGGGTGTCAATATCGGAGTGGAGGTATTTTGTCTTAATGTTGCGATCCAGGAGAAAATCAGTAAGATCCTCTGCAAACCTTTTTGTGAGCGTTGTGATAAGCACCCTTTCTTTTCGCTTTACGGCATCCTGAATCTCAGGGATGAGCGCCTCGATCTGGTTTTTTGCCTTTTGGATGTGGATAGCGGGATCCATAAGGCCTGTGGGCCGTATGACCTGCTCGGCCACCATGCCCGCTGCCTTGTTGAGTTCATACTGTGCAGGCGTTGCCGATGTGTAAAGGACCTGGCCCACCCTTGCCTCGAACTCTTCAAAGGTCAGGGGCCGGTTATCGAGCGCCGATGGCAAACGGAACCCATACTCAACAAGCGTTGTCTTCCGTGACCGGTCACCACGATACATCCCCATTATCTGAGGGACAGTTACATGGCTTTCGTCGATCATGATCATGGTGTTCTTCGGCAGGTAATCCATCAAGGTGGGCGGCGGCTCGCCGGGTTGCCTCCCCGTCAGATGACGTGAATAATTTTCTATTCCTGTGCAGTAGCCGAGTTCCTGTAACATTTCAAGGTCGTATTGAGTCCTCATGGAGAGACGCTGGGCTTCGAGGAGCTTGTTCTGCCGGTTCAGAACCTCGAGGTGCTCTTTCAACTCCTCTTTTATTGAGATAGTGGCGCGTTCAAGGGTTTCCCTCGGCGTCACATAATGCGTGGCAGGAAATATGATGCACCTTTTCAGCCTGCCGAGCGTCTTTCCGGTGAGCGGATCTATCGAAGAGATCGAAATAACACCATCATCGCCAAGGATGACCCTGATGGCCCTGTCTTCCTCGTAAGGCGGGAATATATCGATATTCTCTCCCCGGATCCTGAACCTGCCCCTGTAAAAATCGATGTCGTTTCTTTCATATTGGCACTGGATGAGCTTGTTCAAAAGAGTTTTTCTGTCCATTGCCTGGCCTTCTTCAAGAGAGACGAGCATTCCGTAATAGGATTCCGGTGAGCCAAGCCCGTAGATGCAGGAGACGCTTGCGACGATGATCACGTCCTCCCTTTCAAAGAGCGCGTTGGTGGCAAGGAGCCTCAGCTTGTCTATCTCCTCGTTGATGGACGAATCTTTTTCAATATAGGTGTCTGTTGTGGGAACGTAGGCCTCGGGCTGGTAGTAGTNNGTTGATCGAGGCGTCCTTCTCGATGTACGTGTCGGTCACCGGGAGGAACGCTTCCGGCTGGTAGTAGTCGTAATAGCTCACGAAGAAATGAACCTCGTTCCCGGGAAAGAATGTCTTAAATTCAGTAAAGAGCTGGGCAGCAAGTGTTTTGTTGTGGGATATGATAAGGGCAGGCCTTTGGACCTTCTCGATAATATTGGCCATGGTGAATGTTTTGCCTGATCCCGTTACACCGAGGAGAACCTGGTGCGGCACGCCTTGTCGAAGGTTTTCAGAGATCTTTTTAATGGCCTCCGGCTGGTCCCCTTTTGGAGTATGGTCGCTTACGAGCCTGAGCTTCTTCATCTCTATATTGTAATGCGGCCGGAAGGATCTGTCAAAAAGATACAGAGCCTCCCTCAGACTATAAAAGCTCTTGACATACAGAGGACAAATGTTTCATCATTTAGCAAATGTATTATAAATTCACAGGAGGTAGGAGAACATGAAAAAGGTCTTGTTGTTCGTAATAGTGTTAATGGTGAGCATTGCCTTTGTCGGCACGGGTTTTGCACAGGAAAAGCCGAAGGCAGCACCGGCAGCGAAGCCCGCTGAGAAACCGGCAGCAGCACCGGAGAAACCGGCAGCAGCCGCTGAGAAACCGGCAGCAGCACCGGAAAAGCCTGCGGAGGCGGCAAAACCGAAGCCAAAACCAATCCCCGGTTTCGTCGGGACCGTAGTGAAGACAGACCCTGGTTTGATGACGGTAAAGGGGGCCAAGGACTCGGTGACATTCGATGTTTCAATGGCGAAGCTGAAAGGCTACAAGTACATCTCCGATATAAAAGTCGGCGACAAGGTTGCAGTAGAGTATAAGAAGGGCAACCCGATGGTGACAAAGCTCGCCGGCGCAAAGGCAAAGAAAGAAAAGGCAAAAGAAGACAAGCCAAAAGCCGATAAGCCAAAGAAAGAGAAGAAGGCAGAGAAGCCAAAAGCTGAAAAACCTGCCGAGAAACCGGCAGCAAAATAACAAAGAAAAGATTGACAGGATAAACCCCGCTTCTCATTCCGGGAAGCGGGGTTTATTAATGAATTGCAAGGGGCGGTTGAACCGCCCCTTTATCTTTACAGCTTAAAGATCAGAAGCAATGAGACAACGAGAGAATATATTACGAGAGATTCGATCATAGCAAGACCGATGATCATAGGTGTTACGATCTTTCCCGATGCCCCAGGATTTCTGGCGATGCCATCAAGGGCGGACGCGATACTTTTCCCCTGTCCTATTGCACCTCCAAAAGCTGCGATCGCAATGCCGAAACCTGCGGCGAGCGCCACCATCTGCTTGACCGGTGAATCAAGACCTGCGGTCGGCTCTGCTGCCATTGCGATACCGAAAGATATACCAACGAAGACCCCGAGGAACACAATTACTGTTAGAAACCTTTTCATTAAATCTCACCCCTTTCTTGTATTTTTTTTATTTTAATGTTCATGCGAAATCGCTCCTGAAAAATATGCCATCGAGAGCAGCATGAATACGAAAGTCTGGACAAAGGCCACAAAGAGACCGAGGAACATGACCGGAAGAGGAACAAGCAGGGGAACGAGACCGAAGAAGATCGCTGTAACCAGGTGGTCGCCGGTTATATTGCCGAAAAGCCTGAGGCCCAGTGAAAGTGGTCTCGCGATGTGTCCTATCAGCTCGATGGGTACCATCAATGGGGCAAGCCACCAGAAAGGCCCCATGAATTGTTTGAGATATTTTGCGCCATGTTCTTTAAAGCCGTAGTAGTGGGTCATCACGAAGACCGTGAGGGAGCACGCAAATGTAGTATTAACGTTATCTGTTGCAGGGAGAAATCCGGGAACGAGCCCGGAGAGGTTATTGAAAAGAATGAAGAGCGCCAGGGTGCCGATCAGCAGTACGAACTCTTTACCTCTTGGCCCCATGGTGTCAACAATAATGTTCGAAAGGCTCTCCACGATCATTTCCACGAAGGTTCCGAAGGTCAGCTTCCCTTCCGGGACAATATCGTCCTCTCTTTTTTTGAGCTGCCTGTAACCGAGGATGGCAATAACGATAAGAATGGCCGATATGATCAGGGCATTCGATACGTGTGGCGGCAGGTTTTTCAGAAAAGGAAAGAGAGACGCCCAGGTAAATACTTCATGTTCCATTAGTTTTGTCTCCTTTTCGCGACGGGTGTCAGGGCTATCTGGATCTGATTTACCACGACAGACATGAATACTGTCGATAAACCGATGAGAAAACATATCACGTTAATATCGCCAAAAACAAGTACCAGAACTACCAACCCGATGAGGACGAGAAACTTAAGCGGCAGTTTGATGAGAAGGTCTTTCTTGTGAACCTTCGATTGGGTAAATCCACCTTCAATGATCCTTTTCAGGAACCTGAAATTGAGGGTCATGATGGAGCTTGCGACGGCGAAGCTGAAAAAATACTTGAATTCACGGGTGATCAACAAGATGAGGATCGAGCCAAGGATAAGAATGAAGACGTTTATCCGCTCTATGTCATTGATGTTTGTCTCTTTCATTGTCCTTTTGAACCTTTTTCAAGAGCAGGAATATGGTTTTCATTGCTGCGGCGACGCCGAAGATCATGAAGATGATCGTCAGATACGGCGATGTTTCAAAGAACCGGTCCAGAAAGTAGCCGATGGCGATCCCGATGGCTACGGACAGACCCATTTCGATCCCCAGCGAGCTGTAACTCATGAGCGATCTTACCAAATCCTTCTTGCCGTCCTGAATAGTCATGTCCATCAGATTTCCGTCATTTTCTAACATATGGGCGCCCTTTAGTCAACGTTTTTTGTTATTTTCTTCACAACTCCCATTGCCCTGCAATAGCCTGACGCCTCTATGTATATATTGGATGAAAATTGTTTTGAAATTTCCTTTTCTTGTGTGTTATAAAAGACAATCTAAGGGGCCGTTAGCTCAGTCCGGTAGAGCAGTTGACTCTTAATCAATTGGTCGGAGGTTCGAATCCTCCACGGCCCACCAAATAATATCAATAACTTACACAGTATTCACAATCTCATAAAAGTCGAAAAGGTATTTAATTCGTCTTAAAAATTAAAAAATACTTGACAAACAATGACATTAGATATATTATTTAGACATAGAGTCTAATATATGGAGTAAATGTCTATATGGGTATCATAGAAAGAAGAAAACGTGAAAGGGAAGCGAGACAGGAACTGGCAATAGGCGCAGCGATGAGCATATACGATAGAGACGGCTACCATGCAATTACCATGGAAAAGATCGCGGAGAAATCGGAGCTGAGCCGGGCAGCGCTCTATCTTTATTTCAAGAACAAAGAGGAGATAATGGTAAGCGCTATAGCATCTCATGCCGACTACTTTGAAAGCATCCTGAAGGAATTATACGACAACCGGGAGCATTATAAGGAAGTTCTGCTGGAAAAGTTATGGGAATGCTTTCAAAAGTTCTACGAAAAAGATCAATTGGCCTTTACCGCTTGGCTGTATTTTCACCAGACGGAGATGCTTGGCAATCTCCCCGAAGAACTGCGCAACGTCATTCACGCGCTGGGCGCGAAAGTGGTTGGCATGCAGCATAAGATAATCAGGTACGCAGTAGAGAAAAAGATCTTCATTCAGTGTGATTACAGGGCGCTTTCAGAGGTAATATGGTCCTCTTTTCTCGGGATCGTGTATGTAGAACGAAGCAAGAAAGTGCTTTCCAATAAGAACCATATGGCTATTACACAGGAAGCGGCTTTGAAGGTCTTATCGCGAGGCGTCCTGAACACATCGCGCAAAAATGAAGTGAGTGAAAAAAAGGGCAAGCATGCTTGTTCATGAATATATTAAGTTGAGGAAAGACGTAAGAGAGCACAACAGTGCTGCTGATAAATTGAAAATAAAAGGAGGAATTACTATGGGCAGAGTATCTGAAGCAATGACGCGTTTTATGTTGAATGAAAAGTTTCTCCAGAGATTCGAAGAGAAGGTCGTTAAAGGAGAAGCGGCGACAGTCGATGTGTTCTTAAAAAAGAACATGGAATATGTCGTGAGAGGAAAGGTCTTAAAAGGACGTGGAACACCGGTACTGTCGATCAGGGGTATTGCCGGCTCTGCGGTTCCCGCGCAATACAGAGATAATGAGAAGTCCTTTTCCGTGATCCCGGAGAAGGATGGCCTGTATCGTATAGGGGTTGAAGCCAGGACTGAAGCTGATGAACGGGAACCGGTTACCCTCGCGGTTACGTTTTCCTATTACATTCCTTCGCCCAAATACACCATGGGCTCGATTGAAACGTTGCCCAGCGAGTTAAGCTGGTATATGGTAGTAGGTGACGGTCCGGAGAAAAGGTCGCGGGAAACAAATGCAGCCGCTGCAATGGAAGGCAGCGGAACAATGGTTTATAACGAAATATTGGAAGATCGCAAAACGGGCTAAGCGGAGCTGAACCTGATCGGATAAGCCAGAATTGATTTTTTAGTGAATATTTATGTTTCCTTGGTGCTGAGAAAATGGTATAATTAGTCAATACAGAAATGAGGAAATGTCCGGGCGGGCATTCCGGTATGGCTGCTCAATAGCATCCCCCCATGTGGTCATATCGTTGCTCGCCCTTTTTATTGCAAATAACCAAGCTCCAGTTAACCGTGATCTTCCATAAGGATGAACATCGGCAATGAAAACCGGCTCATGGCTCATGAAAAACAAGCACTAATTTCTAAGCACCAAATCTTAAACAATATCAAAATTCAAATGTTAAATGTTCTAAACAAAGGGGTGGCATTTATGCGTTTTGAACATTCGAATTTGTTTAGGATTTAGATATTCGTGCTTTGGATTTTACCTTACATTTCGATATTAGGATTTCCCATTTCGATATACGATATACGAACTACGATATGCTGCCTTTGGCTATTAGTTCCTGCCTGCCGGTTTTGTCTTTTTCGCTGCCGGTTTCTTTTTTCCGTTTGTCTGCTGTTGTTTCTTTAACTGCGCCTCAGCCTTTTCTTTCTGGATCTTCAGGGTCTCGATATCGCCCTTCATCTGCGTCAGGCTTGATTTTATTCGCGCCTTGTCCATGTTCATCTTTTCAAGCCTTGATTCAATGGATGAAAGTTGTGTTTTAAGCCCTTCAACCTTTGCGAGATCCGCCGATAGAGACGACACCTTTGCCCCGAATGAGACGACCATGATGCCCAGTATTATTATCAGCACAAAAGAAATGATCAACCCTACAGGAAGATTCCTGATAATGGATTTGACCCTGCTTTCTTTGTTTAGCGCATCCTGACTATCAAGAAGTAAGGGGAGCTCATCATCCTGATTGACCGGTTTTCCATTTTCATCAAAGATAGGCATATGTTACTCCTTAATTAGGATGTTATTTATCCTACTTAACATATAATTACCGAAATTACAAAAGAATAAACAATTAGGATAGAGGGGCGATCCAGCCAGTCGTAAGGGGTTTAATCGCCTTACGCCTAACGCCTTACGCCTAACGAGACCCTTCTTAGCTTTTCACGTCGTTATAAGTCTTTGAAAAACCTTGACAATAGGTAATAAAAACGTTAATTTTCAGATGATTTATGGACCGGACACTCTTGTTGAATACAACCTTTGAACCTATCAG
>DIWM01000054.1:0-2904 GCA_002428485.1 Deltaproteobacteria bacterium UBA6106
GCCGGTCAGTGACGTATGCCGGAACCGCTGCAGGTACTCAAAAAAGGTCGTCTCATTGATGTGCTGAAAAAAGGAATCCACGTTGAACCTCAGTTCCTCAAAGTCGTCTGCCTTCTTCACGGAGGGGTGAAGATAAAAATAATCAAGAACCGCCTTTTCGGGAGACGCAATCATGAAATGTTTGCCTGCGCTGTATTCCACTATGGCATAGCCGAAGAAAAGGCGTGGTCGCAGCGTCCGGTATGAGAATTCGCCTATCTGCGTTGAAGAGGTTCTCGTCGATCGCGTGGTAACCGACGTTATCCCGTACACTGCTTCGGGCACGAGCCCGTAATAGGAAAGGGCCATCTCCAGTGAGATATACGAAGGCGCATAGATCCTGTTCGCCGTCTCAAAGAGGATGTTCTCATTCAGAGAGGTATCGGAAAACATATAATAACCCTTTATAATCTTCCTCAGATATCCTTTTTCCTGCCAGTCATTGAGTCTTCGGCGATGAAACCCGGGATCGATGCTTCTGACATCGTTCAAGGAAAAGACGGTAAAATTCTTGAACCGTTCGCGGAGTTCTATGTATCTCATTTCATTTCCCAAAAGTGCTATTAACAGCACTAATATTAAATGAATTATACACCGGCGGCAACGGATGTCAAGGAAATTGTAGTCGCCCTCCCCCTTCCCTTCTAAGGTAGCATGGGACTCGATGAATGCGTTGTCCACGGGCTTTCCCGGCCTTGAGAAGCTGAGCTTAACCCCGTTGTCGTATGCCCACCTGCCAATGTATATCGTGTTAATCTTATGAAGGTAGAGTTAACTCGATGCATCAAGGATATGGGCGAGGAGTTCTTTTCTCCCCTCCCCTGTCTTTGCGGAAAAGATGAGGATCTCGATGTCTTCCTTCACATATTCTTTGAACAATCTCTTCTTGTTTGCTGCATAGCCCCTGCTCTCCTTGTCAGTCTTTGTCAGGACAACTGAAAAGGGCAGCTTCCGGTCAAAGAACCATTCCAGCAGCATTTCGTCAAGATGGTCGGGCTCTCTCCGCACGTCGTAGACCCAGATGATCCTTTGTATCTCTCTATTCCCCTCGATGTAGCCTTCTATCATCTTCTGCCAGCCCTGCTGCATGGCCTTTGACACCTTCGAATATCCGAAACCGGGAAAATCAGAGAAGATAACCTGTTCCCTCCCGGACATGTGTTCATAGTCGATCAGGTAGAGGTTGATGAGCCTCGTGGCCCCCGGTGTCGAGCTCGTCTTCGCAATCTTCCGCATTGCGAGGCTGTTGATCATCGACGATTTCCCCACGTTTGACCTGCCCACAAAGGATATTTCGGACATTTTCCCTTGCAGGGACCTGTCCGGGGATGTAACGCTTTTCAGATATTGCGCGCCAAGAATCTTCACGAAGAGATAATAATCTACTTCTCCGTATTTCTCAACACATTAACACCCACTATTCGTTTTGAACATTTGAAATTAAGATTTTGATATAACGTAGAAGATAGCTTATCCCAGATATATTCTGTAGGGCACTGATGTCGGGATATCCCGGAGCAAACCGTCGCGAGGCGTACAATGCGGCTCATAGTTCATAGCTGATAGCTCATAGCAATAACAACGAACGAAAGGCTAGGAAAAGGAAGAATAGGCATTTCGTGCATACTCCATACCGCTATCTCTTTGTTGCTCTTGTTCATCTGCCATGAGCCATGAGCTAAGAGCCATGAGCTGGTTTCTTTGCGTGTTTGCGGGGGATGTCCCGACATCAGTGCCCATCCTAATGGGAAATCAGAATTAAAAAACAGGGGAGCGGTGCTGCGGTGTGGTAAAACCGGGGAGATTGTTGCGTTGTCAGTTCGGGGTAATGTGGTACCCTTCACATACCTTTTTCAGATATTCCTGGGCGCTATGGAGGGGTATGTAGGAGGTTTCATTGATAAGGCGGTCCTGGGAAAATGTCCTTGTTTCCGTCAGCGCTTTCAGGCGCGAGAACGTAAGGCTTCTTTTCCTGCCGGTCATCAAAAACAACAAAGAAAATACGGCGGCCGCGCTCAATGCAGCGACGTAAGGGATATTTCCGATCTTTATATTATCCTTTCCGGCCGCGCTGCATACGATCGAGGCAAATTCAGAGAAACGCAAAGGGGTATTGATTATAAATACACTGCCGTTGCGGATTGCATCATCATCAAGGGCAAACATTGCACGGGCGACCTCACCTGCATAGACGATATTATATATGCCGCTCCCCCCGCGGATATTCCTGTAATTGCCGGCAGCGATCGTTCGGATCAATTGGAGGAAACTGTCATCCTGAGGCGCCCGGCCTGTTCCAAAAACAATCGTTGGCCTCAGTATCTGCGCCTTAAGACCCCTGCCGATTCCCTGCCCGATGATCTCTTCTGCCCTGAATTTTGTTTTCTCATAAAGGCTGTCAGGATTGCAGGGGGTTTCTTCGTTGACAACCTTCTCTTTCGTATTCCCGACCACACCCGCGCTCGACAGGTGGATCAACCTGCAATTATGCGCAATGGCGGCTTCCACTACATTCTGCGTACCCTGAACGTTTACGCGCTCCATCTCCCCTTCCCGTTTGATGACGCCGGCACAATGATAAATAGCGCTGACCCCCGCCGGAATTTGCAAAGTGCCGGTGATATCACCTTTTACCGTCTCAACAGCCTTATCCGCAGGGAAGGTATAGTTCTCACCTTCCGGTATGAGTGCGAGCACCCTCAGCCCCTCGTCGAGCAGGTGGGGCACAACGTACCTTCCGATGAAGCCCGTCGCCCCTGTAACGAGGACTGCCCTGTTTTTCACACATCACCTGTTATAATTACGGCTCCATAATTAGGGCTCATAGTTCATAGCTCATGGCTCATAGCAGAAGCAAGAACCCGA
>DIWM01000054.1:2971-19748 GCA_002428485.1 Deltaproteobacteria bacterium UBA6106
GCGTAAAAGGCGGCTCATAGCTCATGGCTCATAGCAACAACACAATGAATGAACAGAATAAGCATTCCGTACATAATCCTCCATACTGCATACTATTTGTTGCTCTTGTTCATCTGCCATGAGCTACGAGCCATGAGCTGGTTTAATTGCGTGTTTGCGGGGGAAGTCCGACATTGATGCTCATCCTCCCTTGCCCTTTTCGGAACAAAGGTTCAGGAGTCTTTTTTTGATATCCGCCGTATCCCCTTTCTCCACATCTTCGATCAGCTTATTGAGCTGAGGCTCGAAAGCTTCCCAGCCAAAGGGAGCGGACTTAACGAGCATGATCTTGTCATGGGCCGTGGGCCCGGTCTTTTCCTCGTCCGCGACCAGTTCCTCGTGGAGCTTCTCGCCGGGCCTCAAGCCTGAATAGACGATATCGATATCTTCCCCAAGCCTTAGGCCCATCAGTCGAATAATATCCTTTGCGAGGTCGGTGATCTTTATCGGCTCCCCCATATCGAGAAGGAAGATCTCTCCCCCGTTTCCGATAGCGCCTGCCTGCATGACAAGTTGCGCTGCCTCGGATATGCTCATGAAATAACGCGTCACATCGGGGTGGGTTACCGTCACCGGCCCTCCCCTCATGATCTGTTCCTTAAATATGGGGATAACGCTACCTGCGCTGTTGAGGACATTGCCAAAACGCACGGCAACAAACTTCGTGTGATTGCGCCCATTCATCCCCTGGCAGATCATTTCGGTGATCCGCTTTGTCGCTCCCATCACATTGACCGGCTTTACTGCCTTATCGGTAGAGATCATCACAAATTTCTGCACCCCGTACCGGGTCGACATCTCCGCGACGTTTTTTGTGCCTGTGATATTATTCCTGATCGCTTCAACGGGGTGTGCCTCCTGCATAGGAACGTGTTTGTACGCCGCCGCATGGAAGACAACATCGGGGCGATACTTATCCATGACCCATTGCAATCTCCCTGTATCAAGAATGTCTCCCAGGACCGGTGTGTAGAACCTGCCGAAAGACGCTTCAGAAAACTCCCGATCGAGATAAAAGAGCTCGTTCTCAGCACGCTCAAAGAGGATAAGCTGTTCAGGCCCCATCTTCATTATGTGGCGGCACAACTCATGCCCGATCGATCCTGCCGCACCGGTGACCATGACCTTCTTGTCTGACAGGTATTCCCGTATCTTCGCTGTATCCAGCTCGATATGCTCCCGTCCCAGGAGGTCTTCGATGCGTATCTCCCTTATGTGGCTCACATTAAGCTTCCCGTCAAGGATATCGCTCACGGCGGGAATTGTCTTGCACTCTATCCCCACCTGCCCGCACGTTTCAACGATCTTCCTTACCTCCTTTCCGGTGATCGACGGTGAGGCTATTATTACCTCACGAACATCCTTTTCCCGGGCTATTCTCCCGAGTTCGTTGATATTCCCGAGGATCGGCACATCATGGATGCGCCTGCCTTTTTTGCCGGACTCTTTATCGAGAAAACCTATTGGGTTGTAATGCATCCTGGGGTTTTGTCTCATCTCTCTGAGAAGCATTTCACCGGTATCATCTGCTCCTACCACAAGGACCCTGTTGTCGCTTTTCGCGTTAATTACACGGAATTCCCGCGAGAACCGATAAAGAAAACGTGTGCCGCCAAGAAATGTAATGATGACAAACCAATCGATCACGAGGACAGACCTTGGAAAACCGATAAACTGATAACGAATGAGGATATACAAGGCAAATATAACGGAACCTATTGTGATTGCTTTAAGGATCCTTAAAAGATCGTTCATTGAGGCATATCTCCATACGCCTTCATAGAGCCTGAACACATAAAAGCAAACGAACCTCACAAGCAAAAGGACCGGAAGAGACTCAACATACCTTTCAAAATACTGCTCTGGTATAACGAAATTGAAACGGAGAAGGTATGAAAGCCAATAGGCGACGGCAGAGCATAGCAGATCACTCGTTATAACGATCGCCAATCCCCACTTCCGAATGAGATTCATAGTATCTTTACCTGTCCTTCAGCCTGTATAAGGACAACGCATATTCCCTGTATCTCCCGATCTCCGGCAGATCTACCTTTTCGAAGTCCGAACCATGGAGGCTATCCCGGATTTTTTTGTACGATGCGTTGCCTGTCTTTTCATCAAGGATCAGAAATCCTGCCTTGTTCTCTCTCATCAAACCCGCCAGCTCTTCTGCTGTTTTTACAAATGGGAGCGGGATGAATTCGGAGCCAGCGTAAAAGGCAACCCTGTAGAGTCCCGGCTCTCCTGCAAAGATTACCCCTGAATAACCCTTTGCCTTAAGTTGGATGCCGGCCTCCTTCAGCTCCCTCTTCTCATATCCTCCCGGCGACAATGTCTTCGGCAGAATTGCGATGAGGATCGCCAAAATAAGGATCGCCGTCATATGTTTTGTGAGAGATGCTGACGGGTATATCTTTCTGATCCATGAGCAAATCTGTTCTTTCAGTTCAATAAAACCGATCCCTGCCCATATCAGCATGGGGAATGCCAGCAAGGTCCCGTGCCGCGTGCTGAAGTAATAGACCTTTGTGACATACAGAAAGGCGGTGAGGAAAAAGATGCCGAACCAGATCGCAACCGGTATCTCGTTCTTGTTATAAGCCACATTCTTTCTGCCGAAGATGCCGATTAGCGCGAGAAAAAAGAAGGCCACATTAAGGGACTTAACAAGCTTAAGGAGGATATCGGAGATAAAGATAACATATTTTTGGCTCTTTGCAAGCTCCAGAAACGTTACCAGCTCAGGCCTTACCGCCTGTATCGTATTGTGCGGCAGGTCAAGGGCTTCGCTGCTTTTGCTCGTTACAAGAAGCCATATCTTCGTTAAAGTAAAGCCGAAATCCCATTTCGCAAAGACCTCGCTGAAAAGAAAGATAAAGGGTGAAAGCAGAACAGGGAGGGTAAAGATATATACGAAGAGATAAAGGAACAGTTTTTTAGCGTCTGGCTTTGTCTTCAGGAAATACCAGGCTATCCACAAAAGGATCACAACAAAGATCGCAACGCCTTCGATACGGGCAAAGGCCGCCAGGGCTGTTGACACATTCGAAAGAATCATCCATATCAGGTTTCTGCGGGACATCCCTTCCCAGGCAAGCCACAATGCGGTCATTGAAAAGAACCAGAAGGTGGGCTCCCTGAGCACGTCAGCAGAGTAGTCGGCGAGCCTCGGGTTGATGATATAAAAAAGCGCCGTTATGGATGCGATGCGGGCGCCGAACATGCCTTTCACCAGAAGAAAAAGCGGAACGGCGGCAAGCGACCCCATCATTACGGAGACCATGCGTCCCGCCGTCTCCCAGTCAGGGAATATTTTATGGGCGAGCAAAACAAGGTAAGGGTAAAGATGAATGAAGGTAAACTCTGTAAGCCTTTTCGATTCACCGGTCTCGATAAGCCTGGCCGTCTTGATGTACATGAGCCCGTCCGGAGTGATGATGTTCGAGAAAAAGGCCAGGTAGAACCTTACTGTAAAGGCGCCGACAAAAACAAGGACGGGCAATAGCCAGATCCGTTTTTCGATCTCAGTCATTTGGCATTTCAATGTCCGGTAACCCTCCAATAACTCTTCATGAACGATTATACCTTTTCCCTGTCCTGTTTGGAACCGGTAAACTTCGGCATCGTTGCACAGCCTTCTGCGCTTATGCCTTCCCGGCTGATGACTGTTGACACCGTTTCGGCAAGTATCTTCATATCAAGCAGGAAGCTCCTGTGGTCAACGTACCAGATGTCAAGGGCGAACCGCTCTTCCCAGCTAATGGCATTTCTTCCCTTCACCTGCGCCAACCCGGTGATGCCCGGCCTCACATCGTGCCGTCTTGCCTGCTCCGGCGTATAGAGAGGGATATATTCCATGAGAAGCGGCCGCGGCCCAACAAAGCTCAGATCTCCTTTCAATACATTAAAAAGCTGCGGGAGCTCGTCGAGGCTGAACTTCCTTAGGAAATGGCCCACACCGGTCAGTCGCTCTTCATCGGTCGAATGCACGCCTGTTTTATATGTATTGTCTGTCATGGTCCTGAACTTGTAGATCGTAAAGGGCCTTCCTTTGTAGCCCGGGCGCACCTGCCTGAACAGCACGGGCCGTCCCGTAAGAACAAGGACCGAAAGCCCTGCAAGAATGATCACAGGCGACAGGACGATAATAAGGGAGATCGATACGATCAGATCAAAAAACCTTTTCAACCCTGGGGCCCCTGTCTTTTGCCTTTTCCAGGCAATGAACGGTAGAAGCTTAAAAATGCATCTGCGACAATGTCCTTCGAAAACAGCCCTATTGCCCTTTCGCGGGCTCGCCTGCCCATCTCAAGCCTGGCAGAAGGATCGTTGATCACCTTGAGCATCTTTTCCTCGAGCTCTTTGACGTTTCCCGGCTCGTAAAGATATCCCGTCACGTTATCCTCGATGGCGTCGACAACGCCATAGATCCTCGTTCCGATCGACGGTATTCCGGCTGCTCCTGACTCAATGACAACGATGCCGAACCCTTCGCGGTAACTCGGCATGCAGAACACATCGGCCGCAGCCATAAATCTCTCCGGCGTATCGGTAAAATCATGGAAATGTATCCGGTCACGATGTTCGCTGCACAGGGACAGCATCTTTTCTTTCATCCCCTCTTCGTCAGGCCCCGCAACAAGGAGATGGATATTCTCCGCGGCTCTGCATACCTTTGCAAATGCGCCGGCAAGGTCGAGGAGCCCCTTGTCAAAGGTAAGCCGTCCCAGGAAAAGAAAAAGAACGCTGTCTTCGGGTATGGAAAGCTGTTCCCGCACTATCTTTCTCGTTTCCGGATCGGGCCGGAAACGCGCACTGTCGACCCCGCATATCGATCCGTTCCCGATAACAGAGGATTTATCGCGCAGCACGATCCCCTCTTCGACGATAAAATCCCGCTGTGAACTGCTGTCCGCGAGGACGTGCGTGGCGCAGCGGGCGATCAGTTTATCCATGCCCTTCAGAAACCAACGTTTCATTCCCTTTGCTGTGGCCCAGACCTGGCCGGTAAAGGTGTGTATCCTTATCGGCACGCCTGCAAGGCGGGCGGCGCACATAGATAGTAGCCCCGCCTTTGGCGTAATTGAATGAACTGCGTTAAAGCCCTCTTTCCTGAAGAACCGGTAAAGCCTGAATAGCGCCGACAGGTCTGAGGCAGGCGATGGCCTCCTCAGTATCTTTACGGGAAATACCTTAACGTCAAGGTCATAAGGCTTCAGGAAGTCCAGATTGTCCGTGTTCACCACTACTGTTATGTTGTACTCATTGCTTAATCTTCTCAAGTGCTCGACCATAAAGACCCGGATGGAAAGCTCGATGGCGGCCACAAAGCAGATCTTTTTATCTTTCATCGAAATATCCCTTGCTTCCGATAGAGATAACCTTGTTCCACACCACGGGAGGCAGGAATGCGATCATGTAGAGAAGTACGAAACGCAGATCGACACCGATATAAGGCCTCAGGAATCTCCTCGCCTCCCCGGGATTCTTCTGCGCCATCGCCGAACGCGCCCTGTAATATCCGATCTTGCCGTAAAGGTAGCGGAGCGCTTCCCCATGTCCCGCTTCGAACCCTTCCAGGACTCTCTTGTATTTTCCGATGATGCCTTCCATCTCATCGGGCCATCCGTCGATAAATCTCGTGCTTGCCCTGTCGGGATGGATCCTGTAAACTGCCAGCGGCTCCGCTATGTAAGCTGCCTTAGCGCTGTACAGCATCCTCATGAAGAGATCGTATTCCTCACAGAGTTTCAGCTTCGCGTCGAAGCGTTCTTCAAAACCAAGTACCACGCTCTTTCTGATCGCCGCGGTCAACACGTTCACGGGATATCGCCTCAGAAATTGATCGAAGACCTCTCCGTCAGGTTGGGGGCCCTTGTACGCCACGCTTCTCCGCTCCCCTCTCTGTATGAAGTAGTTCGTATAGATAAAATCAATATCTTTCCTGCGTTCAAAGACCTCTACCTGCCTCTTAAGCTTTTC
Organism: Deltaproteobacteria bacterium UBA6106; assembly: GCA_002428485.1. Classification (GTDB taxonomy): domain Bacteria; phylum Desulfobacterota; class Syntrophorhabdia; order Syntrophorhabdales; family Syntrophorhabdaceae; genus UBA5609. The sequence continues at coordinate 8,993 of DIWM01000054.1, forward strand.
GGGCTGCCACATATCATCGTGGTCTATGAATGCAATGTACTCGCCCCCGGAAAGTTCAAGGGCCCGGTTACGTGAATAGCCGAGCCCTCTGTTTTCCTGATAGAAGTATGACACGGGAAACCCGCGAGCCTTGAACCTACCAATTATTGCCTCCGTGGAGTCTGATGATCCGTCATTGATGACGATGAGCTCCCAATCCTTGAAGGTCTGACCCCCAATGCTTGCCAGGGTCTCCTCCAGGAACCTCTCTGAATTATAGCAGCAGAGATTTATGCTTACTTTAGGCGGAATCATACTATATTTACGTTTAGGATGAACTGCGGTGCCGGACTTTCCCCGCAAACACGNNCTCACGACGGTTTGCTAAAGGAAAATCCGGCACCGCAGTTCGCATTACATAAATGGTTTTAACAGCCAAAGAATTCCTTGACAGCGCGGATAACAAGCTCCACGTCGTCATCGGTCATGTCGTAAAAAAGAGGAAGGGTGACGATCTCCTTCCATACCTTTTCCGTTGCAGGAAGCTCTGTGGCATATTTGCTGAAAAAGGGCTGGAGGTGGTTCGGTATGTAGTGGACTCCGCTCGCCACGCCTTTTGACGCGAGGAAATCCATCATCTCATCTCTCCTGTCGCCGTTAACGCGTAGTATGTACATAAATGGAGCCATCTCCCTCAATTCCCACTTGAGGATCTTTATGCCTTTGACCCCTTTAAAGGCAGCATTGTAGCGTTCTGCGATCTCTTTCCTTTTCTCTATGAACTTTTCGAGCTTCCTGAGCTGCGCGATCCCTATTGCTGCGTTGATATTGCTCATATGGTAGCGGTATCCCTGCGTCACCACCTCGTAATACCAGCTCTGCGCCTTTTTCTGCCTTTGCCACGAATCCCTTGTTATTCCAAGGGCCCTTTTTTTTCGTATCCTATCTGCCATGCTATCATCGCTTAACGTTACAGCGCCCCCTTCACCGCAGGTAAAATTCTTGATCGGGTCAAAGCTGAAACATGCCGCATCGCCGATGCTTCCAATCTTTTTCCCTTTATATGTTGAGCCGAAGGCATGTGCAGCGTCCTCGATAACGACAACATCCTTCTCATGGGCAATCCCAAGGAGCCGGTCCATGTCGCAGGCGTATCCGCAATAGTGAACAGGCATGATCGCCTTTGTCCTGGGAGTCATCCGCTTTGCCATGTCGTCAAGATCAATATTGAGCGTGTCAGGATCGACTTCGCAGAATACCGGAATGGCGCCAAGGGAGATAATGCCCTGTATGCCTGCGCAGAATGTCAATGAGGGGGTGATCACCTCATCTCCCGGTCCTACCCCGTGGGCGTCGAGGGCTATGTGGAGGGCTGTTGACCCCGTATTGACCGCCACCACGTTTCGCACACCCAGATAGTCCTTTACCATGTTTTCGAACTCTATCACCTGCGAGCCCATTCCAAGCCAGCCTGTCTCAAATACCTTTCTGACCTCTTCAAGCTCTTCAGCGCCAATAGAGGGTCTATGTGCCTGCAACATTATTTAAACCTCCATATTTTAGAAAGACGAAACGAAATCCTGAATTCTAATATCGAAACATTACTTGTTTTAAATATTAGATGTTTAATTTTCGATATTACTATGTATCGTGGGGCATCAGCGTTGGGCTTTCCTTGAGCAAACCGTCGTNNAGGAAGCTCGGTCTTTTGCGAAGCAAAAGTTCCGAAGCCGAACGCGAGCGAATGGAGCCGCAGGAGCGGAATGAGCGTGTTTGCGGGGAAAGCCCAACGCTGATGCACATCCTTACTAATTCAGCCCGGTGGGAGGAATGCCTTCATCGTCTCTTCTGTCGCAGGAGAAAAAAGCTCAGGCAGCATCACGGAGTAGCGCGGCGGTGAATAGGAAGGGTCTTTCATTCTTTTTTCGGCATCGATCAGCCTCTCCCGCAATTCATTCACGCTGCCGCAGGGCCTCCCGAACTCCTCAAACCACGCCAGGGGGTCCAGATCGATCTGGGCGCTCCTGCCTATCCTTATTACCTCTTTATCTGCCATGACGCAGTCAAGAACCGCGCCCGTTGCACCGCTGACAACGATATCACAAAGATCAAGGGCTTCATCCATCGGCCCTGTAAAGACCTCGGTCCCCGGCGGGAAATCGTTCATGATCGTTTTAATGAAAGACGTTTGCATGGGATGTGGTTTCAGGATAACTCTAAACCCTTCGATCCCTTCAATGGCCTCTCTTAGCTTGTAGAACAGTTCCACTATCGTTTCTTTTTCAATTGGAAGGACAAGGAGGATCCTGAAATCACCCGAGGCGGCACCGGATGCCTTCCTGATAGTGTGGAGATAGAGATACCTCAGAGCCGCGCCAACGACAACGCGATCCCCCGGATAATTTTCCTGAATCAGGATGTCTTTATATTTGCGGCCGTTGCAGATGATCCTGTCAGGGATGGGCGCAACCTCCCTTTCCTTCATATCAATAAAGAAAGAGAGGGTATTGGGGGATGGCGCAACGTGAAAAAACCCATGGACGACAGTTCCCGGCATGAATTCTTTTACACCGAGTTGGATAAGCTTGTCGGTAAAGAGGTTCTCGAACCCGTCCATTATCATCATCGGTTTTATTCCCTTTTCTGCAAGTCTTTTGAAAAGCAGATAATACATCGATTCGAAGCGCACGGGTTCGTTCCTGTGATATTCTTCGAAGAGGATCGAACAGTCCACATCCTTAAGCACAACGGGTCCTAATGTAAACCTGCGCTGCCTGTGGCGTATCCGGAAGGGGAACAGGTAATCGCAGATATGATAGTGATCCTGAAGGATAATAAAGTGTTCCCTGTTCGTATGCAGGAAGGAAAAGGCATCCCAGATGGAGCGCGTGATGTTCCTGTACGAAAAGCTCACAAAGGTCGCTTTCCGTACATTGTTCTGCTCGTAGTAATCCGGCAGGATCGTGAAATAGCGGTCCCTGAACCGGCCGTCTGCGCCGAAGCATTTCTCATCGACCCACGTATGGAGGATCACATCGGGTTTCTCCGGATGGTTGTATCTGCCTGTTATAGCTTTATGATAGAGCCTGTTAAGCCTTGCAGCAGCAAAGACCAGGAGATGAGGGACAAGTTTAAACAAGCCCTCTGCAAATATCCGCATCGGCCTGTCTTTCAGTGAAAAAAATGTGTGGCTCTCTGCTATGATCCCTTTTTTCGCAGCAACGGAAGCGATACTCCTTATAACAGCATTGCTGTCCGTTATGATGCATATATCCCCGCCCCCATCAATCCACCAAGAGGCAAGATATACGTAGCAGCAGTGGAGAAAAAGGCTGCACGTCATCGTGTTGCGCTCCGATATAACGCTCGTCCACCATTCTATCGAATTATATTGTACCCCGAGCTTTGCAGTCGCCTCGTAGAACGGCCTCCTCAGATCGGCTGCAGCATTCTGAAGCGTATCGCTTATCTCTTCGCATTCCGCAATGCCCCGGAGCGCCTTTTTTAGTGCTACGATCGTTTCATAATTGCCGATCAGTGGATACCATGTCTGTATGTCTGAACCTTTTAAAAGGCCTGCGATCTTCTCATAAGGCAGGCTGCTGTGAATAAGAAGTACGCTTCTCATAAAGAGGTTACATGTACCTCTGCTTTATTGTATCGTGTTTCATAAGCTCCCTCACTATGGCAAGGTCTTCGCCGGTATCGACGCTTATCTTTGCGCCGTCGATCATGACGGCGCGCATCTTTACACCGTGCTCCAGCACCCGGAGGTATTCATTGTACTCAATTGTTTCCAGCGGGGTCGGCTCCCATCGGGAATATTGCAGCAGGAATTCTTTCCTGAAAGGAACAATGAAGCACATCTTGAGCATTCTCTCCACCGGCGTCCTCGCATCGCTCGGCAGGTCGGTCCTTGAACAGTACATAATGTTCCCGTCAAGGTCCAGCACTGCCTTGATATCCGAAAGGCTGTTCTTCTTTGAGTAATAGGTCACCCCGACGGATATCATGACCTCCGGGTCATGAAGCAGGGGGTTTACTATGGCATCGATATGTTCGGGATCGACAAGCGGCTCATCGCCCTGGACGTTGACGACAATATCGCAGCCGACATAGGTACATGCCTCGGCGAGCCTGTCCGAACCGCTCTTGTGGTGTGTTCCTGTCATGATCACTTTAATATTGTTCGATTCTCCTGCCTGTCTTATCTTCTCGTTGTCCGTGACAAGGTACGCATCGTCAAGGCTTTTCGAAAGCTGGGCCCTCTTGCAGGTATGGATGACCATCGGCAGCCCCTCGATATCGATCAGTGCCTTTTCAGGAAGACGGCTCGACTGCAGCCGAGCCGGGATCATGCCCACTACTTTCATCTATCGTTCCCCCTTTAGTTGTTATGCATGAACATAATGCAAACACGCAATGAAAACCAGCTCATGGCTCATGGCTCATGGCAACTGCTCAAACCCGATTTGTCTTTGTTATCGGCTATGAGTTAAGATAATTTTTAATACCCTTTGTAAAATTATTCTATTTTAGCTGAGAGAGTGGGATAAAAAGACTCGAATGCATGGAACAGGATCGTGCAGTCGGGCATAAGTGTAATGAACTGCATCCCCAGTTTGGTCATCCATTGAATATCTGCATCGTTCTTTGCCACATAACCGCCGGCAGCGATCCCTTTCTTCCTTATCTTTCGAATGCTGATCTCCAGTTGCCTCCTGACCTCCGGATGGTCCACCTGCCCGGGATAGCCGATGGCCTGCGACAGATCGTAAGCGCCGATATAGATAATGTCGATCTTGCTGCGGATATCTTTTATGGACAGGATATCGTCGAGGTTGCCGATCCCGCCTTTTCCTTCAAGAAGAAGGATTATCATCGTCTTTCTGTTCTGTTTCTCTGCGTGGTCTCTAACATTGCGGAGCGAATATCCCCCTGCCCTCGTAAAGGGTGAAAAACCCCTCTGGCCGACAGGATAATATTTTGCGTGCGATATTGCCTCTACCGCATCCTCTCTTGATTCGATATGGGGAACGATCACGCCTGCTGCCCCTATGTCGAGGGCGCTCAATATCAGCGACTCGTCGTTCTTCGCCACGCGAACGATCGCCGCACAGTTTTCAACCTCAGCGGCCCTTATCATGTCTTCTACGGTTTCAAAGCCCTGGGGGCCGTGTTCCATGTCGATGATAACAAAATCGACCCCTGTCGCAGCGATAACGTTGATCGTCGACGGCGACGGGATAACGCACCACGGGCCATAGATAACCTTCCCCTTTTTCAAAGAATCCTTAAGGCTCATTTTTTTCTTCATAGTTTTTATCCCTCACAGGAATTTAATATCTCTATCTTTGAAACATCTTCGACAACATAAGGGGTGATGCCTTTCAATTGTTCTGGCGTTGCCAGGCCGGTCAGTACACCGATGGACGCTTTTAGTCCCGCGTTGACCCCCATCTGTACGTCTGTCGTCGCGTCTCCCACCATGATCGCGTTCTTTCGATCTATTTTGAAGGCACTTAAAATGAAGTCGATCTGTTCGGGGTCAGGCTTTGGCCGCGAGACATCGTCGGCACCGATAACAAGGTCAATGGTATCCGCGAAACCCAGGCATTCCATTGCGAGCTTTGCCCGTTCCCGCCGGTCGATCGTTGCTATTGCCGTCTTGCATCCGAAGCGCGTGGCCTTCCTGAGAAGCTCCTCTGCGCCGCCAATGGGTTTGACAAACCTTTTCAAATCATTTGAAGAGATATCGTCGACCCGCTGAAAGGCATGAAAGCACAGGTCGTGGACATCTTCGTATCCAATTCCGTTCAGATAATCTACAGCAGCCTGGAGCACTACTTCACGCTTCTTCAGACCCACCGGCCCCTCAGGCAGCAAGCGTCCTGTCTTCAAATCGGCGCCCATAGCATGGGCAATCTTTTCAACATGACCTCTCTCAAGCCCCAGATCCTTGCATATCAGCTCTGCCCTCATGCCTACCATCTGCGTCCAGTAGTAGTGGAGCTCCATCAAGGTCCCGTCCTTGTCGAAGATAAGCAGCCGTATATCCTCGATCACTTCGCTGCCTACCCGGATGTCAACCACCGATCGCCTCCAGGTTTGATCTTACCAATTGTTCAGCAACAGATACTGCTTCTCTTAAAACATCAGTGTTGGAATCAAAATCTTCCATTGTCACGTATTGTTTGACCAGCTTTCTGGCAAAGCTTCCTATTGCAACACCGTGGGCATTGACGCCGCACTGCCGCGCGAGCAACCCCGTCTTGCTGTTCGTTCCTCCTGACAGAAGGACAACAACGGGGATGCCGCTTTTCATCACCACATCGGCGCAGGCTATGGCCTGGAGGGTCGTATTGTAATCATCACCCTCCCCGCTCATGGGAACCCCGTCGGCCTGGACGATCATCCGTTCCCCGGTTATTTCATGCAGCCGCCTGATTCTTCCGATGAGGTGCCTGTTTGATAAAAGCGACCTGTCGAGACAGACGCTGAGAAAATTATCCCTAATGATCGTGTTCAGGAGCTTCCAGTCATGCAGCACTGCATCGTCATCGTCTGTAACCCCGTGAAGCTCCATCGTCTCCACCCCTCGCCTTGAACATTCCGGCAGTATATTTTCAAAATCAGCACGCTTATGTATATACCGGATCGCGCCTGCGGGGCAGACCTTTTCGCAGTCTCCACACCCTATACACCTGAACTCTGCGACAGAATAGTCTTCGGAGATCGCATCCTGTCTGCAGACCTTTATGCACTCGCCGCATTCTACGCAGGCGCTGCGGTCGATCATTGCCTTGCGAACGTGCGGATCACCCTTCAGGCCGATGCTCACATTCAGGTATGGCCTCATCCCGATCTTCTTTCCCAGCAAAGGCGCCAGCGCGTATGCCTCTTCGATGCCTTTTTTCGCGGCCTCGACGACCTCAACGTTCGCGGAGAGGTCGTGCATTGTTACGCCTGCGATCGTGTATATTGCGGCGAGCCTCCTCACCTCCGTGAGGTTCTCGTTCCCGGCGCCGCAGACAAGCTTGAAGAACCTTCTCTCCTGGAAAATTCTTTTCAAAAGATCGTATCGTTCACTGTTTGCGCTCATAGGTAGTTCTCTATCCCCTTAAAGAACGCCTTATAGCCCGTCGGTGTGAGGATGTGGATCCCCTCCTTCCCCTGGTGGATCAGGTAGGCGTCGATCTGCTCAAGAAAGAGCTGGTTGAAGCGGTGGCGCTCGATGACAAGGTCCCTCTCTTCCGGCTCGACCTTCTCGTCGTAGAAGTGGAAGCCTCCCCTGTCGTCGGTGCCGATGTATCCGTCAAGGCCGACGGCGAATATCCGCTCGGCGCCCATAACGATGGCGATGCCCATCAAGAGCACCGAGATGGTCCTGCAGTTCGACTGGATGATCCCGTCCACGATGCCGAAGTCATTGAGGGTGTCGTTAAAATAGAGGGTCTCATAGGGGCGGGGTGTATATTCACGGACCATCTCTTCGGGGATGTTCTCGCCGATCATGAGGACCGAGTCTTTGGCCACCGTGTCGATGTAGTCGGTAAAACGCTTCTTGTTGTTGAAGGCATGGTAATGGGGCGTAAAGAAGCCTGAGAGGTAGTTGGCGCCCAGGATGACGGGGTTGTGCTTTTTGATGAAGGCCTCGATCCTGGGGCGATACTCCTTCAGGGTAGGGCCGTTGGCGAGGATCAGGAATTCCCTCCCCGCGTGCCGGTTTGCGTAGGGGACCCCGCCGTCGATGCTCCTTTCGGGTGTTTCGGTTTTTTCGGGTTCGGCAGGCGCTGCCCCTTTGTGTTTCGTGCTTCCTATCATGCCGCTTTTGATAATGTCGTTGAGGATCTCCTTCGAGAAACCAACGGGGTTGATCTTCCGTATGACCTCCAGGGCGCTCCAGATGTCCTCCATGGAGTACTCCCGGTAGTCGACGAGGGTCTTCGGGTAGTAGGGGTGGCACTGGAAGATGCCGGAGAGCATATAGGGGAGCTGGTAGCCCCAGGGCTCATCGGTCTCTATGTTCAGGAAGAACCGGTCGATGGCATGAAGGACCGGGATCACGTTGTACTTGTCCGTCGTGGAAAGCTGGAGGTAGGAAAGAAGGACCTCGGTAGGGAGGTTCCCTGCCCCCCTGCCCATCCCGTATATCGTCGAGTCGACGATGTCGATGCCGCACTTTATCGCCTCCAGGGTATTGGCGAAGGCCATCTGAAGGCCGTTGTGGGGATGAAACCCCACCTTTATGTGCCCGAGCTCCTGAAAGGGCTCGATGAGAGGCCGCATTTGATCGGGGAGGATGGAACCGTAGCTGTCGGCGACGTAGACATAGTCGATGGAGGAGCCCTTGAGGAAGGTAACCAACTCCTTGATCTCTTCCCGCGTGTAGCTCGTGATCCCCATGGCCTGGAGGGAGACCAGGAAGCCTTTCTTCTTAATCGCCTCGAGCTGCCTGATGGCGTTGAAGACACCGTCCTTGTGGACAGCGATCCTGACGAAGTTTACGTACTGGAGGTAGTCGTCGGTGATGTCGTCCGTATCGAGCTTGCCGAAATCGCCCATGATGGCGACCTTTGCCCCGTTTATCCCCTGCACCACATCTCTCAGGTCATCTATATCGGTGAACCTCCAGGGGCCGTATACGTCCCTTTTGAAGTACTTCTCCGTGCCCCGGAAGCCGATCTCCACGATATCGATCCCTGCCTTCGAAAGCGCCCGGTAGACCTCGCGGACCATCTTCTTGTCGAAATGCCAGTTGTTGAGGTACCCGCCGTCGCGGATGGTGCAGTCAAGGATCTCATAGTTCTGGCTCATTCCTTCTCCTCCCCTTTTTCTCTTTGATATAATGCATTATAATAGCCATTCTTCCCGAGAAGCTCGGCATGCGTGCCTTCCTCAACGATCTCGCCCTGCTTCATGACAAATATTCTGTCGGCGTGCTCGATGGTTGAAAGCCTGTGGGCTATAATGATAGTCGTCCTGTTCTTTTCCACCTCTCTCAGCGAATCCTGTATCGCCTTTTCCGAGATATTATCGAGAGAGCTTGTAGCCTCATCAAGGATAAGTATCTCGGGGTTTTTTATGACCGCCCTCGCGATGGCTATTCTCTGGCACTGACCTCCTGACAGCGTGATCCCCCTGTCGCCTACGATCGTGTCATATTGCTCTGGAAGCTCCATAATAAACTGGTGCGCGTTGGCGATCTTTGCCGCATCGACAATCTCCTCGTCGCCGGCATCAAGCTTGCCTATCATGATGTTGTCCCTGACAGAGGCATGGAATATAAAGGTGTCCTGACTTACCATGCTCAGCCGATACAGCCACGAAGAACGCGAATAATCCTGGTAATCGACGCCATCAATAAGTACCTGTCCTGAAGAAGGCCCGTACAGGCGAAGGAGCAGATCGGCCAGGGTAGATTTTCCTGAGCCTGATTCTCCTACAATGGCAACGGTCTTGTTTCTTGGTATGGTGATATTGATATTCCTGAGCACATTTTCCCTCGTGGGATAAGAAAATGATACGTTGTTCAGTTCCATCGCGTCGGTTAAGCCGGGAAAGCCTTTTCCTCCATCGTCTGTATCGTAGCGTGTGTCAGCCAGTGTCTCATAGGTAATGCGGATACGCGGAGCGAGACCTTTCAGCCCCATCCATTGATGTGCTATCTCCTTTACGGAAGGCATGAGCCTCATCAGCGCGCCCACATAGACAATAATGATAGGGAATATCTTTATAAAATCATCGGGCATATAGAGCTTTGCGTAGATGATCGCGAGGATCGTGCTAAGGGAGCCTACCGACAGTATCAAATGAGAGGAAAAATATGCAGGAGCAGTATAGGTGAATTGCTGTTTCCGCGCAACGGTCAGCTCTTTCTTCAATTTATCGAACCAGTACCTGTAAGTGTCAAAGAGCTTGATCTGCCTTATGCCTGAGAAGGATTCCGAGAAGAGAGTCGTAATATTCGTATATGCTATCTGCGCCCTCTTGGCGGAAGGGTTGATTATCTTGTTGGAAAGCACATAGACGATCACACTGAATGCGGCGATAACGACGTACATAAGGAGGGTGAACTTTATCGAGATCGTGAACAAAAGTACAGTTATGATCACGACCCTGAAGAACTCAACGCCGGCCTTGGGAAAGTAGAAGAACATCTCTCCGACGGATGACGACGCCTCCCTTCCGATATACATGAGCTCCCCGTGTTTTTTCATATGAAAATAGCTGTACTGGTTCAGCAGTATCTTTCGAAAGATCCTGTTCTGAAGGTCAGTGTAAAGCTGCAAGTGGTACCAGAGCGCGGTGCTCTCCGATATTATCCCGAAGATACGGCTCAATATGATCAACGCGAGGAGAAAGAGACTCGCGGCGACAAGCGCATCACTAACAGGCAGTAACGTTGAGACCGAATCGAGGTATTCCAGTATCTTCCCTCCGTACTGCGCAGCCGAGTCAGCCTGCGAAAGGATCCTGCTCAGGAACGGATAGAGGGCGCCCACGCTGAGCGTCTCCAGGAGTGCATAGATAAAGAGCAGCAGAAACGCAAAAAAGGCCTTCAACCAATAAGGCCTCAGAAACCAGAGCATGATCTGCATATCACTGAGATGTTGTTTCGGCATTTGAACTTATCTGAATTTAGATATTACAAAGATAGTCTATCCCGCGAATACATTGAGAGCATGGCGTCGGGATATCCCGGAGCAAACCGTCGTGAGGCAAGGAAGCTCGGTCTTTTGCCGTCAGGCAAAAGTTCCGAAGCCGAACGCGAGCG
>DIWM01000021.1 GCA_002428485.1 Deltaproteobacteria bacterium UBA6106
CCCCTGATGCGGATCAGTATGAACCTGTAGATCAAAGCCCCCGCAATGGCCGTGAGGCTGATAGCGGCAATGATCGCAAGGGGATAAGGAAAACCGGCAAACTTGTTGATAAATAACCATACGAGATATCCTGACAAGATATAGAGGGCGCCGTGGGCAAAATTCGGCACCCTGCTGATGCTGTATACCAGGGTAAACCCCAGGGATATAAGAGAAAGGGTAATACTGTTGATGATGCCATATATGATAAGCTGCATACCTTATCCTTTTCCTTATTACTTCATCCAGGGCGGCAGCAGCACTTTCCCCGCCGCGGCCTTAGGCGGAAATACCTGCACCCTGTTTCCCTGCTGCCATTGAATAATGCCGGTAACGGCGCCCTCTTTCGGATCCAACGAGGGAATGATCTGGTGCGATTTTTTGTCAAAGCGCATCCTGCCGTATACGCCCATGATATCGCCGTTCTCGAGGCCCTTGATCACTGCCTCTGTATCCGTAGACCCGGACTTTTCGATGGCATCCTTCAACTGGTAGACGGCCATATAGCTTGACGATGTGCCGTAGCCCTCAGGCTCTAAGCCCCATTTCTTTTTATAGGCATCGGAAAATTTCATTGTCCACGGCGTTATCTTTGCCGGCGCATTGCCGCCGTTGACAAGGTTTACAATCAGATATTCGCCGCGTCCTGCCGAGGCCTTCCAGAAACCCGGCTGTTCGGCGGCGCATACGAACCCGACGGGAAGCGACTTCAGCTTCATATCGCTCCATTGCTTCAGGAGCACCGCGCTCTCGGGCATATCCATCCAGATAAAAAGTATCTGAGCGCCAAACTTTGCGGAGTCGTTCAGTCCGACGGAATAGTCCGTTGTACCTGTAGGATATATCTTCGTGTCAGATACCTTCCATCCTTTTGCGGCAAGCCCTTTCTTCATTGCCTCGCCGCCTGCCCTTGCGTGCGCCACATCCTGCACCATGACCGCAGCCTTGTCAAACCCGTGGGCCTTCCTGAGGTCTTCGAGCATGGTGATGAACTCGTTCATCATTACGCCCACGTGGCTCGTGTTCCTGAAACAGTATTTGTATTTAGCGTAATTCTCTTCAATCTTTTTGTGATAGGCAGGCGTAAGAATCTCCTGTCGTCAGGATGCTTATCTTCTTATATTTGTTGAGCAGATCCATGGCGGCGAGCGCTGCTTCAGAACGGACAGGGCCTCCGATGATGAAATCCACTTTCTTCTCAAGGATAAGCTTTTCAAGCCCGAGCAAGGCCTCGCTGACAGGAACGCCGGGTTCAAGGTCTCTCGTATCGATGACCTCAACGGCAAGAGGCCTCTTCTTGCCTCCAACGTTCACGCCGCCCGCCTTATTGATCTCTTCCACGGCAAGCTTTATCCCTCTCTCTGCATCCCACCCGTAGAGGAAGGCGGTGGCAAGCGGAGCCCCGATGACGATCGGCTTCTCAGCGGCAATCGATGGCAGAGGAATTGAAAAAACGATAAACATTAAAATTGTGATAAAAAAGACCAACCTTCTCATAATAACCCCCTCGTTTTTTGTTTTGAACCCCTAATTCTTCAGTAATGTGCCATTGGTGTACCTATGTGGTAAGCAATAATTATGCCGGACAGGGTGTTACCGGCGCATATTAAATTATTTCAATGAGTTAACAAATCAAGACAATCAGATATCGCGCCGCCTCTGAATTATTCTTTCATTATTTGAAATTTTTTTTCAATCTACAGTCTGTCATGCAAGAAAGACCGGCGGGCACATCTGCTACTTATTGGTCTTTACCGTGTGCTGCGGAGCTTTTGACTGGCTTATCTTCCTGATCTCTTTTTTCAGGAAACCTTCTGATACCTTTAACATTTCGCTGGCCTTCTTCAGATCCCAGTTCGTCTGGTGAAGGGCCTGAAGCACATGCTCGTTTCTTATCTGCCGCAAGGTTTTCATAATTATAGATAAAATTATAGTGCAATTAAGATGCCAGTGCAGAACAAGGGATATTCCTTATGGTGCGTAAGGGTGTACGGAAATACCGTATTCCTTGAGCTTTTGCCGCAGCGTGGGACGAGATATCCCGAGAAGCTTGCAGGAATTGCCGAGATGCCAGCGCGCGTGGCTGAGCACCTTCAGGATGTGTTCCTTTTCGATCTCCTGGAGGCTTACAATGTCCGGGGTATCCCTTTCCACTGTTGATTTGTCTTCCCTGCCAAGCAACGGAGAGATAAATTCGTCGAGGATGACCTCGCCCTGTGTGGTGATCGCCGCACGGGTAAGGATATTCTCAAGCTCCCTTACATTGCCCGGCCAGTCGTAATTCATAAGTCTGTGCACGGCCTTCTCTTCAACCTTTTTGATGCTCCTGTGCAGCTCGGCATTGATCTTCCTGATGATATATTCAATAAGAAGCGGGATGTCAGACCTCCGCTCCCTTAGGGGGGGGACATCGATGGTCGCTACGCTGAGCCTGTAATAGAGGTCCTCCCTGAAGCTTCCGTTCTTGACCATCTCTTTCAGGTCCTTGTTCGTGGCCGCGATCACCCTTGCATTCGATTTGAGATTTCTTTCACCGCCCACATGTTCAAATTCCTTCTCCTGCAGGAACCGCAGCAATTTTGCCTGCAGCTCGAAGGGTATCTCGCTTACCTCATCGAGGAAAATCGTCCCGTCGCCTGCAAGCTCGAATTTGCCTTTCTTTGAAGCTATGGCGCCGGTAAAGGAACCCTTCTCGTGTCCGAAAAGCTCGCTTTCAAGCAGCGTTGCCACTATGGCGGAGCAGTTGATGGCGAGGAGGGGTTGGTCCTTGTACGGGCTGTGATAGTGGATCGCCCTCGCGATAAGCTCTTTTCCTGTCCCGGTCTCTCCCTCGATCAAGACCGTAACCGTATTTTCCGAAAGCAGCCCTATGGATTTGAATATCTCTTTCATGGCCCTGCTTTTCCCGATTATCTTTCCCTTTTCGTACATCGACGACGGGTCAAGCGAGATGGCATCGGCGCTGCGTTTAAGGCTTCCGACCTTTAATGCCCTGTCTATGGCCTTTTCCAGTTCCTCGATATCGATAGGCTTCGGGATATATTCGCAGGCGCCAAGCTTCATGGCCGTGATCGTTGTCTCCATGTCGTGGAATGCGGTAATGATGATGATATTTTTTTCGTTGTGCCTTTGCCTCAGCTCCTGCAGGACATCAAGACCATTTTTATCCGGCAGGCGGATATCCAGGATCACTATATCGGGGCCGAATGAGGCGTTCTTCTTTATCCCTTCGGCCGCTGAAAGCGCGCAGCACACATCATAGCCCTTCTCGCTCAGAAACATCTCAAGCGATTCGAGAAGGGATTGTTCATCATCGATGATAAGTATCTTTTTTTTCTTCATGCCGTCTTCCTGGCCGGTATTGTGAGGGACACGTGCGTCCCCTGGGGCTTTCTCAGCACCGTATGCACTGTCCCTCCGTGCGCCTCCATTATCTTCTTCACGTTGGAAAGCCCGAGCCCTGTCCCCTTTTTCTTGTTGCTGAAAAATGGGTCGAAGACGTACGGCAGGTCCTCAGGGCTTATGCCGGGGCCGTTATCAAGAATCTCTATCTGTATCATCCCTTTGTCTTTTGCTTCATACTTGGTGATGATAGTAATCTCGCCGCCGGCCTGCAGCGCCTCAACAGAATTGAGGATAACATTGATGATTGCCTGCTCTATCCTGTCGTGGTCCAAAAGGATGCCGGGGATCTCTCTTCCGTATCTCTTTTTCACACGTATGTCCTTTTCCTTCATCCTCACATCCACGATCTCAAGGCAGGAATCGATAATGCTGTGAATGGAGACGGGGTCGAGGTTGATCCTTATGGGTTTCGCAAAATTGAGCATTTCGTCGAGGATCCTTTCGAGTCTCGATGTTTCGCTGAAGATGATCTCCATACGCCTCTTGTCGTTGCCGTTGAATTCCGTATTCTTCAGGATTATCTGGCTGTTCATCTTTACCGATGACAGGGGGTTCCTGATCTCATGCGCCAGAGACGTGGTAAGCTTCCCGATGTGGGCAAGGCGCTCGGATTCCCTGATCCTGCGCTCGGTCTCCATACGTTCCGTAATATCACGGCAGATCCCTGCTACCGCTTCCTTGCCCTGGTAGAGGATACGTTTTACCTTGTTCTCTGTGGGGAAATGGCCGCCGTTCTTGTGGTGCCGGTAATACATATAAAGGTCCCTCGCATCCTCCCCTGTCATCCTCTGCTCATAGAGCCTTTTCACTGCGGGCAGGTACTTTGGCGCCAGGAGATCTGTGTATGGCTTCCCGATGATCTCCTGGAGGGTATACCCGTGGAGGTCGCAGAAGGCCTGGTTTGCAAAGACAATGTTCCCGTCCTGGTTCACAAAATAACCGTCATTGATCTCCTCGACAAGGAGGCGGTATTTCGCCTCTGATTCCCCAAGCTCTTTCGTCCTTTCCGCCACTTCCTGCTCGAGGTTCAGTGCGTGGTTCCTTATCTGTTTTTCGTGGAGAGATTGAAAGAAATCGCTGAACTTTGTAATCGTGTAAAAGAGGCATCCGTTCAGCTTTTCCATTGCGCAAAGAAGTTGACCTCCCTTTAATTCCTTTACCAAAACCGGGAAAAGCATGGTCCTGTAAAGCTCGTATGCATTCTGTACCTCGGAGAGGGCAAACCCTCCCCGGAGGCGGATCTGGGAGATCCAGTGGATATGGCAGTCTATTTTTGAAAAATCATTTTCAATAAGGACCGCGCAGCTCGCATCATAGGCTGCGGCGACGGTAATGTAAAGCTCGTTCCGCGGCCGCCCGCTGTAGCGCCGGCTTACCGCTGAAAGGCGGTCAATCCACTCCTCAATGATCTGGTCACGGTACTTTGTCAGGATCTCTGCGATATCCATAATGTAAAATTGTATCCTCTTAACATCACTTGGTCAAGTAGTTACCCAAATTTTCCTTATCATAAACAATATCGAAATTCTAAGCACGAAGCACTAAACAATATTAAAATTAAAATATCAAATGTCCAAAACAAAGGCCTGTAAGCATGTTTTGCTTTTTGAACATTTGCATTTATATAGAAAATAGTCTATCCCGGGCATATAAGGATGAGCACGGCGTCGGGATATCCCGGAGCAAACCGTCGTGAGGCGAGGAAGCTCGGTCTTTTGCGAAGCAAAAGTTCCGAAGCCGAACGCGAGCGAATGAAGCCGCAGGAGCGTAATGAGCGTGTTTGCTGGGGATGTCCCGACGCCGTGCTCATCCTTATGGAGGAAAGTCCGGGATACATCATTTTCATTCTTCTATGGTGCCGCGTGATGCGCGGCATGGGTAGTTGTTTAGGATTTAGATATTCGTGCTTCGGATTTCGCCTTGACATCGCAATATAAGAACGACGATATCCAGCCTACAGAGAGAGTGGAAAGCCCGGGTTGATGCACCCGGTGATGTATCTGGTATTATCTGATCCCCAGGACTGCCTCTGCGTTCCTCCAGAGTATCTTCTCTTTCGCCGAATCAGCTATTTCCAGGCCGCGCACCTTGTCAATCTGTCCCTTGATGTCCGCCATGCCCGGCCAGTCGGTTCCGAATATGAACCGATCCTGGTACCTGTCGAAGTTGGGAAAATATCTGAGGAGTTTCCTGACCGGTATGCCGGCAATCCCCACATACATGCTCCTGTGCCTCGTGATGAGCCAGCTCGCGCGGTCGTACCAGAAAGACCTGCCGCCGTGCTCCATGACGATCGCAAGATCGGGGAACGCATCCGCCACATCGTCGAGCAGCAAGGGATCGGCATATTTTATCCGTGATCCCCTGAAGGCCGATATTCCTGTATGGAACATAACGGGGGCCTTTGCGGATTGCGCCACTTCATAGAATGGAAAAAGCTTCTCATCGTTCGGATAAAAATGCGCATAGGAGGGGATAAGTTTAAAACCCTTCATGCCGAGGTTCTTCAGTGCGTTCTCGGCCTGCACGCCGTACGGCGTCTCGTCATAGAGGCATATGGCCCCGAAGGGGATCAATTCTTTATGGCCCCCGCAGAACTCTGCCGTGTACTCATTGGTCACGACACCGGATGTCACCGGGTTATATTCGGCGAGCATGACAGTCCGGCCTATGCCCTGGGATTGAAAAAAAGAGATCACCCCTTCCGGCGTGATGTTCTTTCCGAATCTTTCGATGTATGCGGGGTTGTGCTCTTCGAAGAATTCCGTCACCCACGGGGTCCAGTTTTCAACTGTACCGATGTGGGCATGAAAATCAATGACCTTGCTCAACATACCAGGGGCATTCTACCACAGAGCTCCACGAAAGCAAATGAAAAGGCCCCGCTTTTTTGCGGGGCCTTTGATTCAACGCTATAGTTATGCCGCTTCAGGCAACTTCCTTTTCCTTCCCCTTTCTGATCACGGCCCTTTGGCCTTCGGGAAGCGGCGGCGGAACGGCCTCGCCGACGAGCTTCGTCACGGCGCGGAATTTGGGAGGACAGACCTCAAAGCATGTCCCGCACTTTATGCATTTCTCCTGGTCAATAATGTGAACCTGACCCTTGGCGCTTATGATCGCCTCTACAGGACATCTCCTTGCGCAGGTCATGCACGCCTGGCACTTCTCCGGGTCAATGTAGTAGGAGGCTACCTCGTTGAATAACTGATCAACCTCTTCTCTGGTGAAGACCTCTTCATACTTCTCATATTCTTCATGGCTTTCGAGGCGCGTTGTCAGCTTCTCCCGTTTCGCTATCTTAAAATAGGGGATCAGTTTTGTGACTTCTGCGAGCTTGGCACTCAATGTATCCTGGTCCATCCCTTCGCCTTTGCCGAGCGGCCCTATCTCCTTTACCTTCCTGACAAAATCGTTGACGCTTTCGACAAAAACGTTTGCCTCGGCACCGGACATGAATCTCATCCTCAGCCTTTCCGGGTTAAGCCCCATATGCTCAAGTATTCTCCGGTAGAGAAGGACCATGTTGAACGTATGAAAGTTCCCGTGCGTAACATAATTGCATTCGCCAAGATGGCAGGCTCCGATAAATACCCCATCTATTCCCTTTGAAAAGGCCCTGAGTATAAATTCCGGATCGACTCTGCCGGAACACATGACGCGAATAATTCTCATTTCAGTTGTATATTGCAGTCTGGAAACTCCAGCCAGGTCAGCAGCTCCGTACGCTCACCAGTTGCATGCGAAGCCTAATACTCTCGGTTTGAACTTAGATCCTGAACTCATGCGTTTCCACCTCCTTTGTTCGTAATCCCGGCTCTATTCACCGGCCGCCGCATCGATCTGCCCGATAATATCTTCTTCCGGGACTGTTACATCGACCTCGGCCAACAGCTCTTCATCGGTATAATGCTTCAGCGAAATAGCCCCTGTGGGACATTTTGAGTTGCAGAGGCCATCCCCTTTACAGAGAACAGGGTTTATCGTCGCCTTCTTTCCCTGTTTTGTATCGTAAAGATCCAGAGCGCCGTAGGCGCACACCTCAACGCACGCCCCGCACCCCATGCACCTCTTCTCATCGATCTCGCAGACAGAGCCTGAGGCTACGACGATATCATTTGAGAGAAGCGTCAATGCCCGGCCTGCAGCCCCGTAAGCCTGGTTGACCGTCTCCTGTATAAACTTCGGATAGTGGGCCAGTCCGCAGAGGTAGACGCCGTCCGTCGCAAACTCGACAGGTCTCAATTTGACATGGGCCTCCTTGAAGAAGCCGTCCA
>DIWM01000004.1 GCA_002428485.1 Deltaproteobacteria bacterium UBA6106
ACCAAATAGAGATTCAAGGCAGCATCTTCTTTACATCTTCTTGGCATCTCAGATTTTGATAAAAATATCATTCGTTATCGTTTTGCCTTGACATCGTTCCCGGAAAAGATCAAAGTTGAATGTATTAAATAAAACATGCAATGCTGAAGCTTATCAGCTTTGCAGATGATCTGCATATGAAGGCGGCCTGGAAGGCCATGAAGAATGAACTGTGCCGAGCGCATATTGAGTCTTTAGAGTGCAAGAACAAAAAGCAATAAAAAAGATATGGTGACGAGATAATGGCTATCCCATACCAATGGATAATTATATCGGTATTATGGCTCTCCCATATCATATATTTCCTTAACTATATGATGATAGGAACCTTGTCTCCTTTTGTCCAGCCTGAATTCCAGCTCACTACAGCTCAGGTAGGCCTGCTCTGCAGCGCTGTAACTATCGGCTCGCTGGTCAGCAACATCCCGGCAGGGATGCTGAGTGATACTTATGGGGCAAAATGGATCATGGTTGTTGGCCTTATACTCATAGGGTGCTGCGAGTTTGCGATCAGTTTTTTTAATTCATTCATCTGGGTCTTCGTGTTTCTGATTTTTGTGGGAATGGGGATCGGCTGCAACCAAACACCTGCAAATAAGGCCGTTATAATGTGGTTCTCGCAGAAGGGACGCGCCACGGCCATGGGGATCAAACAAACAGGCGTTACGCTTGGCGGGGTCGTTGCCTCCTTTTTGCTCCCCGTTACGGCACTTTATTTCGGCAGCTGGCGTTATTCATTCAAGCTGGCAGGGTTTGCCGCTTTGATGGCTGCCGTCCTCATCCTTTTTTGCTACACGGAACCGCCCCATCAGCCCGGCGACGTTTCCAAGGGCAATACTTCATGGAAGAACAGCTTTCTGATGCTGTTTAAGGAAAGAGATTTCATTTTTATCTGCCTGTCCGGCATCTTCCTTATGTTCATTCAGTTTTCCTTTCTCGGGCATTTTGTCCTTTACGCCACGAAGGTGCTCGGCCTTCCTGTTAAAAAGGCGGGCGCCATCCTTGGCATAGCCTTCTTCGCGGGCGCTTTAGGGAGGGTTGTGTGGAGCGTCTCGAGCGACTACCTTTTCGGGACCGGGAGAAGAATAGTCCTCTCTATCATCGGTGCTGCCGGAGCGTTCGTTACAGTCGCCTTTATCTTCCTTTCGGCGGACAGCCCGCTCTGGGTAATCTACACCCTTGCCGCACTGTTCGGATTCACCGGCCTGGGCTGGAATGCCGTCTATCTGACAAGAGTGGGGGAATTTCCGGGGCGGGCATTGGCAGGAGTTGCAACTGGCCTCAATTTTGTGATCGTAAACACGGGCGCCATAGTCGGACCACCTTTTTTTGGCTATTTAGTTGACCTCACAGGCGGATATAGGGCCTCATGGTTCTTTACGGGATGCTGCATGGCGATGGTTGCTTTTTTGAGTGAGCTGCAGAAAAAAGAGCGTATGTTGACGGAGCCGTAATATGGAAAATATTGGCGAAAAGATCAGGCATGAAAGAAAGGCCAAGGAGATGTCTCTTGCCGGGCTTGCTTCCAGGCTTGGAATAAGTTCAATGACGCTACAGCGCATTGAAACAGGCAAGACCAGCCCTTCTGTAGCTGTACTCGCACAGATCTCCCATCAGCTCATGCGACCCATCGATTTTTTTATCAAAGAAGATAAAGCAAAAGTACTTCACATCAGTAAAGACCGGCAGCCGATAATGAAATCTTCCAGAATGAAGTTGACGGTAATTGCACCGCAGAACCTTATGGACGAGGATATTTTCATCAATCTGGGAGAAGCAAAGAAAGGACAGTTCATCAGCTCCCATACCGAGGAAGGCTGCTCTTTTGTTTATATACTTGAAGGCGAGGGCGTCTTCGAGCATAACGGAATTGAATACCACCTCAAGCCAGGTGATACGCTATACTATAATGCAAGGTTTCCCCACTCCGTCAGTACTAACGTTAACCTTAAATTCATCAGTATATTTTTCAAAGGGAAGAGGTAAGGTAGCAGCAGATTTGCATATCCTGATGATCAACAAAATATGCGGTGAGGCGATGAAGAAAATGAGAATGTTGAGTACGGCCACGCAGGGGGCAATCATTCTCTTTGCGTTTCTGGTGGCGTTATTGCCCTGGGGGTGCCAGGCTTCTGTGCAGCAGACGCAAGGGAAGCCTGCCCTCGATGTCCCCTACGAGCCGACGAGCAATACAATAACGCAGGAGATGCTCAGGATCGCAAACGTGACGTCCGCGGATGTGGTCTACGATCTCGGCTGCGGAGACGGCCGTATCGTGATCATGGCAGCAAAGGAGCGAAAGGCAAGGGGCGTCGGTGTTGATCTGGACCCGGCGCGCATCAGGGAGAGCAAAGAAAACGCCAAGTCTGCCGGGGTTACCCACCTTGTACAATTCATCGAACAGAACCTTTTCGATACGAATATAAGCGATGCTACGGTCATAATGCTCTATCTCTGGCCGGAGGTAAACCTGAAGCTCCGGCCGAAGCTCCTGCGGGAACTGAGGCCCGGCACCCGCATCGTCTCGCACAGCCACACTATGGGTGATTGGAAGCCCGAGTCTGAGACAAAGGTGGAGGGACATTACCTTTACTTTTTCATCGTCCCTGCCAATAGTACGGGCACATGGAGATTGACCGGCCCTGATCTGAGCAACCCTGCGTCTCTCAGGCTTACACAGAAGTTCCAGATGATCCAGGGCTCAATGTCCTCAGGCCCAGGGGCATATCCCGTGATGAATGGCCGCCTCAAGGGCAGCTCCATCCGTTTTGTAATAGAGAGGATGGTCCAGGGGGTAAAGGAAATACGCTTATTCGAGGGCAATATCTCGGGCAATGTCATAGTGGGGACGGTAAAGAACCAGATGGGCAATACGGTAAGCGCCTGGAAAGCCATACGGGACGCCGCTACCGCCGTGCCCATTGCGGAGTAAACACTAAGAGTCGTCACCGCGGGTTGACTACCCCCTCCAATTCTGATAACCTAATAGGTCTACATGCAAAAACGATCCGGCTGGAAACAAAAGTCCAAAAAAGATATTCAGGAGATCTTCAGATACTGCGAGGAATATAAGTCCTTCCTGGACAGATCCAAAACAGAAAGGGAGGCGGCGCGGTCCATAAGGGATCACCTCGCAAAGAACGGTTTTTCAGAAGATCATCCCGGTGAAAAGGTGTTCCGTATCAACAGGGGAAAAGAGGTGATCGCATTCCGAAAGGGAGAGAAAGACCCGGCTGAGGGCCTCAGGATAATCGTGGCGCACATCGATGCGCCGAGGCTTGACCTCAAGCAGAACCCTGTCTACGAAGATGTCGACCTTGCGCTTCTCCGTACGCACTATTACGGGGGCATCAAAAAGTACCAGTGGGTTGCCATACCGCTTGCCCTCCATGGTGTCGTTATAAGGGCCGACGGGACGGCAGTGGAGATAACCCTCGGCGAGGCTGACGACGACCCCGTCTTTCTCATCGACGATCTCCTGCCCCATTTGTCGAGGAAGACCCAGGATGAGAAGAGGTTGTCAGAGGCGATAGAGGGGGAGAAGCTTATTGTTCTCTTCGGGAATATTCCCCTTGCAGGCGCGGAGAAAGACGCCGTCAAACAGTCGGTTTTAAACATATTGAAAGGCCGGTATGGGATCAGCGAAGAGGATTTTATAAGCGCAGAACTCGAGATAGTGCCTGCATTTAAGGCGCGGGATGTAGGCATCGACAGGAGCATGATAGGTGCCTATGGCCAGGATGACCGGGCGTCTGCCTTCGCCCTCCTTAAGGCGATCTGTGACGGAGAGGCACCGCAGCAACCCTGCCTTGCCATATTTGCCGACAAGGAAGAGATCGGGTCCGAAGGGAACACGAGCGTAAGATCCAGCTTTTTACAGCTTTTCTTGTATGATGTCCTTGCGGGCATGGGGATTAAGGCCGACGAGGCCTTGATCCGGAGGATGCTTTATAGCTCGAAGGCGTTGTCCGCGGACGTGAACGGCGCTGTCAACCCCACGTTCCAGGACGTACATGAAAAACAGAATGCATGCTATCTCGGTCGCGGCATCTGCATCTCGAAATTTACCGGCCATCTCGGCAAGTCCGGGGCAAGTGACGCGAACGCCGAGTATGTAGGCGAGATACGCCGCCTCTTTGACCGTGCGGGCGTCATCTGGCAGACCGGAGAGATGGGAAAGATCGACGAAGGGGGAGGCGGAACAGTGGCAAAATTCCTTGCCGCCTACGGCATGGACATAATCGATTGCGGCGCCCCGCTCCTCACCATGCACTCGCCATACGAGATATCGGGCAAGATCGATATCTACGAAACATACCGCGCTTTTCAGGTTTTTTTTAGATCGTAAAATGGAGGCTTAAGAATTTATGACGGAAATTGAGACAATTGACATACCCAATCTGATCCCGCTCCTTCCCGTACGTGACATGGTCATGTATCCGTCCGTTATTTTACCGCTTTTTGTCGGGCGGGATATGTCGATAAATGCCGTAGAGAAATCGCTGTCCAAGGACAGGCTGATCCTTGTTGCTGCTCAAAAGGACCTGACGGACGAAGATCCTCTTCCCGCCAGGATATACTCGGTAGGCGTCGTATCCCAGATCATGAGGATGCTGAGGCTGCCCGACGGCAGGGTGAAGGTACTTATCCAGGGGCTTAAAAAGGCACGGATCCAGGAATATGCACAGGAGACCCCAACGTTTCTGGTGAAGATAGAGACGATCAATGAGCCATTGATAACGGAGATCACCCTCGAGATCGAGGCGCTCATGCGTTATGTAAAGGAAGAGATGGAAAAGGTGGTCTCCATGGGCAGGATGGTCCCGCCCGACATACTGATGGTCCTCGATACGATCGATGAACCGGGCAAGCTCGCCGACGTCGCTGCCGCCAACCTGGGGCTCGCGGTGGACAAGGCGCAGGAGGTCCTCGAGATCGTTGACCCTGTTGAGCGCCTCAAGAAGCTCTCGGAGATCCTTGGAAAAGAGATAGAGCTCCTCAATATGCAGGCAAAGATCCTCTCCCAGGCAAAGGAAGAGATGACGAAATCCCAGAGGGAATATTTTCTCAGGGAGCAGATGAAGGCCATACGGACCGAGCTGGGCGAAGGCGATGAAAGGACGGAAGAGGTTGAGGACCTGAAAAAGCGGATCAAAAAGGCAAAGATGCCCAAGGATGTCGAGAAGGAGGCGAAAAAGCAGCTCGAGCGGCTCGACATGATGCATCCTGACGCCATCGAATCTACCATGGTCAGGACATACCTTGAATGGCTCGTGGAGCTGCCATGGAACAAGACAACAAAAGACAGCATCGACATCAAACGGGCGAAGAAGACCCTTGATGAAGACCATTATGACCTGGACAAGGTGAAGGAGAGAATCCTTGAGTTTTTAAGCGTTATGAAGCTCAAAAAAGGGGAGATGAAGGGCCCCATCCTCTGTTTTGTAGGCCCTCCCGGCGTCGGCAAGACGTCGCTGGGGAAATCGATAGCGCGCGCCCTGGGGAGGAAATTTTCACGGATCTCCCTTGGTGGTATGAAGGATGAAGCCGAGATCAGGGGGCACAGAAGGACTTATGTCGGTTCAATGCCGGGCAGGATCATCCAGAGCATAAAGCAGGCAGGAACGAATAACCCGGTCTTCATGATGGACGAGATAGACAAGATAGGCAACGATTTTCGCGGTGATCCGGCGAGCGCGCTGCTCGAGGTCCTCGATCCGGAGCAGAACAATTCATTCAGCGATCATTACCTGAACGTACCCTTCGACCTCTCGCGGGTCATGTTCATTACAACGGCAAACCGGGTGGACACGATCCCCGCGGCGTTAAAGGACAGGATGGAGACCATCTACATATCGGGCTACACGGACCGGGAGAAGCTCAAGATAGCAAATCAATACCTCATCCCAAAGCAGTTGAAAGAGAACGGCCTCAACGGCAGGATGCTGGGATTTGCAGACCATGCCCTCCTGAAGATAATACAGGAATATACAAGGGAAGCGGGTTTAAGGGGACTTGAGAGGGAAATCGCTGCCATAGGGAGAAAGATCGCACGGAGGATCGCGGAAGGGAACAGAGAAAAGGTGACGGTTACCGCGAGGAACCTCCAGTCATACCTGGGGCCTTCCAAGTACCTGCCGGAGACCATGCACGAGGAAGATGTCGCAGGCGTGGCGAGCGGCCTTGCGTGGACGGAATTCGGCGGCGACGTGCTCTATGTCGAGGCTTTGTGCAGGAAGGGCAAAAAGGAACTGACCCTCACGGGCAGCATGGGCGATGTGATGAAGGAGTCTGTCCAGGCGGCGCTGACCTACATAAAATCAAAGGCAGATACCCTGGGTATCCCAAAAGATACATTCGACGACCTTGAGATGCACGTACACGTCCCACAGGGCGCTATCCCGAAGGACGGTCCTTCAGCGGGTATCACAATGGGCGTGGCCATGATAAGCGCTATCACAAAAACTCCTATTGACCGCAAGATAGCCATGACAGGCGAGATAAGCCTGACGGGCCGCGTGCTCCCTATTGGCGGCCTCAAGGAAAAGACCCTCGCGGCACTGAGGAACCGGATGAAAGAGGTGATCGTCCCCGGGGAAAATGGCCACGAGCTCACAGAAATCCCGGGGTATGTAAAGAAAAAGATGAAATTCCACTTAGTGAAGAATATGGATGAGGTAATAGCCATAATATTCGGCAAGAATCCGAGTGAGGCAACAAAGCGTAAAATGTGAAATGTAAAATGTGAAATGTTTAAAACCTTTTACTTTTCACCTTTCACCTTTCACAATATCAGCTGGTAGCTTGCTTATGAAAGAAGCGTTGTTCTACGAGAAGCGTGATGAAAAAACCGTCCAATGTATGCTCTGCCGGCATCACTGCGTCATCGGGGACGGAAAGAGAGGGCTTTGCGGCGTAAGGGAGAACAGGGGCGGCACATTATATTCCCTCGTCTACGGGATTCCCTGTTCCTACCACGTAGACCCCATTGAAAAAAAGCCCCTTTTCCATTTCTATCCCGGCTCGCGGGCATTTTCCATCGCAACCGTAGGCTGTAATTTTCAGTGCCTTCACTGCCAGAACCACGACATATCGCAGATGCCGAGGGAGACGCAGCGGGTCTACGGTGAGAAGATGGAGCCTTCCGAAGTAGTGGAACTGGCAGAGCGGTCCGCATGCCGGAGTATTTCCTACACTTACACTGAGCCCACCATATTTTATGAATACGCCCTGGATATAGCGAAACGCGCGAAAGAGAAAGGGATAGCGAACAATTTTGTTACCAACGGCTACATAGAAGATGAGCCGCTTATGGCAATAAGACCGTACCTCGATGCGGCGAACATCGACCTGAAGGGCTTTGACCCGTCCTTCTACAGGAAGGTCTGCAAGGCAGAGTTGTCCGGGGTGCTCGATACGATACGGGCATATAAAAGACTGGGCATATGGATCGAGCTGACGACCCTTATTATACCCGGCCATAATGACAGCGATGAAGAATTTCGTTCCATCGCGAGGTTCATCAGGGACGAACTTGGCCCGGAGACGCCTTGGCACGTGAGCGCCTTCTACCCCACCTACAAGCTCCTGGAACCCTCAAGGACAAAGCCAAAGACCCTCGCGCGGGCCCGCGAGATCGGCCTCGGCGAAGGCTTGCGGTATGTCTATGAGGGCAACATCCCCGGTTCTGACGGCGAGAATACTTACTGTTATCAGTGCAAAAAGGCAGTGATAAAGCGCGTCGGTTTTACCATCTCAGGGTACCACATTAAAGAAGGGGCCTGCGAATACTGCGGCGCTGCCATTGATGGCATAGGCATTTAACAATTACAATAGGTTACTTAATTTCTTTTCAAAAAATCCGATAACACTTCAGAGCATCATGAAAGTAGATATGGTGTCAATTATTTCATATCAGGGGGGTCCCCATGAATCTGAGAGACATTAAGATCGGGAAAAGGCTCGGCTTGGGATTTGGTATTTTGATAGGCATTAGCGTGCTTCTCTGTCTCGTTGCGTTTATGAATGTGCGGGATATAGACACGAAGGCAGAGGAGATCACGAAGGTTACCCTTGAAAAGACAATCGCGGCAAATAATATTATAAGCGCCGTTAAAAGTGTCTATCTGTCCTTTGCGGTAATGATCAGCATGAACGACCCTTCCCTGGTGAACGCTGAAAAAGAGAACATTGCCGGCCAGAGGAAATTTTATATTGCCGAGATCGAGAGGCTGGACAAACTCGAAACAGCGTCTGACGCCAAAGAAGTGATAAAGAAATTTAAGGAAGACATTGCAAAGGCGAGGAATGTGAACGACAGGTTTACGCAACTTCTGGATGCAGGCGCACGGGATGAGGCTTCCGGGTATTTCGTCAGAGGGGTACAGCCGCTGTCGAAAAAGATAGTGGCGTCCATGGAGAACCTCGTGAAACTCCAGGACAAAAGTATGATGTCAAAACTGCAGGAGATGATGGACAACAACAAGAAGGCCAGGCTGGCATTCCTTATTTTTGGTCTCGTTTCAATTGGCATAGGCATTACCCTCTCCGTTCTTCTGACAAAAAGCATAACCTACCCCATTAAGGGAAGCGTCTGGGCCGCAAACAGGATGGCGGGCGGCGACCTTACTCTTGAATTTAAACACACGAGAAAGGATGAGTTCGGCGAAGAGATGGAGGGGGTTAAGGAGATGATCAGGAAATGGAGGATCCTGATAAAAGGCGTCAAAGATGCCGCGCTGAGCATATCTTCGGCGAGCCATGAACTGAGCGCAAGCGCAGAGCAGATGTCGAAGGGTTCCGGTGAGCAGGCGGGAAGGGTGACGCAGGTGGCGACCGCAACGGATGAGATGTCGCAGACCGTTGGGGAGATAGCACATAACACGCAGAGCATCGCCACTTCCGCTGAAGATACCGTGAAGGTAGCAAAAGAAGGGGAGATCGTTGTAGGACAGTCAGTGCAGGAAGTGCGGGAGATAGCCCAGAGGATCGATGAGTCTGCGCAATCCGTAAGAACCCTCGGGGAACGATCAACGCAGATCGGCGAGATCATCAATGTGATCAACGATATTGCTGACCAGACGAACCTCCTTGCCCTCAATGCGGCCATCGAGGCGGCACGTGCAGGCGAGCAGGGACGTGGATTCGCCGTTGTGGCCGACGAAGTGAGGAAGCTTGCCGAAAGGACGGCGAACTCAACGTCAGAGATCGGTAGTATGATCAGCGCGATACAGAGCGATGTGGAAAAGTCAGTGACCTTGATGAACGATGTAACAAAAAAGGTTGAGGCCGGCGTCGAGCTTTCGGGAAGGGCCGGGGAGTCGCTCCACGTTATTGTGAAGAGCGTCGACGGGTTGCTTGAAATGGTGCGGCAGATTGCATCGTCCACAGAAGAGATGAGCGCTACCTCGATGGAGATAAGCAGTGATATCGTGCAGATAGCGTCATCATCGAAAGAGACGTCGGCCAGTTCCGAGCAGACGGCGAGGGCTTCGATCGAGCTGTCAAAATTGTCGACAGACCTTGAGGCGATGGTCAACCAGTTTAAGGTGTGAACTGCCGGCCGAGAACCTTGGTTTATTGTGTTTGCAGCGTTTGTTGAGTTTATCCGGTCTGTTCTGTTTTAAAGGCCTTCTCTCAAAACTCTCATCCAGTTTTATGCGGCGTATCGATATACGAACTACAACATACGATACACGGTTCTGCCCTTATTTTTATATTGTGAATTTTTTCATAAGTTGATTGACAATACTGAAAAAAAAGTTTTAGAATAAGGTCAATTACTCGTCTGAAAAGTGAAATGCGTAACTAAATTATGTATCAAAATTTTTGCAAGGAGGTTGTAAATGAGTTGCATAACTAAACGCAGCCTGTTGGCTTTTTTCGTGATGTTCCTGTTTATGGCGCCTGTGGCTTTTGCCGGTGAGGCAGACATTGTGCTGCCTGACCTGAGCCAGGTATCTTTTAACATGTTCGGTGGTTCAATAAGTGGCCTGTCAATTATGTACTTCGGTATCCTTATCTGTTTTGTGGGCCTTATTTTTGCAATCATCCAGGCAAACCAGACAAAGAACCTTCCTGCCCACAAGTCTATGCTGGACGTATCGGAGATCATCTGGCAAACCTGTAAGTCATATCTTACACAGCAGGGTAAGTTCCTGATCATTCTCTGGGTCCTCATCGCCATTTGTATGGTTTACTACTTCATGGGCCTAAGTCATGCACCATTCGGCAACATGATCATCATTCTTTTGGCCTCTGTCCTCGGTATACTCGGTTCATACGGCGTGGCATGGTTCGGCATGAGGATCAACACCTGGGCAAACTCCAGGACGGCCTTTGCTTCGCTTCGCGGCATACCTGTTAATGTTGTTAACATTCCCCTGACCTCCGGAATGAGCGTGGGGCTTCTTCTTGTCAGCGTTGAACTTTTTTTCATGATCTGTATCCTGGTATTCCTTCCGAAAGACCTGATCGGTCCGAGTTTCATAGGTTTTGCAATAGGTGAGTCCCTCGGCGCCAGCGCCCTGAGGATCGCCGGCGGTATCTTCACGAAGATCGCCGACATCGGCTCCGACCTCATGAAGATCGTCTTCAAGCTTCCGGAAGACGACCCGAAGAATCCCGGTGTTATCGCTGACTGCACCGGTGACAATGCCGGCGACAGCGTCGGCCCCACGGCAGACGGTTTCGAGACATACGGTGTTACCGGGGTTGCCCTTATCGCCTTCCTCGCCCTTGCACTGGCAACAAATCCCATGATGTCGGCAACGCTGATCATCTGGATATTCGCAATGCGTATCCTTATGATCCTTACATCTCTTGTTTCTTACTTTATCAACAGGGGTATCACCACTTCTGTTTACGGCTCAAAGAAAAAATTCGATTTCGAACAACCTTTGACCAACCTTGTATGGATCACCTCGGCAGTCTCAATCATCGTCACATTCTGGGCAAGCTATATGCTCCTTGGTGATTTGAATGCCCAGTATCCCGGTCTGTGGTGGGCATTGGCCATCATCATCTCCTGCGGCACCATCGCCGGCGCACTGATCCCTGAATTTACAAAGGTTTTTACCAGCACCAAGTCGCGCCATGTGCAGGAAGTCGTCGGCGCAGCCCGTCATGGCGGTGCATCCCTTGATATCCTCTCCGGTTTTGTTGCCGGTAATTTTTCCGCATTCTGGGAAGGGCTTGTTATCCTTGTCCTTATGTTCATTGCCTCGGTTGTTGCCCAGCACGCATCCATCGTCGCCATTATGCCTAAAGCGTTCGTTTTTGCGGCCCCTGTCTTTGCCTTTGGTCTTGTGGCCTTTGGTTTCCTCGGCATGGGTCCTGTGACGATCGCAGTCGACAGCTATGGCCCTGTTTCCGATAATGCGCAATCTATTTATGAGCTCTCCAGGATTGAGAGTGTCCCCAATGTTACGGCGGAGATCAAAGGACAGTTCGGTTTTGAGCCGAATTTTGATACTGCCAAGGATTACCTCGAAGAGGCAGACGGCGCCGGGAATACCTTCAAGGCAACGGCAAAACCCGTGCTCATCGGTACGGCAGTCGTCGGTGCCACGACCATGGTATTCGGCATTATCATCCTCCTGGAAAACATGTATGGAAACGTTATCGCAGAGTTAAGCCTTGTAAATCCCAAGATAATCCTGGGGCTTCTCATGGGTGGAGCCGTAATATACTGGTTTAGCGGCGCTGCTACACAGGCAGTTGCTACCGGTGCATACAGGGCAGTTGTCTTCATCAAGAATCACATCAACCTTGATAAAGAAGAGGCCTCTATTGAGGACAGTAAAGAAGTCGTGAAGATCTGTACCCAGTATGCCCAGAAGGGTATGATCAATATCTTCATCGCCATCTTCTTCTTTGCCCTGGCGTTTTCCTTCTTCAACCCCTACTTTTTCATCGGCTATCTCGTTGCAATTGCATTCTTCGGGCTTTACCAGGCGATCTTCATGGCGAATGCCGGCGGCGCATGGGACAATGCGAAGAAGATCGTTGAAGTTGACCTGAAAGAAAAAGGTACCGAGCTCCACGCAGCGACAGTCATCGGCGACACGGTTGGCGACCCCTTCAAGGATACATCATCGGTCTCCATGAACCCTGTCATCAAGTTCACTACCCTCTTCGGACTTCTCGCAACGGAGATCGCCGTGACCATGCAGTCTCAGGCATTAAAAACCACGCTCGGCGTCGTATTCATGATAGTTGCCCTCGTCTTCGTATACCGTTCCTTCTACGGAATGAGGGTCGGTGAGGAGAAGCTTGATTAGTAAATAAACAAGAACATCAAAAAGGCGCCTCCAACGAGGCGCCTTTTTTTTATCAGCAATTTTGTGAGAGGATGAGCGTCGGCGTCGGGATATCCCGGAGCAAACCGTCGTGAGAGAAAGGCAGCAGAGAGCGGAGAGCTGAGGGCAGAGAGATAAACTTCTCAAAGAATTGTCTCTTTGGTTTCTCACCTTTCACCTTTTACTGACTTTATTGAGCGTGTTTGCGGGGGATGTCCCGACGCCATGTTCATCCCTGCGTAAGATTCCGGAAAAATATGTAGTTATGATTTGGGAACGTCTGTTGCAGCCTCGCGGCTTAAGGGACTTTTCAGCCACTGGATGCTGCCGGGCTTGCACTTTTTGTGGCGCCAGGTATTGTTGCCGATGTAGACGCCTTCGTTGTCTTTGATCCTCTTGCAGCATACATAGCAGTAGTCTTTCCTGAGTTCTTCAAAGAGCGGTTCCTGGAAATACCTCGTTTGCGTTGTGCCAGCCACGTTTTCCCCTGCAAGCAAGGATAGCGGATAGCCTTGCTTATTGCAAGAAATATTTCATGAAAATCCAGACGAAAGGAGGCTCATAGTTCATAGCTCATGGCTCATAGCAACAGCAAGAACCCGGTAGGCAGCAAGCAGTATGCACGAAGATCTTTTCCCTACTGCTTATTATGTTGAGTTTTTGCTATCAGCCATGAGCTATCAGCCATGAGCTAGGTCATTGACTTTGTTTTTCCGCCTGTAGGATAATGAAAAGATGGCCGGACAATCCATCCTGCAGGTTCTTGAGGAGATCGCCATGCTCCTCGAGATCAAGGGCGAGAACCCTTTCAAGCCAAGGGCGTACTATAACGCCGCAAAGGCCCTCTCGGGCATTGAGGATCTCGAAGGGATGATACGGGCAAAACGCCTGAAGGAGATCAGGGGAGTAGGGGATGCGATCGCGGCGAAGATCGATGAATATTTAAATACCGGCGCGATAGCCTATTATGAAGAACTGAAAAAAGAGGTGCCGCCTACGCTCCTTGAGCTGTTGCAGGTTCCCGGCCTTGGTCCGAAAAAGATCAAGGTTCTCTACGATCAACTGAACGTGACAAATGTAGGCGAACTCGAGTATGCATGCAAAGAGAACAGGCTCGTTAATCTCCCCGGTTTCGGGAAAACGACGCAGGAAAAGATCCTCAAGGGCATCGAATTTATCAAGCGGCACAAAGGAGAGTTTCTTTTCGGGGACGTCTGTCACGAAGCAGAACGCATTAAAGAAAAGCTGCAGCAGGTCGTTGCGGAGGGGCTTGTTGAAGTCTGCGGAAGCATAAGGCGCAGGAAAGAGGTGGTGAAGGATATCGACATTCTTGTGGGCAGCAAGGAAGCCGAAAAGGTCTCGTCCGTTTTTTCCGGCTTACCGGCAGTTGCGGAGGTGCTTCTTAACGGCGATACGAAGACGTCCTGCCGGCTCCAGTCAGGGATAGAGGCGGATCTGAGGGTTGTCGGCGAAGAGGCGTTTCCCTACGCGCTCATGTATTTTACCGGCAGCAAGGAACATAACGTGAGGCTGCGGGGAATAGCGAAGCGACAGGGCCTGAAGCTCAACGAGTACGGACTTTTTAAGGATGAAAGGCCTCTTCGGTGCAAATCGGAGGAGGAGATATACCGCACGCTCGGTTTTGCCTTTATCCCGCCTGAATTGCGGGAAGACCTGGGGGAGGTAGAAGCCGCGGAGGCGGGGATGCTCCCGGAGCTTGTAACAATGGACGATATCCGGGGAACATTCCATATTCACACAGAGTTCAGCGACGGCGTCGACAGCGTCGCGAAGATAGCAGATGCGGCGCGGCGCATGGGGCTTTCATATATCGGGATTTCCGACCACAGCAAAAGCGCCTATTATGCCGGCGGCCTTTCCGCGGAGGAACTCCGGTGGCAATGGGATATGATCGACGCACATAATCGAGAGCATCCTGATTTTTATATCTTCAAGGGCATCGAGAGCGACATCCTGCCCGACGGGAGCCTCGATTATCCCGAAGATATCCTGGAGAAATTTGATTTTATTATCGCCTCGGTCCATTCGAATTTTACCATGAAGCGGGATGACCAGATGAGGCGGATCGTAACTGCGATGAAAAACCCTTATACGACGATGCTCGGCCACCCGACGGGAAGGCTGCTTCTTTCCAGGGAGGGGTACGATGTCGACATGCGGGCGATCATTGACGCTGCTGCGGAGCATGATGTCATCATAGAATTAAATGCCAGCCCTTACAGGCTTGATATCGACTGGCGCCATCTGAGGTATGTGAAAGAAAAAGGGGTCATGATATCCATCAACCCCGATGCCCATTCGACAGGCGGCCTCACCGAGGTAAGTTACGGCGTCGGCATCGCGCGCAAAGGCTGGCAGGAGAAAAAGGACGTCCTCAATACGCGCGCCGCCGCAGAAGTCGCGAAAATATTCAACAAGAGAAAGCAGATCTGATTGTACAACCCGTTGTTAGCCGGGCACATCTCACCCTTTTTGCCTTTGAAGCAACCCTTTAAGCTGAGCGAAGAACTCATTTCGTATCTTTTGTATTCCCAAAGCTTCCTGGTAATCGAGGATAGCCTTGTCTTTAAACTTGAACCTGTCCGGCTCAACTTGTAGGGCATAAGAATTGACTTGTCTTTCCCAAAACCACTCTGCGCAACAGAACTGGATATTATCCGGATCGACATCCGTGATTGCCTTCAAAGCATCAAGGAGCATCCTTCCCGAGTCACTGTATTCAATGCAGAAGGCAATGTAGGCTATCCTGTACTCCACTTCGTCAATGGTGTCCGTCAGTGGCAAGGGCTCCAGGTTTTGAGGATCGTTCTGGCCGCTGTAGACAAAATGACCATAGCAGCTCTGCAGCGTGAAACAATAGGGCAGTTTATTGAAAGCGTTGACCAGCTCGATTATTGGTTCATCGATTATACTATCGCTGAGACCGGCCAGAAATTTCTGTCTTTGATCCCGGAAATGCGGGTTTTCCACCAATTCTTTAGGTTCCGTGAAGGTTTCCAACTGTGCTGTTCCTGTTCATATGATAATTGAATTTGTTTGTCCGGCTAACACAGAGCTAAGCGGGAGCGGCTTGACGGGACCGCGATCGGGTTCAGCATCTGGTTAGCATTTCACAATCATTTCTCTGCAATTACCAACATTTCAAAATCTTCAGCCGATAATTTGTCATTCCGACTAAAAGCGCCAAGCTTCGCACCGAAAATATCAATGGAACTGAAATCAAGGGTTTTTAACAGCCAGGTTATTTCCGATGGCGTATAATACCTTTCGTTGCAATGGAGTTCTTTTTTATTCCCAAGATCATCTTCTGCATTTACGGTGTTGTGTTCCCGGAAGGTCATCAGATCGAATGAAATGCCGTCGCATTTTGCGTTTCCTTCTTTTGTGTTTGAATCAAGGAAATCTTTCACGGAATGGAACAGAGGAAATAGGGCATTCAGA
This sequence comes from Deltaproteobacteria bacterium UBA6106, assembly GCA_002428485.1. GTDB lineage: Bacteria > Desulfobacterota > Syntrophorhabdia > Syntrophorhabdales > Syntrophorhabdaceae > UBA5609. The sequence goes on from DIWM01000004.1 coordinate 15,801, forward strand.
GTAGTAAATATCAGTTTTCCTTTCAGCGTCAGGGCGTTGGAGGCATTCCGGAGAATCTGGTAATTCATTTCATCGGTCTCCATCAGAGAGAATCCTCCTTCGCACAACATGATGACCAGGTCAAATTCATGTAGGAATGGAAGGTTTCTGGCATCATGCTTTTGAAAATGGATTTGCAGATTATCTATGGACGCCTTTTGTCTTGCTCGTTCTAATTGCGAATCTGAAAGATCGACCCCCACAACAGTATAACCTCTTTTTGTCAATTCAATTGCATGTCTGCCTGTTCCACACCCAATATCCAGTATTCTTATGCCTTTATTATGCTTGATTTCTTTTTCAATAAAGTCGCATTCGCCAACGGTGCCATGGGTGAAGCACTCATTATCATATTTCACCCCGTAGTTTTCGAATAATTCTTCATACCATTGTTTCATGTTGTTATATCCTTTCGTTTTGGTGCCAACATGCGGCTCAGCGAGACGCGCATAGCACGGATTCGCTGCAGCCGATGGTTGGGCGGGTTCTCTTTTTATAAGTTTTCCGTATCAATAAAACCTCGGTTTACAAAACTTATTTAGTTTTTAAGGAATGTCCCCTTTGTCCGGTCTAATACCTTTTTTGTTCATTTTAGCACCTCTTGATACCAACCTTCCTGCGGCATTGAATCAAAGCATGTCGGCTTCGGGTTTATCCATTTTCCTTCCGGCGTAATTTGCCATTTTGTATAAAAATTTATTGGCGGGGCTGTTTTGTCTATACGGTAGCCCTCAGGATGAAAACCTATCTGGATATCTGTAGCTTTAAATGTTTTATCCATTATATTCGCTCCCTATTTTTTCAGTCTGCTGAGAAGTTCTGGTTTCATTTTATCAGCTCAACACTATGATCAGCCAGAGCCGGATTTACCGGCGATTGGCTGCATCCGCTCGTTATGTACTGCTCTTCCCAGCCACTTCTTGTTTCAGAAAAAGCTTCAAAAAGTCTGCTGGTGAAATCACCCGAACTCCTTGGCATACGTTGGAAGGAAAATGGACCTGATTGCCGGTAACCAAGTACTCTACGCCACCCCTAAGGGCTACCTCAAGAAACGGTTCGTCGTCGGCATCGGGTAAAGAAGTGAGAAGTGGAGAAGATGCTACGGTTTGGCCATTACGTTCAACATAGTCAAGGATGGTAACAATCTTATCTTCCTCAAACTGAAACTTGGGACGCCTTAATACCTCATGGTATTCGGACAAGATACGGGCATCAACGCACAAAATCAGATTGCCGGAGGAAATCATCCGAACAATGCCACCACATGCACCGAAAGGCGATAGAAGACCTGCAACCAGAACATTCGTATCGAGGACGATCTTCATCCTTGTCGTTTTTTCCTCACTGTCTTGATTTCGGCGTCGATCTCCTCCATAGTGATTCTGTCTGTGCCCTGCGCTGTGGACTGATGCTGAAGGCTCATAACGGCCTCGACGGCACGTGCCTGGCGAAATGCAGAAAGCGACTCTTCCAGGTTTGATTCATTAACCGCCGATAAAATAGCAATTGGCCGACCGTTACTGGTAACAATTAACTCCCGTTCCGTCGGAAGTTTTTTCCAAACCTCGGCAGATTTCCCTCGTAAGTCACGTACGCTTATGAATTTCATAACCCCAACCTCCTATTGTGTACTAACAGTGTACACCATTGTCACTCATAGTCAAGTTTATTCTTCACATAACATAAAAATCAGCGGCGACTGTAAGCCGTCCGCTGCATTGCCCCGTTGGGCAATAAGTTCACTTTGAACCAACGTCCCCTTCATCCCTTCCAATTGCCTTCCCTCTCTGGTCCATAATGGTAACTCCTTTCCAACCCATAGGCACCTCCCTGGTACCTAATGAATCATACAAAAAGTGTTACCTATGTCCCCGAATAATCTGTTACCTATCTCCCCGTTCGGTCAGTTTCTTTCCAAGTCTAACGAGGTATATCTTGGCAACTGTTGCAAATCTCGTGACATACACTCACACCCTTTGCATCTTTCATGAGTTCCGATGCCAGCGTAAAACCTGAACCCAGGGTGGAGTGAGTATAGTCGATACGTATGGGTTTTACCCTTTCAAAGAGTGCTTTTTCGACAAGAAATATCACGCCTTTCGCCGTGAAAACCTCATCATTTTCTTTTTGCTCATCCAGAGCCATAACGAGACATGGACCCTTCCACCCGCCTTCGGTCATCAAGACTCTGATGGGCTGAAGCCCTTCGCGTCCTTCCAGGAACTGTCTGATCTTTTCCGATGCTTCTTCGCTTACTTCAAACATGCACAACTCCTTCAAGTGAATTTGCCATGCTCTTCGGCCCGACGATAGCATGGCATAGTTTTATGTATTGTCCGCCGCCTGTCAAAGGGCAGTTACAGAGAATCGGTTTCTTGCATATTCTTCTCTCCGGCGAATGTTTACGTCAGGACACATGATAATAGCCCTTTACGCTCCTTATGTACGGCCGAACATGAAGCTGAGCCGGAGCGTTAGCGATCGGCTCTAACGACTGGTTGGGCTGTTGATTTTGAAGTGCGTGTTGCTTCTGCGTGTAGTCTTAGGCCAAGCGCACTTATCACCTTAAGAATCGTATCGAAACCCGGACTTCTTTCTCCGGAAAGCGCCTTGTAAAGACTTTCGCGAGATAGCCCGGCATCACGTGCTACCCGGGACATGCCTTTGGCGCGAGCAATATCGCCGAGAGCCTTAGCAATAAACGCGGCGTCGCCATTTGCCTCCTCAATACAAGCCTCGAGATAGGCAGCCATTTCTTGAGGAGTGCGAAGATGTTCGGAAACATCATATTTTGTCGTAACGGTTTTTGCCATACTATCCTCCTATAGTTCTCTTGCAAGGCGAAATGCAGTTTTTATGTCTCTCTTCTGAGTGCCCTTATCGCCACCTGCAAGTAAGATTACGACCGACCACCCTTGTTGCACATAATAGACCCGATAACCGGGGCCATGGTCAATGCGCAACTCCAAAACTCCTTCTCCCACAGCCTTAACATCCCCCGGATTTCCGAAAGATAGTCGTTCAATCCTTGCGAGTATGCGCGCCCGTGCGCGGATATCATCCAGACTATCAATCCACCTGGCGAAATGTTCGGTTTTGCGAATTTCAATCATAAGATAATTGTAGCCTTGTGGCTACACTATGTCAATGAGTATTTACATTTCCATATTATTAAGCCCAACAACAAAATCAGCGGCGGCTGTAAGTCGTCCGCTGCATTGCCTCGTTGGGCAAGACTTTTCCGCTTAGTGCCTGTCTCGTGTCAATGGCAGACCCCTTTGCTTATTTCCAATGGCAGACCCCTTTGCTTATTTCGTTTCCTGTACTGTCACTACGTGGGCGCACCCCGATATGCAGAGGCTCAGAAAGATGCCAAGTGCAATGATACGAACTTTCATTTTCTCCATCAGGCACTCTCCTTCTCAATCTATGATAGGCATAACATGAAGTTGAGCCGGAGCGTAAGCGATCGGCTCCAATGACTGGTTACGCAATGATTTCATTGAGACCCTCGATAATCTGAGCCAATTCCTCGATAGATGCTCTACCAATCAGTTTTCCGATTCTTTCCACCGAGAGAGTCCGGATTTGGCTGATTTTGACCCATGATTGTTTCGGCAGGTCTCTGGATTTCAACTTGAATGTTAACGGGAAACCTGCCTTTTGTGGCTGGCTCGTAAGTGCTACGGCTATGACGGTTCCCGATCGATCGTTGAAAACGTCGTGACTCAGAATCAGAACGGGACGTAAACCCGATTGTTCGCGACCCTTAGTGGGGTTAAGATTGGCCCAACGGATCTCTCCCCTCAGTATTGCGGCCATTGACTCATGTCCTCAACCAACCCTTCCTCAGCCAGCGCCTTTTCAAAGACAGGATCGAGCTTGGCGCACTCCTTTGTCAGCCTGCCGTGCTTCATGCGCAGCAGTTTTTCACTCACAGCTTCTTGAATTGCCTGACTCCGGTTTTGGAAAACATGTTCATTGACGAGTCTATCCAGTTCACCAACGAATTCCTTATCCAGTGTGATCGCTATCTTTCCTTTGCCCATCATTTCCTCCTGTAGTATTACATTATATCATACTTAAACAGAGAGGACAAATATTTTGCTTTGTCATTATTAAGCATAACGCCCGGCATAAGCGGGAGTGGCCCGACAGGGCCGCGATCCGCTTCATGCCGTTGTTATGCCTTGTCGCTGTCTTTTGGCCCAGGCCAAAAAAGGGGATTCCAGGCTACTTCCCACAGATGTCCATCCGGATCAGCGAAGTATCCTGAGTAACCACCCCAAAACACATCCTGAGCTTTTTTGACAAGCTTTCCACCAGACCGAACAGCTTGATCCAGAACCTCCATGACTTCTTCCTTGCTCGATACAACTTGAGCCAATGTAGTTCCACGAAAACCAGTTCCGGTAGCCGGAACTGCAGCATCTTCGGCGAGCGCATCCCACGGATACAATGATAGCCATGACCCGTTTAGCATGAAAAAAGCGGCGCCTCCTTCAAAAGGCATACGAGGAAGGCCGAGCCCTTTTTCGTAGAATTGAACCGCCCTATCCATATCAGAAACTCCGAGCGTAATCATATTAATGCGTGGTTTCATTCCCCATTCCTTTTGTGGCCTAACACTAAATATACCAACTTGTTATTTTTCAATTATTATACAATGTTCCAAAAAAGACAATAAAAATGATCTGTTAAGATATTTAGGATTATTTTGTCAGAACTATCCATTTTTAAATGATCTTTGTTGATGTTGCGGACTCAAAAGGGATGTACTTTTTTAGGCGAACAAGCCCTTTGCTTTTGTGAATAAATGCGGCGACGGAGACATCGATTTCGTTGCCTTCACTTGTGATCGCGAGGATAGAGGGTATTCGAGAGAGAGAAAAAAGGTTCTTCTTAAATATCCGCTTGATTGTAAATTGACATCAGACCGCGTACATCGGCTTGTTGTCGTTAAGGCGGAGCCATCCTTTGACTATGCGGTAGACGATCCAGATGCCGTCGGCAATGAGCACTGCCCAGCCGATAACGATCAAGGCCGTTATTCCCCCAAGCACGCCCCAGAGCATACCGAACCAGAAGGTCCTGATCTGCCACCGGAAATGGCTTTCCAGGAACGTCCCTGCCACATCCTCCTTCTTGATGTAGTTTATGACGATCGCAACGATGGCCGTTATGCCGACGAAATACGATGCTGCATAGAGCGCGTAGATGATCGTGGTGAGGGTCTTCGCCGACTTTTCAGCCTCCACGTTTATTGCGTTTTCCATGGCTGCCTCCTCCTTTTTCGTGTCCATCGTAAACACGCAATAAAAACCAGCTTATCGCTCTTAGCTGATGGCTCATGCAAGCATGATGCTGGATTCTGGATACTTGCGGAGACCACACAATAAGCCATAAGGCGTATTACTATCTCGATATACGATATACGAAATACGATATACGGTCTATAAAAAAAGCCCGACACAGATGCCAATGACATATCCGGTTTGCGATCATGCCACAATGTATGACCCGGTGCCGGCGGCAATGAGGTCGTCTTTATCGTTATTCAGCTCGATCCTCGTGACAGCGACCTTGTTCCCCGTTCTTAACGTATATGCCGTGACAATAAACCATTTGCCGACGCCGGGGCGCAGGAAATCAATACGCACATCGATCGTGCTCACCCTGCCGAACCTCTCGAGCCTTGCCTCCAGCGTCTCGCCGGGCATCTTTTTCTGAAGGCCCATGAACGCAGCCAGGCCGCCCGTGACATCGATGGCGGACGATATGACGCCCCCATGCAGCATTCCCCGCTTGTAGTGCCCCATCAACTCGCCCCGCATCAGGAATGATACCTTCACGCTCTCATAGCTTATCGATTCGACCTTTAGGCCGAGCACCTTATTGAAAGGGATCTTCTCGTTGAACAGCTCGTTGATAGCGGAAACGAATTCCTGATCATCTGCGAAACCATCCATTATCTCTCCTTGTCTAAGGGTCAGTTAACCCCTTACCCAAAATCTTCGCCGAAAAGCAGCGACCATGCGCTGCGGTATGCCACCTGGCGGCGCGTTTCGTCCGGTAAATATTTTAAGAAATCCCTGTGTTTATAGTCGTATTCAGCGATCCGGTTAAGGCGGTCTCCACCGAGGTCCAAAGCTGATAGAAAACGCTTCGAATGGGCGACGATAAGGTCGCGCCATTCGGCCTTTAGGCCGCCTTTATCGCTCCACACTCGGGAATGCCGCTGGTTGCTAAGAGGATATACTGAACCGGCGTCTCCAAATGCGGTATCGAAATACAGGTTGGGGAAGCGCCCGATCAAGGAGCCAATATATGCCGGCGTATAGCGGGAGGCGCGTTCGATATAGCGTATCTGCGCCAAGTGGCACCAGATCACCCGGGCCTTCGGATACTGCTGCAGCATTGATTCAAGCGGCGCAAGGAGTTCATCTTCCACTTCATAGTGAAGCTGAAAGGGTATTCCTGTTTTTTCGCTCAGGCTGAACACGCGGTGCCCGGTCGGGCCGTCGATTGGAATGTTGACGTCGCGCTTTAGCTCGCCGCGTTTTATCTGTCTTGGTGAGGGGTAGTGGCGGAATTCAAATTCCCCATAAAGCATGATCTGTTTCTTGCGGGCGGCCATTGCCTGGGCATCCAAAAATTCGTCCGGTGCCTCTGTCAGGGCTGGGGGTTGCCCGCCGTTTCCCACGGGGATGAAATGATCCGGATAACCGGCGAGAAGCTTCCCGGAAAGGTCGTCAAACCGCACCCCTTTCTTAAACTGCCCCTCGCCGATGTCTGCAGAAAGGGCCATAAGCCCGATATTGAGGCTATCCATGTTTTTCGCAACATAATCAATATCCAGCTTTCTGGAATTGCACGAGCTTTCTATATCGATATAGGGCAATTGGCCCGCAGCCAGGATCTTCTTCAGGCGATTCGCATACCCTGTTTTCAATTGCGAAAAGTCGACAATATCCTGAGAGTTCCCAACCTTTGGAAAACAGGCAAGAAGGGGGAGCATGCAAAATGTCTTCAGCAGATCGCGTCGGTTCATCATCTACCTGCAATGTACCACTATTTTTCTTACATTATCCACCAGAAAAAGGCGCCTATCATGGCGATCGCCACGGTGATCCTGACAAGGTTGCCGGCAACAAGGCCCAGGATCGCACCCCGCCCGGATTGAAAGGCCTGCCGTAAGGATTTGCCCGCAATAAGCTCTCCTGCTATTGCACCGACAAAGGGGCCTACGATAAGCCCGATGAAATTGCCGACGATCACCCCTATCACCGCGCCTATTATCGATCCCCACACGGCATACCTGGAGGCGCCGTATTTTTTTGCCCCGATCGAACCTGCGTAGAGGTCGAGAAAGGTGACAACTCCAACGACAAGGCCCCAGGCTGCCATGGCGCGTAAACCGTAGTCTTGCCAGCCGGTTACCAGGCCATAGAAAAGATATCCCGCATAGATAAGGGGAATCCCGGGAAGAAAGGGAAGCAATGTCCCCAGAAGGCCTGCGGCCATAATTAGAGCCGCTATGACGATCCATAGTGCCTGCATCGAATTAATACATCAAAAAAAGTATATCATATCTTTTCTCCGTCTGGTTGCGGCGCAGATGGGTTATCGGTTTGATTCATTAGTATTATCATATACTTATCATTTTTTATTTTCTCGTTGAATAGATGGGGTGTAAGTGGTATAAGGAATATATTCTGCACTTCAACAACAAATGAAAAAAGATATTGGTTCGATCATTGGTAAGCTCAAGAACATGCACGGTCAGCCGAGGTGCGAGCTCCGTTTTTCCAGTGCCCTCGAGCTTGTCGTGGCTACCGTTCTTTCTGCGCAGTGCACAGATGAGAGGGTGAACAGGGTAACAGAACAGCTTTTTAAGAAATACAAAACCTTGCAGGATTATATCGATGCGGCCGCTGAAGAGCTGGAGGAAGACATCAGGCCGACGGGTTTTTACAGGAACAAGGCAAAGAGCATCAAGAGCATCGCGTCTGAACTCGTGCAAAGGTTCAAGGGGAAGGTCCCCGACGACATCGACGCCTTTGCCACCGTGAAGGGCATAGGCCGCAAGTCCGCCAACATGATCGTCGGTCTTGCATACAATAAGCCCGCTGTTATCGTTGATACACACATGGTCAGGGTTTTGAACCGCATGGGGCTGACAAAGAACGAAGACCCGGAGAAGATAGAGCTGGATATCAAAAGAACAGTGCCTGAACCGATGTGGACGGCGCTGTCGCTCCTTGTCATTCTCCACGGCAGATATACCTGCAAGGCAAAGAAGCCCGAATGTTCGGAATGCCTTGTGCAAAATGATTGTGACTACTGGTCAGGAGGAAAAGGAAATGTTTGACAAAGAGCGACTCACCGGGGAAGAACTGAAGAATCTCCAGGAACTGACAAGGCTGGCAAAGGGAGATATAATAACCATGACGACCCTTTCGGGATCAGGACACCCGGGCGGGTCAATGTCGTCACTTGACGTGTATCTCGTGCTTTTTGCCCACGCAAACCTGAGCGGGAAAGGCCGCGACAGGATCGTCGTGAGCCATGGGCACACGTCGCCGGGCGTTTATGCAAGCCTCGCGCGGCTTGGCCATATGCCCGTCGATGAGGTGATAGCATTTTTTCGAAAGGCGGGGAGCCCCTTTGAAGGGCACGTCGTGAAGGGCATCCCGTTCATCGACTGGTCTACCGGGAACCTAGGCCAGGGCCTCTCGGCAGGGTGTGGTTTTGCCATTGCGTCGAAGATCCGCAAGGACGGCAGCCACGTCTATGTCCTCATGGGCGATGGCGAGCAGCAAAAGGGGCAGATCAGCGAAGCGCGGAGGTTCGCGAAGAAGTATGGCCTGTCGAACATTACTGTTGTCGTCGATTACAATGGCCTTCAGATCAGCGGGAGCATAGCAAGCGTTATGCCCCAGAACATCATAGAGAATTACCTCTCAGACGGCTGGGATATCATAGAGGTCAACGGCCATGATCACAATGAGATCTACGGGGCATTGAAAGAGGCGCGGTCTGCGGCGAACCCAACCTGCATCATTGCTCACACCGTAATGGGGAACGGCGTTCCCTTTATGGAAAACAAGGAAAAATATCATGGGAGCCCTCTCAACGAGAAGGAATATAAAGAGGCCGTCGGCGTCCTTGGTGTCGATGACAGGATCGATCTTTACCGGGAGATGAGAAAAGGGACCCCGACGTTCAAAGGTGTATATGAAGAGCCGGAGACGGCAATCGATGCCGGTCAGCCTTTCACCTATGTCAACGAGGACAAGATCGACAACAGGACGGCCTTCGGTAAGGCGCTGAAAGACCTCGCCGATAAGAATATCGGGAAGGGTCAGGCGATATGCGTATTCGACTGCGACCTCGCAAGCTCCGTCAAAACAGGTGACTTCGCGAAGGCCTACCCCGGCTACTTCTTTCAGGGCGGCCTCCAGGAGCACAACGTGGCAACGATCGCGGGCGCCCTCTCGACAACAGGCATACTGACGTTCTTCGCGGATTTTGGCGTCTTCGGGATCGATGAGACCTATAACCAGCACAGGCTGAACGATATCAACAGGTCGAACCTGAAATTGATGCTGACCCACGTGGGGCTCGATGTGGGGCCTGATGGCAAGACGCACCAGTGCGTGGACTACATCGGGCTGGCAGGCAATCTTTACAGGTTCAAGGTCATCGTCCCCTGCGACCCGAACCAGACCGACAGGGTCGTGCGTTACGCCGCTAAGCAGGAAGGAAATTTCCTCGTAGCAATGGGGAGGAACAGGTGGCCCGTGATTTCCGACAATGACGGAAAACCGGTCTACGGGGACGGTTATGTGTTTGAATACGGCAGGATGGACCTTTTCGGCGAAGGAAGCGACGGCGCCATTATCACTTACGGTGGGATGCTGGCAAAGGCCATGCAGATACAGGAAAGCCTACAGAAGAAAGGCGTGAATGTGGTTGTGGTCAATATGCCCTGTGTGAGGGAGATCGACGCTGCCGCTATGGAAAAGGCAATGAAGATCCCCGTCATTATCACCTATGAGGACCACAACGTCCATACCGGGATCGCCCCATTCATAGCACAGTATCTCCTAAAGTGCGGCTACAAAGGGCGGATGGAGTCCTACGGGGCGAAGGGTTACGGGGCATCGGGCGATACCGAAGACGTCCTGAAGCTCGAGGGTCTCGACGTCGGGTCCATGACGGAAAATATAATAAAGATAATTAGCTAAGAGCTAAGAGCTAAGAGCTAAGAGCTAAAACATAGCGCTGGAGGCAGAGATTCATCACTCTCAGCTCTCTGCTCAGCGCTAAAAATAAAAAGGGGGTTTTGAATGAACGACATCAAAGGGATGTACAAGAAGATCGTTAAGGACAACTTCCCGGATACTGTCAAGATCGATCTGGGCGGACAGGTGCTCCTCTACAAAAAGAAGGTCTGGAACATCTTTGATGCGGACGAGAAGTGCGACGTTGAGAGGGGCCTGCGGTATGGGGAAAATCCTGACCAGCCTGCGGCGATGTATGAGCTTGTCAACGGCAACATCGTCCTTGGCGATGTAAGGTTCTTTGATTTTGACGGCGGGCTCACAAGCAGGGTCACAGAGAAGGATATGCTGCAGGTGGGGAAGCATCCCGGCAAGATCAACCTCACCGACGTGGACAATGCCCTTAATATCCTCAAATATATGGATAATAAGGCAGCCTGCGCGATCATGAAGCACAACAACCCCTGCGGTGCTGCGTGCGGGGCGACCGTTGCCGACGCCTTTGACAAGGCCTTCTGGGCAGACAGGATCGCGGCATTCGGCGGCGCCGTCGTCTTTACAAAGACCGTAGACGTGGAGGCGGCCAAGGCGATGGTTCCCTATTATTTCGAGGTCATATGCGCACCCGATTTCGAGGGGGCAGCCATCGATGTGCTGAAGAAATGGAAGAACCTCCGGCTTCTCCAGATCAGGGAGATCGAAAGGCTTCAGAACTATAAAGGGAAGAGGTACATTGACTTCAAGTCCCTCATGGACGGCGGCATCATCCTCCAGGAATCTCAGCCTTACAGGATCAAAGGCAAGGAAGACCTTAAGCCCGCACAGACGACATATAAAGGCCAGGAATACGCGATCAAAAGGCCGCCTACAGACAAGGAATTGAACGACATGCTCTTCGGGTGGTACGTTGAGTCAGGGGTGAGCTCCAACTCGGCGCTGTTTGTCAGGGACGAGGCCACCGTTGCCATCGGCACAGGCGAGCAGGACAGGGTAGGCGTCGTGGAGATCGCCGTATTTAAAGCATATACGAAGTTCATGGACAAGGAGGTCTTTAAGAAGTTCGGCGTCCCCTATGCCGTGTTCAGGCTGGAGGCTGAAAAAGGGTTGCGGAAGATGGAGGACCTGAAAGAGATCGAGGAATACACAAAGGCGCAGAAGGGGGGCCTCATAGGCTCCGTGGTGGTCTCTGACGGTTTCTTCCCCTTCAGGGATGGCGTCGATGCGGCGATCAAGGAAGGGGCGACGGGTATAATACAGCCGGGAGGCTCTGAACGTGATTTTGAGACGATAGAGGCCTGCAATGAGGCGAATGTGACGATGGTCTTCGCGGGCCAGAGGCTCTTTAAACATTAAATTCAACGGGAATATTTTTTCATTTTGTATTGACAAAGAAAGGTTTTAAAAATATAATTGTGAAAATAATTACAAATACTTTAAAAGCTACTGGAGGTATGTATGAGACCTTATTTTGCGAAGATGCAGGAATGGACTAAAGCTGCCAAAGAGAATAAAGCGAACGCTGAAGAGATCAAGAAAGTTGAGCAGGAGATTGCGGGGCTGGTTGAGAAGGCACACAACGCCGGTATCTCAAAAGAGACCTTGAACAAGAGAGGTGAATGGACGGTACACCAGAGACTTGAATATATCCTGGATCCCGGTACATGGGCACCGCTGCATACCTTATTTGATCCTCTGAATGAAGAATCGGGAACCACCGGTGTAGTGGATGGCCTCGGAAGGATCAACGGGAGATGGTGCGTCATCATCGGTTTTGACAATAAGGTCATGGCAGGCGCCTGGATAGCAGGTCAGCCGCACAACATCCTTCGTGTTACCGATATCGCGAAGAGGCTCCATTGCCCCCTCGTATGGCTTGTTAACTGCAGCGGCGTAAAGCTGCCCGAGCAGGAAAAGATGTATGCAGACAGAAGGGGCAGTGGAACTACCTTCTTCAGGCATGCAGAGCTCAACAAACTGGGCATCCCAGTGCTTGCCGCGATCTACGGAACCAACCCGGCCGGCGGCGGCTATCAAGGCATCTCCCCGACGCTCCTTCTTGCGCATAAAGACTGCAACATCGCAGTCGGCGGCGCCGGCATCGTAAGCGGCATGTCGCCAAAGGGCTATTTTGATGAGGAAACAGCGGAACAGCTCATTGATGCAACGAGGAAGTTCAAGGCAGTGCCTCCCGGCAGGGTTGAGATACATTATGACCACACAGGGTTCTTCAAACAGGTCTTCCAGAGCGAAGAAGCCATCCTTGACGCCGTGAAAGAGTGGGTCACCTATCTGCCCGCCTATAACCACTACAAATTCTTCAGGGTAGCAGAGCCGGCAGAGCCGAAATTCCCGGCCGAAGACCTTTACAGCATTGTATCTTTTAACCAGAAGATGACCTATGACGTCGAACAGTTCATGGCAAGGCTTGTAGACAACAGCGAGCATATGGAATTCAGGCCCGGCTACGGTCCGGAGCTCTATACGGGCCTTGTGAAGGTTGACGGTTTCCTCTTTGGGATCGTCGCGAACAGGCAGGGCATTATGCCCAAAGGCTACCCCGAATATGCACCCTATCCCGGGATCGGCGGCAAGTTTTACCGCCAGGGGCTTATCAAAGTCAACGAGTTCGTGACGCTTTGCGGCAGGGACAGGATTCCGATGATATGGCTCCAGGACACATCGGGCATCGATGTCGGCGACATCGCGGAGAAGGCAGAGCTTCTCGGATTGGGCCAGGCGCTCATCTACTCCATCGAACAGAGCGACCTTCCCATGATGACCATCATATTGAGAAAAGGTACAGCGGCAGCCCATTACATCATGGCAGGGCCGCAGGCGAACAATAACAACTGCTTCACCCTCGGTACTGCAACGACCGAGATTTACGTTATGCACGGCGAAACCGCCGCCGCAGCGAGCTTTGCAAGAAGGCTCGTGAAAGAGAAGGATGCAGGCAAGCCCCTTGCACCGATCATTACCCAGATGAACAAACTGGTCAAGTCATACTACGACAATTCGAGGCCATCGTACTGTGCAAAGGCGGGCCTTGTTGACGAAGTTGTGGCGATGAAGGATCTGAGAAGGTATTTTGTTGCCTTCGCAAACTGCTGTTACCAGAATCCGGGATCGATCTGTCCGCAGCACCAGATGATATTGCCAAGGGTCATCAAAGGCTAAGCAAAGGACAACATACAGGGTGGGTCGGGCGATCCACCCTGTTTTTTTTCATCTAAGTTAACCTGTTTCAAATAGATGTTGACTGCTATAGAGTGTTCATGTAATGTGGTTTGTATAGGGACATACAGTGTATAAGCGACTTGAGAAGAGACTCGACGATATCAGGAAAAAAGGGAATTACAGGCGGTTGCGATACATCAAGCCAATAACTTCCACACAGATCCTGTATAACGGGAAGGCATACCTCAACCTGTGCTCCAACAGCTACCTTTCCCTCCATGTCCACCCGGACATTATCGGGGCAGCAAAAGAGGTGATCGATGAATACGGTGCGGGCACCTGTTCTTCGAGAAGCGTCTCGGGGAGCATTGATATCTACGGGCAACTGGAGAAGATGGTCGCCAGGTATAAGGGCTACAGAAAAGGGCTTATCTTCTCTAACGGCTATATGGCAAATATAGCGATCATCTCCACGTTAACGGACAGCAATGATGTTATATTCAGCGACGAACTGAACCATTCCAGCCTTATAGATGCAACGAGGCTTTCGCGGGCAAAAAAGGTTATCTATAAACACAGGGATATGAATGACCTCGAAAAGAAGGTGAGCAGGGAAAGGTCAGCGGGAAAACGGTTTGTTGTCACCGAATCGGTTTTTAGCATGGACGGGGATATTGCGCCATTGTCGGATATCTACGAACTTCGGGAAAAATACGGTTTCCATATAATACTGGACGATGCCCACGGAACCGGCGTATTCGGCCAGAAAGGCACCGGCATTGAAGAATTGTTCGGCCTGTCAGGCGCCATGGATGTCCACATGGCGACATTTGGGAAGGCGCTCGGTTCTTTTGGCGCCTTTGTGCTCTCCGATGAGGTCGTTATCAATTTTCTTATCAACAGGGCGAGGACGTTCATGTACACAACAGCATTGCCCGCATCCTCGCTTGCGGGCGCAATGAAAGCGCTCGAGATGATAGGACATGATACCACGTATAAAGATGAGCTGTGGAAGAACATAGACTACATGAGGGTGCGTTTGAACACCGCCGGCTTTGACCTGAAGGACAGCGTCGGGCCTATCATCCCTATTGTTGTCGGCGAGGATGCGAAAACCCTCAGGATGCAGGAATCGCTTATGCGAAAAGGGCTGTTTCTTCAGGGGATTCGCCCCCCCACTGTTCCCGAGGGCACGTCGCGCTTACGATTAACGGTTGTGCGGGGATTTACGCAGGAAGACATGGACTATGCCATAGAGACCATCATTCACGCCGGGAAGAAGATAGGGCTGATATAGATCGGTTTGTTCAAAGTTCAATGTTCTATGTTCAACGTTGAACCTTGAACCCTGAACCTTGAACAGAACTTGCCTTATGCTTATAGGGTGGAGGTTATATGTACAGCAAGAAACAACTGAAAGCTTGGGATAAGAGGTACATCTGGCATCCCTTTACCCAGATGCAGGACTACGCCGGCATGGACACACTGATCATTGAAAGGGGAGAGGGGTGCTATCTTATCGATACCGAAGGGAATCGTTATATTGACGGCGTATCTTCGCTATGGGTCCTCGTGCATGGGCATGGAAAGAAAGAGCTCGTGAAGGCAATTGAAAGGCAATCGAGGACCCTTTGCCATTCGACGCTTCTTGGGCTTGGCAATGTCCCTTCAACGGTCCTTGCAAAAATGCTCGTCGATGCGGCTCCCCGCGGGCTCAAAAAGGTCTTCTATTCAGATAGCGGCTCCACGTCCGTTGAGATCGCGCTCAAGATGGCATACCAGTACTGGCAGCAGAAAGGAGAGAAGAGGAAGAAGAGGTTTCTCTCCTTTACGAACGGCTATCATGGCGATACGATCGGGTCGGTCAGCGTTGGCGGAATAGACCTTTTCCACAAGGTTTACAGGCCCCTGCTTTTTAAAACCTATAAAGCGCCATCGCCCTACTGTTACCGCTGCCCCCTGAAGCTGAAAAGAGAGGACTGCGGCATGGCGTGCGTGGAACAATTCAGGCATGTCGTTCAAAGGCACAGGGAGGAGATATGCGCGGTGGTGATAGAGCCTATCGTGCAGGGCGCGGCCGGGATGATAACCCAGCCGGAAGGCTTTCTTTCCGCTATCTGGAAGATCGCAAAAGAGAACGGCCTCCTTTTCATAACCGATGAAGTGGCAACAGGCTTCGGCAAGACGGGGACAATGTTTGCATGCGAGAACGAATTCGTCAGGCCCGATTTTCTCTGCGTCGCCAAAGGCATCACCGGCGGCTATCTCCCTCTTGCGGCAACGCTTACAACCGACGAGGTCTTCAGCGGCTTCCTCGGAAGGTTCGATGAGTTCAAGACCTTTTTCCATGGCCACACATATACGGGCAACCCCATTGCCTGCGCTGTGGCGATAGAGAATATGAGGCTTTTCAAAAAAGAGCAGACCCTCAAAAAGCTCAAAGGGAAGATCGCCCTCCTAAAAGATAAGCTGCGGAGATTCTATGATCTGCCTCACGTAGGCGAGGTGCGGCAGCGGGGATTCATGGTCGGGATCGAGCTTGTAAAAAATAAAAAGACAAAGATGCCTTACCCGCCGGAAGAGAAGATAGGACAGAAGGTGACATGGGAGGCGCGCAGGAGAGGCGTGATAATCAGGCCCCTCGGCGATGTGATCGTCCTCATGCCCCCGCTTGCCATCAGCGAGAGGATGCTTAAGAAGCTCACAGATGTGGTTTATTCCAGCATTGAACGTGTGACCAGTAATGATCGATCGGCGATGCAGGATCAATAACCGTTCTCGAGGTTTTTCATGCATATCATGATGAGATACGGGAGGAAGGGTTTATCCATAGACCTCCCTGAGGGACTTCAGGCAGACGTGATCCGGAAGAGGCCGATGCCCATGCTCAAAAACCCCGGAGAGGCGGTAAGGTCGGCCTTTTCGCACCCTGTGGGAGGCAGGCCCCTGAAAGAGGTCGCGCAGGGACGAAAAGATATCTGCGTTCTCATCTGCGATCATACAAGGCCGGTGCCACACGCGATCCTGCTGCCCGCCCTCATTGAGGGATTGATCGATGCGGGCGCATCCCCTGGTTCAATAACAGTTCTCGTTGCGACGGGCCTCCATAGGCCGAATGAAGGAGAAGAGCTCCGCGAGCTGATCGGGAGCGACCGGGTGCTGCAAACTGTGAAGGCGGTCAATCACTTTGCGAGAAGAGATGAAGACCACGTCCTTTTGGGGCATACGCCGGGCGGGATGCCGGTAAAGCTGGATCGCCGCTTTGTAAGCGCTGAAGTGCGGATCGCAGTCGGGCTTGTCGAGCCTCACTTCATGGCAGGCTATTCAGGCGGGAGGAAGCTCATCGTTCCGGGAATAGCCCACGAGGATACGATCAGGGTATTGCATTCCGCGAGGATGCTGGATCATAAGAACGTGGCAAACTGCGTGATCGACGGCAACCCCCTCCACGAGGAGCAGCTTAGTGCGGTCGAAATGGCCGGAGGAAGCCTCGCGCTCAATACGGTCATAGACGAGGACCGCAACCTGTCATTCGTCAACTTCGGTGAGATCAAAAAAAGTCACCTTGACGCAATCGCCTTTGCCCGCCCGTATTTTGAGATACCCGTTCCGCGGAAGTATAAAACAATTATTACCAGCGCGGCAGGTTACCCGCTGGACAGGAATTATTACCAGACCGTAAAGGGGATGGTAGGCGCTGCCGGTATCCTCGCTCCGGGAGGGGATCTCTTCATTGTCTCCGAATGCCCGGAGGGCCTGGGGACTGCCGAATACGCCGAGTCGCAAGGCAGATTGATCGACCTCGGCATGGAGAGGTTCCTTGAAGAAACAGCGCAAAAGCAGTATGCTTCTATCGATGAATGGGAATCGGTTATGCAGGTCAAGGCGATGAAGAACGGGAACATACACCTGTACAGCGAGGGCCTCACAGCCGAAGAACAGGCATTAACGGGCGTTCATGTGGTGCGATCCATCAAAGGGGCTGTGGAAGAAAGCGTAAGGAGACACAGTGATACGCGCGTCGCAGTGGTCCCCGAAGGCCCTTACGTAATCCCCGTCTACCGTCCCGGGAGCTGATCGGAATTCCCTCTCCCCTTTGCGGGAGAGGGTCAGGGAGAGGGGGAATGATAGGACCGGGCTTTCTCTGCTTACGACGGTTTGCTCCAGGATATCCCTACACCATTCTTGCATTAGGTTAGGCTATTTTACGTAAATTCAAATGTTCAAAATTCAAGACATAAAGAATGTGCATTCGTTTTGGACATTTGATATTTGGATTTTGGTATTGTTTAGTGTTTCGTGCTTCGATATTAGGATTTCCTGGCGGATAATATGAAAACAGATACCCAAAGAGACCAGGTCATAAAGATCTTTAACGCCGCGCTTCAGTCGGCTGATCCGTACAGAGCGGTCGCCCTTCACGCAGACGCTATAGCTTCTCTTTACAACGATAAAAACTTGAGAAGGCTCTATGTCGTCGGTTTCGGCAAGGCGTCGGTCCCGATGGCAAGGGCGCTTGAGGATGGCGCAGGCGGGATTATCAATGACGGGATCATCATTGCGCCATACGGACAGCAAACCGGGACCGGCATGATAGGCAGGATCAGGGCCTTCGAGGCAAGGCACCCATTGCCTGATGAGAACGGATTGAAGGCGACTGCCGGGATCCTGAACCTCATGGACGGTCTCGATGACCGCACACTTGTGGTCTGCCTTGTCTCCGGCGGCGGTTCTGCCCTCCTTGTGTCTCCCTGCAACGGTATAAACCTTGAAGAAAAGCAAAAGACTACAAACCTGCTCCTCAAGTCGGGTGCGAACATCAATGAGCTGAACGCGGTGAGAAAGCATCTCTCCGGTGTTAAAGGGGGGAGGCTCGCAATGAGGGCCTATCCGGCCCGCATCATATCATTGATACTTTCCGATGTTATCGGCGACAGGCTTGATGTCATCGCCTCAGGGCCGACCTCGCCGGACAGCACGACATATGCTGATGCCCTGAGAATAATCAGGAAGTATGGGTTAGAGGAAAAAGTTCCCGCAAGCGTAATGGACATACTCAGCAAGGGTGTGCAGGGGATCGTCGCTGAAACGCCAAAGGAAGGGAATCCTGTTTTTGAAAGGGTTGGGAATACTATCATCGGGAGCAACAAAAACGCCATCGAAACAGCAATGGCAGAGGCGACGAGGCTCGGGTTCGATGCCGGGATCATCTCTACGGAGGTCCAGGGAGAGGCAAGGGATGCAGGCAGATGGCTCGCAAAAAGGGCGATAGAAATTAAGAAACGGAGAAAGGGAGAAACGGGGGCAGGTGGCGAGAAAAGGCCAATCTGTCTGATCTCGGGGGGAGAGACGACGGTAACGGTCACAGGCAGCGGGCGCGGCGGGAGGAATACGGAGCTAGCCCTTGCCTATGCAATGGAGATCGAGGACGAAAGCGGGATCACCTTCCTTTCTGCCGGCAGCGACGGCGCTGACGGGCCGACAGATGCGGCGGGGGCCTTTGTGGACGGACAGACGGTTTCGAAGGCAAAGGCGATCGGGATCGACCCCGCACAGCATCTACGGAACAACGATTCCTATACCTTCTTTAAGCGCATCGACGACCTGTTCATAACAGGCCTCACCGGCACGAACGTGATGGACCTGCAGATAACGCTGATAGCATGAAAAACAGTTCATAGCTCATAGTTCATGGCTGACAGCAAAAACTAAACAAAGTAAGCAATAGGAAGTAGGCAGCAAAAGATTTACGTGTATACTGCTTACCGCCTACCCGGTTCTTGCTGTTGCTATGAGCTATGAGCCATCAACTATGAGCTGCTCTTTATTCTCCACGAACTCCCCTTCCCAGCGTGCTACGATCACCGAAGCGAGGCAGTTGCCTATGATGTTTGTTGTGGTCCGCGCCATATCCATGATCGAGTCCACGCCGAGGATGACGGCAATGCCTCCAACGGGGATACCGAAAGAAGCAAGAGTCCCCGCGAGGACGATCAGCGACGCGCGCGGTATGCCCGCGCAGCCCTTGCTTGCAAAGATAAGGGTGAAGCCGATGAGAAGCTGCTGGCCTATGCTGAGGTCGATGCCGGAGGCCTGCGCGATAAAGACCGAGGCAAGGGAAAGGTATAATGTTGTTCCGTCGAGGTTGAAGCTGTAGCCTGTCGGGATGACAAAGGCGACAATGCGGCGCGGCACGCCGAGAGCCTCCATTGCCTGCATGGCCTTGGGCAGGGCTGCCTCGGAGCTTGTCGTGGAGAATGCTATGATAGCCGGTTCTTTGACCGCCGAAAGGAATCTTCTCACAGGGACGCGGAATATAAGAGCAGCGGGAAAGAGTATGAGGACCATGAAACAGACAAGCGATACGTACAGCGTGAGGATGAGGGCGCCCATATTCACGAGGACGGACAACCCCTTGCTGCCGACGACAAAGGCTATGGCTGCGCCTACGCCGATCGGCGCATAGTTCATTACAATGCCCGTATACTTGAACATCGTCTCTGCGAGGGCGTCGCAGAAGTCTATGATGGGCTTTTTCTTTTCCTTGAGAAGGCTTAGGGCGATCGCGAAGAGGATAGTGAAGATGACCACCTCGAGAACGTCTCCCCGCGCCGCAGCATCGAAAAAATTTTCCGGAAATATATTGATGATCGCATCGGAAAGGCTGTGCTGCTTCGCGGTGATGCCGGGGACATCGCCGGTTGCATCGAGATGCATGCCGACGCCCGGCTTCATGATGTTTACCATAACAAGGCCGAGGAAAAGGGCAAAGGTTGTGACGATCTCGAAATAGATAATCGACTTCAGGCCCATCCTGCCGACGGCCTTCAGGTCACCGTGACCGGCTATCCCTACGACCAATGTCGCGAAGATGATGGGAACGATGACCGTTTTTATTATACGTATAAAGATGATGCCGAGAGGCTCTAACATTACCCCTATGTTGGGAAAGAGCCAGCCGATAACAAGTCCCAGTATCATCCCCGTGAAGACCCACGCCGTCAAAGACATTTTCCTTTTTTTACCCATCGCTTCTCCCGTATGAATGTATTACTGTCAAAAAGGATACATCAGGCAGCAATATCGAATGTTATCTACCCGCATATGCCTCTGTCAATATAAATCGAGTTGTCAGCCATCAGCCGTCAGCAACAAATCCGTAAGTCGTGAGGCGTGAGGGGAAAAAGGCAGCGAAGAGCAGAGAGCTGAGGGCAGAGAGTCAAAAAACGCCGAACGCCGAACGCATCACCCCGAACGTTTTCTTTGCATTTCGATATACGATATACGAACTACGATATACGATATACTTTCAGCAGACCGAGCTTCCTTATTCCATATTTCTCCTTGACATGCCATGACCTTGTTGAAATAATCTGGTATTCTTTTTGTTTCCAAGAACATCCCGAACATGGAGGATAGATAAATATGGAATATCGAAAGGAACATGACAGCCTCGGCGAAAAGGATGTCCCGGCCGACGCGTATTATGGCGTGCAGACCGTGCGCGCCATAGAGAATTTTCCCATCACCGGCATACCTATATCAGAATTCCCCGTCATGATAAGGGCCATTGCGTCCATAAAAGAGGCGGCTGCCATGGCCAACAAGGAGCTCGGCCTGCTTTCGCCCGCCATAAGCGACGCCATTGTCAGGGCGTGCCGCGATGTGCGGTCAGGCGCGCTGGACAAGCATTTTCCTGTCGATGTCATTCAGGGCGGCGCCGGCACATCGACGAACATCAATGCCGATGAGGTCATCGCGAACCTCGCGCTGGAATACCTCGGCCATGCCAAAGGCGAGTACAGGTACTGCCACCCGAACGATCATGTCAACCTTTCCCAGTCGACCAACGACGTCTACCCCACGACATTAAAGATAGCGGCGATATGGTCCATTTATGGTCTCCTCGATGCCATGGGCAACCTCCAGGAAGCCTTTGCCGCCAAGGGCGAAGAGTTCCGGGATGTCCTGAAGATGGGGCGGACGCAGCTTCAGGACGCGGTCCCCATGACGCTGGGACAGGAATTTACCGCCTATTCCGTCACGATCGGGGAGGACATTGAGCGCCTGCGGGAGGCGACGAGGCTTATCCACGAGATCAACATGGGGGCGACGGCGATCGGCACCGGCGTCAACACCGTTTTAGGATACGCGGATCTGGTAAGGAGACATCTCATCGAGATCACGGGCCTTTCCCTCATTACCTCGCCGAACCTCGTGGAGGCTACATCGGATGCGGGGGCATACGTGCAGCTTTCCGGGGTCCTCAAGCGCATTGCGGTAAAGATCTCCAAGATCTGCAATGACCTTCGCCTGCTCTCGTCCGGGCCCCGCACCGGCTTCGCGGAGATCTTTCTGCCACCTATGCAGCCCGGCTCCACGATTATGCCGGGCAAGGTGAACCCCGTCATCCCCGAGGTGGTGAACCAGGTCTGCTTTCAGGTCATCGGCAATGACGTGACGATAACCATGGCCGCCGAGGCGGGGCAGCTTGAGCTGAACGCCTTCGAGCCTGTTATCGGCTTCAATATCCTCCAATCCCTGATGCTCCTGGAAAATGCCTTTAATGTTCTCCGTGAGCGCTGCGTTACGGGAATAAAGGCAAATGTCGATCGCTGCAGGGACCTTATCGAGTGTTCCACCGGGCTTGTGACCGCGCTGGTCCCCCTTATAGGCTACGAGGCTGCGGCGAATCTGGCAAAAGAGGCCCTTGCCACAGGGCGGACGATACGTGAGCTGACGCTTGAGAAAGGACTTTTGAGCAACGCCGAATTGGACAGGGCGCTGGACCCGAAAACGATGATCCACCCCAGATCGACGAAATAAATAAAAACGCCCAAAATGGCCGAAAAGACCGCTAAAATGATATAAAAACAGGGCCTCAAAAATTTATTAAAATATTTTAAGACATTTCCTTGACAATTCTCCAAAAATGAGTATACTTATGATGCTTCAAGGTTAGATGCTCTTTGATAAAGAATAAATAAATAGCAGGTCCTCGTTCAGTAACGACAAATTAATGGTTTGTTTTGAGAG
>DIWM01000016.1 GCA_002428485.1 Deltaproteobacteria bacterium UBA6106
GTTCGGAAGGGATAACCGCTGAAAGCATCTAAGTGGGAAGCCCACCTCAAGATTAGTTATCCCGCTTGGTAGCAATACCAGGCTAAGATCCCGGGTAGACCACCCGGTTGATAGGCTGATGGTGTAAGCGCAGCGATGCGTTGAGCCTACCAGTACTAATAGATCGAGAGGCTTGGCCATATTTCAAAAAAATCAATATGTATGGTTGTCCTAAAAAAGTTGATAGTTGATAGCTCATAGCTGATAGCAAAAGCCTTTAAGGCCATGAACTATGAGCCATGAGCCATGAGCTAAGAGCTAATAAGTTTTCCCGGTGACCATAGCGCAGAGGNNATCCCGAACACGGAAGTTAAGCTCTGCCACGCCGATGATACTGCACGGTTAACTGTGTGGGAAAGTAGGTAGTTGCCGGGTTTTTTATTTTTAAGAATGAAAAAGGCGTCAGGGGAATTATCCTTCCTTGACGCCTTTTTCATATCAAATAGCGGCCGGGCGTTTTTTGCGGCTAACGACGTTACTTCGTTGTCGTGAATCCTCAACGTTTAAGACCCGCATCACAATTGGATTCATTATGCCAAGTTTGCTGCTTGCGGGTGCCCGGCAAGACTATTGGGACGATATTGTTCGGGGCTTCCGGTTCCCTCCTCCTTCGATCATGTACAAATGCTAATACTAAAAAAATTAGCAGATAATTAGTAAATAGTTCTTGACTGTTCCAAATGCTAATACTAAAATAATTAGTAGAAAATTAGTATGAAGATTCCAGAAAAAGCCCCAGATTGGACCAAGATCAAGTTCGATAAAACCGAATTTTCAGAAGAATTGACTAAAACCGTTCAAAAAGCTAATAAAGAGTACCTTTACTGGGACAAATTCAAACACATCGTACCGGAAACAATTCAACCGGAACATGCCTGGGCGTATCTAAAGGCCTTCAGGATGGTCAATATGCACATGCTTCCGTTAACGGATAGGGAGGGTAACCATTTTCGATTCTGGTCGCCCGATTGTATCTCTGAATATCTTCATGGGATAGACCAGGATGCGGGCGGCCTTATTATTACGGATAACCCTTCTTTATATGCCGCAGAGAAAAAATGGTATTTAATGAAATCGATCGTAGAAGAGGCCATTGCATCGAGTCAGATCGAAGGGGCCGTTACAACGAGGAAGGTCGCAAAGGAGATGTTTGACTCAGGAAGAAAGCCAAAGGACAGGTCGGAGCAGATGATCTTCAATAACTACCTGACAATCTCGAGAATAAAATCGCTCATCGATCAGCCCCTTAGCAAAGAGCTTCTCAAGGACTTGCAAAGATCTATGGCCCAAGATACCCTGGATAATCCTGAACACTCAGGCAGGTTTCGCTTATCTACGGATGAACCGGTCTATATCTATGACTACGAAGGAAACATCATGCATATTCCACCCGATCCATCTGCAATCGAGGGACTTGTAGACGACCTTTGCGGATTTGCAAATTCTGACAGTGACAGGTTTATTCACCCTGCAATTAAAGCGATTATCCTTCATTTCTGGCTGGCATACATCCATCCTTTCAATGATGGAAACGGCAGGACAGCGAGGGCGCTGCTGTATTGGTGCATGCTGAAAAACAAGTACTGGCTTTTTGAATACCTATCGATCTCCAGAGTTATTATGAAAGCAAGGAATCAGTATTACAGGGCATTCCTCTATTCCGAGGTAGATGCCGGAGATATGACATATTTTATTGTTTTCCATCTGAGGGCCATTGTCGCAGCGATCAAAGACCTCAAACGCTATATTGAGCGTAAACAGACAGAGCTAAGCTATGCGACCACGCAATGGTCGGATTATCCTTCATTGAATTACCGGCAGAAAGACGTACTGAGAAAAGCATTAGAAGATAGAAGCCTCACTTTTTCATTAAAGTCGCATATGCAAAAATATAATGTAGTTCATCAAACCGCACGAACCGATCTTGCAGGTCTTTTCGGGTACGGGCTGCTCAAAAGGTATAAGCAAGGTAAAACCTATTATTTTTTGTCCGCTGATGATATAGATAAGAAATTGAGGTGAATATGGCTGTGTTCAGTCTTGGCGATATTGAGAATGCCTTTCTTTTTGTCGGCTCAGCGCCATATGGGGAAAACGAAGCCTATCTGGATACTGAGACGGGCAGGATATTCTACCGATCGGATATGGGCGGCATCGATGAGATCGCTGAAAACGAGGTTGATCCGGATGAGTTGACGGCGATCCCTCATAAGAACGACCTCGATCTGGGGAAAGCCCTTGTATTAGAGTTCGCTGCTTCGCACCTCCCGGATGAATATGACAGAGTGCTTGATATCTTCGGGCGGAGGGGCGCCTATGCACGGTTCAAGGATTTACTGGACTCAAAGGGGCTTCTGGAGACATGGTATCGTTTTGAAGACGACCGGGAAAAAGAAGCGCTCCGCTATTGGTGCGGGAAGAATAAGATAGAATTATCGGATTAAACCTCCCTCCAGCACTTTTTTGCCCATAAAAAAGGCGTCAGGTTTTTGTCCAAATTAACTACGCAACGGATGTTGACAATAAAGCTCAGCGAAGACGGAGTACCAGGTGCAGGGTGGATTCCTTCTTGATTCCGTACTGTTCAATCCGGATGATTCCCCGCAGCTTGCTGCGGGGTAACACTGTTCCCTCTCCCCTCGCGGGAGAGGGTAGGGTGAGGGGGCATAATCATGCCGTTTCTATCCTCTGATACCCCGCTGCTTGCGGCGGGGTAGTTCATTCGTATAATCGTCCCTCAAGAGCGGCAGGCCCTGAAAGATCAGCCGCTGCTGATCATAGGGTATGCCCTCCTTATCCCAGATCTTTGCCTTGACATTTGCAAGGCTGTCGGTCGATTCCACATCGAGGGTGATCGTCTTGCCGGTCAGGGTCTTGACGAATATCTGCATTGCAAGGGCAGGCATCGCCAATAGAAGCAGGATCAGCACCGCGGGAACGATGCGCCAATACACCCTCTTGATATGGAACGCTCGGCCTGTCATCATTTTGTACGCCATAGGGATTATCGGCCGATCTCCGATCATTATAAGCAATTGGGGACATAGTTGACTAACGTGACTAACCGGTATGCAAAAGAAGAAAAGAGTTGACCGTGGGTGAAATAGTGATAAGCCAAGATAGTCAACTATGCCCCTCATGGTGTCCCTAGTTTTTTCAAAAGAATGGTTATTAAACTTTAATTGCTTTTCCTTTAATAAGAAAGTATGATATGTAAGAAAGTTTAATAAGGGGGTGCAAGTGCAACGGGGAATGACAGGTAAGTATATCATTACCTCTACTGTCGGTGATGAGCCGGTTAAGGCATTTGTCCCGCAGCCCCTTCCTCCCGACCCCTCGTTAGTGATCGATGAGGCCCTGCGCGAATCCCTTGATCAGGCCCTTCTTGCGCTCGGTCGTCTTGATGGTGTCACGGCGCTGCTTCCCGACACCCATCTTTTTCTCTATATGTATGTTCGTAAGGAAGCGGTCCTTTCCTCTCAGATCGAGGGCACGCAATCTTCCCTTTCCGACCTGCTGCTCTTTGAACTCGAAGAAGCCCCGGGAGTACCATTGGATGACGTGGTTGAGGTCTCCAATTATGTAGCTGCCCTTGAACACGGCTTGTCCCGCTGTGAAGGCGGATTTCCATTATCGAACAGACTCCTGAAGGAGATCCATGGTGTTTTGCTTCAACGAGGGCGCGGCAGCGATAAAACGCCCGGAGAATTTCGACGCTCTCAGAACTGGATAGGCGGTAGCAGGCCCGGTAATGCCATTTTTGTGCCCCCGCCGCCTGATCATGTGGCCGACGCGATGTCCGCTTTGGAACTATTTTTACACGATCGGGAACATCAATCGCCGATCCTTATTAAAGCAGCCCTTGCCCATGCCCAGTTTGAGACAACACATCCCTTCCTCGATGGTAACGGGAGGGTAGGCAGGCTTTTGATACTGCTTTTACTGTGCCTCAACGGGGTGCTGAAAGAGCCTTTACTCTATCTCAGTCTTTACTTCAAAACCCATAGACGGCAGTACTATGACCTCCTCAACTCGGTTCGCACAGAGGGGGATTGGGAAAAGTGGGTCTTATTTTTTACCGATGGTGTCCGCGAGACGGCAGAGAGCGCTGCCAAGACAGCCCGGCGCCTTGCTGAGATGGTGGAACGTGATCGGAAACGTATTCAGGGGTTCGGGCGAATATCGGGATCGTCCCTTCAGGTCCACCATTTGCTTCAACAGCGGCCCCTTACCACCCTTTCATCGCTTGCAGCAGGAACGCATCTCTCCATGCCTACAGTGACAAAGGCCATCCAGGCCCTCAAAGACGGGGGACTTGTTAAGGAGATAACGGGCCGGAAACGAGGAAGGATCTTTAGTTACGAAGAGTATTTGAATATCATGAACGAAGGGACGAATCCGTAGAAATATTTAATTAACCCGACAGCCAAATTAAGAATTCGACATACCGCTCTTGTTTTGCGATTCGTGTTTACTTTTGAATATAGTGATACTATACTCGATTCAAGGCAGAACCATGGAGGTGAGGAAGATGCCCGGTAAAGAATACCAATGCAAGGACTGCGGACGCGCCTTCCTGGTATACGAGGAAGAAAAGAGGGGGCCGAAATGCCCAAGCTGCGAAGGCGGGAATGTGGCGAGGAAAGAGGCGCAGCCGCTGCCGGAGTGGTTATTGCAACTTAAAAATAAGACAGGCTCAAGCTGAAAATAATCATTAGAATGGCGTGCCATTCTACAACATACGTCCATATAGTACAGGGTAGTACAGGGGACGTTCTTAAGAAATTAAATAACTTTCCTTGCCGGATATAAAAATGATTGAACCTATGCGCTGCCGTGATCCTTTCCTCCTTATGCCTTACCCTAAATAAATATTTTCATTATGCCAATTGACGAATTCGGTTGCAGGTTGATATTCAGGTTTTATAGGAATGTTAAGTTTCTTTCCATTCAAGGCATAGTAATCCCTGCCATTATCAAATTCTTCACGAATTCTTCTGCTTACTTCAAAACGAAAATCGTTGGTAATCGTCACATAACCTTGATCGAAGAGACGATGCAGGTCTGATCTTAAAAGAATGCCATTCCGTATATCATGAGGGCCATCCTGGGCAAAGGGTTTTATATGGCCTGCTTCTAATGCCGGCAGAGTCCTTTCCAGAGTAACGGCGCATCTTCTATCGTATACATCTGTAACGATTATACGGAAACTCCCTTGACCAAGGCGCTGGTGAATGATCTGGGGTTCTCCATAGCGTGCAGTTAATTCATTTACTGCAGCTTCCTCTTTTATGAATTCTGTCATGGTTAACAGCCTTTGCTGTACCTGTTCCCAGAGCTGTTTGCCAAGATCGGCTGTGAGATCGTAGCATTTTCCTTGTTGAATGCTTATGCTCCAATCTTCAGGTACCGGTATCCAGTTATTGCGTGAAAAGAAAAATGGTTGCTCCAAGAGAATGCAGCCTATGTGGTAATCTTGTTTTGCAGGCGCGGCGCGCCTATATTGCTCTATCCTCGCCCTCATTTCTGTCAGCGAGGAAGCGCCGTTCTTGCTGCCGAAGGTGCTCCAGGCAAGGCTGCATGGCAGGATTGCGCTATGTGCAAAAAAACCACCGCCAACTATATAATTGTCCGGGCTGTGGAGTTTAAACAGAAATGGTTCACCGGGACTCAACGCCCTGAACGTGTGAGTACCGCCGGGTTGCCAGAAGTTGACCTCATCGATTCCGGGCAATGCCGATAGGTATCTGAACCAATTACCGTCTGTTACTGCGATATATGCTTTCATGAAGAACTTATTTCAACGGGCTAATCGGGGTCAGGCATTGCGGTGATAGATTTGTTAACATTGAACATAGAACGTTGAGCAGTTTTGCTTCCGTAACCCCCACCCTTTTTCCATTCTCCTCCAAACCTATCGAAAATGCAACTGATTTATACCTGGAGGGCGCCTTGTTTTGTTTACATCGGCATTAGGCAATCGCAAATCGGCAATTGAATATGTTGTCAAGATAAAAATACCGTGAGTCGTAAGGCGTGAGCCGTAAGGGGAAAAACACGATGATCGATTATCGATGATCGATATTCGAAGCCGATTGCGGATCGTCGGATTCTCGCTTGTTTCGCCGGTCTATTGATATATCTCTCTTCGATGGCCGATCCGGATTATGAGGATGACAAGCTCTTTCTCTCTTTTCTCGTAGATCACTCTATAATTCCCGACGCGAAGCCTGTAGTAATCTTCCTTTGTACCGGCCAGTTTGATGGTATTGTTTTTCAGAATATTGGGATCTTCGGCGAGGATGAGCAGCTTTTCCTTGATAATCTTTTGAAAAGGGAGGTCGATCTTCTTTAGATCCTGGACGGCCCTGCCGAGGAATTTGAGCGTATACACAACGCTAAATCCCGAGTTCCTTCCAGACTTTTCTGGCATCTACAATGGTATCCTGCCCTTCCTTCAGGTCCTTCATCCTCTTCTGTACAAGCTTGAGGTCGAGAAAATCGAAATAGACGGCCAGTGCCTTTTCTATGACGGAACTTTTTTTCTCACCGAGTTCCCCGGCGATTGTCTCCAGTTCGTGCGAGATATCCTCATCAAGAGTGATGTTATGTCTTACCTGCATATGTCACCTCGTGGTATGTACAAATTATACACATATTTTGTGTCATGTCAAACTATCATATAAAGATTTTTTTTAATGAGTGAGGTGTAAGGCGTAAGGGGAAGAGTTCGATGATCGATTATCGATGATCGATATTCGGAGCCGATCACAGATCGCCGGATTCTCGTTCCTTGTTCGATCTCGCAAGCATCAAGCAACAAGTGACGAGCATCAAGCATCCAGTATCCAGTATCCAGAACTTAATCACCGGAACACGAGCGGGTCGTTTATGTCTTTTTTTATCTTTTTCTGCAGGTGCTTAAGGAACAGTCTGGGGTTTGTGGAAATGGAATCGGCATTTTCAGTATAGCCCGGTGTTCGGGAAATGAGGACTTTTACCGTTGTCCCGATCAGATCTGCGACCTTTTGGAGTCGCTGCATGTCGGACTGTCCGGGCGACGAGGTAAGCTTGATCTCTACGGCATATGTAATACCCGCGAGCACAAAGATCAGGTCGATCTCGTATCCGTCATTGGTTCGCAGATAATATGGGCCGTCATACTGTGTGCCCGAGTTATTGAGAAAGATCAGAACCTGTTCGATGACCCACCCTTCCCAACTGGCACCCACCCAGGGTTGCGAGAGAAGCTCGGCAAAAGTGCGGACACGGAGAAGGCTGTGAAGAAGGCCGCTGTCACGCCAGTAGACCTTGGGGCTCTTGGTGAGCCTTTTTTTGAGATTTGCAAAGTACGGGGCTACCCTCCTTATAAGATAGGCCTGTTCAAGATAGTTGAGGTACGAAGTTGCCGTATGATAGGAGACGCCAAGACTTTTTCCTGTCTGGCTTGCATTCCAGATGTTGCCGTGATTGACGGCAAGCATTCTAAAAAAACGCTTTGTAGCAGAGGGCTGTGCCGGCAGGCCCCAAACGGGTAGATCTCGCATTGCAAGTAAGTCGAGGTAGCTGTCCTGCCAGACAGGATAATGCGAGGCTTTGAGGATACCGCCGTCCGGGTATCCACCCTTCAGCCAGAGATCATCATCTTTTGCGCTTTTTATTTCCGGGAGAGACAGAGGGGCAAGTTCGCAAAGGGTTATTCGTCCGGCAAGCGATTCGGAGACCTCTTTCATGAGGCCGGGAGAAACGGAGCCGAGCAGAAGGAATCTGCCCATCCTCTTTCTGTCGCCGTCGATCGCGCTTCGTATCCTCGGGAATATTTCAGGATAATTCTGGGCCTCATCGAGTATGATCAAATCCTTTGCGGCGATAAGGTCATTCCACCGGATGTCAAGCTTGAGCCTTTCCTCTTCCAGTTCGAGATCGAAATACGTTTTTGAAAATGTTTTCGCTAGGGTCGTCTTCCCCGCCTGACGGGGACCCAGTATTGCAACGGCCGGGGAAGTCCGAAGCCTTGCGGTAATGACCTTGCGCGCCTCTCTTTTTACCATATTTACATTTTAGAAGTTTATTTCTAATTTGTAAAGATATATTTTACCGTAGGAACCAGCGAAGTCAGGTATCTATCTTTTTCTCCAACGGACCGGAAGGCTGCGACTGGAAGAACATCGAGGTCGTGGAGGGTGGTATTTCGGTTGCGAAATAGGTTAGAGTATCCCTATGACGAAAGAAGAACCGCTATATGCAGCACAGAAGATCATGACGAGGTTTGCCTTGCTGACGGGGCTTGTGCCGACGGAACAACCACCGAGGCGCTACCTTTGGACCGATGCATACGCGGTCTGCAATTTCCTCGGTCTTTATCTCGAGACGAAGGACGTCAAGTACAAAGACCTGGCGTTGCAACTGATAGACCAGGTCCACGACAAGCTCGGCAGGTACCGTGAAGGCGATATGCGAACCGGCTGGATCAGCGGGCTGTCCGACCGGGAGGGGAAGGAGCACCCCACTGCCGGAGGCCTGAGGATCGGCAAGACGATGAATGAACGCGGCCCCGATGAGCCCATGGACGAATGCCAGGAATGGAGCAGGGACGGACAGTATTACCATTACCTTACGAAATGGATGCATGCGCTCAACCGCGCGACCGCTGTCACGGGAGATTTCGCTTACAACAGGTGGGCGATGGAGCTGGCGAAGGCTGCCCATGCCCGGTTCGTCTATAGGGTTCCCGGAACAGACCTGAGGCAGATGTACTGGAAGATGAGCACAGACCTTTCCTATCCGCTTGTGCCCTCAATGGGGCACCACGATCCCCTTGACGGCCTTGTTACCTACATCCAGCTTCAGGGGACCGCAGAAAAAGATCCTGAAAGACCGCAATCTCCTGATCTCACCGAAGAGATCGGGGATATCGCCACAATATGCGAGGGGATTGACTGGCAGACGGACGACCTCCTCGGTCTCGGAGGCCTCCTGTCCGATGCCTTCAGGGTGGCCCAGCTTTTCGTGATGGGTATCGTTGAAGGGCCCGGCCTGCTCAGGGTCATTCTCGACGCGTCCCTGTCCGGTCTTAAGTATCCCGGAAGGGAAAACTTTCTCCATACTCCGGCCCGGTTCCGGCTTGCCTTTCGCGAGCTCGGATTATCGATCGGACTGCATGCCCTGAAAAGGTTGGATACACTGATCGTCGCGAACCGGGATGCCTTCAGGGACGATCGCGACATTGCCGTATTTTTGAAGACCCACTGGAAATATATGTCGATAGGGGAGAAGATAGAGGACTGCTGGCTCGACGGTCAACACCAGGCATCGCCTGCATGGAAAGAGCACCGCGATATCAACATGGTTATGCTGGCGACGAGCCTTGCCCCGGACGGGTTCCTGACGTTATTTCAAACCCCTTGATCTGATGTTATATACTTCATAAAAGGTAGTCGTTAGTCGATAGTAAATAGCCGTCAGCAGTCAGCACACAGCCGTCAGCAGACAAAAAATGCAGGCTAAGGCTCAGGCTAGGGTTAAGCAAATCCTGATTCTCCTCAACCTCAACCTGATTCTTCTTGCCAAGGGCTATGAGCCATGAGCCGTCTCTCTCATCCAGCATCGAGTAACCAGTGAACGCTGGACGGATTACGGCATGCTTTCTATTGATTGACACGGTGTAACAGAAGTGTTACACTGATTATCGAAAGGAGATATGCAATGCCTACGAAGAATGCCCGGGTAAATGTCGTTATGGAAAAACCGCTTTATACGGCAGTGAGCGGGCTTGCAAAAAAAGAAGGCACGTCGATGTCGATGGTGGTAAGGGATCTCGTAAAAGAGGCCATTGAATTGAGGGAAGACATCGAGCTTGTAAAGATCGCGGAACAGAGGGAGAGATCGCTGACCCGCACAAAGAAACTATCACACAAAGACACCTGGGGCTGATGTGGGATATACCCTCTCGTACCACCCGTTCGTAAAAGAAAAAGACCTGCCGAAGCTTGACAACAAGGCAAAAACAAGAATAAAAAAGGCGATCGAATCAAGGCTCCTGATGGCTCCGGAAGAGTATGGTGCGCCGTTGCGGAAGACGCTCAAGGGTTACTGGAAGCTACGTGTGGGGGATTACCGTGTTGTCTTTAAAGTAAAGGGTAATGAGATCATTATCCTTGCCATCCTGCACAGAAAAGACGTCTATGATGTTGCCTCAAAAGGAAAGGGATAAGATTCATTGTCTTTACAGCGGCTATCACCGTTTCGGCGGAATCACCCTTGGAGGTCTGATCTTTTTTTCAACGCCGGGGGCGCTTGTTTGTGTGGTGCACTCAAAGCTGCACTCTGCGCTTGCTACTTCCAATGCCTTGCACGTTGTGCCATCAGGGGGAAGCCGCTTCAATGTCATCACGTCGGAGGCACCATGAGCGGCAGGCCCATAAAAGCACGTCAGATATCCCTGAGGATTGATGTAGTGCCTGCAATACATCTTATAGCCGGATGCTTCTGATTTTTGCCAGCCATCACCATTTTCGATCCTTACCAGTTGAAAAGGGTTGGAGGTAAGAACCTTCGGACAGGTTATGATAGTAGTTTCTGCATTCAATAATAATGGTGTTGCCGGCATAATGACAAAGAGCGCAATAAGAAAAGAACGGGCAATCTTCGCAAGCATGTAAAACCTCCTTATGACTGATCTTGGTTTTCTACATTCTCGTGCCATTTCAATTGGCTGTCAAGAAAAAATCAGTTCATGGCTCAAGGCAAGGCTGGTCTCTCAAAGCGCATCAGAAATAAACATCGCCTTTTTAGTTGATAATCCGCAGATCGCCGGCATAGTCGTGCATCTGCATGCTATTCTGATCGGAAGATAGGAACAGCCAGATAACAGCAAAGATCATTGAAGCGACGCCTCAGGCTGCGCCGAGCTTTTTCGCAATATCCTCCTTGAGGATCTTTTTATCCGTCTTGCCGACCTTGGTGAGAGGCATGGCATCGATGATCTCCATGCGCTCCGGCAGCTGGAGGACTGAGGCTCCGATGCCCCTCAAGTAGGCCACAAGTTCTTTAAACGAGAGGTTTGCCCCTTCTTTGAGCTTGACGTAGGCGCAGATCCTCTCGCCGAGCTCCCTGTCGGGCATGCCTATAACCGCCACTTCGGCAACAGCCGGGTGAGAGCTGATCAGCCGTTCAATCCCGATCGCGCTGAGCGTCTCTCCTCCCCTGAGTATCGTCTCTTTTATCCTTCCTGTTATCGTCATGATCCCTGATTCGTCGATCTTTGCCAGGTCGCCGGTCCTGAAGAACCCGTCCTCTGTGAAGACCTTCCTGTTCTCTTCCTCGGATCTGAAGTAACCGTTAAAGATGGTAGGGCCTTTCGTAATGAGCTCCCCCTCCTTGTTGGGCGGCAGGTCCTGCAGATACTGGTCGACGATCCTGACCTGCGTGTAGGGACAGTCTTTTTCGCCTACCGTATTGCAGATTGTTTCAATATCGGCGTCGAGGCGGCTCATCGCAGCCGGCCCTTCAGAGGAGCCGAGGGCATTGACAAATTTGCAGCCGATCTTCTCATATACGCTTCTTACCAGCTCGGGGGTGCTCGGCGCCCCTCCGGCATAGAGCCTTGTCAGCGAGCTGAGATCGTAGTCTTTCAGATTCTCAAGATTTACGATCCTGTGTATGAGGGCCGGCACCGTGGGAAAGGCCGTTACCTTTTCCCGCTCTATGACCCTGCAGATATCGGCGGCATCGGTGCTGTCGGTGATCACGTACTTGGCGCAGTGGAAAAAGGCGCCGCCTACGCAATTATGTATCGCCTGCGCATGGCTTACAGGCGCGGCGGTGAGCATGACGTCGTTGCATGTGACCTGCCAGGCCCTGGTGTGGTACTCAACGTTGGCGATGTAATCGTTGTGCGTCCGCGGAACCGCCTTGGGCGCGCCCGTTGTCCCGCCTGTGGGGAGGATTATGGACACCTCCATGGGATCGGGCCTCCTGGCAGCAAGGGCTTCAAGGTTTGACCCGGTCAGCTCGCCCTCTTCGATCAGCTTTTCCAGAGGGGTGAAGGCCCTGTTTTCCGGCGATCTGACGGATATGATGTGCCTCAGCCCTTTGTGCTCCTCCATGACCTGCTGCAGAATGGGCAGATAGTCAGTCTTCTTGTAATGATCAGGGCCGATCCAGGCCACGGGGTTCGTCAGACCGCTCAGGTAGCTGACTTCAGAAAGGCTGTGGCGGGCCACGAGAAGGACAACTATGGCCCCGATCTTTTGCAGCGCAAAGAAGGCAAAGATGAATTCATGCCAGTTCGGGATCTGGAGCAGAACGAAATCTCGTTTCTTGATCCCCAGCCTCATAAGGCCGATGGCAAGGCGGTCCACTTTCTCGCGGAGTTCACGATACGTAAACCGGGAGGTATCATCCACGAGGGCCTCCTTTCGTGGATAGAGGTCCGTTGCCTTGTCAAACATGTCTCCCCAGGTGAGGCCCAGCCACCACCTGTACTTGACATACTTCTCCACATCTTCCGGTTTATACGGTTGAAATCCCTGGATCGGCATTATCTACCTCCCAACAGTGCTCTCTTGATAAGTGTCTTCGATATTTCGATCTTGTAGCTGTTCATGCTCAGGGGCCTGGCGGTTGACATAGCCATCTCTGCCGCCTCTGCGGCAATTGCCTCGTTTATCTCCTTTCCCTTCAGCATGTCTTCGGCCGATCGCGCCCTCACCGGCCCCGGGGCAACTCCGCCAAGTGCGATGCGTACATCCGTGCATACCCGGTTCACGATGGCTACAACGGATGCGACGCTTACGATCGCAAAATCCACCGGTGCCCTCAGGGCAAACTTGATATATTTTTGATCGGCAGGCCCGGCAAGCGCAGGCACTTCGATCTCCTTTACTATTTCGTTCGATCTGAGGGCATTTGCCAGGGGACCGAAGAAATCAGCGACCGCTATTTTCCGATCACCCTCCGGACCCGAAACGTGGATGCATGCATCCAGCGCGGCGAGCGCCACGGCGGTGTCGGACGGGCATACGGCGAAGCAGCGTTTTCCATTCATGATGGCATGATACCGGTTGTCGCCTCTCACGGCAAGGCATGGCCCGCTTCCTTTGCGCGCGCATTGGATCAGCCCCCCTATATGCCGCGGGTACCGGTAATACCAGCAGCGGACATCCTGGCAGA
The DNA here is from genome assembly GCA_002428485.1 of Deltaproteobacteria bacterium UBA6106. GTDB lineage: Bacteria > Desulfobacterota > Syntrophorhabdia > Syntrophorhabdales > Syntrophorhabdaceae > UBA5609. The sequence continues at coordinate 13,213 of DIWM01000016.1, forward strand.
GGTTCCCGCCGATCGTGGCCGCATTCCTGATCTGAGGCGTCGCGACGGAGTATGCCGCCTCTGCAAGGACAGGATAGCGTTCTTTGATCAAAGGCGAGGCGGCGATATCAGAAAGCTTCACAAGAGAACCGATCGTCAGCCCTCTCTCGTTTTCAGTGATCGATTCGAGGCCGGAGATATTTTTGATATTAATGACAACCTTGGGATAGCCGGGAAGGATCTCGTCTTTCAGAACGCCGAGCAGGTCCGTGCCGCCGGCGTTGATGACCGCTTTGCCTTTATACTTGCCGAGAAGCAGATGGGCCTCCTCTATCGTGCGCGCATTGATATGGGTGAAGGACCTCACAGAGCACCTCCTTTCCGGCCCTGCGGGGGGATCTTTCCGAGCGCTTCGAGCACCTTTTCGGGAGTCACCGGATATTCGTGGAGCCATGTCCCGATGGCATTTGAAACGGCCATCAATATCGCCGACGGCCCGGGCGAGGTTGCGATCTCGCCGATCCCCACGGCGTGGAATCTATGGCTGGGAAAGGGTGTTTCCGAAACCACATTTTTTATGACCGGAAGTTCAGGAAAGGTTCGCCACTTATAATCGATCAGATTGGCGTTGAGGATATGGCCCGAAGACCTGTCAATGATCGTTTCCTCAAAGATAGCGCTGTCGATGCCCGCTGAGCCGAGGCACCCGTTGAGCTGGTTGTCCAGGCCCGGAGGGTCGATGATCTGCCCCACGTCGCAAGCGTTGACCACCAGCGGCAAGGCGACTTTCCCTGTCTCCGTGTCCACCTCGACCTCAACGAAGGTCATCATGCAGTTGGTCAGGGAATAATCGGGATCAAACCGCCCGTAGCCTGTAATGGTGCGGTCAACGGCCATGGCCTTCCAGGGGATCTTCACAGCGGGATCATCTTTGCGGTAAATAACGCCGTCAGCGGTATCAACATCTTCGGGCCCTGCCTTTAGCCTGGGGGCGACAAGCTTCAGGAGCCTCCGCCTGGCATCTTCCGCAGCGGCAATGACAGCGGATCCGATAGCGTAAGTCCCCCTTGAGCCGGCCGGGCCGAATTCGTAAGGATTGATCAGGGAATCTGACGGTGTTATGGAGATCCTCTCCATGGGGAGCTGGAGCACCTCTGCCACCATGCGGATGTAATTCGTGACCTGGCCCGTCCCGTGCTCGGTGACGCAGGAAAAAAGCATGGCAGTACCGTCGGGATGGAGCCGCACATATGCCTCAGAAGAGTCCTCGCCGATGTCTGCGTTGCCGTGGACGCCCACGCCGATCCCTCTCCGCCTGGGGCCGTTCACCGCCGTGGGCGTAAGCCATCCTTTCCACTTTTCTTTCCAGCCGAAGGCCTCGGCGCCTTTCTCCATAGCCTTCGTATAATCTACGCCTCTGTAAGTATACCAGATGCCGTCCCTCCAGAAATACCCTCCTCCGGGTTTGACAAAATTCTTCTTCATGAATTCCAGCGGATCCACACCGGCCTTTTCCATGGCTAAGCTCAGAAGCGGTATCAGGCAGCACTTCAATTCCTGGCCGCCGAAACCCCTTACGATGCCGGAGGCGTTCCGGTTGGTGCAGACGATGACAGGTTTCAGGTCCCAGTTAGGGCACCTTACCATGATCTGTACCTCTCCGCAGCCGACTGCAACCTGCGACTGGGTCGTCATGGAGTAATAGCCTGTATCGATGAGCCAGGCGCCTTGCACGGCCGTCACGGTCCCGTCCTTTTTCATGCCCACTTTGGCGCTCATGCGCGAGCTTGGCCTGAGGGTAAAGGCCGCGAGGTGCTCTTCCTTGGTAAGGACGAGCTTAACGGGTTTGCCCGTTGCCCTGCTTAGAAGCGTTGCGTAGCACTGGATCGGCCATGACATGTACTTGGACCCAAAGCTGCCTCCGCAAGGCCCTCCGATCGTTCTTACGTGAACCTTTCTCTCCATGATATGGGAGAGAATAACCGTGTCCATATATGAAGCCTGGTTCGAAACCCACAGGGTCACGCTGTCGGGCGATTCCCACAGGGCTACGACCCCCGGAGGTTCAGGCGGGATGGGGTTCGGCATATTTTCATAACCGAAGGTCCCTTCCGTAACAACATCTGCCTCGGCAAACCCCTTTCCCACATCTCCAATGACCACCTCTTTCAGGTTCTTGGGTCCGAAAAAGGGGACGCCCGGTGTCACGACGTTTCCGGGAAAGTCTTCATACAACTGAGGGGCTCCCGGCTTTAACGCCTCCTCCATATCAAAGACAGCGGGCAACACCTCGTATTCGACCTTGATGTGTCTGAGGGCCTCCTTTGCGTGTTCTTCTGTATCTGCGGCAACAATCGCTACCGCGTCCCCCACGTACCTGACTTTGCGGTCCAGAACCCGGGTGGAGCGGGGCGTGCCTCCCTTCCAGTCAGGCACATCTTCCCAGGTAAGCACGGCCTTTACCCCGGGCAGCTTCAGGGCCTCGCTTTTGGTGATCTTTTTGACGAGGGCATGGGGGTGGGGGCTTCTGAGCACCTTTCCGTGGAGCATGTCGGGGAACTTCCGGTCGTCAAGGAACTTTGCATTGCCCGTGACGATGTCTTGTGCGTCCCTCCGCTGTGTTGCCTTTCCAATAAACCTGTATGGGCTTGCCATTCCCGTCACCTCCCCTTGCCGGAGGCTGCCAGGACAGCCTTCACCACATGGTAGTTGCTGATGCACCGGCAGAAGTTGCCCGACAGGCCTTCTTTCACCTCTTTTTCCGTGGGGGAAGGGTTCTCCCCGAGGAGCGCCTTTGCGCTCATGATCATGCCCGGCGTGCAGAACCCGCATTGAAAGGCAGTGTGGTCCACAAAGGACTGCTGCAGAGGGTCCAGTTTCCCGGTCTCCGGATCGCTCAATCCCTCGATGGTGGTGATGCGTTTTCCCTCGCACTCAACGGTAAGCGTCATGCAGGAGAGAACCGCTTTGCCGTCCATGAGGACGGTACAGGACCCGCAGGCGCCGTGATCGCAGGAGACCTTGGTGCCGGTAAGGCCGAGCGTTTCCCGCAGCGTATGAGCCAGGGTGTCGGCCGGGTCGATCTGATGTGGAGCGGTTCCCACTTCCATCTCGTAGGACTGTCCGTTGACGGTCAGGCTGATGTGGCCTGCTCCGCCGTTCTTCCTGCGCGCATGCTTTTGCGTTCTCACTGCCATGTCTTCCTCCTTCCCCGATCGTTTCTCCCATTTTCATGCCGTTTAGATATGTTGTCAAGGAGAAAAACGGCACACAGCGAAAAACCCGTAAGTCGTGAGGTACGAGGTACAGGGAAGAAAAGACAGGAAAGATTTAAACCTTTTACCTTTCACTTTTTACTGTATCAGCAATGTTCCATTGACATCCAGGGCCGGTCTTTCTATACTCACTTCTGTAAGGAGCGTGTTACATCAAATGAAAAGGGAGAGGGCGATGTCAAAGATCAGAATTATCTGTGCAGTGTTTCTGTGCTTCATCCTGGCTGCTGCATTTGTGCCGGGCGAGGCATTAAGCAGGCAAAATCCCTATGAAAGCGCCATTATCACGGCACGCAGCGAGATCTGGAAGGCCATAAACGACGGCAGATGCGGGAGCGCTACCGCCGCCATCGTGGCTGACGGCAAGGTCGTCTACGCCGAAGGCTTCGGCATGGCCGACAGGGAGAAGGGTATCCCCGTCAGAACGAAAACGCTCTTTAACATCGGCTCCATCAGCAAGGTGTACGTGGCAACCGCGATCATGCTGCTCGTCGATGACGGCAGGGTTTCCCTCGACAGGCCGGTCACGGACTACCTGCCGGAATTCAGGATGGCCGACGACCGGTACAGGAAGATCACCGTGAGGATGACATTGAACCACGTATCGGGCATACCCGGGACCGAAGGCAAGAACTCCTTCGGGTTCAGATACGACGACAACGTGAAGAGGGAGACGCTCGACACGCTGGCCCGCGCGCACCTCAAGCATGACCCCGGGGCCATGCCTGTATATTGCAACGATGGGTTTACCCTGGCGGAGATGATCGTGGAGCAGGTGAGCGGCAAGAGATATATGGATTTCCTTCATGAGAGGATGTTCAGGCCTCTGGGCCTGAAAAACACCGGCATAGGTGTGGGCGAGATCAAGGGCAAGCCCGTAGCATTCTATTATGACCCGAAGACCGGGAAGAAGCATCCTCCGGAAGTACTCTCGATCATTGGCGCAGGCGGGCTTTCATCGACCGCCATAGAGCTGTGCCGTTTTATGGACGCCTTCTCGGCGAAAGGCAAGCTCCTGAAGAATGAGTCCCTTGCCGAGATGAGAAAGGAGCAGCCTTCCGCGTTCCGTGGAAAACTGAGGAACCCGACGCTCTCCTTCGGGCTGGGCTGGGACATGACGGGCCTTCCGCGGTACGATAAGGCCGGTATCCAGGTGCTGGGCAAGAGCGGCGGTACGGGGAATTACTCATCCATGGTCTTCACGGTCCCCGACAAGCGAATATCCGTCGCCGTCATCACTGCCGGGAGGGAAAGCGGCGCGATGAAGATAGCCCTCGATGTGCTGGATGCCGTGCTGGTCGCGAAGAAGCTCGTTGCGAAGGAAGAGGGGCCCGTTCCTGTTGTGCCGCCGAAGGCGCAGAAGCTTCCGCAGGATCATATTTCCTGGAGAGGTTATTACGCCAATGGCGCACGGTTGGGCCAGGTGGTGTTCGATGCGGAGAAGGATACCGCCGCCCTCTATGCGTTCAAGGGACAGGAGAAGGCCCCGGCAGCCACGTTCATCTTCAATAATGGTTATTACCACGATAACGAAGGCAACTGCTCCTATTTTGCAAAAGTGGGCAATGAGGTCTATTTCGTGAACTGCCCGTCAGGCGCCGGGATCGATATGATCGCGATGCAAAAAGTGAAGCCCTTAGAAAAGCCGCAAAGCCTCAAGTTCGATATGGACAACAAGGCGTGGCTGCGCCGCAACGTTGGTCCTTTTGAGGGGATCATGATCGTGGAATCACATTTTGCCAGGTCGTTCCTCTACAAGGACCTGCCTGGATACGTGTTATTTCAGGGCATGCACAGGATCGATTCCCCGGAGTTTGCGGGCATGCCTTTTGATGCGATCCGCGACCAGGCAGAGCTCACCCTTTTTGAAAAGGACGGCCTCACGTGGGCATGGGTGTCGGACCTGCTCTACTGCCCGGCAGAAACAGCCACAGCATTGAAGACCGGCGAGAATTCTGTGAAGATAGGGAGCGACGGGTATAGCCAGTGGCTGATCGCAAATGAGGACGCGGTCATAAGCTTTACAAGGCCTGAAAGGGGGAGGATCATCATATTCTCCTCCGACGATACCGCGACCTACGACAGCGCCCTCGATACAGGCGATGCCTACGTTGCAAAGGGCAGCTATATTGAGTTTGCAGGTTTTATGAACGATGTCTTCACGGTCAAGGCAAGGCCTGCAACGGAGAAATAAGGATCGGCCATTTTTTCGTTTACATTTCGCTGGGGCCATGATAATATGGTCATAATTATGGTCAACCTTAATTTGGAGGTGTTATGAGATGAAAATCTTATCGGTCTCTGAAGCAAAGATGAAGCTCAGCGCCCTCGTTGATATGATAAATACCACTGACGAAGAGGTAATGATCACGAAGAACGGTTCACCTGCGGCGGTTCTTGTGAGTCCCGATGAGTTCGAGAGCTTGAAGGAAACGATCGCGATACGATCCGACAGGGAGTTGATGGAAGAGATCAAGAAAGGACTTGCTCAGTTGAAAAGAAAAAACGCCAGGGTGTTCACCCTTGAGGAGCTTTTTGAGTAGGCGATACACGCACATGCTCATGGTGCCCGATCAGTTGACGGCCCTGATCCGGAACATGCATCCCAGCCTGAAAAAGAGAGTACGGGCAGCCCTTAAGGCAATACTGGCAGACCCATCTTCGGGCAAGGTCCTCAGAAATGAGCTTGCAGGGCTTCAGAGCTATCGTGTCGGTACATTCAGAATAATATACAGATTATCCGGAAAGAACATCGAGCTTGTCGCCGTCGGCCCGCGAAAGAGGATATACGATGAAACATACAAGGTCTTGAAAAAGACCAAAGAGAGATAAGGGCCGTTGAGAGCGGCCCTTGATGTTCACTGTTCAGGGGATGGATCCGTATCTGCCGCGTCACTAAGAATTGATCTTGATCCTTGCGTCGCAGATGGAGATACCCCTTGAAGAGACAAATACCGGGTTCAAATCCATTTCGTAAATGCCGCGATGTTTTTCCACGAGTCTTGATATCTGCAACAGAAAATCTTCAATAACGGAAAGGTCGATCATCTCTTTTCTCGGGTTCTTAAGGGCGTTGTATGCCTGCAGCTCCTCAACCATTTCCTTCGCATCCCTTGCCTCTATGGGGATGCACCTGAAAGATACGTCCTTCATCGCCTCCACAAAAATCCCTCCCAGTCCGAACATCAGCACCGGGCCGAATTGCTGGTCCTTAAGCACCCCCACTATCAGCTCGAGGCCGCTGCCCATCTGCTGCACAATGACACCTTCAAGCCTTTTTTCCGGATGGTCTGACAGAAAGGCGCCCGTGATCTTTTTAAAGGCCTCCCTTGTTTCACCGCCATCTTTAAGCGAGAGCATTATCCCCCCGGTTTCTGTCTTGTGAACGACATCAGGAGAGGAGACCTTGAGCGCCACGGGAAAGCCGATCTCGGAGGCGATACCGGCAGCCTCGTTCTCATCTTTTGCCAGCGCATTCTTTAGCACAGGGAACCCTTCCTTTTCAAGAAAGTTAAACGCATCAATACCGAGCAGTAATTTTTCCATCTCCATTCCTTCCTATCTCATGATGAACTGCATCTTCCATAGATTGCCCATGGCCTTTGCGGCCCGTTCCGGGGTGTGGATAATGGCTACACCCTTTTCCCCGTCCATCATTCCTGGGCTCACGTCGCCCCCTCCGGCAGCTAAGCT
>DIWM01000027.1 GCA_002428485.1 Deltaproteobacteria bacterium UBA6106
ATGTACACAAGCTGCGGCTGGTTCTTTGACGAGCTTTCGGGCATCGAGACGATACAGATACTCAAATACGCCGCCAGGGCGATACAGCTCGCCGGGGAAATATCCGGGAGCGATACAGAGCCGGAATTCGTAAAAAGACTGAAAAACGCTAAAAGCAACATCCAGGAGTATGGCGACGGGGCCGAAATATACGAGAGATTCGTGAAGCCCGCCATGGTTGACCTTAAGAAGGTGGCAGTCCACTATGCGGTAAGTTCGGTGATCGAGGAATATCCCGATGATGCCAATGTGTTCAGTTATGCCGTCCAAAGGAAGGACCGGGAATCGATCCGATCCGGCGATAAAAGGCTAAACGTCGGAAAAATAACTGTTTCCTCAAAGATAACAGGCGATGCTGAGGATATCAGCTATTGCACATTGTATCTTGGGGGCCACATCTTTCACGGTGGCGTGAGGTCCTTTCTTGGCGATCAACCTTACGACGCGATGAAGCGGGAGATCGCGGATGCCTTTGAACATGGAGATGTAGCAAAGATCATCCATCTCATGGATACCCATTTCGGGATGCATAATTATTCGCTGGTGCACCTCTTCCTCGATAAGCAAAGAGAGGTGCTGCAGATCATATTGCGCGAAACGATCGAAGGCTACGAGAGGGTCTATCAGAAGATCTTTGGTAATGACCGCATACTGATGGGTTTTTTACAGGGAGCCGGGATGCCCGTGCCGAAGATCTTTCAGACTGCAGCGGGGCATGCCCTTCTTTCATCGATCAAAAATGAGTTTCAAAAAGACGACGTTGACCTCGAAAAGATGGGCGCGATAATAAAGGACATAAAAAAATGGAAGGTCTCCCTTGACCTTACCGATGCTGAATTCATCGTGAAAAGGAAGACAGAAAGGTTCATGGCGGAACTTGCGGAGGATCCTGAGAATTTTTCGCTTCTTTCGAGGATACAGGTCACTATAGGGCTTTTGAGGTCCATCCCGGCCAACATAAATTATTGGACAATACAGAATATATATTACAGGATCGCCAAGAGGTCGTTCAGGGAGATTTCTCAGAGGGCAGAAAGCGGCGATAAAGATGCCGGGTTATGGGTGGACCGCTTCAGGCAATTGGGCGAATTGATATATTTTAATACCGGTACGGTACTTCGCTAAACGTTGAGGAGTAAAGGTGAATAAAGAAAGATACCTCGTTCCAAGGATCCCGGTGGCTACATACCGGCTGCAGTTTAATGCCTCTTTCACATTCAACGATGCCAAAAAGATCGTGCAATATCTCCACGACCTTGGGGTCAGCGACATATACTCCTCTCCCTATTTAAAGGCAGACAAGGGGAGCCAGCACGGGTACGACATTGTTGATCCGAATGCCCTCAACCCCGAGATCGGCACCGAAAGGGAATACAACGATCTCATCGCTGAACTGAAAGGCAGGCAAATGGGGCAGGTCCTTGACATAGTTCCCAACCATATGTGCATAGCGAGCTTCGAGAACAAGTGGTGGGTTGATGTCCTGGAAAACGGGCCGAGTTCGCCATACGTGCATTTTTTTGACATCGACTGGAACCCGGTCAAGAAAGAGCTTGTCAACAAGATCCTCCTCCCCGCCCTTGGTGAACAATACGGAAAGGTTCTGGAAAATCAGGAGTTGATATTAACGTTTTCGGCGGGCTCTTTTTTCATACAATACCATGACCATAAATTTCCGGTAATACCGAAAACCTATATTCACATCCTCAGTCACCGCGTGGATATATTGCGGGATGAGCTTCGTGAGGATAGTACCTATTACACCGAGCTGCTGAGCGTTATTAATGCGCTGCAGCATCTCCCGTCTTACACGGAGACTGGTTTGGAAAAGGTCAAGGAAAGGCGGAGAGAAAAGGAGATAGTTAAGAGGCGCCTCTGGCGACTTTACAGAAAATGCAGCGAGATCAGAGGCTTTATCGATGAAAACGTGAAGATATTCAATGGCGTCAAGGGGGAACCAAAAAGCTTTGACCTTCTCGACAACCTTCTGAGAGAACAAATATACCGATTTTCCCACTGGCGTGTTGCCGCAGAGGAAATAAACTACAGGAGGTTCTTCGACATAAACAGTCTCGGCGCCCTGAACATGCAGAAAGAAGATGTATTCAGAGAGACCCATAAGCTGATCTTTGCCCTCATCAGGGACGGCAGGGTAACGGGTCTGCGGGTTGACCATCCCGACGGCCTGTACAATCCTTCTGATTATTTCCATCGCCTCCAGCGGGAGTGCTTTGCGCAACTGCGGAGGGCATACATCGAAAAGCTGAAAAAAGAGGCGCAGCTTCCTCCCGGGTACCTGAAATACGAAGCAGACAAAGAGATTACCGGCAGGTACGAGGAGGTGCTGTTCTCTGACCCGGGTTATAAGCCGTTCTATATCGTTGGGGAAAAGATACTCACAAAAGGGGAGGTCATGCCCGGGGAATGGCCGATCTTCAGCACAACGGGTTACGTATTTCTTAACTCTGTGAACGGGATATTTGTTGATACAAACAACGGAAAGGCATTCGACAGGATCTATAAGAGATTTACAAAGACCGGCGTGAGCTTTCAGGATACGGTGTATGAAAAGAAAAAATTGGTAATGCAGGCAGCAATGTCCAGCGAAGTGAATATGCTTGCCCATCGCCTCAACAACCTATCGGAAAGAGAAAGGCATACGCGGGATTTTACACTGAACAGCTTGATAAAGGCCCTGATAGAAATTATCGCGTTCTTCCCGGTTTACAGGACATATGTTGTCTCCAGCGAGATCAGCGAAAGGGATGATCACTACATAGACCTTGCTGTAACAAAGGCAAAAAAGAAGAACCCGGCGCTAAACATGTCAATCTTTGACTTTATCAGGGACGTTCTTTTGATGAGGTTCCCTCCCAATTTCAGCGGGGACAACAGATCGGAATGGCTTGACTTCACGATGAGGTTCCAGCAGATCACGGGCCCCGTAATGGCAAAAGGCGTGGAGGACACGGCATGTTATATATTTAACCGGCTTGTCTCGCTTAATGAGGTTGGGGGGAGCCCGGACAGGTTCGGCACGCTGCTTAAGACTTTCCACGGTCAGAACATAGAGCGTATCAAATCGTGGCCTCATGCGCTCATTACAACATCTACGCATGATTGCAAAAGAAGCGAGGATCTCCGTGCGCGCATAAATGTCCTCTCGGAACTCCCGGACATATGGAGCGGATGCCTCACGAAGTGGAACAGGTACAACAAAAAAAAGAAGATCGTTGTCGATGGTAATCCGGTGCCGGATCTCAACGAAGAATACCTTTTATACCAGACCCTGCTGGGCATATGGCCCATAGAGGAGGCTGCCGGCATAGAAGAATATGAGACGTTGAAACAAAGGATCAAAGACTATATGCAGAAGGCCTTAAGAGAGGCGAAGGAACATACGAGCTGGATCAACCCGGATACTGCATATGAAGACGCAATGAATGTCTTCGTTGACAACATCCTTATAAATTCCGAAGACAACATGTTTCTCGAGGACTTCCTGGTATTCCAGCGCATGATCTCTGATTACGGCATCTATAATTCTCTCTCCCAGGCGCTTCTTAAAATAACATCGCCCGGTATTCCTGATTTCTACCAGGGAACCGAATTGTGGAATTTTACGCTCGTTGACCCTGACAATAGAAGGCCGGTTGATTATGGAAGAAGAATCGAAATCCTTGAAAAAATAAAAGAATATGAAAGGAACCATGACGCCGCTTCTGTTGCGCGGCAGACAACTGATAAAAGAAGCGACGGCATGATAAAAATGTACCTTATGTATAAAACCCTTAATTACCGCAGGCACAACAGGTATCTCTTCGAGACCGGCAAATACATACCGTTGATAACCGATGGCGACAAGTGGGAAAACATCTGTTCATTTGCCAGGCAAGGAACGGATGCAATGGCAATAACCGTGGCGCCGAGATTTCTTTCGAGAATCATCCCGCGCCATACCGATCTGCCGCTTGGCAAAACTGCATGGGGCAATACCTTTATTGCAGTGCCATTTGAGAGTGAAGGGGCAGAGTATCGTAACATCTTTACCGATGAGATTGTGCCTGTACGCAACCACGAACAATCAAAGGTGCTGTATATCGGGGAGATTCTCGTAAATTATCCGGTTGCTCTCCTGGATAAAGTAAGGTAATGATAAAATAGGGAAGAGCGAGGTGGGCAATACCACAATGAACAGCCTGATCGATAAACAAACCAGGGAAATAGGCGAGGCAGACATCCTCGTGGGGATTCCAAGCTATAACAACGCCCGTACGATAGGCCACGTCGTGAAGGCCGTACAGGCCGGCATGGCAAAATATTTCCGCGACAGGAAGGCGCTTCTCGTTAATTCCGATGGCGGATCGACGGATGGGACTACAGAAATCGTTCATAATACAACGGTCGACGACTTTGAAACAATCTTCATAACTCAGAAGACGGAGCCTTTCTTTAAGATAGTAACCCCGTACCAGGGGACTCCCGGCAAGGGAAGCGCGTTCAGGGCGATCTTTGAGATCGCGGAAACCGTCAAGGCAAAGGCCTGCGCTGTTGTTGACTCTGACCTCAGAAGCATAACGCCCGAATGGGTCGAGCTCCTTATCAAGCCCGTTCTCGAAGGAGGCTTTGATTATGTCGCCCCTCTTTACCAGAGACATAAGTACGACGGCACTATCACAAACAGTATAGTCTACCCCTTAACGAGCGCCCTCTACGGCAAGCGCATCAGACAACCCATAGGCGGCGACTTCGGCTTTTCGGGAAGGCTTGCCGGTTTTTACCTGGCCAAAGATGTATGGGAAACGGATGTTGCGCGATACGGGATAGATATATGGATGACGACCACTGCCATTGCGAACAATTTCCCTGTCTGTCAATCCTATCTTGGCGCGAAGATCCACGATCCAAAAGACCCAGGCGCAGACCTGAGCGCGATGCTCTACCAGGTGGTGAGTGCGACGCTCGACCTTATGGAAACCTATTCCACCGTATGGAAACCTGTAAAATTGTCTGAACCTGTTCCCACGCTTGGCTTCCAGTATGACGTCGGCCTCGAACCGGTCAATGTAAGCCTGGAAAGGATGGTAGATCGCTTTTCGCTTGGCATCAAGGAGCTTGGCATCTTCTGGAAAGAGTTTATGACAAAAGAGCTCTATAGTTTTTTTACAAAATTGACGGGCAACAGAAAAAAGACGTTCAGGATACCGGATGAGATCTGGGTCGAGACAATATACAGTTTTATCCTCGCGGCGCATAAAAGGATAATGAACAGAGAGCACCTTTTAAAGTCATTGACGCCGCTCTACATAGGCAGGACGGCCTCGTTTGTCATGGAAACGTGGGACAGCGACTCCCGGAAAGTTGAGGAAAAGATCGAGAACCTGCGTTTGATGTTCGAAGAAAAGAAGGATTTCCTTATTAAGCGCTGGGATGAATAAAAGGGGGTATGAAATATGAATATTTTTCAGAGAATTATTGTTGAGCCTTTTGAAAAGTGCTATGAAAAACTGCTTTATTTTCTCCCGAATTTTTTTACATCGATACTCCTCCTTATTGCCGGGATCCTTCTTGCGATCATCATCAGAATTATTTTTCAGAAATTCTTTAAGACTATAAAACTTGACAGATTTTCGGAAAGGTCAGGCATCGTTGAAGCCCTCTCCAAAAGCGGCATCAGGGAGCCTCTGTCAGTTCTTATCTCCAAAATAATAGAGTGGATAATTATCCTTACCTTTCTGGTGGTCGCCATGCAGAACCTAAGGATTCCCACGGTAGAGCACCTGCTGGAAAGATTTTTTCTTTATATCCCCAATATGTTCATCGCAGCCTTCATCTTGATAATAGGGTATCTTCTGAGCAATTTTTTCAGACGGGCCGTGCTTATCGCGTCGGTAAACGCCGGCATTAAATATTCCGGGCTGCTCAGCAAATTTGTCAGGTTTACGGTCTTCATATTATCCTGCACGATGGCGCTGGAGCAACTGGGGATAGGCAGGGATACCGTCATTATTGCCTTTGCCGTAACCTTTGGAGGGGTAATCCTCGCCCTGGCGATAGCCTGCGGCCTGGGTGGAAAAGACATAGCCAGGGAATATCTCGAAAAAAAGATGAAAGAAGACAACAAGGGAGACGGGATCAACCACTTATAGGATAAAAAGCATACTATTTAGCTTGACAACAAAAAAACCTGCGTGCTAATGAAATAGCATCATGCTAGGCTTTCCTGACATCTGGATCCTTTCAGGTTTTATCCTTGCCTTTTTTTCCGCCCTCTTCTGCGTCATCTACGGGATTATAAACTGGAACAAGGGATCGATGGAAAAGGACGGAGATTACAGAGAAGAGCTGCGCTGGGAAAGGGAAGAGATCGACCTGATAGAGAAGCTTCCCTGAGGGTTATGTTCTATCTCATAACATTTACGCTCATATATCTCGCTGTAACGGTTTACCTGAGCTACCTCGGGTACCGCCGCACTACAAGCGCGTCCGACTATATGCTCGCCGGCAGACAGGTCCATCCCGTAACAATGGGATTAAGCTATGGCGCCACATATATAAGCACATCGGCGATAATCGGGTTTGGCGGTGTAAGCGCCCTTTATGGGTTCAGCCTCTCGTGGCTGACCGTCCTCAATATCATGATCGGCATCTGGGTTGCCTTTGTGATCTTTGGGAAGAGAACCCGCAAGATGGGCAAGGCGCTCGACGCACATACCTTTCCGGAACTTCTCGGCAGACGATATGAATCACGGTTTGTCCAGGGGTTTTCCGGTCTCGTGATCCTCATCTTCATGCCCATTTACGCAGCGGCAGTCCTTATAGGCATCTCCCGTTTTATCGAGGTTTACCTGAATGTGCCTTTTTCGACAGCCTTTCTTGCCTTCCTCCTTATCACGGCCTGCTACGTCATCTGGGGTGGACTGAAGGGCGTCCTCTATAACTCTGTATTTCAGGGCATTATCATGATCGTCGTCATGATTGCCATCGGCATCTACACCTACCATGCGGCAGGAGGAATCGTGAGCGCCCATGAAGCCCTTACGAAACTGACGCCCCTGGTCCCTCAATACCTGAAAGAAGCGGGACACAGGGGATTCACGTCCATGCCTGCGGCAGCGTCACCCCTGTGGTGGTATGTCATTACAACAATGATCATGGGGGTCGGCATCGGGGTCATTGGCCAGCCTCAATTGAATGTCCGCTTCATGACCCTCAAGTCGGACAGGGAAATCAACAGGTCTATCCCCTTCACCGCGATCTTTATACTCCTTACCACCGGCATTGCCTTTGCTGTCGGAGCGCTGACCAACGTGATCTTCTACGCCACTTATACCGAGTTGCCCATACAGGCCGTGCAGGGCAACATCGACAAGATCATACCGTTCTACATCGACCGGTTCTACCCACAGTGGTTTGTAGCCCTTTTCCTCGTTACCATGATGTCCGCCGCCATGAGCGCCAACAGCAGTCAGTTTCACGCCCTTGGCACTTCGCTCTCCAGGGACATCTTCGAGCAGGCCCTGCTCAAAGGCAAATCCGTTGCTGAGATCACAATCGTGACGCGCGTCGGGATCGTGTTCAGCATCTTCTCAACACTCTTTATAGGATTGATACTACCGGAAAGCGTCGTGGCAGTCGCCACAGCCTTCTTCTTCAGTCTCTGCGGCGCCACATTCATACCTGCGTATTTCTTCGGGCTCTACTGGAAAAAAGGGACAAAGGCGGCGGCAAAGGCAAGCATCCTCTGCGGCTTTTTCATCTCCCTCTTCTGGATGCTCTTTTTTCACGAGCAGGAGTCGCAGGCATTCGGCCTGTGCAAGTTCTTTTTCAAATCGAACGCCCTTGCAGGCCACCCCTGGAATATGATCGACCCCCAGATCATCGCCCTGCCGATCTCATTCATCGTGTTTGTCGTCGTCTCTCTCGTGACCAGGCCGGTCAGGGAAGAGACCATCAAGAACGCATTCAGACATATCTAAAGGCAGCCTATGGCTCATAGCAAAACACCCGTAAGTCGTGAGGCACATTCTATTCACATTTGCTCATTGAGCCTGATTTGCATTTCCTGCCATCGACCCATATGGTGTTCGACAGCTTCGCGCCGGAAAAATTTGCCCCTTTAATGTTTGCCCCTTTCAGGTTTGCTCCGGTCAGATTGGCATCGTTGAAGCTCGCTTCAGAAAGGTTTGCTCCGGTCATATTGGCTCCTACAAGCTGTGCTCCATACATATCTATACCGGAAAAATCCGCCTTTGACAGGTCGCACTTTTCGCACTTGTTTGTGCTGTTCAATCTCTGAACGTCTGCAGCGTTAAATCCATAACCTGCGGTTGCAAAAACCACTGCACAGAGCATAAGGACCCCTAAAGATAAATACATTGTTCTTTTCACCATATTAACCTCCCTTATCGCGTCGTTACAAAAAAAATAAGGGCCGCTACCTGAATTATCTCCAGGTGGCGGCCCGACCATCCTTTTCAAAAAACCTTCGGAGGCACGCGATGCGTCTCCGAACCCATCAAGCTCATTCTATCTTATATATCAGAATATCCAATGATGGCGATCATGTCAACCATTATTTTCTGATGAAAACGCCCGCAAAATCTGCGGGCGTTTTGTGTTCCGGTTTATTGCCTTCGTGTACTATGACTGTTTCTTAAACTCCTTTTCCATAGCCTCTTTCGCAGGTTTTACATAGGTGTCTCTCAGTTTTGGCTTCTCTATCTTGCCGGCTGGGTTTCTCGGGATAGTAGTATATACCATTTTCTCAGGCCATTTGTATTTTGCAAGGCCTTTTTCTTTTACGAAATTGATGATCTCATCGTCGGTAATGGTCTGTCCTTCCTTAGGCTGAATGATCGCCATAACGATCTCCACAAGCCTCGGGTGAGGATAGCCGAGCACAGCGACATCCTGGACCTTGGGATGCTTTCTCAGGGCGTCTTCAATCTCTGCCGGGAAAATGTTCTCGCCGCCCCTGATGATGAGGTCTTTTGCCCTGTCGGCAAAGAAGATGAAGCCTTCCTCGTCTTTATATGCAAGGTCACCGGTATAAAGCCAGCCGTCTTTAATCGTTTTGGCTGTCATCTCCGGGTTAAAGGCGTACTCTTTCATGAGGCGAGGCCCCTTGAGGAGCAGTTCGCCAACGCCGCCGGGAGGAAGCTCTTTGCCCTCGCTGTCGATAACTTTTGCCTCCATAAAGGCTGTCGCCTTTCCGATGGAACCGGGTTTTTTCATGATGTCTTCATCGTAGCAGTTCGTGAGTCCACCGCCTCCGCCCTCTGTGATGCCATAGATGTTTGCGATCGGGAGCTTGGGGAAGATCTTTTTTGAATCCTCAAGGAGGATGTAAGGAACCGGCTGTGCGCCGATCTCGATATGTGAGAGGGCCGAAAGGTCATACTTCTTGATATCTACCTGGCCTGACTTGATAGCATTGATTATATCAGACCATGTAGGCACCGTGTTCCAGCCGCCCGTACATTTTTCTTCTGCCATTGACTGGAGATAAAATTCCGGCTGCAGCTCCATCGGCATAAGGACCTTGCCTGCCGCTATATAGCACGGAAAAGAAAGGAAGAGTGTTCCGCTGTGATAGTACGGGTGCGGCGCCAGATATACGCTGTTGTACCCTTCGTTATAGGTAAGTGCATTGCCTATGCCGATAAAGAAAAGCGTTTTGTGGGTATGCGAAACAGGCTTCGGTGCGCCCGTTGTGCCGGAGGTGAACATGAGCTCTGCCATATCGTCATCATTGGCTTCGACACACACATCTGACGCGTCGCCTTTTTCGACGATCTCATTATAGGACTTGACGCCTGCGGGGATGGTGTTGCCGAGACAGATGAAATGCTTGCAGTAATCCATCTCTTTCATGATCGGCTCCATCCTTGCGTTGAACTGTTCGCCGAACATAAAGGCCTTGCATTTTGTCACATCGGCCGCATATTTGATGTCTGCGCTTGCAAAACGGAAATTGAGCGGCGTCACTGTTGCCCCTGTTTTCAGCACCGCTATGTAACTTGCATACCATTCCATGGAGTTCATCATAAGGTGAACAACGATATCACCCTTCTTTACACCGCAGTCCTTCATCAGATAATTGGCGATCTTGTTTGCCTGATCGTTGAACTGTTCCCACGTGAGGCAGCGCCGCGTCTTTTTTGACGGATAGCTCTCGATGATAAACTCACGTTTGGGGAATTTGCTGGCATTAAGCCCTGAAAACATTGCGAAATTCATAATACCCTCCTTTTTTATATGTGTGTCTTTTTATATTGCTTTACGATTTTTAGCATGATAAATTGAACAGTGTTATTTGTCAACACTAAAATTACCTAATAATTGAGGAGGGTTTACCATGGGTGACATATATGTCCACATAGGCGAGATTCTCGCGAGAAACGCACGGAAATTTCCGAATGACGTAGCGCTTGTCGAGAGAACACCGGCTGAAAAGAAAAGGGTAGAGATCACCTGGAAACAGTTTGACGACCAGGCAAATCAATTTGCCAATGTTCTCGCGGCGAAAGGGGTAAAAAGAACCGATAAAATTATTCATTTTATGATGAATTCCCTTGACTGGCTTGTCGCGTATTTTGGAATTGTCCGCACAGGCGCCTGGGTGGTGCCCCTTAACTTCCGCTTTACTGCCGAGGACGTGAAATATTGCTGCGACGTGGCAGAGCCAACAGTCGTTGTGTACGACGAAGAATTCGGGAAAAGGATCGATGCGATAAAAGATCAGCTCCCGACAGTGAAACACTTCATCTGCGTGGGGCAAAATGTCCCTGCCTATGCGGAATCGTTCAGAAAACTTGTTGATGCCGCGAAGGCGACGCCCCTTGATGTGGAGATCACCTTTGCGGACCCCTGCGGTCTCTATTTCACATCGGGGACCACCGGTCAGCCAAAACCGATCCTTTTGACCCACAAGAACATGATCAGTTCATGCATCACAGAAAATGCCCACCACTGGCAAAGGAAAAATGACGTCTTCATCCTTATGCCTCCCCTGTATCATACGGGAGCAAAGATGCACTGGTTCGGGAGCTTCATCGTAGGTGCAAAGGGCGTGCTCCTTAAAGGCGTTTCGCCGCAATGGACCCTCGAAGCGATCAGTGAAGAAAAGGGCACCCATATCTTCCTCCTTGTCCCATGGGCCCAGGATATACTCCTGAAGCTCGATAGCGGCGAACTGAAGCTCTCCGATTACAAACTTGATCAATGGCGCCTCATGCATATCGGGGCACAGCCTGTTCCGCCGGCACTTATCCAGCACTGGAAAAAATATTTTCCCAACATGCAGTACGACACAAACTACGGCCTTAGCGAATCTACGGGTCCCGGTTGCGTCCACCTCGGTATCGGCAACGAACACAAGATAGGTTCTATCGGCAGACCCGGATTCAACTGGGAGGCCCGCATCGTTGACGAAAGCGGCAAGGATGTAAAGAAGGGGGAACCGGGAGAGCTCCTTGTCCGCGGCGACGGGGTTATGAGAGAATACTATAAAAATCCTGAAGCAACGGCAAAGACGCTGGTAAACGGATGGCTCTATACCGGCGATATGGCTCGGGAAGATGAGGACAGCTTTATCTGGCTCGTTGACCGGAAGAAGGATGTTATCATTACCGGCGGGGAAAACGTGTTCCCCGTGGAAGTTGAGGATTTTTTCCACACGAACCCGAATGTAAAAGACATCGCTGCTATTGGCCTGCCCGATGAGCGGCTCGGCGAGATCGTCGCCGTTATCGTTGAAGTTGTGCCGGGCAAGACACTGACCGAAGAAGAGGTCCTGAAATTCTGTGAGGGTCTTCCCAAATACAAGAGGCCGAGAAAGGTCTTTTTCGGCGAAGTGCCAAGAAACCCGACGGGCAAGATAGAAAAACCAAAACTGAGAAAACAATACTCCGGAAGGGAAGAGGCTTTTAAAATATAGCGTAGAGCGAAGAGCAAAGAGCGGAGAGCCTGGAAGCAAAACGCTTTCATCACCCCTGCTCTTTGCTCTCACTGTCCAGCTTTGAGTTATGCATCCTACCTCTTTAGAAAAAACAGTTCATTACGTATTCAAAGACAAAGAACTGCTCCACGAAGCAATGACCCACAGTTCCTGGTTTAATGAAAAAAAAGAATCCCGGCAATCGCAAAATGAAAAACTTGAATACCTCGGCGATGCCATACTGAACAGCGTGATCAGCATTCTTCTTTATAAAAAATACCGGAAAAGAGATGAAGGGTTCCTCAGCAACGCCCGGTCAAGCCTTGTAAAACGGGAAACCCTTACGGAAATAGCGAACCAGATCGAGCTGTGGAAACATATGAGCTATGGCAACGGCGGCGATAACGTACCTGAAGAATCCAAGGTTTTATCAAATATGCTCGAATCGCTCATCGGCGCCATCTACCTCGACGGCGGCATGCGGAGGGTAACCAAGGTAATTAAAGAGTTCTTTCTCCCTTATTTCAATGAAGAAAAACTGACTGAGAAAAGTCCGAAAAATACCCTTCAGGAATACTCCCAGAAAAAATGGGGGCTCCTCCCCAAGTACAAATTTACACGAAAAACAAAGGAAGGCTTTGCCGTATCCGTCCACGTCGGGAAAGAATTTCGCGCGAAGGGTTCCGGAAAAAGCAAAAAAGAGGCAGAACAAAACGCAGCGAGGGCGCTCCTGAATCAATTCGGGAATAAAGAGCAGAAACGATAACCAGCATGATCGTCCCCATCTTTCTCACACATTTCGGTTGTCACGACCGCTGCATCTACTGCGATCAGGGATACATCACCACCCAAAACGATACCGACATCCGGCGTCTGATACAACGATCCCTTCAACAAAAAGAAGGCGTTTACGAGATAGGCCTCTTCGGCGGAAACATATTCGGTTTAAGTCCTGATTACCTGAAGCGACTGTTCGGACATTTTGACGATTACCGGGATAAGATCACAAATTTCAGGATCTCTACAAAACCTGTACCGCTTAATGAAGAGTTGATCGACATCCTCAAGGAACAGCGCGTGACCGTTATCGAACTCGGAATACCGTCCTTCAATAATGACATCCTCGAAATGCTCAACAGGAAGCACTGACGTAAGATGTTTTTAGTGGA
>DIWM01000031.1 GCA_002428485.1 Deltaproteobacteria bacterium UBA6106
CCATGTGGATGTATTTGGAGGATGGCCCGACGTATTCTGATACGCACTCTATAAATGCGACGACGTCGTGCTTCGTCCTCTTTTCGATCTCAAGGATCTTTCCGACGTCGAACCGCGCCTTTTCTTTGATCGTTTTCAGATCCTCCTGCGGGATAAGAGAAAGTTCCCCGTATGCTTCGCAGATCAGGACCTCTATGTCGAGCCATTTGCTGAACCTGTTCTCGTCGGTCCACACCTTTGCCATTCTTTGTAATGTATACCGCTCAATCATGTTCCTATCTTACCCGATATGTATGGTGTTGTCAACGTTGCACCGACGTTGCTTCGCTGCTCCCGGACTATGCGCTGTCAGCCGGGCTGAACGAGGAATCTTTTGAAGATTGCCGGTATCATCGAATGGGTTGTTCTGGAATTGATCGAGGCCCACTCCGTCTTTAATCCTTCCACGAGCGGCTCGTCCCTCTTGGAGAGGATGGACGATTCTCCAAGCTCGTTGTCTGCTGAATCATAGTCCGTTGCGGGGATGACCCTGTATTTTTTCTTTGTCGCGTCCATCTCAACGAGGCAGAGGGTGTAGCGGAACCGCTGGTAGCCCTTCACCGATAGCCCCGCCTCTTTTCTCTGCCCTCTGTATTTCTGTACTGCCTCTTTCTTTTTAAATGTCAGCGAGGCCCATAGGGCGAACTTTGAGGAGAGTTGCCGGTAGCACTCCATTGAGGCGAAGATGTTGTCCTCGCCGCCTTCCGTATCGATGATCTTGTCAAGGTCACAGTAGGAGGCTATTTCCCCGTCCTCGTAAATAAGTTTCCAGTTCCACATAGATATGCTCCTTTTTTATGTGCAGTCCCAGACAGAGACCGTTTGAAACCGGCTCACATGGATGCACTGAACAATGTCGATAACGATAAGCGCCGTTGACGGAGAGTAAATGAACCCTTGCAGGTCAGGATGTTTCTTTATGAACNNGAGGCCCTTTTTCTTCCGCGAGCGGCTGTCGATGAGGAGGGCTGCATTCCGGGAGCCTATAATGTTTTTGTATTTGCGTGTACCCCTTGGCGTTGCGAAGATGACCTGTTTGAGATCCGGCGTGAGGGCAAAGGAGACAAGGGATGCATAAGGGATTCCCTTGTCAGCGGTTGCGAGGACGGCAAAATCTTCCGTCCTGTCCAACTCCCGCAGCCTGTCTGGAACCGACACGGAGCCCTTTCGGGTTGTGCTTGGTATCGCTTCTTTTTGTTTCATCTAATCCCCTTTTCCCCGTAGGGAGCCAACATATTGAATATAGCGCCTGATATCGAATTTTGATCTGCATCCATTATAGCTCATGTACCTGATTTTGCCAAAAANNTGCCGGCATATCCGTTCGGGTCCCTGCCGTCAAGCTCGTAGCGGTTGTTCAAATATATTGCCGCCCCCATCGCCTCTTCAGGAGACCCTGACCATTCGAGGATCTTCTTTGCCCAGTACATCCGCATATAACCGTGCATCTTCCCTCTTGTGACCATTTCCATCTGGGCAGCGTTCCAGAGGTCGTCATGGGTTGTTCCAGATTCAAATTCCTCCACGCTGTACCTGTAGGCCCTTTTGTCCTGCCTGTGGTCATCGAGGGTTCTTTTTGCCCATGCAGGAAATCCCTCAAAGCTGTCATAGCGGGGATTGTAAAAACAAAAATTGTCAGAGAGCTCCCGCCGGACGATCAACTCTTCGAGGAAAGACGAGCGCATCGGGACATCAGGAACCTTCTTCATCACTTCGAGGGCTGTGCGCTGCGCAGATAAGTGGCCGAAGTGGAGGTATGGGGAGAGGTTGGACTGGCAATCTTTAGACGGGTCATTTCTGCCGGCATCATAGCCGCCTATCTTTTTCTCAATAAAGTGCCTGAGCGCCTTCCCGGCAGCCTTTTCTCCCGGCACGATCCAGTCCACAGCCCTTACAGTCCGGTCGGCACGCGGTGCCTTGGAGAGTTTTCTCCAGTCTGTTCTTATCTGCAATACTCCCTGCTGCCAGGGGTGTCTCTTTGGTACTGGCAAGTCTTCCAGGAACTCGGGGAGAAGCCTCTGTATCTTTTTCCGTATCGTATAGGCGCCGAATTCCTGTTTAGGCGAGGCCGTTCGGCAGGGAACGATATTGTGGGAGTCTACTTCGTAGAAGGGGATGTCGATCTTTCCGGCTACCTGTTCCTTCCATTGCCGCTTGATGCGGAGAGGATCGAAATCTGTCACAAGACAGGCTATGCGATTTGTTGCGACAAAGCGGGCGACAGCGTTCCCCGGTTCGCCTGTTATAGCGACAAAAGGGACCTTCAGTGCATTGAGCCCTTGCTCTACTTCCTTGAGGCCGGTGAGCATAAAATCGTAATGCCGCATGGTCGCTTCCAGGAATTGAGACGCCATACAGAAGACGACAACAAAGGGGGATCTTTTTTCTATAGCGAGTTCCTGGGCAAAGATAAGCGCCCAGTTGTCATCTACCCGCTGGTCGCGGCTCATCCAGTAAGCCACGGCCCCCGGCATCTCCTTGCCCTCTCTGAGCAGGCTTACCCTCTCATGTCTCACGGATGTTCCCTTCGATCAATAGATTCCCGAAGCTCTGCTTCGGGGTAACAATACTCCCTCTCCCCTCGCGGGACGCAACATTATCTCCTCTCCCCTGGCGGGAGAGGGCTAGGGAGAGGGGGCATAATCATGCCGTTTCT
>DIWM01000010.1 GCA_002428485.1 Deltaproteobacteria bacterium UBA6106
TTTATTTTTCTTTTTTTCTTCAGCAAACACAGGGCAGAACGTCCTTACCTTTTGATTGCCGTCGTCTTCTGCCTCTATGTTCTTTTTTTTATTCCACGCTATCACCTGATCCGCCCTCACATGTTCACCTATCTTTTTGTGCTGATCTTCCTTTATATCCTTGAGTTCCACCGGGAAAAAAGTTTTCTCCTCCCCATAATATCGGTCTTCTGGATGAACCTCCATGGGATCGTCTACCCGCTGATGCTGCTAATAATTTTTGCATATCTTATCGAATTTATTTACAGGATCAAGAGGGAGAAAAGGAAGATCCAAAAGGCCGACCTGAATATCATTATCCCCTTGGTCCTTTCAATAGCAGCCGTTTACGCCACGCCCCACGGCGCAGACCTCACGTGGATGCCTTTCGTGCCTACAGGCTTCGCCTCCCTCTATATCAAGGAGCTGCAGCCCTTTTCCTTCTCCGGGCTCTTCTCGTTTACCATTACGAACTTCTGTCCTTCCTATCCAGCGATGTTCAATATCCTGATGATCATGGCCGCGGCCTTTTTCGTAATTGCTGCAAGTACAAGAACGCTGAGGATAAGCCATCTGATCCTTTTTGCTGGCGGAACGGTATTGCTTCTCAAGGGAGTGCGATTCAAATACGAGTTCATGCTCCTCGCCATGCCCGTCATAAGGGCTTCCTTGCCGGCGCTGTCTCCTGAACATTTGAGGAAGGTACTGCCGAGACCTGTGAATATAATATTGATCGGGTTTATCTTATTGATACCGCTTGTATGCGTCAGGGAGATCTTCGACAACAGCTCGAGATTCCCTTTTTCTCATAGGAACCTGCCCCACGGGGTGGGGGTGTTCCTGAACAAGATCGACACGGGAGGTACCGTCCTGAACCACCCGGACCGGGGAGGGTACCACCAATGGATGCTTTATCCACGATATAAGATCTTAATGGATATGGAGGTCCCCTTTCTGTTTACGAACGAAGATTTCTATGTAGCAACAAATGCATTTAAGAACAGACTGTTCCTACAAAGGCTTATCGAACAATACGACCCGTCATTCATCACCGTCTCCATCCAGAATACATTCTTCAGGGACGCAATGACGTCTTTCAAACAATATAAGATCGTCTTTTTTGACGATTGCGAGGTATTGTATGTGAACTGTGATAAGTATCCTAACATATCAGAAGCATACGGAATAACATCCTTTGACCCATTCAACCTTGCACAGAAAAGCGTTGCATCAATAAAAGCGCTCAAAGACTACTCGCTAATAATGAAAGAGCTTCTGAGGATCGCCGAGGTGTACCCCGATAATGCGATCGTGAACAATTGCCTTTCAGTTTTTTACGCCCGGGAAGGTAAATACGAGGCAGCAATCGGCTATATTGATAATATTATTATGAATTATCCTGAATCCGCAACCGGATATCTATTGAAGGGGGATGTATTGCAGGAGATGGGGAAGCTTGATCCTGCCATTGAAAACTATAGAATGGCGCTAAAGAGATGGGATGTTGCCGAGATATACCGAAAGATCGGAATGGTTTTTTATAAACAGAAGAGGTTCGGTGATGCATACAGCACCTTAGTAAAGGCCATGGATGTCTACTCCATTGAAACAACGTATAAAGACTTGTATTATTTAATAGATTCGGCCATCAGGACCAACAAAAAAAGGGAAGCGGAGATACTGTTCCGTTATGCATACCAGAGCATCCCGCCTTCAGATGAAGAGTGGCTGAAACGATACAGGGAATTTGCTGTGATTTTTGGAGAGAAAATACTGCAATAAATAAAGTGTAACATTCTGTTTTCTCATCAAAAAATGTGACAAAAATCATTTACAAAGGGAAAAAATGTGATACAATAGCGTAAATAGTAATACTATTTATAAATCCTACAGGAGGTGTTTATGTTGAAGATTCAAAGGAACAGTAAGGGTTTTACGTTGATTGAGCTGCTCATCGTTATCGCGATCATCGGCATCCTTGCCGCTATCGCGATCCCGGCCTACACGGGCTACACGAAAAAGTCCAAGGTCGGCGGCGTCGTTCACGCCCTTGGCGGCGTAAAGACCGCGGCAGCAGCGTACTACACCGAGAAAGGCAGGGTTGATGGGCTCGCCCTCGCATCATCGGCTGAGGTCGCCAGCAACCTTGGCGTGCAGGTTCCAAGCCAGTACATTTCTGCTATTAATGTCAACGGTAATGCTGGCAACGAGGTAACTATCCAGGTAACAATGGCAAACATCGGCACCGGTGTTGACGGGACCACGCTCAACCTGTACTCTTCAGGACTATTACAGACCTGGTCATGGGGAGGCAATACGGATTCGACCTACATACCGAAGAACTAATTCGGGACCAAACATATGGGGGGGCAACCCCCCATACTTTTTTAAGGCTTATGGAAAACAGGGCATTTACAGTCATAGAGTTGCTGATAATGGTCGGGGTCATGTCGGCTATCCTGTTGATAGCGCTCCCGATGCATGCCATGCGTGCGAAAAGGCCGGACCGGGCACAGGCAAAAGCGCAATTGTATGCTATCAAGGATGCCGAAGAGAGCCACAAGCTTCAATACGGTTCGTATACTGATGATATTAAAAGACTTTCTAACTGGAGACCTGTTTTAGGGAAGTATCAATTCAGGATCAGAACAGCAGATTATACGCAATTTGTTGCTCAAGCTGAGGGAGATCTCAATAATGATAAAGTGTACGATGATGATATCTGGGCAATTGATCAGACCGGCGCCGTTAAGAAAGTTAAATAATGTACACAGGACATGGACATACTAACCAACATATTTGTTTTCATATTTGGCGCAGTTATAGGTAGTTTTCTTAATGTATGTATTTACAGGTTACCCAAGGAAGAGGTTGGTGAAGAAGAGGAAGTAAGCATTGTCCAACTGCCTTCTATCTTCCTGAAGCAGCTCAGGTCGATCACAACGCCGCCATCGAACTGTCCTCAGTGCAAACATCCCATAAGATTTTACGATAACATACCCATCGTGAGCTATATCCTCCTGGGAGGGAAATGCAGGGACTGCGGGGCAAAGATATCCAGACGATACCCTTTCGTTGAGCTCCTCACCGCCGTTGTCTGCCTTATCCTCTACAGGCAGCTCGGGTTATCCTTTGAATTTTTTGTTTCCTTATTTTTTGTTGCGTTGCTTATCGCCATCTCCTTCATTGACCTTGATCACCAGATAATACCGGACATCCTCAGCATAGGCGGGTTGGCCGCCGGCCTTTTCTTCGCAATCTTCAGGCCTGCATTCAGGGTGTTGTATCCTAAATTTAATATACTTGATTCGCTATATGGGGTGCTCCTCGGGGGAGGGGTTCTCTTCCTTATTGCCATCGGGTATAAATTTATTGCAAAGCGGGAAGGCATGGGCGGCGGGGACATAAAGCTCCTTGCACTGATAGGTTCCTTCTGCGGTATTAAAGGGGTTTTGTTCAGCCTCATGGCGGGTTCACTACTGGGAACTGTTGTCGGAATACCGGTCATGCTCGCAAAAGGGCAAGGGACCAAGTATGCCATCCCTTTTGGGCCGTTTCTTTCCCTCGGTGCATTACTCTATCTTTTTGTAGGTAATTTTTTTGTGCGCTACGTCATTGATATTGTAGCGGGGAGATAGTATGGTAAGAGAAGGAGTCTACATGAAAAGGGGAAGGGGAGATATTTTACATACTGGAAATTTCAGGCATATTTTGATCCTGGTGACGGCAATTATACTGGTATCGCTATTGTTTCCTTCTTTTTCCTTCAGTTCTGAAGGTGCACAGACAATATCCGGCAGGGTCGATTACATCAATGAGAGCTCCCTTTTCATAAACGGCATTGAATATCCTCTCGCAAGACATGTGCGGGTAACTGTCAGCGGGGAAAGGGACTTTGATATTACGCTTGCAACGATTATCCCGGTAAGTTTCATCAACCGGGCGAGGGTATATATTGAGCAAGGATATGTTACATGGATAGTTATCCTGGAGGTACAGCAATGAGAAGGCATGGTACTTTAGTTTTTCTGTTATTCGCTGTTTTCATGCTATGTGCCGCAGGACCTCATGCGGTAAAAGCTGCGATGAACGATTATTGCAGCATCCCTCCGTTTGTTTCTATCTCCGTACCGCCTAATGTGATGATCATGCTTTCCATAGAGACGCCGATGCAGGGTGCTATGTATCCCGATATCACCTGTACCGGTGATCCCGCAACGGACAGTCCGCCTTACGGGTGCTCGCCATCTTCCTGTCGTACCACTTCCAGCGGAAGGCACATCAGCAGAAATTCTGGTGCAAACAATTGTTACAACAATTCAACAGAGTATATCGGGTACTTTAATCCTTTAAAATGTTATACCTACGATGGAAATAAGTTCGTCGTCGCCGGCAATGCAACCAACCATCAGTGTTCAAGCCAGTGGAGTGGCAACTTGCTGAACTGGGCAACGATGACTGCCATGGACGGGTTCAGAAGGTCGCTTACAGGCGGGAACAGGAGCACCGACACATCGAGCGAGACAATTCTTCTTGGGGCACGCCAGACCCTGGGTACAGGTGATTCGTGGTACCCCATGAAGCAGATCCCTTATGAATCTGCCAGCCTTTATTCGCCGTATGCCAACAATTCAACGAGGTATATCGTACGTCAGGTAAACGGA
Organism: Deltaproteobacteria bacterium UBA6106; assembly: GCA_002428485.1. GTDB lineage: Bacteria > Desulfobacterota > Syntrophorhabdia > Syntrophorhabdales > Syntrophorhabdaceae > UBA5609. The sequence goes on from DIWM01000010.1 coordinate 4,683, forward strand.
TTTTCGGTGTGCAATAATTCCAACTGTACCGTGAAGGAGACGGGCAGCGGCGAGACGCGATTTCCTACCACTACTGGCGCAACGAACGTGACAGCAGCGTTTAAACTTCAGGTCAAAGTGTGCAGCACTGCCTCAGGTCTTGAGACAAACTGCAACGCGTCGAACAATAAACCGGAAGGCCTTCTGCAGCGGTACGCATCGAGGATGAGGTTTGCCCTCATGTCCTATGCGATGACAGGAAACGCGAATATCAACAGGGATGGCGGTGTATTAAGGTCTAATATGAAGTGGATCGCGAATAAGATCCCCTATGGGTTGAAATATCACGACAGCGGCGGGAGCATTGTTACCTGCACGACAGAGGCAGGATGTACCAATCCCGAGGCTGAACTGGATGCCAATGGCCTTTTTATCAATAACCCCGATGGCATCACAGGGGGCAACAGCGGTATCATAAACTACACCAATAAATTCGGATATAACAGCGGCTATAAATCATACGACCCGATCAGTGAGATGTACTACGAGATCATCCGGCATTTTAAGAATCTCGGACCTTCAACGGATAATTATTGCGCCGGTTTGACGAGCACAACGGACGATGGTTTTGTGTTTTATTGCGGTTCATACAACAGTAAAAATTGGCGAGACCCGTACCTTTACACTTGCCAGGCGGGCGTCGTACTCGGTATTAACGACGCGAACCCGTGGTGCGATAAGAGGGTTCCGGGTACGTCATATACAAGTTCTCCGGGGGGAAGTTGTGGAAATGACTACGGGGCGCCCAGTAATGCGGATACAACAATCAATGCCTCCACATGGACGAACAAACTTGGAAACTATGAGTTCGGCAGCTCGATCACGATGAACGTAGGCTGCGTTAGAGGCGGCACCTGCGACTGGGCGAATACCTCAAAGACCTTCACCGATCTCGCAAAGGCATCCGGCACTGCCCCTTATGCACCGAAGTCAAATTCTTACTATATCTCGGGTCTAGCATACTATGCCCACACGACGGATATACGGTCGGACCTTGAAGGAAAACAGACTATTACTTTTTATGTTGTCGACACGCAGGAATCGAACAATCCGATGCTTGTCGGTAAAAAAAGCATGCTTTTCCTCGCCGCCAAATACGGCGGCTTCAATGACGTTAATGGGCCCAATGCAGATGGGTATTATGTCCCCGATATCCAGTCCGAGTGGGATTCAGACAATGACGGATTCCCGGATAATTACCTCCTTGCATCATCGGATCCTTCCCAGATCGAGACCGGTTTTGCAAAATTCTTCCAGGACATCCTTACCAAATCATCATCAGGTACGGCTGCATCAGTCCTTGCGTCGAGCGAGGGCAGCGGGGCAAATCTCCTGCAGGCGATCTTCTATCCGAAAAGGCTGATCGGAACGAGCGAGGTCACGTGGATAGGCGAGATGCAGAACCTGTGGTACTACATTGACCCCTACCTCTCCAACAGCCAGATACGCGAGGATACGGAAGCCAACACGATACTCCATCTTATCCATGACTATATCATCCAGTTCTATGTTGATAGCGTGGCAAACAAGACAAAGGTACGGAGATACTCGGATACAGACGGAGACGGTACCCCGGATGGAACCGCTGTCGATTCTATTGATATTGATAATATTGCCAATATCTGGGAATCAGGAAAGCTTCTCTGGCAGAGAGACCTCTCGGCGACCCCAAGAACGATCTACACTACGACTGACGGTGCCAGTTTTCTGTCAGGAGATTTTTCGACTGCAAACGCGTCGACGCTGATGTCTTACCTTAGTGCTGCAGATGCCGCCGAGGCAACGAAGATAATAAATTATGTTCACGGTTACGATCAGACAGGGTACCGTTCGCGCAGTGTGACAATAAGCGGGACGACAAACATCTGGAAGCTTGGCGATATCGTCTCATCGACGCCGCGTATCCAGGCCTCTGTGCCGATTAATAGCTACCAAATGCCTCCGCCCGATGGATATCAGGATTACAGCTATTTGCAGTATATCCAGACTTCCGGCTACAGGACGCACGGTATGGCCTATGCGGGGGCAAATGACGGGATGCTCCACGCTTTCAAGCTTGGCCAGCTCGAGCAGACCTGGACCGGGCAGGTAGCGCTTGAAGTGGCGAAACTATCAGGATCTGACCTCGGCAAGGAACTATGGAGCTTCATACCAAAGAATGCTTTGCCCTATCTGAAATATCTGGGTGATCCGAACTACTGCCATATCTTTTTCGTTGATAATCCAACGTATCTTGTCGATGCGAGCGTATACGGAGGTTCCGGGACTACCCAGAGCCCCACGTATTCAAAGAGCGTCAATAGCTGGAAGTCGATCCTTATTGGTGGGATGGGAATAGGGGGTGCATGCAGAAACGCGGGCACTGCCTGCAATAGTTCGACGACTGATTGCGTAAATACGCCGATCAACGATACGGGGTATTCTTCGTATTTCGCCCTCGATGTAACTGACCCGACAATACCGTCCCTTTTGTGGGAATTTTCCGATCCTGCGCTTGGTTTTACAACAACAGGTCCTGCCATAATAAGAATAGGGGATATGGATAAAAATGGTCGCTGGTTTGCGGTGTTTGCCTCCGGTCCTACAGGACCGATCGATACGACGTGGCACCAGTTCCTTGCAAGGTCAGACCAGAACCTGCGGATATTTATTGTAGATCTTTATAATGGTCAGTTGTTGAGGACCATCGACACAAGTATCCCGTATGCCTTTGGTGGCTCTCTTTATAATAGTACCCTTGATGCAGACAGGGGTGGCGGCATAGCGGCATCGGGTCGTTATAGCGATGACGCGGTATATCTTGGTTATGTTAAAAAGGATACAACTGCGGGTACATGGACAAAAGGAGGGGTCCTGAGGATCCTGACAAATCATGATACTGATCCCACGAACTGGACTGTAAGCACGGTAATTGACGACATCGGTCCGGTGACGAGCTCGATTGCGAAACTGCAGGACCGCAAGAGGAATAACCTGTGGCTTTACTTTGGCAGCGGCAGATTTTATTACAGGACGAACTGGGGTTCAAATATCGATGATGCTGACGGACAAAGAGCACTTTACGGTGTAAGGGAACCATGCTATACCACATATAATACCGTTGATGGTACCTGTTCAGACTCAGTCACACTGGCAAACCTGACAGACCAGACTTCGAGCCCCCAGGCGGCCCTTGCGTCAGGTTCACGAGGATGGTATATCACCCTTGATGCATCAGGCACCGATTACAAGGCTGAAAGGATCATTACTGACCCGCTCGCAGTCTTCAGCGGTATTGTCTTTTTTACCTCTTTCGCCCCATCCTCTGACCCTTGCAAATTGGGAGGCAATACGTTCATATGGGCTTTAAATTATGCAACAGGGGCACAGGGCGCGGCATCGGCATTGTCAGGCAAGGCAATCTTCCAGGTATCCACCGGTGAGATCAAAGAATTATCCCTGGGATCGATCTTTACAGATAAGGGATCGCGAAGGACTACAGGCATCCAGGGTGTGCCGCCGAGAGGCCAGGGGTTGTCAGTTCTGATAGGCCCACGGCCCATGAGGAGGATATTACACATACAGGAAAAATGAAAAAGAACGGTTTTACACTTATTGAATTAATGATAGTTATTGCAATAGTTGGGATACTTTCCGGTATAGCTGTTGTCAACCTGAGGGGACTGGCAAGCAAGTACCAGCTTGAAAACCAGGTAAGAGAGATGTATGCTGACATGATGAGCGCTCGTATCATGGCGATGAACAAAAACAGGACAGTTTTTGTAAATCTTAATGTTAACGGTCAGTATATGCTCTATGAAGATACCAATGAGGACGGTGTGCTTAATGTAGGATCAGACACACAGGCAGCGAGCAAGGAAAGACAGCCGCATTCATTTTTCGGTACAACGGTAACCAACAGGGCAATGACATGGAATGGCAATAATCCTGTCGAGTTTAATTCCAGAGGTCTTGCAAACACACAGGGGACTATTTGTGTTTATTCGACAGTGAATCCTTCCTATGATTGCATCAAAGTTGCAACCACGAGGATCATCCTCGGGAAACTAACGATTCAGGGGGTATGCAGTGCAGCGAATTGTGTCGCGCAATAGCAAAGGTTTTACAATTATTGAGGTGCTGGTCGCTGTTTGTATCCTTACCATAAGCATGCTCGCTATCCTTGAGGCTGTTGTGATTGCAATGGAACATAATTTGAACAATATCTCCCGCGATGAATCGGTAAGGATCGCCGAGGCAAAGATGAACGACCTCAGGAACACCGCATTTTCATCTCTCGCAAACGGCTCGACCAGCGTTACGAGAAATTTCAGAAACCTTACACGAACATTCAATATACAGTGGACCGTGAGCAATCTTTCGGCAAACAGCATTGCAGTGCAGGTTGTAGTGAACTGGAGCCATAGAGGCATACAGCATTCACACAGCATAACGTCGGTGATGAGTACAGATGTTTAAGATGCCAAGGCAAAAACTATTGGTGAAGAAGAGACAGGAAGGTTTCAGCCTGATCGAGCTTCTTATCGTTGTGACGCTCCTTTCGATTGTTGTCGTTATGAGCAGCAACACCTTTACCATTGCCCTGAAGCAGTCGGGACAGCAGACAAAGATCGTCGAATCACAGGTGGAAGGAATTATCGGTCTTGAATTGTTAAGGTATGATATAGAACATGCGGGATATGGACTGCCGTGGGCCTTCCAGAATGTCATTAATTACAGCGAGGCCACAACTTCACCTGCCATAAATTACAACGACTCATCAGCAGGCGTACCAAGGGCTATTCTTCTTGGTAATGATACGGGCTTCAACGCCTCTGACTACCTTGTCATCAAGGCGATTACAGCAGGTACTAATAGTGCCACGCAGAAGTGGACGTATATTATGACCGGCGGCCAACCAAAGCAATGGACCCCTTTGTCGGTTAATCTGTCAAACGGTGACAGGGTTATCGTAATTCGACCAAGAGTCGATGTTGTGACCCAGCCTACTCTTATTATGGATGGGACTGATTTTTTCTGCTCTTATAACGGGTCCAATTTTCCTGCAGCATTCAAACCGACCCAATCAGGAGAGAGGTATCTGATTTACGGAGTGAGCACCAGTACAGATCCGAGTATGCCTTTTAACAGGACCGATTATTACGTCAAAAGGCCTGCCGATATACCCTCCCATTGTGCACCGGGAACAGGTATTTTATACAAAGGGGTTGTCAACCAGGATGACGGAGCGCTGACAGAACTACCCGTGATAGATTGCGTGGCAGACATGCAGGTCATCTTCAGGCTCGATACAAACGGCGACGGCGCCGTTGATTCACAGGTAAACAGCCTTGCCACCTTAACTGCTCAGCAGATACGGGAACAGATCAAGGAGGTGAGGGTTTATATATTTGCCCAGGAAGGGCAGCGGGATACGGGGTATAACTATCCGAATCAGGTTATTACTATGGGAGAATACGGCCTCGGGAGAAGTTTTGATTTGGCGACATATGTCGGAACGGAATGGAACAGATACAGGTGGAAGACGTATACGCTTGTCGCAAAGCCAAAAGACCTGTATTAGGGAGGAACTCTCGGTGGAACAACAACCGGGGAAAAAGGGTATAGCGCTTTTGATAGTGCTTGTGATCATTGTAATGTCGTCTGCGATGATTGCGGTGATCATATTTTTTGTCATGCGGGGGACGGAATACACCGCATTGCAGAAGAAATATGCAACCTCAAAGGAAGCCTCTATCGGCGCGTTGGAAGTGCTCACAAAAGAGATCATTCCCCTGGCGATCAGCGGGATAAACCTGACAACCCTTAATTGCTCAGCAGGTACTTGCCTGTCGGATGTTTTGGCTTCCTTTAGTGTGATAACCGCAGCCTCGGTAACACAGGTAGGTGACGTGGCAACGTCTAACAGTTGTTTCAGCAAGAAACTGCTGAGCGCGCCACCATGGACAGGCTGCGACAGTACGTTAGATGTCAAGATATCGCCTGACGTCAAGTTCACCCTGTCCGGTGCTGCTCCTGCGCAGCCCTTCGATGTCTATGCGAAGATCGTAGATACAGCAGCAGGGAACACCAATACCAGCGGCCTTGTCCTTGAAGGGATGGGAGCGGCAGAGTCGGCGGGCGGCATCATTACCACGCGCCATTTTCCCTATATGTATACTATAGGTGTGCAGGGAGAAAGACAGAACAACCCTGCAGAAAGGGTTAACCTCGAAGTGCTCTATGCCTACTAAGATCCGAAGAAGAATAAAGTATGTGCCTCCGCCCAAAAAGAAGCTTTTCGATGCCAAGTCGATAATCTTTATCGCCGTTTTTCTGGGTGCCTTTATCGCTTATATGGTCTACTCCGGTTCAGAGAGGAAAGAGGTTGCTCCGGCCAAGACCAGCGAGACCGCAGCGGGAAAAATTGATTCTGCCGAGACACAGACCTTTGAGGCGAAAGCGGATGTACCATCCGTCACAAAGGCGAAATTGCAGGTCGAATCAGTCGATAATATGGATAAGTTGAGGGTCGTAGCCGAAGGGAATACGATAGGAAACGCACCTGTTTTGTTCCGGTACGAATGGACAAAAAATGGCCAACCCGTTGAAGGTGGTGGTGACAGCGTCAGTGGATTCAAAAGAGGGGATAGGATTATTGTTAAGATTACGCCTTATCTTGGAGAGATGATAGGACTTCCAAGGATGTTATCCACCGAGATAAAGAACTCGACCCCGAAGGTGACTGAGGACAAGCAGGTGGTCTTCGAAGGCAACATCATGAGGTATCAGGTGAAGGCGATTGATCCTGATGGCGATAAGCTGACCTATGCGCTGGAGGATGCACCCCAGGGTATGACGATAGACAGCGCTACAGGCCTTGTCCAGTGGCCGGTGAAGGATGATTTCTCAGGAAACGTCAGCTTCAAGGTAAAGATATCTGACGGGAACAAGGGTGAGATCTCCTATGCTTTGAGTACCAACGTTGAAAAACAAGTAGAAAAGCCTGCCGCAAAAGCAGCCCCGGCGAAGAAATAGGGTTGCCAAGCAGCGCGCTGCGGGGTACAATTGGGATGAATGGCAGCGTTAGAACGGCTTTTTTCTATAACAACATTTTTTCTGATCCCTTTTCTCGGCAATAACCACCTCTCCCTTTTTTATGTCAATATCGATAAATTCTGGATCGAGACATCTTTCATCATCGCCTCGATCGCTGCGGTTTTCCTGCAATACGCCCGGGAGAGGGATACCCGTACATCCCTTTTCGTGTTCCTTATATTTTTTGCCCCCTTTTTACTGGTAAATATTGCGAGCCTGTTTTATACGTGGAATCTTTTTTCCACGCTGTGGGAGATAAATGTTCTGATCTGGGCAGGATGCAGCGTCTCGTTGTACGCCTTTTCGGCGAACAGGGAAGGATTGTTAAAAGCGCTCGTGGCAGGAGCCTTTGCATCCTCGGTGTGTGCTATCGTGCAATTCATTGTCCTCTTTCCGAATCTCTTCGGAATTTTCCAAAGCGGCAGCTTGAGCCAGATAATTAGGGGACAGGCCATACCCATTTCTTCTTTTGCTTACCATAATATGCTCGGCGGGTACCTGGCATGCATTCTTCCCATTGCCCTCCATTACAGCATCGTCAGAAAAAGACCGGTCTATATCATATTATCATCGGTTATTATTGCCGGGATCATTCTTACCACATCCCGGATAGCAATAACGATTGCGATTTTAGAGGTCCTTTTCTATGCTGTCCTGACGGTGACGGAGAGGAATCTGAAGGGGCTCTTTTCGATTATGGGAATATTGATCCTTGTAACCGCGTGCCTTTATTCTCTCTTTTTTACAGGCCAGAAGGGAATTCAAGCGGGCGTCCGGGCCGAACTGGAAAAGAAGACAAAGATCACGCGGGTAGAGGTCGCTACGCTGAACACACGGACAGAGATATGGCAAAACGGGATCAGCGCCTTCAGGGAAAAGCCTTTTACAGGCTACGGTTCGGGAACGTTTGAATACGCCTACAGAAAATATTTTGACGGTGGCGTATACACGCAATATTCTCACAGCATTCTGACGAAGATACTCGTTGAGCTTGGCCTGATCGGTATGCTGTGCGCTCTATGGTATATGACCGGCGTTCTTTACGGCATACAAAAATCGGCGAAAAGGGACCAGGGGATCTTTATGTACGTTGCTTTAGCAGCTTTCATCCTCTTTTCAGTTGCTGATTTTGCATTCGATATCCCTGCATTTGTCATAACCTTTTTTGTGCTTTCCTTCGCTATGCTGCCCGGCTCCATTCAAAGCGCGCAGGGGACAGGCTTCAAACATGCCTTTACGTGCATCGTGATAGTGCTGCTCATCAGCTCCCTGTTTTTTACGATCAGGGCAAACCTGTCGAAAAAATCGATCGATAACGGCACTGCATATCTTCAAAACGGTTTTGTCAAGGACGCATATTACGCTTATATGGATGCAATACGCGAAATGCCCCTGGACAACGAGGGGCGTATCAAGGCAATAAACGTGCTGAACAATGTCCTTCCGAACGAGAAGGACATTGAAAGAAAGGGGACATTCAAGCGCATGCTCCAGGGCAGTCTGACAATGGTCGGGCAGTCGGGGGACAAAGACTCGGAGCTTTTTTTGGTGGCCGGGAAAGCATATGCACTGCTCGGTGACACAAAGAAGGCAGAGGAATATCTGCTCAAGGCCTATTCATATTACCCGTCGTCGGCATATTACATTTTTCAGATAACGAACTATTACATGTCCGTTAACGACCTGCACAGGGCGCTTTTCTGGACGCACAGGATCGACCCTTATTTGAACAAGTATGCTGCCTCAAAGAACCCCAACGGTTTATATGTTTACAGGATAAGGGATATTGAAGCGGAGATCTATTTTAAGCAAGGCCATGAAGCCCGTGCATTGTCTGTAGCGCAGACAAACCTTAAAGACGCACAAAGCGAAAAATATACCATCACGAGCGCCAAGGCGCGCGAGATTATATCAAAAGAGTCGTTGATCAAATACCTGCAAGACAAGGCAGGTCAGGGACGTTGATAACTTCCTTGGCTTGCATGGTCTCCTTTCATTTCGTCCTACGTCCTTCCTAAAGGTCAGGCAAGCACTTTTCGGAGTTTTCTGTAAAGGGCTCTGACCATTATTCCCCAGGCATGGCCGTTGAAAGGATTGAACACAACTGACAGAAATGCGAATTTGAAGGATTCCCTGTTGTTGCCCGAGGAAAAAGATTCTCTGCTCCTTAAGAAGTAATACGCTGCTATTGAGAGGTTCTTTTTCCGCACCAGTTCGACCTGTTTGCGCAGATAATCCGTATCCCTGTACCTTTCCGTAAGGGACGATCCGTGGAGCCTGAAGAAATAGAGATCTTCGTCGATCTTTTCCATAGAAAATCTTTTTCTTACCCTTAGCCAATAATCGTAGTCCTCGGCTAAAGAGCAATTCCGGTCGTAATCGCCCACAACCTCGTAAACCCTTCTCCTGTATAAAAAGCAGGGGCCTATGCAGTTAGACGAATCCAGCTCACCCGGTACTCCTGTCCGGATCGATTCACCCACGCGGCCATCGTTGTCGATGAACGTATAATTGCAATAAACAAAATCGATATGAGGATTTTTATCGAGCTTTTCAAACATTGTCCTGATGGCATCCCGTTCGTAATAGTTGTCGTCGGAGGTCCATGTCAGATAATCGCCGGAGGCAACCTTAAATCCTTCGTTCAATGCGCCGGGGAGGCCCAGGTTAACCTCGTTTCTGATGATCCGCATCCTCGGATCGTTGAACTTGCACGTGATGAGCGAGATGTCCTCGGTGGAGCAGTCGTCTACGATGATCAGTTCGATATTCCCGTAGGATTGATTCAGGCAGCTTGCAATGGATTCACGAAGGAACCGTGTGCCGTTGTATGTAGGTAAGACTATCGATATCTTCGGTGTCTCATTCATGTGATGTCCTAGTGCCCTGCCAGACGATAAACAGGCCGTCCGGTTCAGGTTTTTCTCCATAATGAATACATTCAGACCGCACGTCGCGACAATATCTGCCCAGCAATATCGAGATCTCACCCTGTTCGAACCATTGTTCCCACTCTTCGATTTCAAGGACCCCCTTGCACTGTATGTTCTTGTCCACAATAACGATGCGGCCGCCGGGCCTTACAACGCGGCAAAGTTCTGAGACGGACGCGGAGGGATCGATTGCGTGCTCAAGAGCTTCTACACAGTAGACGCGATCAAAGCAGCTATCGCCGAATGGCAGATTCAGGAGGCTGCCCTGTTTTGTTTTGATCCCGGGCGGCACATGACGAAGCATTGCATCCGAGATGTCAACGCCCCACATGTCGGCCGACGGATAACTGTCGAGGAGCGCCCGCGCAAAACGCCCCTTTCCGCAGCCGGCATCCAGGACACGAAAGCCGGAAAGATCGCCGAGGCCCCTCAATACGGCCTGGAAACGTCCGTCACCTTTCTCGATGGTGTCAGGGAAAGATCCGACTTGTGCATCGAAGGCAGTGCGGATATGCCAGTAATAGGCGTCGAGAGAGAATTTTACTGCCCAGCTTATCTCTTCATCGGGAAAGTAGTTCGCGCCGGGTCCATAGCTGCCGTAAAACCCGCCTGATTGGTTCTGTATCCTGCTCAGATAAGCGAGCGCCTTTTCGGCAGGTTCTCTATTGCCGAGCTTGTACCAGATGGTGGCATACTGCGCTATGCCTGTGGAACATGCCCAGCTTACATCGGGGTAGGCGGGTATGGAGCCGTCCTTTTTCTGAAAGCGCTCCACCTCGCCCATGCCCTGTAATGCTAAGTCCCTGAAGCCAAGGTCGACAAGCGCCTCAATCACATAGGCATGGAAGTGGGATAGGGTGTCGAAGCGGACCAGCCCTGGAGAAGCGGAGTAATAGGCCAGGGCACGCTCCACGGCCTCAAAATAGCGGGGCTCATTGAAGTGCGCACCTGCGCCGCGCAGCGCTTCGAGCACATAAAGATGGATGTCGTCGCTCACTTTCCCTCCGCCGGGCAATGCCCAGCTGCCCCTGTCAGGCGTTGTGATCCGGCCGTCAGGCTTTATCTGCGTCAGCATCCACTCGCACCCGCGGCGGATCGCATCTTCTGCTTCAGGCAGCCGGGGCAGGATTGCGAGGAGACCTTTGAGGACCTGGCCGCTGTCAAAGGTATAGGGCGCTTCACCGGAAGGGTCTGCCCAGGAGCCGTCCACCCTCTGTACGGATATAAGCCAGCGTGCGAAACGGAGGGCCAATGCAGTTCGGCCGAAATTTAAAAGCGTGGGTATACAGTACCCGGTCACCTCCGGGTAGGGCTTTTGCGAGACGTTTGAGACAGGAATGCCTGTGTCCGCGACCGTATTAATATCGATCCACTTGAGGGCGCCATAGAACAACGCGGAAGGAGGATGAGGCGCGCCTCCTGATTGATTGTCGGCCCTTGCGCAAGCCTTGAGAAATGAATGAATGCGCCTTAAATATCCCGAGACGCTACTCATGCCGTTTGTGCCTCGTACGAAAGACGGTGACCTGCCGGAGAAAGGACAACATGATCCAACCGATCGGGCGCAAGCCTGAATTTGAGATCCCGATGAACAGGCGGTCGAAGAATGTCAATCTCTCATCCGTGAACAGAACGATCGGCCTCTGGTAGTCTTCTGATACGGCAAGGAGGTGGCGCTTCTTGTATCCTGCCTCTTTTTGAATATGGTCCAGCTCGCGCTGCAGGTTCCCTCGTTGAGGATAATACCTGTCCTGGGTGGCAAATTCAGCGAGCAGGTATTTCGCTCCCAGCCTTTTCAGCTCCGCGAGAAAGACATCTCTTTGTGCGATGTGGTGATAGACGGAAAACATCGTGACGAGGTCAGCGCGTCTTGCTTCATCCAGGATGCTGTCTTCCCCGCATATAAAGGCGGCGAACCGCGTCCTTGAGAGGTCGTAGAGGAACAACAGTGCATTTGCGATATCCACGTATCTCTGGAAGGCTTCCAGCCCCAAAGAAAGATCGACGAATGGATAACTGACTGCCTCAAAGCAGAAGACCCCCAGGTTGCTTCCCAGGTCTATATGTGATGCCATTCCATCTTTGCGGGCGGATTTGCAGAGCAGGTATCCGAAGAGAAGCTGCCTCAGGTCCCGCTTCGGACGCTGGCCCTCGACCTGAAGGTCAGGGAAATCGAGCGATTGATATATCCGCTGATCCGGCTCCTGAAGCTCATCGAGGTTATAAGGGCATGCATTGTCAAAATTGGCCTCTTCAATGAGCCTGGGCAATTGTTCCCGTACCAGAGACTTGAAGACCTGGCGCAGTCTTCGAAGGCAGGTGAGGCCGCCTATAGATCCTTGGTCTGCAGGGAATTCCCCGACTGAGCCGTACTTGTTCACGCCCGCCACATCAAGCGAATCTTCGAATGCGACGTCCTGTCGCAACGATCTTGCCTCTTCAAAATCGACCAGCACCGGCATGCCGTTCCTGAAGCAGATGTTCTGCTCATGGATATCGGTATGGACGATGCCCATGTCATAGAGCGTCCTGACAGCATCAACGATCTTCTGCCATGCGCCGAGAAGCTCGATGGCGGGCATGGTTTTGACGGCAGCGTGGAACGGCTCGAGCCATTCGAGAGCGAGGAACTGGAACGGTCCCTCCTCATCAAAGAATGCTGTCCGCGCGAAGGACTCGCCGGACAGGCGGCTCAGAATATCGTGTTCATTCTGCAGGGAAGGCATGTGCAGGAAACCCGGCTCGCTCTCTAGGCGGCTTTCGACGCTGACGCTCCGGTACTTGACTTTCAGCAGCGCCGGTCCTTCTTCGGATTCGATTCGGAAAAGCGTCGCTCCTCCGCCCGGCTCCCAGACGCGGGGGAGCAGAATATGCCTGAACGGTTTCCTGACATGACGGGAGATCACCCTTTCGAGCATGTCCGGTTCCTTGAGTATGGCGTCAAGAAAACGTGTTTTATTGTGAAGGGCTTCGGGATCAAATAGCATAGGTTCCTTATTTCAGGGGTATAGTAATTTGCGAACCGTATCTTTCATGCGGCATTTTCTATCTTTAAGAACCTCCCTGGACACGTGAAGATATCCTCGGCCGTCAGTGGTCGCTCCGGCAGCCGCAAAGGCCGACGATCTTCTGGAGTCGTGGTAGTATTTGACCTTTATGTCATAAGCCAGGCTCACAATTGTTGCATGAACGAGGTCGGTATGCACCTCTTTGGCGTTTGCATATAGTGAAAGATAATCGTATGGAGTGTCAGAGATGAATATGTTCTTTATGTCTTCGTTATATTTTGCTGTATAGAACATGTGTTGCGGCCGTATGATGTCATCCTTCGAGGACCGTAAGCTATCAGGCTCGGGCATGTTGTTAAAGGTTGAAACGATATAGTCTTTTGAGGAAAAGCCGCACGGGTTATAAACATCGCTTACGAAGAAGGCGCAATCTATCCCGGGATGGCAGTTTGGCAGCAGGTCTTTATACAATGCATACGTTTCGTTATCGCGCGATATGAAACCTGCAAGATTGACGTTTGCCTCTATGTATTCGAAGAATGCTTTTACCTCTTTTTGGTTATACTGCTGGGCGCCAATCCCCATGAAGAGAACTTTCATATCAGGATGGGATTTCAAAAAATCGTTGACCCAGTATAGTGCGCTGCCTGTACGCAAAAATTCTTCGGTTGCAAACATCCCGCTCATGACAAACAGGTCCGATTTTATATAGAGACCCAGATGCGCTGCGTTGCGAAAACAATTTTCTTTGGACGTGAATGTTTTCCGGGATTGCAGGCGCATGGCATTATTATAATAGTGCGACATTGGCGTAACAAAAATAATATCGCTTTCCGGCAGCGCTTGCTTCAGAAGCTCCATGGCCCCTATGTCAATGAAGGCTTCCCCAAGATTGGTCATCCAGCAATTGCCGTAATAAGCTATTCTAAGAGACATTTACGTGACCTGCCATGTATGCTCCACCAGGGCAACCCCTGCCCAAGTAACATCGGGCAGTTTCCCGGTGCCAAAGAAATCCCCCCCCTCAACAGCGATCTCTGTGGCATAAGGCACGTTGAATATAGTATCGCCGTTTGCTTCGGCTATCTTGATATGCAGCCTGTATTTCCCTGGAAGAAAAGGTACCTTCGGCAAATGACAGAGCAACCGTGCCGCAGGAGGCTGCAGGTCAACGCCGCGGTTGTCGGATATCCCGGTATGGAGAATGCAAACCCTAGTGTCGTTAAGGGTGTTGACAGCGATCGAAACAAGCAGGTTTTTTTGCGGGGAGGTTGTCTCAAGGACAAGGCAGATGAAACCGGCCGCCCCGGCCTGCAAGACGGGAGATTCAACTCCCTTATTGTTAAGAAGGTCGACCTTTTTCAGGGCTATGCCGAATTTGTCGTTTGACGCGATCACTCCTCCGTCCGTCGGGTGTGATGTCGCTATAGTTTGCAGGTAGGCATCGACCACAATGTCGGTTTTGCCCAGAGCGGCAATTTTTCCTTCAGTAAGTAAAATTCCAGAGTTGCATAATTGCCTTATTGCCCCCATGTTGTGGCTAACGAAGAGAACCGTCCGTCCTTCCTGCGCAACATCTCCCATCTTCCCAAGACATTTCTTCTGGAACTCCGCATCCCCAACGGCCAGCACTTCATCGACCAGGAGTATTTCCGGCTCGAGGTGGGCGGCTACCGCAAAGGCCAGGCGCACATACATTCCGCTCGAGTATCGCTTGACCGGCGTATCAAGGAACTTTTCGATCTCTGAAAAGGCCACAATCTCGTCGAATTTTTTGCTGATCTCTGCCCTCGTCATGCCGAGGATTGTGCCGTTGAGATAGATGTTCTCTCTTCCTGTCAGTTCAGGATGAAATCCGGTCCCGACTTCCAGGAGGCTTGCCACTCTCCCTCGAAGCGCTATTTTTCCGGTTGTAGGCGGCGTAATTTTCGATAGGATCTTAAGCAGGGTGCTTTTGCCCGCACCGTTTCGGCCGATAATGCCTATAGTCTCCCCTTCATTTACATTGAAGCTTACATCTCTCAGCGCCCAAAATTCATCGTTCTCCTTGTCATTGTTCTTATTTCCTCGCGTAAGGGATTTAATCGCATGCGCGGTCTTTGACGCTAATTGTTCGCGCAAGCTCAGGTAGCCCCGATGGACTCCGATCTTGTATTTTTTCCCTATATTTTTGATCTCTATGATCGGCTTCATCCTATTGACCCTTCATGCGATATCGGCGAAATAAGATTCTGTCCGTCTGAAATAGAATAGTCCGAACAGGAAATAGATGATACTGACAAAGAGAGAAACGGCAAGCGTATCCCATTCTATCGTTGATCTTCCGAGCAATCCGGTCCGGGCACCGTTGATGACGCTTGCCATTGGGTTCAGACAAAGAAACAGCGTTTTTACTACGGGATATTTGTCCAGCATTGCGGCTGGATAGATGACGGGGGTTACATAGAAGCCTATATTGATAAAAAATGGAAGCGCGTACCGCACATCCCGATACTTGACATTCAACGAAGCAAGAAAAAGACCGATGCCTAAGGCAGTAAATGTCACGATCAATAACAGGAGAGGAATGATCGCAACCCCGACCAATTGCGGCATAAAACCATAATACGCCATCATTACCACGAGAATGGCAGATGAAACCGCGAGATCGACAAATGCCGTTGTAACGCTCGTGGCTGGTATGATCAGTCGTGGAAAATAGACCTTCTGGATAAGGCTCGCGTTTGCTACCATGGATTGGGCAGAATTGTTGACTGTGGATGAAAAATACTGCCAGAGCAAAAGACCGGTATAGAGAAAAATAGGATAGGGTGTCCCGTCACCACTCTCAATGCCGGCCATACGGTTAAAAATGAAGGTAAAGACCGCCATGGTCATCACCGGCTGGAGTATAATCCAAAGCACTCCCAGCAAGGTCTGTTTGTATCGTACCGAGATATCACGCCATGCCATGACCAGGAACAGGTCGCGATAAGCCCAAAATTCTCTCCACTCAATATGAATAAATTTTTTGGGCGGTTCAATGATGCTTTCTTTAGACTGCATACTAAGAATCCTTGCCTCCGAATACCGATGGGTTCAAATATTTATCCTATCACAAAGCTTTAACTATCGTCTATAGTGACCGTCATCTTGAGCCTTTCTATCTTGGAAATGCTTGTAACTATCTATCGGTATTTGGTTTTTTTATTGCCTTGAAGAACAAAAGTGGCTTTACATGCTTCGGCCGGTTTTGTTAAAATCTATAGATGGCAAAAATCTCGGTTATTATACCCTGCTTTAATCACGGAGAATATGTCGATGAGGCCGTTGAAAGCGCCTTAGGCCAGACGCTTCAAGACATCGAGATCATTATCGTCAATGACGGCTCAACCGATGAATCGACGAACCGGCTGCTTGCCGGGTACTCAGAACAAAAGAGAACGGTTCTTACAATCCCCCATCAGGGCCTTGCTGCAGCCAGAAATGCAGGCATTAAAGAGTCTCATGGCGAATATATTCTGCCACTTGACGCTGATGATAAGATAGGCAGCAGGTATGCGGAGGAAGCAGTTAAAATACTGGACAATGATAAAAATGTCGGCATTGTATATTGTGAAGCGGATATGTTTGGCGAAAAGACCGGACGATGGAATTTGCACAAATATAGCCTTCGGCAGGAGCTTATAGAGAACCAGATATTCTGCAGCGCCTTTTTCAGAAAACAGGATTGGGAAGCCGCAGGCGGATATAATCCTAATATGCTTTACGGCTATGAGGACTGGGATCTCTGGCTTTCTCTGATCGAGATGGGCAGGTCAGTGCATAAGCTGCCTGACGTCCATTTTTTCTATCGTGTACGGAAAGATTCCATGATCCACAATATGGAGGATGAGGAAAGGCAATTTCTGTTTCGGCAGATCTACCTGAACCACCTTCAGATATACAGCAGGGAATTCCCCGATCCTGTCAGCCTTTACCGTGAAAACCAGCGTTTGAAGAAGGACTATGATGCTATCAGGCGATCAAAAGATTACGCACTGGGGAAATTGTTGCTGGACCCGTTAAGGATGATAAAGAGATCCATAGTTAAATGAGTAAAACACACCTTATAAAGATAACAAACAAGATAAAGAAGGCAGCTAAGATCATCAGGAACGAAGGGTTCCCGGCATTCGTAGGGAAGCTGGCGAGAAGGGTCGTCTACGGGATGGTCAACACAGCCGTAGCCGTGTCCTTTAAGGGCAGAAGATGCAGGCTTACACGATCTGCACTGGAGAACAGATTTACAGAAAAGAAGGTAGTTCGCAACATGGAGACGGCGGCTGAGCGCGCACAAGAGCAGAAGTTTTTTGAGGAAATTAAAGCAGATATTATGAAGGAAATAAGGCCGTGATCTCGACGACGCAGTCGTTCTCGGTGATCATCGTCAACCGTGACGGAAAAGAATTTCTGAAGCCCTGCTTGCAATCTTTGCGCGATATGGACAGAAATGGATTTGCAGCAGAGATAACAGTTGTCGATAATCTCTCGCAAGATGGATCGACAGAGCTTTTGTATTCGCAGTACCCGGAAGTGACGGTGTTAAGAAATGATGTCAACAGCTATGTCGGGGCGATCAATCTCGGAATAGAGCGTTCAAAAGGCGACTATATTGTGCTGCTCAATAATGACACTATCGTGGAAAAGAACTGGCTCATGGGTCTTTACAAAGTGATGGAAGAAGACGACAGGGTAGGGGTCGTCCAGAGCAAGATCATTTTTTTCGACAGAGAGACGATAAACAGCGTGGGAGTGGAAGAGGTTGAAGACTTTTATTTCCGGGATAAGGGGTTTGGAGAAAAGGACAAAGGGCAATACGGGAATGTAGCTGAGATAGAATATTTCACCGGTGGGTCGGCAATGATCAGGAGGGCCTGTTTGCAGGAGGTGGGAGACTTTGACGAAGATTTTATCATGTTCTTCGAGGATATAGATTACAGCCTCCGCTGCAGATCGAAAGGATGGAAGATCCTCTATTCCCCGTTCAGCGTTGTGCTTCATAAATTCCATGGGTCCTCCTCCTCCGAGCTCTGTGATTACCTGTGCACCAGAAACAGGTTCCTGTGCCTTGCAAAACATTTCCCGCAAAACCTTTCCGGGAGTATCCGATCATCGCACTTTTATAGGACCGGAGAGCATCAATTTCTCTGCGAAGCGCTCCTGGGTGCAATAAAAAAACTGATCGAATGTCGTGGGATTGAAAATGCCACGGAGACCATAAACACATTAAAACAGGATGTCCTTTCGATCTATGGTCCGGTGAAAACCTACCATTTTTTTTCACAGGCCGAGCTTCTTCTCGGGTTGAGGAAAATGAGCATCGGGATCTATGATCATGCCTTCCATTTTCCCGGCGGCGGTCAGAGGTACGTGGCAAAGATGGCGGAGACCTTGCAGGACAAATATGATGTTACATATATCGCCAACAAGGATGTCGGGATCGATCAGTATAAGAGCTGGTTCAATATCGACCTGTCAAAATGCAGATTAAAAGTCATAAAGATCCCTTTTTATGAGAAGCTCGATGAATATTTTATCAACGAAAGCATGGCGATGTTCGAATATAACAATCCTTTCGATGTGATCAGCAAAGAAAGCATCAATTATGACGTATTTATAAACGCCAACATGTTAAGCAAGGTGGAGCCCCTCTCTACCCTGTCATTATTTATCTGCCATTTCCCGGACACGAAGCAAGGCAGGTTCTTTTATGCCGACCGGTATGATTACCTTGTGAGCAACGGAGAGTACACAGCATCATGGATAAAAAAGAGGTGGGGTATGGATCCGACGCATTTTTTATACCCTCCTGTTGATATGTATAACGGCAAAAGCAGCCCGTCGACAAAGAAAAAAATTATCCTGTCGGCGGCAAGGTTTGAGGTCGGGGGGAGTAAGAAACAGCTGGAGATGATCCGGGCATTTACACGCCTTGCGGAAGAATATGAGGACATAAGGAAAGAATGGAAATTCATCGTTGCAGGCGGGAATTTTCCAGAAAACCCCTATTTCAAAAAGGTAGAGGGGGTTGTGCGGTCGCAGCCATATAATATAGAGCTGAGACCTGATGTCGGGTACGAAGAATTAATGACGCTGTATAGAGACGCCGCGATTTTCTGGCATGCATGCGGCCTGGGTGAAAGCGACCCGCACTTAGTTGAGCATTTTGGAATGACGACTGTTGAAGCGATGCAAAACTACTGTGTGCCGGTGGTAATAGACGGAGGAGGGCAGAAGGAGATCGTCGAGCACGGGGTCAGCGGGTACAGGTTCAGCACACCGGAAGAACTGCAGTCCTATACCATGGAGGTTGTCCTTGACCCTGATAAGAGGAAGGAGATCGCGGCAAGGGCTTACGAGCGAAGCCACCGTTTCAATTTTGATGTCTTCAAAAGGCAGGTCGTAAAGATGTTCCAGGATATTGAGAATGAGCTGGCAGGCAGCGAATACGCACTAAAGGATGCAGACGGGTATGGCGATCGATGCGGGTGAGCGTTATTCTTGTAGCATATAATGCAGAAGCAACGATCCGTGAAGCGATATTAAGCCTTCAGCAGCAATCATGCAGCGACTGTGAGGTCGTAGTGGTCGATAATGGCTCGCAGGACAATACGATACCTATTCTTAATGACCTATTGCCTGGCAGCAAAATTATACGCTGCAACGTAAATACCGGTTTCGCGGGAGGCAACCTGGAAGGCTTAAGGCATGCCGGCGGGGAATACGTTGCGCTTTTAAACGCCGATGCCGTTGCTGACCCGTTATGGCTGCAGAGCCTCGTTGAGACGATGGATGCACAGGAAGGGTCAGGGATATGCGCCTCCAGGATCATCAGCTTCGGATCAAATGTCATAGATAGCGCCGGCGACGGATTTTCCAGCTCCCTGCAAGGTTTTAAGAGGGGAGAAGGAGAATCGCCCGAGAGGTACGGCAAGGGGGAATATGTATTCGGAGCCTGCGCATGCGCAGCGCTGTACAGAAGGAAGATGATCGAAGAGACAGGTTTCTTTGATGAGGATTTTTTTCTCATACATGAAGATACGGACCTCAATTTCAGGGCGCAGCTTGCAGGATGGAAGGTCCTCTATGTGCCCGAGGCCGTTGTCTATCATAAAGTAAGATCATCGATAGGCAATATGAGCGATACGGCCGTATATTATACAATAAGGAACAGGGACCTTGTGAGGGTCAAAAATGTCCCGGCCGGAACCTTCCTGAGATGTTTTCCTCAACTTGTGATAAGTATCATCGCTGAATTTATCTATTTTGTTTTAAAATATAAGAAATTGAAATTGTACATGCGTGCTAAAAAAGATGTGATAAGGATGTTGCCCGGCATGATGAAAAAGAGGTCATTGATCTTAAAGCAACGGAAGGTCACAAGCAGCTATTTAAAGGGCATAATGACACCGTTGTGTGAGAGGGGCTTCATTAAGTCGAAAACGAAGAAGATGCTTTATGGTTAGCGTGATACTCCCCACATATAATGCCGGAGAGGCGATCCACGGTTTTTTCTCAGCGATAAAGGGACAAACGGTGAAGTGCGAACTGGTAGTTGTCGACTCCTCATCTACAGACGGTACCCCGGAGGCCGCCCGGTCTTATGGGGCAAGGGTAATATCGATTGAAAAGGCCCTGTTCAATCACGGGGGAGCGAGGAATCTGGCGATCATGCAATCTCATGGCGATGTTGTTGTCTTTTTCACGCAGGACGCGTTGCCGCACGATGAGCACTGCATCGAAAAGCTCCTGGAGCCGCTCACGCAGGACAACGTTGCCGCATCATACGGCAGGCAGATCCCGAGGGAGGACGCGAAACCGACCGAGCAGTTCGCGAGGCGCTTCAATTATCCTGAAAGATCGGCGGTAAAAGGATTGGAAAATGTCCCCGAGATGGGCATAAAGACATTTTTTTTCAGCAATGTTTTTTCGGCGATCAGGAGGCAGGAATTTGAAAAGCTGGGCATGTTCCCTGAAAATATTGTAATGTTCGAGGATATGATCTACGCGGCCAGGCTGATCACAAATGGCTACAGGATCGCCTACGTGCCGGAAGCGAAGGTGATCCATTCCCACAACTATTCTCTTGCCGAACAATTCAAGAGATATCGTTGCGCGGGGGTTTCTTTCAAAAAACAGCCGTGGTTCCTGCAATATGCCGAATCGGGCAAAGAGGGCAGGGCCTACCTCCGGCAGCTACTGAGATATTTGCTGCGGGAAAAGAAGTACCCGTGGATATTGTATGCCCTGTGTGAGGCGATCTGTAAATACTCCGGGTATCACCTGGGGCTCCACTGCGAAAAAGTCCCCGCAGCGTTTCCGCAAGGAAGAATATGACAGCAGGAAGACGTCTTCATACTGTAGTATTCGTTGCATCAGATATAGCATCCGTATACCTGTCGATTATCTTTGCTTTTTATACGAGGGTCTGGCTCGGCACTGTCCTTGCATTGATACCGCTGAGCCACGGCATAGAACTGTATTTGAACAAGTGGTGGATTCCCCTGGTGGTTGTTGTAATGATCATGTATCACCGCGGGTATGGTATTCTGATAACCCTTTGGGATGAATTTTTCCACGTATTGAAAAGCCTCTTCATGTCGTTTTTAGTTGTATGGGTTGTCTTCTCGCTCCAGAAAGAGACCGAGACAGTTTCAAGGATCGTTGTAACCCTAAGTTTTGTTTATATGGTTTTTGTTGCATCGTTCTTCAGGATTTTCGTGAGGTTTATACTCTACAAAGTTATAGGAGCTCGCAGAGAAGCCGTTCTTTACGCAGGGGAAGGCCGTTCCGATGACAGGGCATTGAGGAATTTGCTGGATGATGAATGGTATTCCGGATATACAATTGTTGCTGCACGTGACATTGCAGACCAAGAGAATCACGCAGACGCCTGTTTCATACCGATCGAATATGCAGATGAAAAGACGATACGGAAACTGAAGCCGAATTATAAAGATCTTATCATTGTATCCGATGCGACCGGCCTGTCGTTCATGAACACAGAGATAAAAACTTATATCAGCAAGAGCATGGCATTGATCACAACCACAAACGGGCTTTTATCCCCCAACAGGATTTTCCTTAAAAGGGTTTTTGATATAGTTCTTTCATGCTGTGCTTTAGTGCTCTTTATGCCGGTCTTTTTCGCTGTAGCTGTTATAATCAAAATAGATTCGAGAGGCCCTGTCTTTTTCAGGCATAAACGCTGCGGGAAAAATCTTTCGGAGTTTGCAATGATCAAGTTCAGAACGATGCACGTAGATAGCGAAGAGACCTTGAAGAGATATTTAGAGAAAAACCCGGAGTCGCTCAGGGAGTTGGAAGAGAGAAACAAGATCGAAGAGGATCCGCGGGTAACAAGGATAGGAAAGCTCTTAAGAAGAACCTCGATCGACGAACTCCCGCAATTATTGAATGTTTTAGCGGGCACCATGTCGATAGTCGGGCCAAGGCCGGATTCACGTGAGGCGGTTGAGAGGTTTTACCAGGAATACAAAGAGATCTATGAGAACATCAGGCCCGGAATTACCGGCCTCTGGCAGGTAAGCGGGCGTAGCGACGTCGATTATAAACGACGGGTTAAACTGGATTATCTGTATATGCTGAACTGGTCTTTGTGGTTAGATAGTGTAATATTATTAAGTACTTTTAGAGCAATCTTAAGTGGAAAAGGCGCATATTGATGCTAAGTGCAAAAAAAAATGTTGACAAAAATTTACATTTCTGTTAGATATGTCAAGGTGATAGAGTTCAAAAAAATAATTCAGAAAAATGTTTATTTGAATCCTTTTAACCAGTTTGCATTAAGGGAGGGCATGGTGGAGATCAGATGGGATCCCTTGACGCAGATAACATCACGGATTGTCCATTTTCCAGCAAGAAAGTTCGAAAAATATGATTTTGATGAAACGATTAAAACTTCGCTTAATGTCCGGTGTCCATTCTGCCCTGAAAATATAAAGGATATGACATCGAAGTTTGATAAAGATGTCTTTGGCTTCGAGCGCTATACAGCGGGAGATGTTACCGTTATACCCAATATTCTAACCTTTGACAAATACTGCCTTGTCGCGATTGTTTGCAAGGAGCATTTCATCAATGTAGATGGTCTCATAGAAGATGACTACATCTACAACGGATTAAGCGCGCTGATCCATGTGCTGAAGATCATCAGAGAAAAAGATAAAGACGTCAGATATTTCTCTATCAATTGTAATTATATGCCCATGTCGGGAAGCAGCATCCTGCATCCCCATATACAGGCAATAGCCGGTGAATATCCTACGAATTACCATGGCATGATGGTGCGAAAGAGCGAAGGATATCATAACGAGACGAAGCAGGTATATTGGGAAGAACTGATCAAAGAAGAGATGAACCTGAATGAACGTTTCATAAAAGCACTGGGCAGCGCACGCTGGTATGTTCCTTTTGCGCCGAGAGGGAATGGCGACATTGGATGTATCTTTGAAAAGAGTTCGTTCTTTGAACTGACTGCGGCAGATATAAGAGATTTCTGCACAGGGCTTAAAAAGGTGTTAATATACTTTAAGCAGGAAAATGTATCGGGATTCAACCTGTCGGTGTTTTCCGGCATAGAAGGTGAAGATTATTTCCGGGCCAATGCAAGGATTGTGGCAAGGAGGTTCCTGCCGCCGGTAAATGCCGCCGATTCTAATTATTTTGATAAGCTGCATATGGAAAGCGCTTGCCTTTACTTGCCGGAAGATGTGTCAAACAAGCTAAGAACGGTATGGGAAAATTCATGACGGCTGATAATGACGTTATAAAAGAAAACAGAGAAAATGAGGTGGGAGGAGGCCCTGTGCCGCAGGATGCACCGCAGGAAGTCCAGGTGGAACAGGCAGAGGGAGAGCCTGCCGGCAAGGGGAAAAAGGCCAAGGCAAAAAAAAAGAAGTCTCCGCTTATTAAAAAGCCTTCTTTTTTCAGCGCCTTCAGTTTCAGGCAGATGGATGAGCTTGTTGGCGTTGACATCGGCACGACGTCGATAAA
The DNA here is from genome assembly GCA_002428485.1 of Deltaproteobacteria bacterium UBA6106. GTDB lineage: Bacteria > Desulfobacterota > Syntrophorhabdia > Syntrophorhabdales > Syntrophorhabdaceae > UBA5609. Next base: position 28,777 of record DIWM01000010.1, read on the forward strand.
GGTGTGCACATTAAAAAATATTAAAAACGTACTGACGCTCCAGAATATAATCAGGAAAACATACGAGCAGGACCTTCTGAGCGACGGGCATATTGTAGATCTCGATTTTGTTGCACAGGAACTGCGGCAGATATTTTCAGACAATAAGATAAAAAGCAAAAACGTTGCCTGCGCCCTGTCGAGCTATTCGGTCATTACAAAAAAGATTACCACGCCTTTTCTCGAAGAAGGAGCGCTTGAGAAGATGATCGATACGGAAGTTGAAAATGTTATACCCTTCCCGTTGAAGGATATTTATTATAGCCATTACGTGATGGGTGTGGATCCGGAAAAAGAAAACATGATGAACGTGCAGATCGTCGCGGCGAAAAAGGAGATCGTAGACGGCTATATGGCTGCCTTTAATATGGCAGGAATGCATTTGCAGATACTGGATGTCGATATTTTTACCGTCACAAACCTTATAGAACAGCTATACAGCCCGAAAGATTTTTCTGTCGTTGCCGTCGATATAGGAGCATCGGTAACCAATATCGCCATCTTGAAAGGTGAAAACATCGAGTTCACCAGAGAGATACTGATGGGCGGCAAATATCTTACCAACCAGATAGAGAAGACCACCAGGCTGCCCTTTAAAGAAGCGGAAGAGAAGAAGATAGCCGGCGACAGCGACGTGCTCTATCTCTTTGAAGATTTTATCTTCAATATAGCATCGGAGATCAGCAAGACAGTCAAGTTCTATCTGGCGACAAAGCCGAAAGAATCGATCGAAATGGTCTATCTGACCGGCGGTTCTTCACTGGTACAGGGCTTAAAAGAGAAGATAACGGAAGATACCGGTGTAGCGGTTGAAGTCATTAATCCATTCCTTATTCTGAAAGAGGACGAAAGCAAGATCCACATGCATGACGAATTCAAAGAGTTCATGGTGGTGCCGTTATATCTATCAACGAGGGTGACTGATTTAACATGATAAAGATCAATTTATTGCCCAGAAGCAAGAGGATCAAGCCAAGCGCCTTACGGTACGATATCTATCTTTTGATTTTCGTATTTATTATTACTATGGGGATCGCAGGGGGAATTTACTATAAGAACACACAGGACATAGCGCACTATAAGAACCTTATTGAAAAGACTAAAAAAGATATAGCGAGTCTGCAAGGTATTTATAATGAATATATCGCCATGGAAAGAGAGAAGAAGGAGATACAGAGAAGGATAACGGCTATCAATAAGGTCAAAGACGGGAGGGTGCTGGCGGCAAGGACCTTGTATGATCTTACATCCTCCATTCAGGAAAGCGTTTGGCTGAAAAGCTTTAAAAAAACCGACAACAAGTTCGAGCTTGAAGGCCGTTCCCTGGGGTCTGAATCAGTCTCTGATTTCGTTGACAGTATCTCAAAGATTCCCTATATCAAAAATGTTGAGCTGAAAAACGTCCAGGATGTGAATGAGGAAGGGCTTATATTGAAAAAATTTACAATACTGGGAAATATTTCATTATGAAAATAGGAATCGATCCGAAATCTATCGGAAAAAAAATAATCAGAATCCCCAAGATTTATAAGCTTATCATCATACTGGTGCTGAACATTGTGGTCTTCGGGCTGATATTTCATTTTATCCTCACCCCTCAGTTCGAGACCAAAAATAAGCTTATCTCGGAATATCAAACCTTGAAAAAAGATCTCGATCGGTTGGTAACCATTAAAAACAATATGGAAAAGTACAGAAAAGAATACGCACAGCTACAGGAAATGCTCAGGGGCATGCTCAGGCAGTTGCCTGAAACAAAAGATATACCGAACCTGCTCCGGAATGTTACAAATGTTGGCGAAGAGACAAGGCTGAAGCTTAAGTTTTTTGAGCCGAAGCAATTGCAGAATAAAGATTTTTATGCTGAGCTGCCCTTTGAGATAAAATTCTCCGGCCCTTATCACAACGTTGCCTATTTTTTCGACGGCATAAGAAGGCTCGAGCGGATCATTAATATAACAAGCTTCAGCCTTGTGGGGACAGGCCCGATGACAAAGACGTCCATTGAAGGTGTCTGTACGGCCAGGGCATATGTATATTTAAAAGAGGCGCCGAAAGCTCCTCCGAAAAAGGATGAAAAAAGTGCGCAACCTCCTAAAAAGTAGCTTCATTGCGTTAGTACTGGTCTTTATCATGGAATGTGGCTGGATCAATGCGGCGGAGCCAAAAAAGCCGCCGCAACAGACGCAACAGAAAACGGCGTCTGCTCCTTCGCTCAATGATTTCACTTACAAAGCGGAGAACAGGAGAGACCCCTTTGAGCCTGTTAACCTTATCAAGGCAAAAAGAAGCAGGGAAAGCAAGCTGATCAAGGATAAGAAAGGCGTTGCGCAGGATGCTGGATATGAGCTTGAAGAATTGAAGCTTGTCGGGATTTTAAGAACAGATAAAAGAAGGCTTGCAATGATGGAAGACATGCAGGGCCGGGGAATAATCTTTAAAAAAGATGACTATCTGAATAAGAACCTTTGGGTTGTTGACGTGGAGGATACCAGGGTTATTTTTGGTTACAAATTAAAGGGGGATATCAGAAATATAGTTGTTGATATCCCCAAAAAATGAAAAGGGTGAACATTATGAGTAAAAGAGTAATCATATTAATTTTTATTACCATTTGTATCATACCCTTGTTATGCTTCGCTCAGGCATCCAAAAAGGTTACCCCAAGGGTCTCATTTGATTTTATTAACGCAGACGTAAGAAATGTTTTGCGTGCGCTCACGGAGGTATCTGGAAAAAATATTGTGATTTCGGATGATGTAAAAGATATTAAGGTAACCATGAAGCTCGATAATGTACCATGGGATGATGCCTTTGATATAGTCATACAGAATTATAAACTTGCCAAGATAGAAGAAGAAAGCCTGATAAGAGTAACTACATACAAGACCTTTCTTGATGTAAGGAAACAGGAAAGCGAGGAAAAGGCTGCCGCGCAAAGGGCAAGACTTGAAAAGCTGAAGCAGGGCGAGGAGATGTCGACCGAAACGATATACCTCAGTTATGCGAATCCGGCAGAGATGGTGAAGGTGCTGCAGGGAGACGGTGCGGGTGCGGGGGCGGCAGGGGCCAGAAAGGGATTTCTTTCTGAATATGGAACCATTACGCAGGTGCCATGGAATAATGCACTTATCGTTAAAGATACAAAAGAGAACGTTGCTGCAATTATGAAGGTGATAAAACAACACGACATAAAGCCCGAACAAATACAGATCGATTGCAGAATAGTGCAGGCATCTTCAGATTTTTCAAAAGAGCTTGGCATACAGTGGGGCCAGAGATATACGGGGAGCAGTATTTTTGGAAGCAAGGCAGTAGAGATCACGGGAGCGAAGGATGCAGGATCTTCATCGGCTGCCGCATCGTATACGGCAACAACAGGACTCGTGGGGCTTCGGGGGACAGCGCAATATCCTTACAACGTTAACCTGCCTGCAGCGGTCGGCAAGGGGAGCGGCGGCACCCTCGGTATTTTCATCGGGAGTGTGACGGACACCTTTATGCTTGATGTCCAGCTTTCTGCGCTTGAATCTGACGGAAAAGGAAAGATCCTGTCAAGTCCCAAAGTAATAACCTCTGACAACAAAAAGGCAACGATAACGCAGGGCAAATCAATACCGTATCAGACGGTTTCCCAGTCCGGCACCCAGACGCAATTTGCAGAGGCAACGCTGGGCCTTGAGGTAACTCCCACCGTAACAAAGGACGGATACATAAAGCTGGATGTGATAGCGAAAAAGGACTCTGCTGATTTTATCAACACCTCTGCAGGTGTTCCTACGATAGATAAAAAACAAGCCCAAACTATGTTGTATGTAAAGGATGGGGAAACTGCTGTGATCGGCGGGATATATGAGAGGGCAGAAAATGAAGGCGAATCCGGCGTCCCGTTGCTGAAAAATATACCGCTCTTTGGATGGATGTTCAAGAAAACAACGCAAAAAGATACGAAGACGGAGCTGCTCATATTCATTACCCCGAGGATAATAAGAAATCTTTATAAAGAAGAGGGTTAAATGAAAAAGATAATACTATTCACGACAATCATATTTGCATTTGCATCTATACAGTTTGCCGGCGCGGAGTCCATAAAAGGAAACATAGTCACAAACCTCGATAAAAAGCTGAAGATCGTATACGGCGATAAGGCGATAATTTCGCTCGGAAAGATCCATGGCGTGATCAAGGGCGATATTATGAAAATCACCAAATCTTCAGATATTTATTTAACCGAAACAATAGGAAAATGCGCAGTTCAAAAGACCTTTGAATCGTCAAGTATATGTGAAATCATGGCGATGAAACAAGAAATTGAAAATAAAAATATCGTTTATATGGAAGGACTTCAGCTGAGTGATCCTAATCTGTTTACCGGTATTGTTAAATTATTGGACAATATTGTCGAACCATACAAGCCTTATGAGGATATCAACATTTATGTTAATGACATATATGATGAAAACAATAACACCACCGTGTTCTCAGAAAGGGTAAAAGAAGATCTCATGTATGCTTTTAAACAAAAGCGCAGGATGATAGTCACGAAAAATATTTATAAAAACTATATAAATTATCAAAGCCATTATTTTAACTGGGACATTCACAGATTTAACGAAGGTGCCGTCAATAAATTAAAAAACAGCATGAAGACATTCAATCTCGATGTAGTTCTGACAGGGGTTTATCAAATAAGAGGCGACGCCTTGAACGTAGCGTTTCTCATTATAGACAGGAACTGGCGCGATAAAGTAATGGGCTTGACGTTGAATGCAAAGGACTATTCAGGCGCTGCCGCTGAAGTAGTTGTTCCATACAAACCATTTAAAGAGAGAGAGCTCGTTTCATACAGCATGAAGCTTAATCATAAAGATTATTTCCCCACCAGGGATGAGCAGAGGGAAATAACAAGCAATGAATCTGAGAAGGAATTGAATTTTAAATATAAATTTCAAAACAGCAAATCAAAATTCAACAGGATCAGCCCGGGCGCCGTTAACGTCAAAGTAAACAAGGAACAGATAGACGACATACAGAAAGGCTTCTTATACGAAAAGGAATTTGAGAAGGGGAGAAAAAGACTGCTTGTTTCGTTTGTCCCTATTTTGTTTGAAAACGAAGATGAAATCTTTGAAATAAAGAAGGAAATTAGTAAAGAAATTATACTTGATTTACAGGATGAAAATAATGTATTTATTGAGATGGTGCTTGATGCTACGTATGGAAAAGAGAGAATTGATATAAAGGTTTTAAGAAAAACAGTCAAAGAGCCTATCGTAATGAAGTCGGTCCCATCGGTAACAGACAAAGGGGCGGCTATTGATCTTTATAAAGATTAACGGAGGTGCTGGATGAGGTATCTCATTTTATTAATTATTGCAGCGTTCATGTTTCCCCTGAACGGGTTATGTCAAGGAAGCGCAACAAACGACAGATTGTACATCGGCCAGGGATCTTTAAGCGATGTTGAATCGAACGAATACAGGTTTTTTTTGAAGGAGATAAGGAAGACCGACAGGAAAAGGGAGTTTGTAGATTATAAGGAGGACAGGGACACAAGATACAGAAAATTGGAAGAAAACATAGACTTTGAACAAAGGGAAGCATACATCGCAGGCAAGAGGGCAAGGGAAGAAAGGATAGTCGAAGCCTGGGATAAAAGGATGTCCTATATTGACAAAGGTTATTCTGCGTCAACCGACAGAGAATCGAAAAGGGCCTTCAAAGCGGCAGGCCAATTGAGGCCATCCTCGAGATCAAGTGTTGATGTTTACAACAGATAAACGATAAAATAAAGACTGATAATTTTCTATTACAAAATATCTATTATTCTTTTTACTCCTGAAAGATCGCGCAATGAAGCATAGTATTTAGTATGTCAATGCGTTTGTCGAAATTTTTAGCAAGACATGGAGAGGCGTCAAGGAGAAAATCAGAGGGATTGATACGTAGCGGCAGAGTTAAAGTAAACGGGATAGTTGTCCTTGAGCCGCAGCATATAGTGATTCCCGGAGTTGATGCAGTCGTCCTTGATAGTCGGACACTGGCCCCGGATACAACATATGTCAATATTGCGCTTTACAAGCCGGTCGGCTATATCTCCGATCTGATCGATGTCAGAAAGAGAAGAGTTGCACGCGAACTTATTGATATAGGGGCGAAGATCTTTCCGGTAGGCAGGCTGGATTATAATTCGGAAGGGCTGATGATCTTTACAAATGACGGGGATTTTGCGAACAGAGTAATGCACCCAAGGCACGGTGTGGAGAAGGAATATTACGTAAAGTTCAAAGGGGCCCTCACCGGTAATGAAATGCTGGGGATGAAGAAAGGGGTCAGCATTGAAGGTGATGTGTATAGGGTAAAGTCAATTGAATATGTCGGGTCTTCTATAAAAAATACCTGGTACAGCGTGATCATCGATGAAGGCAAGAACAGGATGATACGCAAGATAGGAGATGCAGTAAACCACCCTGTTCTGAAGTTAAAGAGGGTCAGGGTGGGCAATCTGAAACTGGGCGATCTAAGGCCGGGGGAATATAGATTATTTAATAAAAGTGAATTGCTGGGCGTGACCCAGTGAAGAGGATCAGCTCATCTTTTCTACAAATTCGTAAACAGGTATTGCCGAGAGGGTCATCAACTGTATCGTCCCCCGTGCCCCAAGCTCGGTTGATACCTTTGCTATGGTATCATTGTCAGGCGCCTCAAGAATGCTCAGAAAGTCGTACATTCCCAGAATCGCATACTGGGCAATAACTTTTGCGCCCATTTTTTCGATCTCCTTATCAACTTCCTTGATGCGTTCAGGGTTATTCTTAATGGTCTTCCTTCCTTCATTCGTTAACGTGCTGAGCATGATATATACAGGCATTATATACCCCCTTTTAGGATTTGATATAATACAACAGTTTTTAGTGGAATAGTCAATCGTTCCTTTTGATTGCGATTGAAAGTTTTTGAAAATTATAGTATTATCAGGACAGGAGGACTTTGAATGGGCAGGAAGGCAAAACTATCCTTAAGCATTTTTTTAGTAGTGATCTTTCTCCTTGGTTTTTATATGGGAGCCCAGGGGAAACGGACCATTTCGTCGACAAACGACAAGGAGATCTATGAATATTTGAAAACGTTCTCCGATGTCATCGATCTGGTGAAGAAGAACTACGTCGAGGAAACGAAAGACAAAGATATCATATATGCCGCGATAAAAGGAATCCTTGAATCTCTTGACCCCCATTCCTCTTTTCTTCCACCGGACATGTATAAGGACATGCAGACCGAGACAAAGGGGGAATTCGGCGGTATTGGCATAGAGATCACTATAAAGGACGGTTTTCCAACGGTTATAACGCCCATAGAGGATACTCCCGCTTACAAGGCAGGGATAAAATCCGGGGACCATATCATACGGATCGATGGAAAGCCGACGAAGAATATGGGCCTGATGGACGTTGTGAAGATGATACGGGGGGGAAAGGGAAAACCGGTGAATCTGACGATCGCCAGGGAAGGTACAACGGGCGTCAAGGAGTACACGGTTGTCCGCGACGTTATCGTCGTGAAGAGCGTAAAATTCAGAATGCTTGAAGACAATTACGGATATGTACGGATTGCACAGTTCCAGGAAAGGACTGCAAGGGACCTCGATAATGCGGTAAAAGAACTTGAAAAAAGCAACAAGGGCAACCCTTTGAAGGGGCTGATACTGGACTTAAGGAATGACCCCGGCGGACTCCTGGAACAGGCCGTGGAGGTATCCGATAAATTTCTTTCAGATGACATAATCGTTTCGATAGAGGGGAGGCAGAAAGAAGCAAATAAGATAAAATTCTATGCAAAAAGCAAAAACGGCGATTACCTCGGCCCTCTCGTAGTGCTGGTCAACGAAGGCAGCGCGAGCGCCTCCGAGATCGTTGCAGGCGCATTACAGGATTATAAAAGGGCAATAGTCGTAGGCGCGAAGACGTTCGGGAAGGGCTCCGTGCAGACGATATTTCCACTTGGCGATGGTTCTGCGGTGAGGTTGACTACGGCAAAATATTTTACCCCGAAGGGAAGGTCGATCCAGGCCGAAGGCATCACGCCGGACATAACCGTGGACAATAATATGGTGAAGGCAAAAGAAAAGATCGTTCCTATAAAAGAAAAGGACCTCGAAAAACGAAATGAAACTGAAAGGAACATCAAGAAATTAGAGGATTTCAATACCAAGACCCTTGAAGATGAAGATTTTCAATTGCATATGGGCCTGCAGATATTGAAAAGCTGGGAGGCCCTCAGAGGGAAGAGTTCATAAGTTTAGCTTTAAAACCTTCCGGTATCCTTTTTGGTTTGCCTTTTGCATCAATGCAGACCATTGTCGTTTGACCCTTTGCGGTTGTCTTGTTATTCTTTGAAACCCTGTGGTCAAGTACAAAATATGCGTTTTTTGCCTCTTTAACGCATGTTTCTACGGCGATCTCGTCGCCGTAGAACAATTTCTCCGTTATGTCGAGAGAAACCGTTTTAACGATTATATACGTCCCATCCCTTTCCCAATCCGGGATAGATATGCCGATGGACAGAAGATGCCGGAACCATGATTTTTCGAAGAATTTAAGGTAATTTGCAAAATATACAACGCCTCCCGCATCAGTGTCCTGATAATATATTCTTGTTGTGTACATGTCCTTTTCATAACATGTCTGACGGCTGCCGTCAACACAACGCAGGTAAGGCATGTTGACTTGCCATCATAAATGTGGTCTTTATTGTCAGAAAATATCATAATATTAAGCAGATATCCATGAAAGATACCGGGGTAATCAGACAACAACGGACGTGCAGAGGGCATAAAATATGTGAGGAACATGAAATCGAAAGGCTTGCCAGGAGAGGCCGCATTGAAGTTCTGCCTCGATTATTTAAAAACGAATCAGAAATAGCAAAATCAGCAGATACGTATTATACTTTTACTGTTTAAGACTTATGAGCAAATACAAGATCATGAGAGAGGAGGGGAAATGAAACCGGTAGAGATAAAGCCTGATATTTTTTGGGTCGGGGCAATTGACTGGGCCGTTAGGGATTTTCACGGATACATTACACAAAACGGCACCACCTACAACAACTATCTTATCAACGACGATCAGGCAACGCTCGTTGACACGGTGAAGCATGATTTTGACATGGTGACAATAGGGAATATCAGGAGGATAGTCGATCCGTCGAAGATAACGAATCTTGTGATCAATCACATAGAGCCGGACCACGCGAGCGGGATAACCACAGTTATGAAATATATGCCTGACGCCACAATCTATATTTCAGAGAAAGGGAAAAAGGGCCTTGACAGGCACTGTGATACGTCAAAGTGGGACATGAAGGTCGTGAAAAGCGGCGACACGCTGAACACAGGCAAGTACACCCTGGTCTTTCTCGAGACCCCGATGCTCCACTGGCCTGATTCGATGGTAACCTACGTGAAAGAGGCAAAGCTCCTCATCTCCCAGGACGCCTTCGGACAGCACATAGCGACTCCTTCCCGGTTTGACGATGAATTTATTGAGTGTCATTCTGAATTTGAGCTTAACGACGCCGTGGTAGATTATTACGCGAACATCCTTATGCCTTTCGGACAATTGATCAAGTCGAAGATCGATGAGATCGTCAGGCTCGGCATCGAGATCGATATGATCGCGCCTGATCACGGCATTATATGGAGAAAAGATCCCGGGAAGATCATCCGGATGTACCTTGATATGGCAGGCGGCAAGGCCGACCGGCAGGTTGCGATCATCTACGATACCATGTGGCACAGCACTGAGCTCATGACGATCCCTATTATGCAGGGGATCAAGGACGAGGGCGTTGACTGCAAGGTCATAAAACTGCGGGCTACGCCGATGAGCGTAGCGATCAAAGAATTCTGGAGATCAAGAGGCTGTCTCATAGGGACGCCCACGATCAATAATGTTATGTTTCCATCGGTGGCGGAGTTTTTACATCACCTGGGGGGGCTGCGGCCAAAAAACAGGATTGTCGGAGCCTTCGGAAGCTTTGGATGGGGAGGCGGGGCCGTGAAAGAAGCCTACGAGTCATTGAAGCGTATGGGTCTCGAGATGGTGGAGCCGGGAGTACAGGTGTTGTATAAGCCGTCGGTGGATGATGAAGACAAGTGCTATGAATTCGGCAGGACCTTCGCACAGAAGGTAAAAGAATATCACGGCAAATTTTAATAACAGCGTAGCTGAGAGAAAAATCTCAAGGAGGGCTATATAACCATGTCAAAGACGGAGAAAAACCTTCAGGAAGCATTTGCCGGGGAATCACAGGCAAACAGGAAATATCTTGCCTTTGCGAAAAAGGCTGAAGAAGAGGGTTTCGGGCAGGCCGCTAAACTTTTCCGGGCAGCGGCGGAAGCAGAAACTGTCCACGCTCATAACCATTTAAGGGAAATAAAAGGCATTAAAAGCACAAAGGAAAACCTTCAGGAGGCTATAGGCGGTGAAACACATGAGTTTCAAAGCATGTATCCCCAGATGATAGAGGATGCAAAACGGGAAGGGAACAACGGGGCGTTACGGAGCTTTAATTACGCGAACGAGGTTGAAAAGGTACATGCCGGTCTCTACCGGAAGATGCTCGATAACCTTGGGAAAAACGAAGCAGTTGAATATTATGTCTGCAAGGTATGCGGCAACACCGTAGAAGGCGAACCGCCCGATGAGTGCCCGGTCTGCAAAGCTAAGAAGGTTGCCTTTTATAAGGTAGATTAATATAAAGCTCAGAAGTTATTAGCTCACAGCCGACAGCATAACCTGTCGAAGATTGTCGGATCTTTCTTCTTATGCTTGGCTGATTCCAGGAGGGATGATGAAGGTCGTTGCCTTTAATGGAAGCCCGAGAGTTGGCGGAAATACAGATATATTGCTCGGAGAGGCACTCGGGGCAATCCAGCAATCAGGGAATAAGATTATTTTATTCAGGCTGAACGATATGAATCTCAAGACATGCCAGAACTGCGGTGCGTGCGAACAAACCGGAGAATGCGTCATCGAGGACGATATGAAGGAGATTTACGCCGCTATCAGAGAAGCGGAAAGGATCATCATTGCTTCCCCGATATTTTTCTCCGGACTTTCAGCACAGACCAAGATAATGATAGACAGATGCCAGGCGATTTGGTGTGAAAAATATCTTTTAAAAAAGGCGATACCTGAAGGAAGGAATGGTCGAAAGGGACTGCTTGTCCTCGTGGGCGGAATGAAGAAAGATATCGGGATACAGTGCGGAGATGCAACAGCAAAGGCCTTTTTCAGGTCTGTCAGCGTCCCAGTGCATGAAACAGTGGGTTTCCTGGGTGTTGACAAAAAAGGCGTGGTGGTTGACCACCCGACGGCATTGCTTGATGTCTATCATGCCGGACAGCGTCTTATAGCCCCTTGAAAAATCTATAAAAGGTATCGTGAATGGACAACGAGTTATTTCCCGTTACGTCACTTGAGGAAAATGAGGAAGGCGTGGTGCATCTTTTGTCCGGCGGCAGAGGACTCACGAGCAGGCTCGCCGCGATGGGGATCATACCGGGTATAAAGATCAGGGTCTTAAGAAACAGCGGAAGACAGATCATAGTCTTTGCCTCGGATACCAGAGTTGCCCTCGGCAAAGGACAGGCGGACAAGATCCTCGTTGAAAAGATAAACGCGGTCCGGGGCAAGAATGAAGAGAAAAAACCGTCGAAGGGTTTTCTCGTTGCCTTGGCCGGGCAGCCTAATGTAGGAAAAACAACCGTTTTTAACCTCCTTACCGGTTTGTCGCAGCATGTTGGCAACTGGCCCGGGAAGACTGTCGAAATGAAAGAGGGGTTTCATAGCGTCAACGGCTTTGAACTGAGGATAGTCGATTTGCCCGGGACGTATAGCCTCAGCGCATTCTCTGAAGAAGAGAGGGTTGCGAGGGATTTCATCATCCATGAAAATCCTGATGTCGTTGTCCTTGTCGTCAACGCCTCTGCCCTGGAGAGAAGCCTGTATCTTCTTACCGAGATACTCCTTTTGAGATCACCTGTCGTTGTCGCGGTAAATATGGTGGATATGGCAGAAGGGCAGGGTGTATATATTGACATCAACGCACTTCAGAAATCGATGCATATACCGGTTGTGCCCATGGTTGCTATAAAGAACCAGGGCATTAAAGAACTTGTTGCTAAAATTATTGAGGTTGCAGAAGGCGAGTTGAAATATGTTCCGAGGATGCCGGAGGTATCCCCGGAACACAAGGAGATCTTTTTTAAGCTGCTTGGAATGATCAAAGAATACCTCCCCATCCCTTATAATGATATCTGGATAGCTACCAAGCTTATGGAGGGCGACCCCGAGGCATCGGATGCCGTAAAAGGCATTATACCCAACGAAATATGGAATGAAGTTCAATTGCTTCTTGTTAAGCACGAGGATGCGCTCAGGGCAGTCGTGGGAGGAAGATACGACTGGATCGAGGAGACAACAAGGGCCGCAGTCTCACGTTTCAAGCGAGGGCAGGTGCTTATAACAGACAGGATAGACCATATCCTTACGAGGCCCATCTTGGGTGTCCCTATCCTTCTGGGAATACTGGCAGTCATCTTTTTGCTGACGTTCAAGGCAGGCTTTCCCTTGCAAAAGCTTCTCGAAACAGTTACGAGCGCCTTTGGCAGGTGGGTCGATGCCAGCCTTATGAACGAGCCATGGTGGATCCGCGGGATATTGGTAAACGGCGTTATAGGCGGCGCAGGGACGGTGCTGACGTTCACGCCGATCCTTGCTATATTCTTCTTTTCAATGGCCTTTCTCGAAAATATCGGGTATATGGCGCGCGCTGCCTTTGTCATGGACCGTTTTATGCACATTATAGGGCTCCATGGAAAAAGTTTTATGCCCATGTGCCTCGGTTTTGGCTGTAATGTGCCTGCAGTGTTGGGCGCCCGCATCATTGAGTCTAATAAGGCAAGGCTGCTTACAATATTTCTGACACCTTTTATACCATGCACGGGAAGGCTTGCCGTATTAACATTTATTACCGCGGCGATCTTTGGAGGAAACGCTCTTCTGGTTTCATGGTTTTTAGTTGCGTTAAATATTGTTCTGCTCGGCCTCTCGGGCATGATAATAAGCAGGGTCTTTTATAAAGACGAGCCGGTACCATTCATTATGGAATTGCCGCTTTATCACAAACCTGATTTCAAGACCATTATCACCGTGGTGTGGGGCAGAACGATAACCTTCGTAAAGAAAGCAGGCACCGTGATCCTTGCCTTTTCGGTTATACTGTGGATTATGTCGAACGTACCGGGTGGAGCGGTTGAAAGCAGCCTCCTCGCCTGGGCCGGGAGGCTGCTCGAGCCCATAGGGATTCCGCTCGGGTTTGACTGGAAGATGATTGTTGCCCTCCTGTCGACGGTTGTCGCAAAAGAGAACGCCGTTGCAACACTTGGCGTCCTTTATAGTGTTGGGGAACAGGGCTTGATGAACGTTTTGCCGACCGTGGTAAGCAATCCGTCAGCGATCGCCTTTCTCTTCGTCCTGATGGTATTTCTCCCGTGTGCCCCCACCATATCGGTCATGCGGCAGGAAATGGACAACTGGAAATTGTTTTTTGCTTCCGTTATTTTTATGATTGTCCTTTCCTATGCGGGGGGGATCGTTATGTATCATCTTGCGAAAAACATAGGAATATAATGCCTGATTATAATTTTTCCCGGGCTCTTTCGACGATTGCAACACAAAGGAGGCGACGAAGATATTTATGAGTATATTAAGGGGGTTTGTCCTCTCCATTTTTATCGATCCGGAGAATTCCTTCCAGCCTTATGAACGTGTCCGGGACTGATAGAACCAAAAACGGGGGCTGATGTGAGAACATTCGTTTTTTCATGTTTTGTAATCGTGCTGGCATGTTCCCGGGTCTTTGCGTTGGAGTATACTCTTGACGATCTTTACAAAATGGCCCTGGAGCGCTCCGAGAAGATCAAAATATCCGAAGAGGACCTGTTCATTGCCGAAAAAGGGAGAGACAAGGCATTGTCTGCTTTGCTTCCGAAACTTTCAGGGGTAGGAGGTTACACCCGTTATAGGGATAACAAGGTCAACGATAATAACAGCTTGATCCAGCCTGACGATACGGCTAACTGGGGTTTAAGGCTTGACCAGTCGTTTTCCCTCGGAGGAAAAGAGATTATTGCTTACGGAATGGCCAGGAACAACATCGGCAAAAGCAGGTACGATCTTTTTGCTGTTAAAGAAGGGTACATGTATACCGTGACCAGCACCTACTATGAGCTGCTGAAGACAAAAAAGGTTGTCGATATCGCAAGGCAAAACGTGGAGCGGCTTACAAAATACAGGGACGCTGCATCGACCCGGTTGAAGGTAGGGGAGGTTACGAAAACTACGCTCCTGAGGGCAGAGGCCGAGTTATCCGGGGCGCAGTCCGATCTGATCAAGGCTGAGAATATCCAGAGATTAGCAAAGGCTGTCCTCGCAAGGGTTGTGGGTATCCAAAGCGACTTTGAAGTGAAGGAGACCCAGGACCTGTTGCTGGAAGCCTCCCGTGCTGACGACATCAATAGCGTTGTAAAGGAATGCAAATTACCGACAGTTGATTGTCTGAAAGAGACTGCGTACACAGAACGGGCCGAATTAAAATCACTGGATGTGCAGAAGAACATAGCCGATGCAACAGTCAAATTCGCACGCGGCTCCTACTGGCCCACGGTTGCCGTTGAAGGCGCGTATCAAAGAAAGATCGAGAGTCCTGAAACGCAAAGCATTATCAGGGACAACCTTTATGGTGGTGTCAGGCTCATCTTCCCATTCTTTGAAGGCGGGCTAAGAAATGCCGAGGTCCAGGAAGCCACCGCAAGAAAGAGGCAGGCCGATTATAGCTTTGAAGATATCAAAAAGTCTGTGACGGTTGAGGTTGAAACTGCATATCTCGATTTTCTTACACAAAAAGGTACCCTGAAATCCCTTGAGGACCAGCTTGTTTTTGCAAAAGATAATTTCAATGCCGTCACAAAGCAGTTCGAGTATGGACTTGCCCACAGCATTGATGTTATGGATGCCAACACATTGCTTGTTACAGCTCAGAGACAACTGGCCGACGTTATATGCAATTACCAGTTATCGATCGCAAGGTTAAAGCGGGCAACCGGCACGTTGTTACAGTTCGTTATGGGCAACAACGCCGTCCTTCAATAACAATGACAGCAGATGCGAAGGAGCGAAGAGGATGAAAGAAAAACGATTCACCCATGTTGTATTGTGCGTATTTGTTGCTGTAGCGTGCCTGTTCTTCGGAGATGGTTGTCAAAAGAAGGATGACAAAGCATCTGAGGAGAAGACGTATAATGTGATTGTCCGGGTATCAGAGAAACAGCCGTTGCGTCCTTTTATAGAAGCAACGGGGACGTTAAATCCTTACGAAGAAGTAAATATCGGTGCAGAGATAGACGGAATTATTAAGAGCGTGAAAGTCGATGAGGGTACTGCGGTTACGAGAGGCATGCTTCTCGCGGCAATAGACGATATCGAATACTCCCACGAGGTTATCAGGGCAGAGGCATTTCTCAAGCAGACTGAAGCGTCGCTTGCCAATACAAAGATCGAATTCACAAGAAAAGAAGCCCTTTTCAAAGAACAGCTTGTAACCAGTCAGCAATTCGACGATGTATCTACGCGTCTGGCCCATGCGGAATCTGAGGTTGAAAGGGCGAAGGCGGCCTTGATTATTGCAAAACAAAAGCTTTCAAAGACGAAGATATACTCACCCCTTGTTTCCCGGGTCAAGGAAAAAAAGGTGTCATCCGGTGATTTTGTAAAGGTTGGTACGTCTCTTTTCATCCTCATACAGCCTAATCCTCTCAAAGTTCGTTTTACCGTGCCGGAAAAAGATGTTGGGAAACTGAAGGTTGGTCAGGATGTGATATTGAAGGTTGATGCATTTCAGGATAAAGAGTTTAAAGGAAAAGTGAATATTGTTTTCCCGAGCCTTGAGGAAAAGACGCGAACACTGGCTGTAGAAGCGCTGGTCCCTAATTCTGATGGCATGTTAAAACCGGGTTTGTTCACGAAGGTGATATTATATACGGGTGCCGCAAAAGACACTATAGTGGTTCCCGTAACAGCGCTACTCTATGAGGCTGAGAAAGTAAGGTTGTTCACTGTCAGCGGTGACAGGACAAAAGAGGTACGGGTAAAGATCGGGAGCAAGTATGGCGAGATGATGGAAATAATTGAAGGAATAAAGGAAGGGGAAAAGATCGTTGTTGCCGGCCAGCAGAGCCTTTCTGGAGGCGTAAAAGTAAGCGTGCAGGCGAGAGAGGGAACTAAACAGTGATAATAGCATATTGCGGATTAACAAAAAGATATCCAACAATCGGCAATCGGCAATCAACAATCGGGGTATAAAGTGTGGCTTTCTGATACGTCTGTTAAACGCCCTGTTTTTGCGACAATGCTGGTTATGGTCCTTGTTGTCCTGGGGGCTGTGAGTTACCCGAATATCGGAGTTGACCTCTTCCCGAAGATCGATCTGCCGATCGTTAATATCCGGACAACGCTTAAAGGCGCCAGCTCCGAGATCATGGATATCGACGTCACGGACAAGATCGAGGAGGCGGTCAATACAATAAACGGAATTAAGACGATCACCTCCACAAGCACTGAAGGCGCATCAGTAATCTCCATTGAGTTCGTGCTCGAAAGGGATATCGACCTTGCGGTACAGGACGTGCGCGAGAAGATCTCGATCATCAGGTCAAAGCTTCCCACCGACATAGATGAACCGATCGTCGAGAAGGTGGACCCGGATGCAACGCCTGTCCTGTGGTTTGCCCTTCACGGCGAAAAATCTCCCCGGGACCTTTCCACGTACGCCAATGAGGTCCTGAAAGAGCAGTTCCAGAGGATCAACGGCGTAGGCGCGTTAAGGCTTTATGGGCTGCGTCTCAGGCAGGCAAGGATCTGGCTGGACAACGACAAGCTGCGGTCTTACGGGATTACCGCACAGGACGTGTCCGGAGCGCTCGCACGAGGAAATGTCGAGCTGCCGGGCGGATCCGTTGAGGGGAACACGAAAGAATACACAGTAAAGGTAAAAGGCGAATTTCCCACCATTCAGGATTTTAATAATCTCATCGTAGGTTACAGCAAAGGGGCTGCTGTAAAAATTAAAGACGTGGGGCGTGCCGAAGACGGGATGGAGGAAAAGCGTACCATTGCTCGCTTCAACGGGATGAACTCTGTGAACCTTGGCATCCAGAAACAGTCCGGCACAAATACCGTTGAGGTTGTAAGCAGGGTCAAGGATGAACTCAGGGCTATAAGAAAGACATTGCCTGCGGGGATGAACCTCTCCGTTGCCTTTGACCAGTCAGATTTTATAAAGCGGTCTATCAATGAAGTACAGCACCACCTCATATACGGAGGGATATTCGCTATCTTTGCGGTCCTGATCTTTTTAAGAAATATAAGGACAACGCTGATAAGCGCATTGGCAATACCGACTTCCGTCATTTCCACCTTTGCCATAATGAACGCCTTCGGGTTTACGTTCAACAATATGTCGATGCTTGCCCTCTCGCTTTCCATCGGCATTCTCATCGATGATGCGATCATCGTCATCGAGAACATTCACCGGCATATCGAAGAAGGAATGACGCCCAGGGAGGCTTCGTTTTTTGCCACATCGGAGATAGGGCTCGCAGTTTCAGCGACAACACTTGCAATAATAGTGATATTTATTCCTGTTGCCTTCATGAAAGGGATAATAGGAAGGTTTTTCTTCCAGTTTGGCCTCACCGTCGTGTTTGCTGTTATGGTTTCGTGGTTCGTTTCATTCACTCTCACGCCCATGATGTCCTCGTTGTTCCTGAGGAAGCATGGGGAGGCCCGGGACAGTAAAACCGCTGGAAATACCCCCGGGTCTTTGTATGGCAGATTGGTCCGCCACCATTACCTGAAAAAGATATCCGATATGCTTGAGAGGGAATATGAGAGGTTGGAGGGGCAATACAGAACTGTTCTCGTATTTGCGCTCAACCACAGGAAGATGGTCCTTACTATTGCCGTTGTCGTATTTGTTCTCAGCCTTTCCATAACAAAGTTCATAGGCAAGGAATTTACCCCTTCAGAAGACCAGAGCAGGTTCGTCATCAGGCTGCAGACCCCTGTCGATTATTCGATCGAAGAAGTTGACCGTATGTGCAGAAGAGCTGAGGAGGTAGTGAGGAAAGTCCCTGAGGTGACCACGATCCTTTATTCGCAGGGCGGCGGAGCAACGAGGGAGCTCAACAGGGCGAACCTGATGATCAACCTGAAGCCGAAGTCTCAAAGAAAAAAGAACCAGGAACAGATCAAGGCAGAGATAAGAAGATCGTTGAAAAATGTGCCCGGGCTCAGGGCTTCTGTGGAGAATGTTTCCATGATAGGAGGAGGGCAGAGGCAGACGGCGATCCAATACAGCATAAGAGGGCTGGATCTTCAGGACCTCGAAACGTATACACGCGACATCGTGAAGCAGTTCTCAAGACTTCCCGGCGTTGTCGATCTCGACACCTCCTTCGAGACAGGAAAACCTGAAGTGCGTGTATTTATTGACAGGGACAAGGCTGCCGATCTCGGGATCGATATTGCGACAGTTGCCGAGACGGTTAATTTTCTCATAGGCGGCGAGGTTGATGTCACCAAGTTCAAGGATGAAGCGAAGGGCAGGCGTTACGATGTCAGGGCGCGGCTGATACCCGGCAACAGGGTGAACCCTGACGACATTGGGAAGGTATACGTAAGGGCGAAGGACGGGAGGCTTGTACAGCTCGCAAATATTACGAGTTTTCAGGAAGGCGGAGGATCAAGCGTCATAAACAGGGTAGACAGGCAGAGGGCGATCACGGTCTTTGCGAACCTCGAGAGGACGCCCCTTGGCAAAGCAAAAGATGAACTCGACAGAGTATCTGCCAACGTCCTTCCTTCGGGCTATTCAGGGCGGTACAAGGGCCAGGCGGATGTGATGGCAGAGTCTTTCGGCTACCTGATGTTTGCCATGGGGCTCGGTATAATAATGGCGTACATGGTGCTTGCAGCGCAATTCGAAAGCTTTATCCATCCCTTCACTGTTCTGCTCTCTATGCCTTTTTCCTTTATAGGGGCCTTTGGAGCGTTGCTGATTTTCGGTAAAACGCTGAATATTTTCAGTTTCATAGGGCTTATCCTCCTTATGGGCCTTGTAAAGAAGAACGCCATCCTGCTCGTTGATTATACAAATGTGTTGAGAGGAAGGGGCATGTCACGAAGAGACGCGCTTTTACAGGCAGGACCGGTAAGGCTCCGGCCCATACTCATGACTACCTTCGCGATGATATTGGGCATGATGCCCATAGCTATCGGGATAGGGGAGGGCGCCGAAACCCGTTCGCCGATGGCGCTCGCGACGATAGGAGGTCTCCTCACCTCGCTTCTTCTCACGCTTGTTGTTATACCCGTTGCCTATGATCTTTTTGATGAGCTGCAGGGGAAGATATTTAAGAAAAAAGTTGAAAGTTCGGAGTCCGGAGCTCTGGGCGAAAAGAAATGACGCTCTTTCTGATTACCTTTGTCCTACTTTACGGTACGCTCCATCTGTATCTGTTCGTAAAGCTCCAGTACGCTTTTCACCTCAAACCTGTTTTGTGCGTCGCTGTTGCCTTTTTCATGGCGATAATGACATGTGCGCCTTTTGCGGTGCGCCTCGCGGAAAGGGCGGGCCATGAGCAGCTTGCGCGCATCATGGCTTACGCAGGCTATACGTGGATGGGCGTCCTTTTCTTCTTTTTCTCATTATCCATCTGCATCGATATTCTCCGTATGATCACCCATGTTTCCGGCCTTGCACTGAAAAAAGATTTTTCTTATTTCACTTCAGCTTATAAGCTGTTTTTCATAGTACCCATGGCATACGCACTCATGGCATCGGCATACGGTTATTGGGAGGCGAAGAATGTAACTATTGAAAAAGTAATCATAAAGACTCCGAAGATCGCGGAGCATACCGGAAAGATTACGGTCGCACAGATTTCCGATGTACACCTCGGCCTTATTGTCAGGGAGGGGAGGTTAAAGGGCATTATCGACGCTGTCAGAAAGATAAACCCCGACATTCTCGTTTCCACAGGCGACCTGGTAGACGGACAGATAGACGGACTGAACGGGCTTATAGGAATGCTTGATGAGATCAAGCCGCAATACGGAAAGTTCGCCGTGACGGGCAATCACGAGTTCTATGCCGGCATTAAAAAATCCCTCGATTTTACGCAAAAAGCAGGGTTTAGGATATTAAGGGGGGATGGGGTAACCGTCGGTGGGGTTATCAATATTGCCGGTGTTGATGATATTGCCGGACTGCCTTTTAACTATGTTGAGATCCCTGAAAGGTTACTGCTTTCAAGGCTTCCGCAAAACCTTTTCACGATTCTCCTGAAGCACCATCCTGTTGTTGATGAAAACGCGGCGGGCCTGTTCGACCTGCAGCTCTCAGGCCACACGCACAAAGGTCAGATCTTTCCTTTCAGGTTTATAACAAAATTCTTTTTCCCCATGTACGCGGGATATCACAGCTTACCGAAGGGGTCGAAGCTTTACGTTAACAGGGGTTCAGGGACATGGGGACCGCCGATACGTTTTCTGACGCCGCCCGAGGTAACGGTAATCGAACTACAACATGGAAGACAAGAATGAATCCGTAAGTCGTCAGGCGTGAGGCGTAAGGGGTTTAATCTCCCCATCATGCATTTACACTATCAGCCATTAGCCGCTTAAATATTTGTCTATTCCACACCAAGTGTGTATATTATTATGACGGTTTTGACCGTCGTGAGGATCTATAATTATGGAAGAAAAGCGGACAGACTGGCAGTCGACGGCCTTGCAGGTGAACCTCGAAAGGACTGCCGCAGTTGTTGAGATACCGGAAGAATACCAGATCCTTCTCGAAGTGGCAAAAGATCACTACGGAGTCCTTAAACGCACCAGGGAGCTTCTCACAGAAATGCACCACCCGTATGTTAACTGGGAATATGTCTTAACGCAGCTCAAGACGATCTCTATCGGAGATTTTTATGACTTTAATAATCACAAGGACGGCCTTGAGGCGCTGAAAATGCTTAGCGGGATCTACGTCCGCGTCATCTCATCGACAGCGTCAGAAGATATCCGGGATGATGCGGTGCGGTATCTCTTTGAATATATGAACATGATGTTTACGCACAGCGAAGAGTTTCTGGAAAGAAACCTGTCGTTGCTCCCGGCCATTTTTGATCCGCTTTTGAAGATTGCCTGCGCCGGCGGCTTTTTATTAAAAAAAAGTTCAAGCTATTTCAAGACGATCCTGCCTTTTGCCGACGAACATGACACCTATTTCAGGACAGGCTCCTTTGAATTGTTGCTTTACAATGTTTTTCATACAACATACGAATTCTGGCTTACGCAGCCTGACCCTAAGCGCTGGTTGCCGGACGGCAGCGGCTCACGCGAAATGGCTGATCTGTACCGCAGGCTTGTCGGCCCCCTTACGCACGAAAACATCTCCTTACTGAGCGGGGAACTCGAGAAGCTGCATGGCAGAAGAAACGTGGATGCAAAAGATATATTCAAGGCGTACAACGCTATGCCGGATTTTTTCCAGATAGTGAATGCCTATTCCGCTGTTGCCGATGAGCTTGAAAAAAGGGAAGTTTTTGCCGGGAGGCATTATCTCATCAAGCTTGATTTTCTCTTTAACGTAATGAATGTCAACGGCCTTTCGGACATACACAACAACACCCTGCTTGAGATCAACCGTTGTCTTGGAAAGGTCTTCAGGGAGGAAAGCAGCCACAACCTCCATGATTTTGTCAGAAGGGTGTTCCTTTTACTGAAAAAGAATGTCACCGCGCACCAGCATCAGGCGACCATAATTGATTGCATAACGACATTCGCGAAAGGCGTCTTCGAACAGAACAGCCATTCGCTTGTAGACACCTTTATAGACGAACTTATAGCATTTGGATTTCAGTCTCCGGATGTAAAAGGATCAAACACTGAGTGGCAGGTGCAGGCAAATCCTGCGCACATAAAGAATATAAGGGCGTGGCTGGAGATCGTTTCGTTGAAGCCGAGATGGACCAAGAGGCTCCTGTCGGCGTTTATTATAAACCTGAAGCTGCAAGGTGTTTTTGTCAAGGATACCGACCTTCTGCAGAGAGACATCTCTTCCCTGCTGAATGCTGATATAGCGCCTGCCTACAATCTGGTGAAGCAGCTCCTGAGGATATTTCCCGTCTATTTCACGGAGATTGGCGCAGAAGGAGAGCTAAGGGACACATCGACAAAAGTGGATGAGCTTACAATGAGGAACGATAAGCTGGTTTATTTTCTCCGGAAACAGTCGCACGTGGAGAGCAACAGCCTCCTCGTGCCCTTTGTTGAAGATATATTCCGCTACTGGTATTCCGGAGACAGGGAGTATGTGAAGAGGCATCTGCCCGGAGAAGTATTTGAGGAGGTACATAACGGCGGAGAGTATTTCGACGGAATGCATAAGATATTGATTAAGCTTCTTTCAAAAGTGAATGACGATGTCTGCGGTTTTCTCGAATGGGATATGCAAAAGATCAAAGATGAGCTTCATCAGGTCAGCGGAGTATCCGACAGGGACAAAGAGCGTGCATCACTCATGATACGGCTCTATCAACTTTTGTTCAAAAAATATAACTATCAACCCATTGACCTTCTGCAGGATCTGGAAGCTTCCTGTATGCTTGAACTGTCAAAGATCAGGGGGTTACGGTATGCCCTGAAGAATAAAAATATCTACCGCGCCCTTGTTATCATGATGGAACTGCTCTCAACCCTGAAGGAGAAGATACTTTCCCCGGGGGAGATTGCCCCCTTTGAAAATATCTATTACAAAAGGCACATTGCTGCAGGCATTCCATCGATGTACGGAACTTACAGGGAAGAAAAGTTTGAAGCGATGGGGCTGGCCTTCCGCCTTGAGAATTTTGCCGGTGTTCTGTTCCAAAAACTCGTTGAATCCCTGAATCTCAAGTTTATAACAAAGAGTACCCTTACCCGGATCCACGAATATCTATGGGTCTATGCAAAAGCGCTTGAGCTTGAAGGGATCGCGACGAAAGGCCTTGTCTCAAAGATGAAGTATATCTCAAGCGCGTTGCAAGTAAGGCAGTTTTCCATCGATCAGTATATCGATATCTTCCAGTTCATTGAAAAAGGTATACAGGACATCATTCGCGATTATTACATTGATGCGCACCGTAACAACCTGTCAATAATCATAAAACAAATGCTCCAGAAGGATGGCAGGACAAAAAGAAGTTCAGAAACAACAAACGATGAAGAGCAGATTTACCAGCACTCGGAAAATTTTATACGTTCCATGATATCATCAGCATTCGGGCTCCAGGTGCTCGATAATTTTGTGAATGACATTATCAGGACATTGAGCGCTGAACTTGAGAAATTCAAGAACAACAAACAGATCCTCAAGCTTGTAATGGCATATATCCCGGAGCTTGCCATATCGCCTATCCACAAGAGAAATAAAAAAATGGATAATCAGATACTGATCGGCAATAAGGGCTATTTTTTGAAGCAGCTGGTGTCCTTTGATTTTCCGGTGCCTCCCGGTTTTATAATCACGACGGAGGTTTTCAGGGGGTATGACGCAGTCATTGCTTACAAATATATTTTCAAGGATTTGAGCCTCAGGATTTATGATGAGGTGGTTGAGCTGGAAAGGCTCACGGGGCGGAAGTTCGGAGATCCTGAAAACCCCCTTCTCCTGTCCGTGAGGAGCGGAGCTACGATTTCCCTTCCGGGCATGATGCACTCCTTTCTCAACGTCGGCATCAACGAGGCGATCGCGGAAGGCCTGGGAAGAAAAAAGCATTACAGGTGGGCTGCATGGGATTCTTACAGGAGGTTTCTGCAGACCTGGGGGATGTTCAAAGGGCTTGAAAGAAATGTTTTCGATGAGGTCATTAATAACTTCAAACAGCAGTACAACGTGACGCGAAAGATACATTTTAACTCCGCACAGATGAAACAGCTTGCGCTTTCCTATAAAGAGGCAATAAGGCAGCGAAACGTGGAGATTCCCGATGATCCTGCCGAACAGCTGCAGCAGGCCATCCTGCAGGTATTTGATTCGTGGTACTCTGAGCAGGCAAAGACATACCGCCACCAGATGCACCTTTCTGATGAGTGGGGAACTGCTGTTATAGTGCAATCGATGGTGTTCGGCAATCTCGACGAGAATTCAGGATCAGGGGTGATCTTTACAAGGGATCCCAAAGGATCATCGGCGAATATTGCCTTATACGGAGATTTTATCTTCGGTGTGCAGGGCGACGATATCGTATCAGGGCTTGTAGGGACGTTTCCGATTTCAGAAAAACAACGAATGGCCGAGAGAAGCGATTCCGACGTCTCACTGGAGAAGAATTTTCCTGATATTTACCATGAGTTGATACGGCTCGTTGAGGTGCTTATCTATGAAAAGGGATTCAACCACCAGGAGATAGAGTTCACCTTTGAAAACGCAACAAAAAGGGGACTTTATATCCTGCAGACGCGGGATATGATCCAAAGGGAAACAAAAAAAAGAAAGCTGTTTAAAGAGACCCAGGAGCTTTTAAGCTCTTTTCTCGGCTCCGGGATAGGTGTAAGCGGAGGGGCCCTATGCGGAAGGGCTGTATTTTCAGAGGATGAAATCCGTCATTTTCGTTCAAAGGAACCTGATACCCCGCTTATATTGGTAAGGCCTGATACTGTTCCGGATGATGTCGGCGTCCTCCTGCAGGTCGAAGGACTTCTTACTGCAAGAGGGGGAGGGACCTCCCATGCAGCGGTGACGATACCTCAATTGCGAAAGGTCGGCGTTGTCGGGTTTGGAAAACTGAAAGTCTATGAATCTGAAGGCTTTTGCACCGTATACAATAAAAAGATAGCCGGCGGAGATTTCATTTGTATTGATGGATGGAGCGGCGCCGTGTATTACGGCCGTCATGAAAGTGACACAGAAGCATCGTACCGGATAGGAATATAAAACAGACCAAAATACGTAATTCGTATATCGAATATCGTATATCGAAATTCTAAATGCTACCTCAGCGACTTGTGAACGTATACCGTCAGGTCTCCCATCCTGTTGGTGTAGCTGCCGTATTCGTTATCGTACCAGCCGAAGACCTTTGCGTGTACTACCGGTATCCTCAGGATGTTTTTGGGTGTACCCGTTTTAATCGCGGCGGGTATGTTCGGGATCTGTGAAAGGTCAACATCTATAAAGGCTGTACGCGTATGGTTAAACTGGCCCTCGATTACGATCGCAGCGTTCGTACCGATAAGATCCGTCGATACGTTCTGCTCTGTAGAGTAAATGAGAAGATGCTCGAGGTCCTTCTCAGCAGCTTTTTTGTAAATATCGTTCATCGTTTTTGTGGTTACGGAGGTTCTTGTCCCGTCTTCATGGAATTGTGACTGGAAAGTTACGTTAAGAACGATGAGAGATTCCGTATTGATGGGGACCCTTATGGAGTCAGCCATAAAGCCGATGCTTTTGACCTCAGGGATGACCTGGCTCAGTGCCTCCGCAGCGTTTGTAGAGGTCAGGATAATATTATTAAAGATACTCCTGTTTTTGCGCAGGTCCTTCTCGCCTGCCTTAGGCAAGCTGTCAAGAACGCTTTGTGTGTTTGTAACCGCGTGTACCGTCGACATGGATGCGGTAAGTATCTTGCTTGTCTCGGCATTTTCGAGAAGCGGTTTTACCATATGGGCAAGCCCCGTTGTCGTGCATGACGCAGCGGATACGATGAGATGTTTTTTATAATTGAAGGCGGTGTGGTTTATCCCGTAGATCAGCGTAACGATATCGGACGGTGCGGATAATGATTTGTTTTTGATCTTAAAAGCGGAAGAGTTGATAACAACCTTTGCTCCGCTTGCGAGGTGCCCCTTGATAGACCCTTTCGCGTCTTCAGGGGCAAGGGTAGGGTCTCTGAATTTTCCTGTGCACTCAATTACCAGGTCAACACCGTAGTTGCGCCATCCGATATCAACGGGGTTTCTCGCCTCGCGCAAGATCGTGACCGGAGTGCCATCTATGAGAAGCTTGCCTTTTTTTTCATCGACTACCTGTATGATGCGGTCGGATTTTATTCCGTATAAAAATTTGTGGATCGTCCCGTAGGTCACATCCTTTTCTATGAACTGGGCGATAGCGTTCAAGCCCGTGCCGGATTCCCTGCCGATATTTACGATAATTTCCTGAAAGTATTTCCTGCCGATATGATGCCACAACGATAGCTTTCCTATCCTGCCAAGACTGTTGATGCCGAGTACAGGCCGCTTGTTTTCCAAGACGTCTACGCTGCCCATGACTACCTCCGTATGAGATGAATGAATTTTGAAACATTCATTTGTTTGTTATCCTTGCGGTGGATTAAGTATTGTATTGAAAGAGATGCATTTTATTACCATGAAAAATTATAAAAATTTATAACAAAATAGGGTGTAAATGTCAAATAATACGGACAATATTTTTGCGGTATAGACGCGTAGCCCGAGGCAGCATAAAACTGACGGGCAGGGTATTTTTTTGTTGACGGTATATTAAATATAATTTAAATTATTAACAAATATTTAATAGCGATATGGACAACATAGGTAAAAAGATACGTGAATTACGGGAAGGCAAAGGACTTACCTTGAAACAACTTGCAGGTCTTGTCGAGTGCACGCCTTCACTTATATCACAGCTTGAAAGGGACAAGACTGACCCTTCTATATCGATGTTGAAAAAGATAGCGGAAGCGCTGAATGTCAATATCGTTGATTTTTTCATGGAGGGCACTAAAGATGAGGTTATAGTCACGGGGAAAAAAGACAGGATCGATATACAGCTCCAGAGGTGGGACGCGAAGATACAATCCCTTGTAAGGACAACAAAGAATAAAAAAATGCAGCCTTTCTATACGGTCATTAAACCGGGTGGCGGCTCGCACGGCATGTATTCACATGAAGGAGAGGAATTTGGTTTCGTCGTAAAAGGCGAGCTCGAATTGATGCTGAACGACAAGATCTATACGGTCCGCGAAAACGAGAGCTTTTATTTCTCTTCGAAACTGCCGCATGATTGGGGAAACAAAGGAAAAGAGAATGCCATTATACTGTGGGTGATAACACCGCCGACATTTTAAACAAGCTGAGGGCGGAGAGCGGAGAGTGCAGCAATAAATGCAGATGTTCTGGCACAAGGAGGAAAAAATGGCACTATTGCCGGAGGTAAAAAAACATTACGGGCGTTTAAAACTTTTTATAAATGGTGAATGGGTTGATTCCAAATCGAACACTTTTTTTGAAGACACCAATCCGGCCACAGGAGAGGTTATCGCAGAAGTTCCTATAGCCACCGAAGCTGAGGTTGATGATGCAGTAGGCGCTGCCTGGAACGCCTTTCAAAAATGGAGCACCATGCCCTTCAGGGACAGAGCGGATTACATAAACAGGCTTAGGGCTAAATTTGACGAACGTCATGAAGAATTGTCCCGCATCTTGTCGCAGGATCATGGAAGGTGTGTTAATGATTCTCGCGGGACGGTCGACAGGTGCATTGAGAACATTGAATCTGCATCCGGGACAATGTACGGCTTTTACAAAGGAGAGCATGTTGAACAACTTGCAACAGGCATTGACTGCTACATGATCTGGGAACCGGTGGGTGTCTTTTTGATACTCACGCCCGGAAATATTCCAATGCATGCGTGGTCTTCTTTTGTGCCCTATGCCCTAGCCTGCGGTTGTCCGGTAGTTGTTGCCCCGAGCTGGCAATGCCCCGTTGCTTCAGAAGCAATGTTCAAAGTCTCAGAAGAAGTCGGTTTTCCTCCCGGAGTACTGAATCTTCTTCACGTGGGCAAAAAGTTCGAACTTAACGCCAGGATCATCTCTGACCCAAGGGTTGCCGGAGTTGGGTTTATTGGGTCCACCGGTGTAGGGAAAAGCCTTTTTGAGCTTTGCGGTAAATTTGGAAAGAGGTCATCTATTAATGGAAACGGAAAGAATCATATTGTAGTTGCACCTGACGGCGACCTTAATGCTGCGACAAATTACATCCTGAGGGGTTGCTTCGGCATGACAGGGCAGCGGTGTCTTGGTTCCGACAACGTGGTTGTGATAGGTGAAATTTACGATGAACTTAAAGAAAAGCTTGTCCAGGCTGCAAGAGAAATGAAGGTAGGATACGGGCTGGATGAAACAAGCGAAATGGGTCCGCTCACAACGCTTTCCAACAAGGAAAAAATTGAAAATTTTATAGAAAAAGGGCTCAACGAAAGCGCAACAATGATTCTCGATGGACGTCAGCGAAAGATTGAAGGTTATGAAAAAGGCTATTTTATGGGGCCAACGATATTTGAAAATGTCACACCATCAATGGGAATCGCGAAAGAAGAGTCCTTTGGGCCTGTTGCAAATCTGATGAGGGCGAGAGATCTTGATGAGGTCATCGGATGGATCAACGGATCGGATT
This sequence comes from Deltaproteobacteria bacterium UBA6106, assembly GCA_002428485.1. Taxonomy (GTDB): domain Bacteria; phylum Desulfobacterota; class Syntrophorhabdia; order Syntrophorhabdales; family Syntrophorhabdaceae; genus UBA5609. Next base: position 57,397 of record DIWM01000010.1, read on the forward strand.
ACGGTCATTCAGCCTGCATAATCACAGAAAGCGGCAAAACCGCCCGTAAGTTTATAAGGGAATGTGAGGTAGGCAATATCGGTGTAAACGCCGGGATCCCTCAGCCCTATGCCTTCTTCCCATTAGGGTCAAAGAAAGAATCTTTTTTTGGGGGAGCAAAATCAAGGGCGGACTCAGTAAGGCTTTTTTTAGATCAAAAGACGGTGACGCTGAGGTGGGTATAGAGCGAAATGATCATGTAAATTTGTTAACAGGTAGGAGAAAAAGTGGGTTATATTTTTTTGGCAGCCGTTATTATGATATACGGGGGCAACAAATCAAAACAAGGAGGAGCTTATGTGTCAGGAATGCAAGGATTTAAGTAGAAGGAATTTTCTTAAAGGTGCTCTCATCGGCGGTGCGGCGGTTGGAATGGGGATGTTTGATCCGGATATGCTTCTTGCACAGAATGCGAATATCAAGTTCAGCACGTGGCACCCGCCTGTCGGCAAAGAGGTAAAAACCGTATGGATCCCGATGCTTGAGGAATTAAAGAAAAGGAGTGCCGGTAAAGTGAGCTATACGATGTACGCCGGTGCTGCCCTCGGAAAAGGCCCGGAGCACTTTGACATCGTTGCCAAGGGCATGTCGGACATGGGCTATTTTACCGCCACGTGGACGCCAGGCCGTTTTCCGCTAACCGATGTGCTCTCCCTTGCCGTATGGGTTGACGGTAAAGATGTGGCTGCGGACATTGGCAACGCGGTTTACAGCAGGGCGCTGAAAGATGAATTTAAGAATGTGAAGGTCCTTGAGCTCAATGGCTGCATCCAGTCCTTCATATGGTCGAAAAAGCCCATCTCCAGGATGGCGGACCTTAAAGGCATGAAATTAAGGTCGCCGGGCGGCCACCAGACACACTATATCAAATCTCTCGGCGCTGAGCCGGTCTTTATACCTCTCGGCGATGTTTACATGGCAATGGAAACAGGCACTGTCGATGGTATCGTGACATGTCCTCCCCTGATCCAGGGTTTTAAGCTGTACGAGGTGGCGAAGCATGCCACGGTTCTTACCTTTGGCTGTGTTTCTGAGGGTATGGTAATGAATACTAACTCCTGGAATAAGCTTCCTCAAGACCAGCAAAAACTTGTAGAACAGGTGTGCACCAATCCCTTCAAAGTGACAGGCGGCCTCAATCAGGCTGCTTACAAGGTGATCATGAAGGAGATTGCAGACAAAGGCGTAAAGTTCATCGATCTTCCCAAAGCAGAAGCAGAACAGTGGTACGCAAAATTCCAGGATGTGACAAGGGCGTGGGTGAAGGACCTCGAGGCAAAGGGGCTTCCTGCACGAAAGACCGTTGCGATCATGAATGAAGAGTGCGAGAAGAGAAACGTTAAACTGGTAGCATGTCCTCCTGAATTTAAGAAAGCCTGAGGCTGCAGGTTTAACATGAGGCAAATAGAGGGTTTTCAGAGGGTGGTCAGGCGCATTACCTACTTTACGTGCGCTGTGGGGATGTTTCTTGCTGTTCCCCTCATGCTGATTACGACAGGCGATGTCATCAGCAGGGGCTTCTTCAACAAGCCGATTCCAGGCACCCTTGAACTCTCGGAATATATGCTGAGCATCATTATCCTGCTGGGTGCCGCGTATACCCAGCAGGTTAAAGGCCACGTGGGTGTAGATTTCCTGACTAAAAGATTTTCTCAAAAGGCCAGGGGCGCCATCGAGGTTATAACGACCCTTTTGTGCATGGCAGTAATCAGCATTATGGTTTGGCAGGGTTTTATAGAAGGGATACATGAAAAAACCGTATCGGACATGCTGAGAGTTCCCCAGTGGCCTTTCAGGCTGCTCGTGGCAGCGGGCGGTTTGCTTTTGTGGCTGGAGTTTCTCGTCGATCTTTTCAATGCGATAGCGGGAATGAGGAGACAATAACCGTATGATAGATCCTATCGTAGCGGGAATTCTTGGAAGTGTGCTTGTAGTAGTCCTTCTTTTGCTTGGTATGCCCATCGCGTTTCTCATGATGTTCGTAGGCTTTATCGGGATATGGACGCTCACCTCGCTTGAAGCGGCGCTCCCGGTCGTTGCGAGGACTATATATGAGGTTGCCGCGAATTACCCTTATACCATCATTCCCCTTTTCATCCTTATGGGTGGTTTTGCAGGCAGCGCAGGCATCACGAAGGAGCTTTACGAAACATTTGATAAGTGGTTCAGGAGGCTTCCCGGAGGTTTGGGGGTTGCTACCATTGCAGCCTGCGCGGGATTTGCTGCGGTGAGCGGCTCTTCCGTTGCAGGCGCTGCGGCCATGGGCAATATTGCCCTTCCCGAGATGAAAAGATTTAACTACCACCCCAAGCTGGCAACAGGAGTGGTCGCTGCGGGCGGGACGCTTGCCTTCCTCATTCCTCCCAGCCTTGGCTTTGTGGTATACGGTATGCTTACCGAGCAGTCCATAGGCAAACTATTGATATCAGGTATCCTGCCGGGTTTACTGCTTGCACTTGCTTATATCGCCGTCGTTGTAGGCCAGGTAAAGATAAATCCATCTCTTGCCCCTGCCACACCGGGCAATGTCTCTCTGAAGGAAAAGATCAAAGCCCTGAAGGGAATATGGGAGACGCTTCTTGTCTTTTTTATCGTGATGGGCGGAATTTACCTGGGATACATTAATCCTACAGAGGCAGGAGCCATAGGAGCCACGGCGCTCCTTGTTATTGTTCTCGTGAAGAGAAAACTGAGCTGGCAGGGGCTTTTTGCCTCGCTTCTTGAAATGGCGAGGATCTCTATTATGGTGCTCTTCCTTGTGGCAGGCGCGACGGTTTTCAGTTACTTCCTTGCCCTCTCAACGATACCTGCCGTCGTATCGGGGTGGATTGCCGGCCTTGAAGTATCACGATATGTTGTCCTGGCAATAATCATAGCGATCTATTTTATGCTCGGATGTTTTCTTGACGCGGTATCGATGATGGTGCTTACGCTGCCTGTTATATTTCCCGTTATCGTAGCCCTCCACTTCGACCCCATCTGGTTTGGAGTTTTGGCCGTGCTTATGATGGAGGCTGGGCTTATTACGCCGCCGGTGGGCCTTAACGTATACACCCTTGCAGGAATAGCGAAAGACGTCCCCATGGCAGAGATCTTCAAGGGCGCCACACCTTTTTTGATCTCAATTATAATTGTGGCCGTGATCCTTGTGATCTTCCCTCAGATCGTGCTTTATCTTCCGAACCTGATGGGAAGATAGGGCGAGACAGTGTTTAGTTGTAAGTGTTGAGTTGTGAGTGATCAGAAAAGGTGAAATATAAAAAAACTGTTAATATGAAGAACGTAAGTTTCGTATTGAATGGTAAGAGAGTTTCCTGTGAGGTTCAGGATAGGGAGCTTTTGCTCCATACCCTGCGAGAGCGGTTCTCGATAAAGAGCGTCAAGGAGGGGTGCGGCATAGGCGAATGCGGGACATGCACTGTTTTGATCGACAACGAGCCACACTATTCCTGCCTGACGCTGGCATCAAAGGTTAACGGGCATGATGTCAAGACCGTAGAATACCTTGGCGATGCGGACCATCTCCATCCACTGCAGAAGGCATTTATCGAATCAGGTGCTGTTCAATGCGGTTATTGTACGCCGGGGATGCTCCTTTCTGCATACAGTCTGCTTATGAAGAACGGAAACCCAGGTGAAAACGAGATAAAAGAAGCAATAAGCGGCAACTTATGCAGGTGTACGGGGTATATCCAGATCGTAGAGGCGATACGCGATGCTGCCGGACTTTGTAAGTGTAAATCCTGAAACAAAGGAAGAGGCCCTCGCTTTTCTCGATTCCATTGGCGATGCGCGGGTGATTGCCGGGGGTACTGACCTTCTCGTCAATATGAAGAGGGGCGAGTCCTGCCGCAACGTTGTCGATATTATGAACGTCGAAGGGCTTAACCGTTTATCCGTCAATGACGGAGAGATCGTGATCGGCTCGACGGTCACGCACGCCGCGATCAGTACAATAACCATCCTTAATGATATGGCACGGAGCCTTTCCGCGGCATGCGGATTGATCGGCTCGCCTCAGATACGCAATATGGGGACCGTAGGCGGCAACCTCGTGAACGCCTCTCCTGCCGCTGATTCCATATCACCCCTTCTCATCCACGATGCGATCCTCTCGATCGAATCAAAGGATGAAACGAGAGAGGAGACCCTGGAGAACTTTATCATTGCTCCCTATGAGACGTCCCTGAAGCCTTGTGAGCTGCTTACCTCGGTATGCATAAAAGCCCTGCCGGGATACAGGGAAGGGTACAGGAGGACAGCAAAGCGCGCTGCCTGGGCGATCTCGCGGTTGTCGGTTGCGTGGGCGATCCTCGAAGACGAAGGCCGTTTCGTTGACGTTAAACTGGCGATCGGTTCATGCACGCCTATGCCTTTCAGGCCCCGGAGCGTTGAAGAGTTTCTGAGGGGCAGAACAAAGGTCGATCCTACGATAGGCGAAGCGGTTGTTATGGTCACGGAGGAGATACGCAAGATTACCGGAGATAGGCCGTCTTTTGCATATAAGCTGCCTGTCGTGAGCGACCTGGTTCAAAAAGCGCTGCGGGGTTGATTAGATATGTATATCGGAAATGAGATCAACAGGATTGACGCGCCGGATAAAGTGCTCGGCAGGCCTGTTTATGCGGAAGACTTGAGCATAAAAGGAGCGCTCTTCGGCTGTGTCTTCAGGAGTACGAGGCCTCACGCGTGGATCAGAAAGATCGATACGAGTGCCGCACTGGCATCTCCCGGTATCGTAAAGACCCTTTCCTGTTATGATATACCCGGAGAAAATATCTTCGGGATAATAAAAAAAGACCAGCCCTATCTTGCAAAGGACAGGGTACGGTATATCGGGGAACCGGTACTGGTCGTTCTCGGTGAGACCGAAGAGGCCGCAAGAAAGGCATCCCGGCTCATACGAGTTGAATACGATGACATTGGAGTGATATCAGACCCGTTCATATCGGGCGATTCAAAGACGCTTATCCATGAGAAGGGAAATCTTCTAAGCCACAGAAAGGTCATAAAGGGCGATATAGAGAAAGCTTTTCGCGAGGCAGACGTTATCGTCGAACATACCTATACAACGACGTGGCTTGATCATGCATTTATGGAGACCGAGTCAGGCGTAGGGTATCCTGACAACAAAGGCAGCATAGTCATCATCTCGTCAACACAGAATATCCATTACAAGCAAAAGGAGATATCGAAGCTTCTTGCCATACCGGAAGAAAAGATAAAGGTGATACAGGCGACAACAGGCGGAGGGTTCGGCGGCAAGCTTGATGTTACCGTCGAAGGTTTTATCGCCCTGTCGGTGTATCATACGAAACGGCCTGTCGTTATGAGGTTTACGAGGGAAGAAAGCTTTCTTTCAAATACTAAAAGGCACCCCCTTTATATTGAATATAAAACCGGCGCCAGGAAAGACGGCGCTATAACGGCGGTAAAGGTAAACATTACCGGAGATACAGGGCCTTTTGCCTCTTATGGCGAGACGGTCTGCCTGAGGGCCGCTATCCACGCGACGGGTCCGTATGAGATCCCGAATGTTCGCGTTGACAGCAGGATGTTTTATACGAACAACCCGGTTTCCGGTGCCATGAGAGGCTTCGGGGTCCCACAGCTCGCCTTTGCCCACGAATCCCAGATGGATGAAATAGCCTCGATGCTCAGGCTGGATTCCTTCGATGTACGGATAAAGAACGCCCTCAGAAAGGGATCGTCGACGGCAACATCACAGGTACTGCGCAACAGTGTGGGGATCATAGAGACCTTAAAGAAGGTCGAGCCCTACTGGAGAAGGCGCACAAGGAAGAACGATCATACAGGTTTTGGCCTCGGATGCATGTATTACGGGATCGGCAACACCGGCGTGTCGAACCCTGCCAACGCATGCCTGAATATTACCGGGGACGGGAAGATCGCGCTCCACACGGGAGCCTGTGAGATCGGCCAGGGTTCTGATACGGTGCTCGTTCAGATACTCCAGGAGGCGCTTGGTTTGAAGATCGAGGACATTGTCCTGATAAGGGGCGACACAGAAACTTCAAAGGACGCAGGGTCGTCCTCGGCAAGCCGGCAGACATACATCTCCGGCGGCGCCGTGTTTGATGCGGCGAAGAAAATGAGGCAGTACCTCGATGAGAAAGGATTTTATAAGGGCAGGACCATCAGGGAAATCTACGCGTCCGAGGCAGACAAGAAGCTCCTCGAACATAACGGATTTTTCGACCCGCCGACGACCCCCGTTGACCCTGAGACGTCTAAGGGTTCGCCTTATGCAACATACGCCTTTGCAACACATATGACCGAAGTAGAGGTTGAACGGGAGACCGGATCCTGCCGGGTTAAAAAGGTCTACGCGGCACATGATGTGGGTAGGGCGATCAATCTCAAGAACGTAAGGGGCCAGATATGCGGAGGGATAGCGATGGGCGTAGGCTTTGCCCTCATGGAAGAATTTGTGCCTGGGAAGAGCGAATCCTTCGACAACTACTATATGCCCACATCGATGGATATGCCCGATGTGGAGGTTTTTATCGTAGAAGACTGTGAACCGACAGGTCCCTTCGGAGCGAAAGGTCTCGGCGAGCCTGCCCTGATCCCGCAGGCAGCGAGCATCGTGAATGCAATAAAGGATGCGACAGGCGTAAGGGCTTTCGATCTGCCATGCCATATAGAGAGGCTGAAGAAACTAATAGAGGATAAAAAGTGAAAGGTGAAAAGTGAAAGAAAGAACGGGAGGATTAAATGAGCACACTTATTATTAAAAATATCGGGATGATAATGACAGGCGATATTCAAAATCCTGTGGTTGATGGGCCTGTTTCGATACTGATCGAGAACGGGAAGATCAAGGCGATCGTGAAAGACGGCATGGATGCCGAAAAATCGATTGACGCAAAGGGCATGACCGTTTGCCCCGGTCTCATTGATTCCCATTCCCATCCTGTTTTCGGCGATTTTACACCGCGGCAGAACCAGTTGAATTTTATTGAAAGCAGCCTCCATGGCGGGGTGACGAGCATGATATCCGCCGGGGAAGTTCATTTGCCGGGGAGACCGACAGATCCAAAAGGCACGAAGGCCCTCGCACTGCTTGCGCAGAGATCTTTCGCGAAGCTGAGGCCCGCGGGAGTGAAGGTATACGGCGGGGCGCTGATCCTTGAAAAAGGGCTTGTGGAGGCAGACTTCAAAGAACTTGCAGAGGACGGGGTGTGGCTCGTGGGCGAGATCGGTCTCGGAAGCGTCAAAGCTGCCAACGAGGCAAAAGAGATGGTGGAATGGGCAAAAAAATACGGCATGAAGGTTCTTATGCACGTCGGAGGCACGTCGGTGCCGGGAAGCTCCACGGTGACCTGCGATGACGTCCTGATAGCAAAGCCGACGGTTGCCTGCCATTTAAACGGTGGACCGACGAGCATCCCTATCCATGAGGCAATAAGGGTAATAGAAAAGGCCGACTGCACGATAGAGATCGTTCATTGCGGGAATCCCCTTTCAGCATTTGAGATCGGACGGTTCATGAAGAACAATAACCTCCTGGGGAGGCTTATTATCGGAAACGATGCGCCTTCCGGTACAGGGGTGATACCCCTTGGGATCTGGAGGATGGTGAATTACGTATCGGCGCTCTGCGGCATTCCAGCGGAGGTTGCGGTCTGCCTGGCAACAGGCAATACGAAAAAGATCTTTGGGCTTTCGCATGGGATGATCCAGGTGGATGACGATGCGGATCTGCAGATCATCGATGCGCCCATGGGATCTGCAGGCAATGACGCAAAGGCAGCGATAGAATGTGGCGACATCCCGGGGATAGCGATGGTTCTCATAGATGGGGTTGTGAAGACGCAGGTGAGCAGGAACACGCCTCCACCGAACCGTAAAGCAGCTATTAGTTGATAGCTGATAGCTCATAGCTGACAGCGTAAAGACGTAAAGCGTTAGGTGTTAGGCGATTAAACCCCTTACGACTCACGACTTACGGATGTTCTGCCATGAGCTATGAGCTAAAAGGGGTTTAACATGAAGATCGACATTGATAAATGCACAGGATGCGGTCTCTGTGAAGAGGTTTGCCCGCTCGGCGTTGCAGCTATTGTAGAGAAGAAGGTTGTGATTCGCGACGGCTGTGTAGAATGCAAGACCTGCATGAAGGTATGCCCTAAAGGGGTTTTCAGTGTCGAAGCGGAAGGCGACACACCGATATGTATGGCATGTCCCATCATGTGCAGGATCCCCGAGGCCTCGTACGGCGCGTGCATGCGGTACTACAATCAAAAAGGAGAGATCCTCAGAAAGGGCAGGGTGCACACCTACGAAGAGATCGTTGACATTATCGGCGCCAGCGAAGACCAGCTTATTAAAAAGCCTCTGTTGACCGGTATCGGATCGGGGACAACCTATCCTGACTTCAGGCCATCGCCGTTTATCGTGAGCGGAACCAGGGACGGTGTGGATATCATAACCGTTGTCACGGAGGCGCCGCTCAGCTACAGCGGGATGAAATTAAAGGTCGATACGGACCTTCTCCTCGGCGAAGAAGGAAGGAAGATATTTGTCCGCAGGAGAGGCAAAAGGCATATAGGGCATCTCTGCACAGAAGAATACGGCTCAAAGATCATGTCGCTCGGAGGGGTGAATACCCTTACGTCGAAGGATGGACTTTTTGCCGCGAGGGCCATCTTTGACCTCCTCCAGGGAAAAGAGATACGGTTCGAGATCGACGATGGTTCTGTCGTGGAGCTCACCCTCGGCAAAGCGCCGAAGGTAAACGGCGTCTCGGTAGAAAGGATGCGGGTTGGCTGCGGAAGCGCCACAACGGGCCTCTTTGCACCCTACATGTTCGATGCCGCCGATGAGGTGATCGTCCTCGATGGCCACATTACAGGCCTTTTCAGCGAGCATCCCTCCGGAAGATATCTCAACAAAGCAAGGTCCGGGATAACGATAAAAGGACAGAAGAGCACCGACGGACGCTATTTTCTCGAAAAGGGATCAGGGTGGGGAGGGACCACGATAGAAGACCCCCTCGATGTTATTCAGGGAATTGATGCAAAAAGGTGTCCAGACGGTATGACACTGCTCATTACAGAGACAACGGGGCAGAAATATTCTTTTTACAGGATGAGGAACGGCCAGCTGCAGAAGGAAAGGCCTACCCCTGACGCGATGAGGTTCATAGACGTTCTAAAAGATTCCTGTGAGCAGTCGCGGGTGAGCTCTGTTTTCGCCGCAGGCGTAGGAGGGTCCGCGCGAGCCGGCGTTACAAAGAACCCGATCAAGCTGACTCGTGCTGTCCACGAGGAAAAGGTGATGATCACGATCGGCGGAGCGCGACCATTTATTTTTCCAGGAGGAGGGATCAATTTCCTTGTCGATGTGGCAAGAATAAAATACGGGAGCATATATCTTACCCCGACGCCGTCGTTTGTTCTGCCCGTCGAATACACAATGAGGCTCGACACCTTTAAAGAAATCGGTGGGCATATAGAGGCCATAAGGCCGGTCGATGAAGTTCTGAAAACAGTCGTCAGTGAACAGTCGTCAGCTGATATTGTGAAAGGTGAAACGTGAAAAGTGAAAGAATGAGACATTTTCCATTTTACATTTCACAGGGTTCATCGCCTAACGCCTTACGACTTACGGTTTTGCTGCTATGAGCTATCAACTATGAACCATGAGCTGCCATGTTTATAGAGGTTGGGCCAGCAAGCCTTGTCATTACCCTTGAAAGAGGAGGCAAAGCATACGACATCGGCAGAAAAAGGATCGAGGACTATCTCGCGGCAATACTGGGAGACATACGGGATTGCCTCCCTGTCTTGCGGCAAAAGGCCCAGAGGATTCTGAGGCCCGAACATATGCCGGAAGTAGCCGTGAAGATGATAAATGCAGTGAAAAGGGTTGATGAAAAAACGTTAACCCCGATGGCAGCAGTTGCAGGAACCGTATCGGAGATGGTAAGAGATTTTATCAGGGGCGAAGATGCAGATCTTATCACCGTCAATAACGGCGGCGATATCGCTGTCCACAATAGAACGGTGCGCGAGATAACGATCGGCATAGGGGATATAAGAACGGGCCGGGCGATGCCGTACGTATTGAAGATCAGCGGCCTTAATGATTTCGGGATCGCGACGAGCGGTTTTGGCGGGCGCAGTCTTACCCTCGGCATGGCAGACATTGTTACCGTTATCGCAAGGAGCAGCGCTGTCGCTGATGCTGCCGCTACATTTCTCTGCAACAGGACGAACGTGGACACGGACAAGGTTCTGCGAAAAAAGGCGTCGGAGATTGATCCGTCTACGGATATTCCGGATGAACTTGCCACCGTCAGTATCGCCGATCTCAGCAATGAAGAAACAGGGCAGGCGCTCCATAAAGGCTTGACTGAAGCGTATCGTTTAAAGAAAAATGATGTCATCTATGATGCTGTTTTTTTATTAAAGGGGAGAATGGTCACCACGATAGCTGGCGACGAACATATAAGACTGGAGGTGCAGCATGGAGGTTAGAAAGATCATAACGATTGTCGAGGATGTCTTCATGGAGGGAGATAAAAAGCCCCCCAAACCAGTGAGGAAGGTTGCCGCAATTGCTGTCATCAAGAATCCCTACGCCGGTAAATACCAGGAAGACCTTAACCCGTTGATAGATTATAGCGAAGAGATAGGCAAGGTAATCTCTGAACGCGCGGTGGAGGCTTTGGGAAAGGACAGGAAGCCTGAGAGCTACGGGAAAGCGGCAATAGTGGGGGAGAAGGGTGAGCTTGAACATGCCGCTGCGCTTCTGCACCCAAAACTAGGTACGCCGCTACGCAATGCGGTCGGCGGCGGCAAGGCTATCATCCCATCGGTAAAGAAGGTCGGCGGGATGGGTGACTCCATCGATATACCCCTTCACTTCAAAGACGCTGCGTTCGTGCGCTCGCACTTTGACGGTATGACCGTCTCGGTAAGCGATTCTCCGAAGGCAGACGAGATCCTCCTTGCGGTCGCTGTAACCGACGGCGGAAGGCCGAACCCGCGGGTCGGGGGCTTGAAGAAAGAAGAGGCAAAAGGGGAAGACGGATTGCGCTGAACTGCGAGAAGGTAAGAAGTCAAGAGGAACAGAGGTTGCGATATAATATTGCAACTGGAGCAAAAAATTATTATAATCTCAAACCTTGCCCCCGTAGCTCAGGTGGATAGAGCAATGGATTCCTAATCCATGTGCCGCATGTTCGAGTCATGCCGGGGGCATTTGATTTTATTGATATCACCTCATTAAAGCTCATCTACTTTTCGCCGACAGGTACAACGAGAAAGGTAATAGAGGCCATTGCGAACGGTGTTCAGATCACCGCGTTTGAACACGTTGATCTGACTCCTCCGGGTGCAGTAACATGTGCATCAGGTTCTGTAGATCACTCTTTGACGATCTCTATCTCGTTCGACAAGGTCGAGGCCGGCATCTGCTCGAATGGCCTGCTGCAGAAATCGAGCCGGACCCTGTACCGGCCAGGCTCCAATCCTGCGGGCAGCGTTGCGTAGATAGACCGCGACGCGTTCCTGCCCCTGATCATGATGCACTCTTCTTCGGCTTTGGCGTGGATCTGAAGCGCAGTTGCTCCGATTTTGCCTTCGAAGACAGCAGCTTTACTGATCCCGAAGGGAAAATCGCTTATGGATGTGAGAAAGAAACGGAGACTCTCTCCCTGTCTGTAGCGGTCATATTCCGTTGAGAGGTAGATCTTGCGGTTGAACTCGCTTTCTCTGGTGCCGACCTTTGACGTCGCAGCCTCCCAGAAGCGGGGTTTCCCCGAATCGAGGTGGACGCTTGCGCCTCCATAGTGGCCTACCCCGCAGCAGTTCTCCCCGCGGATGGTCTCCCAGAGAGCTTTGCCGCTTACCCCCTCCACGTAAAAATCGATCGCCATGCCGTCCATATGAGTACTTGTCCTGGCCACGTTGCCGCCTGAATCCTTCAGCTTCTTATTGTAGACAGGGCTTCTGTAGCCCGAGATAAGATGAATCGTCTTGCCGGGAGCGATCATGTCAGAAAAGTAATCCAATAAAAAGAGAAGCCTGAGCGAGATATGCTCCTCTTTCCGGTCATCAGGGAGATTAAATACCCTGTCGATCTCGTTAAGGGCCTTTTCGTTCAACCTCCCATCGATATCGAAGAGGTTTACATTTGCTTCCCGTCCGTTGTGTTCGTTCCGTATGCTTATCTTGCCGTCGCCCGATCGAAAAAAACGGACAGGGTCCGAGGATGGCGTACCCGGACAAGGGAAAGATATTATCAGCAAAATGGCTACTAACAGAGAAAGAGGCATAAGCAGGAAGCGCGAAGGCAGTGCTTGGAAAAGATTCATAAAGTATCATAATAAATCGTTGACTGATGTACAACTTAAAAAAAATGATGAAAGGGGCCTCCCTACGCAAACGCCCGACAAAATGGAAAATATTGGTTTATTTTATACGTTTATATGGTGTATTATTAAAGGCGTCCGGTAAAGATTATGAAGGTTGACAAGATCCCCATTTTCCTTGTTCTGTTCCTGATAGTATTTCCCTTCCATGCATTTTGTACCCATACGCTCATCGGAGGGGAGACCAGCTATGTCGTCAATAAGGGCGACAGCTTTGAACTGATCGGAGCGCAGTTTGGCGTCCATTGGAAGAATATTCCGAAGTGGAATGGACTCGATGCCAACCTTTACCCGGTGGAGGGCACGACACTAAGACTGAATACGCGGAAGATCGTGCCGAAATCCTTGAAGGAAGGGATCGTCATCAACATTCCCGACAGGACCCTTTATTTCTTTAAAGACGGAGGCCTTAGGGCGTTTCCTGTAGGCGTCGGGAAAGGACTGGATGACAGGCAGACGGCCACCGGGAAGTTTAAGATCATCAAAAAAAGAATAAACCCGAAGTGGTATGTGCCAAAATCGATACAGATTGAGGCAATCCTTCAGGGAAAACCTGTAGAAGAAGTCGTGCCTCCCGGTCCGGATAACCCACTCGGAAGGTTTGCATTGGTGACATCCATCCCCGGTATTCTCATTCATGAAACAATATGGCCAAAGAGCGTCTATCGTTACCGAAGCCACGGCTGCATAAGGGTTCTCCCTGAACATATGGAGCAGCTATACCAGTTGGTGGAGGTGAATACTCAGGGAGAGATCATTTATGAACCTGTAAAGCTGGCTATCGCGCCTGACGGAAGGATCTACCTGGAGGTCCGCAGCGATGTTTACAAGCGGGTAACATCACTCCGGGAGCACGCGCGCAAAATCATTGAAGCGCAGGGACTTTCTGAAAGGGTAGACTGGAATCATGTGGAGAGGATGGTAAGAACAGAGTCAGGGGTTGCCGAGGACATAAGCATATCGTCCAGAAAGTAAGTTCATGGCTTTGATCTCGTTAAAATGGATAGTGCGTATTGACAAAGTTTCCAATAAAAGATAATATAAAAATATATTAAGCAATATATTGGGAGTATAAGATAATGAGAAACAACAAATTACAAAGACATAGAGCACATGAAGAGATCAAAAAGAAGATCATTTTTTATGAAGTGAGACCAGGTGAGAAATTATCCGATAAGCAGATAGCGGCAGAGTTAGGCATGGGGCGTACGCCTGTGAGGGAAGCTTTGCTGATACTGGAGCGCGAGAAACTGGTCCAATGCAATGGCAAGCAGGGTTATTTTGTAAAGAAATTAACCTCGAAAGAAGTAGATCAGTATCTGGCTATCCGGGCATCACTCGAGACGTTTGCAATACCTTTTATATTTCAGAACACAACACCTGACCTCATTAAGGAACTGAAGGAGAACATAAAAAAATCCCAGAAGTGCTCAGAGCAGGGCCAACTCCACGACGTTACAAGTTATCATGACGATTTTCATAACATCATCTATGGAGCAACGAAATCGGAGGTATTTATTGATATCATGTCCAGCCTGAATGATAAGTTCCACTGGCTGCGCGCAATAGCGCTAAGGGCGCATAAAGGTTCGCCAATGGAGGCATTCGCAGACCATAAGAAGATGGTGGAAACCATAGAAAATAAGGATGCCAAAGGGCTGAAAAAAACTATCGAGATGCATTTAAAACATACTCAGGAAAAGTACAATTCAGTGGCAGCTCTGTTCTTATAAAAAGAGCCATTAATCTTCTGTTACCACTAATATTAAAGACTTAAGTGAGCGATATAATTAATCTGCAAAACTACTTGACAAAAACCCTGCAATAATCTATTGTATGATATATTAGTTGATATACTTTAAAGAAATGGCTATTTAGCCAATTTTTGATCTGATGGTTGAGAATATATGGTTTCAGGTTATTGGTCATTCTGCCTCCGAGAAACAGAAATTTCTGAAAGCGGCCCATGACGAGGCCTGGAAAGACATACTGCGGAAGAGTCCCCAAATCGGGCCGGAATTGAAAAAGATGTTCACGAAAAAAAAGTAAACAATCTCAACACCCCCCACAACCCCCTGCCCCACCCGCACGCGGGTGGGGCACCCTTTATCATGGCTGATGATTCACGGACCATAGCAAAACAGGGATCTACTCCAGCTTTATTTTTTCGGAGGGATGTCGGCTTTGCAGTATTTGCATCGAACTGTCTGGTGCTTTTTTTCGTGCGGGACTACCTGGTGCCTTTTGCATTTCGGGCATGTTCTTTTCAAATGGAGCATCCGCCCTACGGCAAAACCAAGAGTAAGAATCATTAATATTGCCTCCTTTTTCTTTGACGCGAGGTTTTATAGTGCCTTTTGTCACAGCGGCGATACGTTTTTTATTGCTTCTATGGATGCCGGTGTTCCAAGAACGATCAATCGATCCTCGGGCTCGAGCCGCTCATCAGGTTTAGGCATGGGTATCCGCTTTTCGCCCCGGATAATGCCTATAACGGTTGCACCGTATTTTTTCCGAAACCGGATATCAGAAAAAGACTTGCCCAGATTCGGCGAAGAAGGTCCGACCGATACCTCTGCCATGGCAAAACGTTTTGGTACAGCTTGCGTCCCCTGATCTTCGATCTGATGGAGCACCTCCTCCGCGTGCCTCAGGGCATCAGGCTCGCCCATCGCTACTACGCGATCGCCT
This sequence comes from Deltaproteobacteria bacterium UBA6106, assembly GCA_002428485.1. Lineage (GTDB taxonomy): Bacteria > Desulfobacterota > Syntrophorhabdia > Syntrophorhabdales > Syntrophorhabdaceae > UBA5609. The sequence goes on from DIWM01000010.1 coordinate 72,530, forward strand.
GGAAAAAGGTGAAAATCCGGGTCAGGTTCAAGAAAAACCCGTCCGCCCCTGCTTACCGCCATTATTGAGATTCCCGTCTCGGCGCGAAGGTTAAGATCCCCTATGCTCTGTCCGGCAAAAACAGAGCCCTTGCGGATGCGGATCTCCCGCAGTCCGAGCGGCCAGTCGATATCTTCGGGGAGGAGGTGCATGGCCCCCGTGAGCGAGTCGGCAGCCTCTTCAGATGCATCGTCAAATGGCCTCAACACAACGTGGGATCCGCGGGTTGCGTAAAGCTGAGCTTCTTCCTCGTCTTTCGCGGCGAGGGCTATCTTACCTTCATAACGACGCTCTTTAAGGAGATGAAGAAGGGTCAGGTTCAGGTCTCTTTCCCGGACGGTACTGACCACCCAGGCTGAGCAATCGAGAGGAAGGTTGTCGAGAAACTCGGGGTCGCCAACATCTCCAAAAATGACGGGGACGCCACGGGATCGCCATGTTTGAAGGGCCTGGGGGTTGAAATCAACTCCTGCTATGCGTTTTTTCCGCTCCAGAAGGTGCTGTGCAAGGCCGCTTCCGTAGTTGCCCAGCCCGATGAGAAGCACATCAACCTCAGGAACGAGGCATACACCCGTTGTTTCTTCTTCGCGATAGGGATGGCTGCGCTCGAATATTTTTAACGGAGATGAAAGCCACCGGTAAAGGGCGCCGGAATAGACGATCATATACGTCGACATGCAGATCGTGATGACCCCCACGAGAGTAATGACGCTCATGGCGCCGGCATCAATATGGCCGAGGCTCAACCCGAGGGCCCCAAGTATGAGGGAGAACTCGCTGATCTGCGCTACGGTAAGCCCGGCCATAAAGCCTGTACGCCTCCGGTATCCCATGAATCCCATGATGGCCATGACGATAAGGGGGTTGCCTATGAGAACAAAGAGTGAAAGGTAGACCGAATTGGCGACCTGGTGCCCTATCGAGATGAGGTCAAGGCGGGCGCCGAGATCGATGAAGAAAAAGAGAAGGAGAAAGTCCCTTAACCCCACGAGCCGGGCGCCTATTGCCTCCCTGTATTGAGTTGAAGCAAGGGAGACACCACCAAGAAAGGCTCCTATTTCCTTACTGAAACCGAGATATTCACTTACTGATGCGAGAATTACAGCCCAGGCAATGGCAAAAAGAACGAGGAGTTCCTGGTTCCAGGCAAGCTTCCCCGTGAGGCCCGGGAGCACATATCTGGCAAGGATCCCGACACAGGCAAGCAGCCCAAAGCCTTTGCCTGTGATGAGGATGACCTTCGCGATGGATATGCTATCGCCTCCCTGAGCCCCGATCGCCAAGAGAACGATCATCGCGAGAATGGCCATAATGTCCTGCACGATGAGAAATCCAACGGCGATCCTCCCATGGAGGGAGTCGATCTCTTTTTTATCAGATAAGAGCTTGACGATAATGATCGTGCTTGAAAAGGTCAGCGCCACAGAGACATAAAGCGATCCGACAAGGGAAAATCCCATGACATATACGATGAGGAATCCGAACAGGGATGTAAAGATTACCTGGCCCAACCCGGTAGCAAGCGCCACGGGTCCTGTGGAGCGCATAAGACGCAGATCGAGCTTAAGGCCTACCAGGAAGAGCAGGAGCGAGATGCCGATGTGCGCCAGAAGCTGGATCTGATCGTAGCTTTGTATGAGATTTACGCCTGATGGTCCCGCTATGATGCCTGTTGCAAGGAATGCGACGATGAGGGGCTGGCGCAGTATCATTCCGGCAGCCCCTAAGATTGCGGCGAGTCCCAGAACCGATGCTATCTCAAAAAAGATATGTCCATTCATCTTTTAGTTTTTATATTTTCTGCGGTCAAAAAAACCGCCATCCGAAGTGTTACCTTCCAGTGGCGGCCCGGCTACTCCGCTCGATCCTCTTTAACCCCCTTTCTTTTTTATCTGTCTTAAAAATAAAAGTATACGTTTTTTCATAAAGATAAGTCAATCAACCTCACGAACCTAACCCGTGGTTCGCTTCGTGGAAATGGTTTTTCTTTGCAATCTACAATGTAAGACCATTTTTATGATTTATATTTTATATGTTTACAAAATAACGGCTGACGCTTATAATTAGTTGTAACAGAACGTTGTTAGGCTATGTAATATCCGGAGAGATTGTTGATGGCAAGAATTAAAATATCCAAAAAAACACCTGAGAAGATCAGGAAAGTTTCCGGCAATCTGAAGGTTACAACAAAGAAGATCCTCGACGCAGCAAACGTTTCTTTAGTTCTGACCGATATCAATGGAAAATATATTTATGTAAACAAAACATTTGAGGCGAGAACAGGGTATTCAGGCCGGGAAGTGATAGGAAAGACTGCCCGTGAGCTGAGCATCTTCGCTGATGATGAGCAGTATCAAAAGCTTCATGAAGAGATTGCCGGGAAAGGCTTTGTCCATGAAATGGAAATGTCAATCAGGGTAAAATCCGGAGAGATCCGCAACTGCCTCATGTCGCTGGAAGTGATGAAAGAGGGCAAGGATGTGCTGGTGGTCGGAACGGCCTCCGACATTACAAGACACAAAAGGGCACGGGAAGACCTGCTGGAAAGCGAAGAGAAGTTCAGTGCGCTGATCAATGCTATAACAGAAGGCGTATTGCTCATGAACGTTGATGGAACTATTGTAACGTCAAATGAAACGACCGCACAGAGATTGGAAAAACCGCTCGATAAACTGATCGGCAGATCAATCTACGACTTCATACCTGTTGATGTGGCTGAAAGAAGAAAGAAATGGGTCGAGCAGATCGTAAAGAGCAAGAAGCCGGGCATCTTTGAAGATAAAAGGGAAGGGCATTTCATGGAACACTCCATCTATCCTGTGCTCAACGAAAAAAACAAAGTTGCCATGATCGCCGTTTTTGTAAAGGACATCACCGAACGAAGGCAAGCCGGAGAGCGCTTAAAGGAGAGCGAAGAGCGATTCCGCTCGCTTGTTGAAGAATCCCCGCTTGCTATCAACATTGCCCGAAACGGCGTCATAATATTTTCAAATACCACTTCGATAAAGATGTTCGGCTACAAAAAACAGTCCGAAATAGTGGGGAGACCCGTACTTGATATTTTTGCCCCGCAGTGCCGTGACGATGTACAGGACAAGACGGTCAGGAGGGAGAGCGGGGAGGATGTTGCCGGCAGTTATGAGGCGACCGGGTTAAAGAAAAACGGTATGGAATTTCCCATGCAGGTCACCGTTAAACTTTTGAACCTCGCAGAAGGGACCGCAGACATCGCTTTTTATGAAGACCTTACTTTGCGCAAGCTCATAGAGGAAGAAATCATAAAAATGAGGAACCTTGAATCTATTGGTATCCTCGCAGGCGGTATCGCCCATGATTTTAATAACCTCTTAATGGGGGTGACGGGTTATATAGAATTGGCTAAAATGCAGGTGCCACCGGAAAACAGGGCATGTTCGCTTCTCGCAGAGGCAGGGAAGATTGCAGACCACGGGAAGGACCTTACTCAGCAGCTTATTACATTCGCAAAGGGCGGCGAACCGGTTAAAAGAGCGATTAAAGTGACATCGGTCCTAAAAGATGTTTCCCGTTTTACCCTTACCGGGTCAAATGTAAAATGCGAGTACTACTTGCAGGACGACCTTCACGAAATAGAAGTCGATGAATCACAATTCCGGCAGGTAATTCACAATATCGTTCTCAACGCAAAGGAAGCGATGCCGGGTGGAGGGACAATAATGATCCGCGCCGGGAACGTAGTCATGAGAGAGGGAGATGCCCCCCCGTTTTCTCCGGGCAATTATGTTCAGATAGCGATCGAGGATAAAGGGGCGGGGATCGCGCAGGAAAACATCCCGAAAATATTTGATCCTTATTTTTCAACAAAGGGCATGGGCATTAAAAAGGGTATGGGGCTTAGCTTGGCCATTGCGTATTCAATTGTCAGGAGACATAGCGGGCACATTACCGTAGAGTCATTGCCAAACATCGGCACATCTTTTAAAATTTATTTCCCGGCGTATTTGCAGAAGGCAGCCCCTGCTGAAAAAGGAGATGGCGGTACATCGGTCAAGAAAAGGATACTCTTTATGGACGACGAGGCATTTATCAGGAACATCGGGCAGGAGATCCTTACGCACCTTGGATACGATGTAAAGTTGGCACAGGACGGCAATGGAGCGATCCTGTTCTATAAACAAGCAAAGCGCTCAGGCAGCCCTTTCGATTGCGTAATACTCGACCTCACCATGAAAGGCGGAATTGGTGGCAAGGAAGTGCTTCGCGAGATCCTCTCTTTTGACCCCGAGGCCAAAGCAATCATTTCCAGCGGATACACTGACGACTCCGTCCTGTCGAATTATGTTTCCTTTGGATTTAAAGGCGCCATAACAAAACCTTACAACATAGACGAACTGAGAAATGTACTGGAAGAGGTAATTCCGAGGAAAAAATGAGGCAGACCCTTCATAGCAAAAGAATCAGGGAGCCTATAAAAAACTTGATTAAAAACAAATTAATGGTATAATAGTTCAAGACACTTTGTAATGAACAGGGGGCATGATATGAAAAAAATTACGTTTTTTGCCTTATTGACCTTTTTGATCCTCGGGATAATTGCAGCTCCCGCATACTGTCAGGATACGGAGAGGAAATCTTACAAGTCCACAGGGCGGGCCGAAGCGTTTATCATTGACCTGCTCATTGCCCGTCCTATAGGCATCGTTGCCTGTGCTATCGGTACAGCGGGGCTTATCGCCACGGCGCCCTTTGCTGCAACGTCCGGATCGGGCGAACAGGCTGTCGATGCATTTCTCAGGGAGCCCGGGGAATACACATTTAAACGGCCGTTAGGTCAGTTTGACTGAAATCATAGCTATCAGCCGTTAGCAGTAAGCGATCAGCAGCAAATCCGTAAGGCGTAAGCCGTCAGGCATAAAGCGATTTAATGCCTTAACCCGCAACTCACAATGTCTTTTGTCACTACGTGTTATGTTTCACGCTTTCTCATTCCCCACACTACTTATGACTCACGCCTCACAGATTTTAGATTTTCCATTCCTTTTCGCAGAAAGTTTTGATAGAATGGTGGATGGATGAAGGCTACACAGGTAAAAGGCGTTATCCTCCTTGTTATTGCTGCAACATTTCTTGTTATCATGATCTATTCATTGATATATGCTGCAGGAGACCTGAAGGTTTTCTTTTCCGTTATTATAGTGCTGGTCTGCACTGGTCTTGGCGTGATGTATCTGAAAGGTGAAGAAGAAAGCAAGCAGAAAAAACAACGGAAAAAAAGCAAAAAGAAGTAAAGACCGAAATAATTGCAAAGAGGAGAACACTCTATGGCATCAGAAAAGCATGACTATAGACGAACCATCCTTAACCACCTTACCTATTCGCTCTCGAAGGATATGTACTCGGCAACGGAGCGGGATAAGTATAATGCCATAGTTCTTTCCGTCAGAACGCAGCTGGTAAAGAAATGGATTAAAACGCAGCAGTACTATTACAATGTGGACGCGAAACGGCTGTATTACCTTTCCTTGGAGTTTCTCCTTGGAAGGCTGCTTAAAAATTATCTTATTAACCTGGAACTGGTTGACGAATATAAAGAGGCAGTGGATGTTCTCGCTATAAGCCTCGAAGACGCGCTTGAGTATGAGTGGGATGCCGGGCTTGGAAATGGGGGCCTTGGAAGACTGGCAGCCTGTTTTCTTGACTCTATGGCAACACTGCAGTATCCCTGTTATGGATACGGGATACGTTACGAGTATGGCATCTTTACACAAAAGATAAAGGACGGGTACCAGACGGAAGCCCCTGATAACTGGCTCAGGTACGGAAATCCCTGGGAGTTTGCAAGGCCTGAACTCCTTTACCCTGTCCATTTCTACGGGCGTGTTGAGGTCCATTCCGGCGGTAAAACGCAATGGGTGGACACTGATGAGATCATGGCAATGGCCTACGATTACCCGATCCCGGGGTACTGCAACGAGGTTGTAAATACCCTCCGGCTCTGGGCGGCAAAATCAACGAGGGATTTTGATTTTGCATATTTTAACAGCGGAGATTATGTTAGGGCTGTTGAAGACAAGAATAACAGCGAAAATATTTCAAAGGTCCTCTACCCAAACGATCTTTCATTTGCAGGAAAGGAGCTGCGCCTGAAACAGCAGTATTTTTTTGTTGCGGCAACGCTTGGCGATATCATGAGGCGTTATAAGAAATTTCATTCCAGCTATAATACCCTGCCGGAAAAGGTTGCTATACAGCTTAATGATACGCACCCGTCTATTTCGATCGCCGAACTTATGAGGATCCTCATCGATGAAGAAGGATTATCGTGGGACGTGGCGCAGAAAATAACGATGAAGACCTTTGGTTATACTAACCACACGATACTCCCCGAAGCTCTTGAAACATGGCCGGAAGGACTTCTGGGCAACCTGCTTCCCCGCCATCTTCAGATCATTAAGGAGATCGACAGAAAATTTCTTGTCTATGTTGCACGGCGATTTCCTGACGAACCAGGCAGGAGTAACAATATGGCTATAGTGACAGGGGACGGGGAAAAGACGATCCATATGGCCCGACTTGCAATTGTCGGGAGTCATACCGTAAACGGGGTTTCCAAGCTCCATTCAGAATTACTGAAAACGAATGTCTTCCCGGATTTTTACCTCATGTTCCCGGAGCGGTTTCAGAATGTTACCAACGGGATTACACACAGGCGCTGGCTTCTCGAAGCAAACCCTGAGCTTGCCCGCCTGATAAGCGAGGCGATCGGAGACACATGGACGAAGGACCTTGAAGAGATCAGAAGGCTTGAACCATTTGCTGAAGACAATGAATTCTGCAAGCGTTTTGCCGAAATAAAAGTAAACAACAAGATAAGGCTCCTGAACGTCCTTGGAAATGAATTTCATCTGTCCTTTGAACCGCAGTTTCTCCTCGACTGCCAGGTGAAGAGATTCCATGAATACAAACGGCAGCTCTTAAATGTGCTCCACGCAATTACCCTTTATAACAGGATAAGAGAGGGTAGGGTGGACAAGGATTTTACGCCGAGGACCATCATGTTCTCGGGTAAATCTGCGCCGGGATACATGATGTGCAAGCTCATCATCAAGCTTATACACAACGTCGCAGAGGTTATTTCTGCCCACCCGCAGGTAAGAGATAAGCTTCAGGTTGTCTTTGTTCCAAATTACGGCGTGACGCTCGCGCAGTTCATCATGCCTGCCGCTGAACTGTCAGAGCAGATATCAACCGCCGGCTATGAGGCATCGGGAACCGGCAATATGAAATTTACCCTCAATGGAGCTTTGACGATAGGTACCCTGGATGGGGCGAACGTAGAGATACGTGAAGAGGTTGGGCAGGAAAACTTCTTTCTTTTCGGGCTGACAGCAGAGGAGATCATTCGATTGCGCCAGGGTTATAACCCCTATCAATATGTGGAGCAGAATAAAGAGCTTGCCCAGGCAATAGATCAGCTGTCGAACGACTTTTTTTCACCCGAGAACCGGGGATACTTTCAGCCTGTAGTAAAAAGCCTCCTGGATGGTGACCATTATTGTGTTCTGGCGGACTATACCTCATATGTAGCCTGCCAGGAAGAGGTTGCGAAGGTGTACAGGGAACATGACCTGTGGATAAAAATGGCTGTTCTGAACGTTGCGCGGTCAGGAAAATTTTCAAGCGACAGGGCTATCAGGGAATATGCCGAAAATATCTGGCACATATCCTCACTGGATGTTTGATATAAAAAAACAGGCAAAGGAACCTCATGGAACAATATCCCCATATCTTCTCACCGGGCCGCATAGGCCCCCTTGAAACGAAAAACCGTATTAAATATGCCGCGACTGAGACAAATTTCCCCTTCGGTGACGGTTTCGTCAGCGACAGGGAGGTCGCATATATGGAGGCTCAGGCAAAGGGCGGGGCAGGCATTGTCACCACTCAGGGCGCTTACCCCGACAAGAAAGGCGAGGGGAAAGGGTTCAAGGGGATGATGGCGATATGGGATGACCGTTTTATCCCGGGATTGGCGCGTATCGCCGATGTCATTAAAAAGAACGGCGCCCTGTCATGCATTCAGATACTTCACTGCGGCAGGGAAGGCGGCGTTGAACTAGATTACTGCCTCATGCCTTCGGTGGTGCCTCAAAAGCTTTCTTACTTCAAACCGCCCCGTGAGATGACCAAAGAAGAGATCAGGGCTTCGCTGAAGGACCACATAGACGCGGCGAAAAGGGCAAAGGCAGCGGGTTTTGATATGATCGAGATATCGGGTATAGTGGGTTACCTTCTCTCAACCTTCATATCCCGTTATACCAATAAGCGGCAGGATGAATATGGCGGCGATATCAGGAACAGATGCAGGCTGATGGTCGAGGTCCTTCAGGGTGTCAAGGCTGCAACAGGGAACATGCCTGTAGGCATCAGACTCTGCGGTCATGAATTGCTCGATGACCGGGGAGGCAATACACTGGAAGAAAGCATTGAAAGCTTCCGTATCGCTGAAGAAGCCGGCGCCGATTATGTTAGTGTTACCATAGGGTGGCACGAATCTTCCCAATCCGTTATCACGAGGGATGTCCCCATGGGATTTTGGTTGCCTGTGGCCGAAAAGGTCAATAAAAATGTTGCCATACCGGTCATGATGGCATTCCGCCAGTTTACGCCCGATATCCCGGAGAGGGCAATTGCAGGGAATGTGATCGATTTCTGGGAGATGTGCCGCCCGATGATCGCCGACCCTGAATTGCCGCGAAAGATTGCAGACAGACGTGAAAACGAGATCGTGCCCTGTATCGCCTGCAATCTTTGCTTTTCAAGACTTTACTATCATCAGCCCATCATGTGTTCCGTAAGACCTACGGCAGGTCACGAGCGGGAGCCGGAATGGGGCTATTATGGATTTCAGATGGCCCCTAAAAGAAAAAAGGTTGCGATCATCGGGGGAGGTCCTTCGGGGCTTCAATGCGGTGTGATAGCTGCCAAACGGGGCCACGAAGTCGTTATTTTCGAAAAGAACGATGTCCCGGGTGGAAATATCCGTTTGGCTTCCAAAGTCGACAAAGGGGCTGTTGAGCTGTTGCGACCGATAATGACTCTTGAGGTAGAATGCAGGAAATTGGGTATCACAATCCGTTACGGGGAAGAGTGCACCCCCGAAACAATACGAAAAGGGTCTTACGATGCTGCTGTAATAGCGACAGGCGCGGCGGTCAGGCAATATCCGTTGATCGAGAACGGGTCTTTCCTTACCCCTTCGGATATTATGGCAAAGGGTCACAGACCCGGGAAGAAGGTCGCGATCATCGGCGGCGGCGGAGCAGGGCTCGGCGTGGCTATCTTTCTTTTGAGGCAGGAAGACTACATGGTCACAATTATTGAAGAAGGCGGCAGGCTCGGACGGGATGTTAACCCCTTCTACCTCTGGCAATATGTAAGGCTGATGAAGGAAAAAAAGACTGTCTTCCTGATGAGCACAGAAGTCAAACGGATAGGGAAGGGCACGCTGTACCTCAACGGGGCAAAGAGGCAGAACATCGAGGCCGACAGTATTGTAGTTGCCGTTATGGAAGCAGATAGACAATGGGAGGACAAGACGTTGGCAAGAGAGGTGTATGTCATAGGTGATGCAAAGAGACCGAGGCGGTTAAATAATGCGATCCATGACGGATACCGCTTAGGGATGGTGCTTTGATGATACCGAGGATCGATGGGGCATTGTGCACAGGCTGTAAAAGATGCGCAGAGGTCTGTCCCCCGCAGTCAATATACATGAAGGAAGAAAAGGCTCATATAGATCCTGAGCTATGTGAAGAGTGCGGGTTCTGTGCGGCCGAGTGCCCGGTAGGAGCTATCCTTATAGATTTTCCAGCCTCAGTAAATCAGTAGTCTCCCCGCAGCATATTACAAACAGGCACAAAAGCTTTAAAATGTATTTATATCAATAAAAACAATGTAATAAAGTATGTTTGATATAAATTACGTTAATTATAGAGTATAAGTTAACTGTCTTAGGGCATATATACTAATGTCTCATACAATCTACATAAGTGATAATAAATATATAAAATAACAATGACTTATATTTAAATTAAGATAAACAAAATTAACTATTTTTATGACCATTAATATTTAGCTTGACAATATTTTCTACTGTATTATACAGTATAATACATTGTAAAATAGATTATATATTTTAACTATATAGAAGATTTTATTAACTTTTGATACCGGATAGCTGAGATCTTCAAAAAAGTTTTGATCAAGGTGGGACTGATCATGAACGCAAAAACCATGTTTGCAAATCACTGGGCCAACGAGCTCTCGCTCCGCAATAAGGATCTTTCTTACAAACTCAAGATCATTTTCGGTTTCCTTTTCCCCATACCGTTCGCGGCAATCCTGTTTTTGATCATTAAATATAATATCTTCCGAGACAATACTTTCCAGATAGTGCTTTTGGCGGTTTTGGCCTGTTCCCTTTACGGCTACTGGATACTCCGGAATATCTTCTTCAAGATCATACGGATATCCGAGGACGTTACCAGAGGCATAACGCAAAATGTTTCAACAGCCGAATGCCAGGGCGGCGATCAGCTCAATGTTATCGCAAATTCATTTAATATTGTCGCGAGCCAGTTCCAGGAAACCTGCAACAAGCTGGAAAAAAAGGGTGCAGAGATATCAACCCTAAAGGAGCTTTCTGATCTCTGCTACGTCACGTTCGACACGGAAGAGCTTTTGTATATTACCCTTGAGCGTGCGTTAAGGCTTGTCGGCGCTGATGTCGGCTCTGTATTGTTGCTTGAGAGGCCATCCCGTAAGAATTTCGTAGTACAGTCAACGATCGGGCTCGGGAGCACCCTGACGGCAGGAGAGAAGATCGATTTTTCTACAAGTATTGCGAAGTACGCTGTTATAAACAAAACGCCCATCGTTGTGGAGGATATAGAAAAAGATAACCGCTTTGCGAGGAGCAACCGGTCGAACTACGCTACAAAATCATTTATTTGTATGCCAATAAAAACTATCAAAGATATCATCGGCGTCGTGACAATATCAAGACGTGACGATGCGGCACCTTTTAGCTTTGAAGACACTGAGGTTTTGACCCCGCTTTTAAGCACCGCTGCCTTCACGTACGAGAACCTTCGTCTTTCCAGAGAGAATGAGACCGATGCCGAATATCTTAAAATTGTTGAAAAGGTAATGAAAAACATCAATTCAAACACGCAGGAAGATGAGCTTATCAATATCTTTCTGCATGATGTGCGATCCTTGGTGCCTTTTGATCTTGCCATAATACTTATAAAACATGAGGACCATCCTGAAGAGCTCTTTGTCTTTGATATAATCTCGCAGGAAAGGACAGACATTATAAAGGGTTCATATTACCCGTATAAAGGTTCTGTCGTTGATAAGGTTATGGATCAGGGTACGACATTGATCATAGATGATCTAAGCAGCCTGAACGGAGACTACGAAAAAACATCTCTTTTGAACCAGAAGTATAACTCCTGCCTGCTGAGCGCACTGAAAACAGAGAACGAGGCAAGGGGGATGCTTGTCCTTTATGCACATGAGCCCGGGATTTTTTACAGAGCGAGCGATTTTATCAATATTGTCGCGGGAAGCGTTGCACTGTCAATTGCCAAGAACAAGCTTTCTACATCAATGAGAAAAAGGAAAAAGGAGCTCGATACGCTCACGCAGATCGGTAATGTGCTGGCATCATCAACCTTCGACATCGATCAGGTCCTCAAATACACAATGGATATGGTTCGAATCGTTATGAATGTAGAAGCCGGCTCGCTGCTTTTGCTTAACAATAACGAGCTGGAATTCAAAGTAACATTCAATGTCGATTTCGATAAAATACGAGAATTCAAGCTGAGATTCGGCCAGGGGATTGCCGGTTACGCTGCCACATGCGGCAAGCCGATGATCGTGAATGATGTCCGGCAGTCACCGCACTTTTGTTCTGACGTTGACAAAGTAACAGGCTTTATAACAAGGTCCGCCTTATGTGTGCCTATAATTTCCCAGGGCAAGGTGCTGGGTGTAATAGAATTGCTCAACAAGATACACGGGGATTTTACTTTAAACGATGAACAACTTTTGCAGTCAATTGTGTCTTCGGTGACCATTGCCATGGAGAACGCGCGCCTCTACCGCGAAACGGTTTCTATGACAGAGCATGAACGCGGGATCAGACAGATGTTCCAGAAGTTCGTCCCCAAGGAAGTTGTTGACAAGATCATCCACGGCGAGCAAACCGGGAGAACACTCATCGATGAGTTCAAAACCCTTACTTTGCTTAATATCGATATTCGCGGCTTTTCGAAGCTCGCCACAAAGATTGGCCCGAGGAAGACCGTCTCGATGCTAAATTACTTTTTTTCCACTATGGGAGGAATTGTCTTCAATCATCACGGGATTGTTGATAAATATCTCGGCGATGGTTTTCTTGCAGTTTTCGGCGCACCCGTTGCAAGTCCATCGGATGCAGACAACGCCGTAGCAGCTGCTCTGGAAATGAAACGGTCTATTGAGTCGGTGAGCAATTATTTTCTGAACAAGATAAATTCACCCCTTACTATAGGTATCAGCATTCATACGGGCGAGGTCGTTATAGGGAACATAGGCTTCGACAAAAAGATCGATTACACGGTAATCGGGGATCCGGTGAATACGGTCTTCAGGCTGCAGGGGATCACAAAATCAATAAAAAATGGTATCCTTATCAGCGAGAAGACCCACAACATTGCGCAATCGCACCTTAACGTGCGGGAAGTCGGCATATACGAGATAGACTCCATGCTCGGCGCCCTGAAAGTATACGAACTGCTCGGCATCGAAAATAACTGATCAACAATGGCATGCTAGGTTATTTCTTCGACACCCGATACGACATATGTGCTTATTCATGAACCTCTAAGAGCGATTCGGGTTTTTCCCGGTCGGTGATCGTTTATTTGAGGCGGCCTTTATAATGAGCTTGAGAAAATGGCAAAGCATGTAACATTCCCCGACTCAGCCAGTGAAACAAAGGTTGCAAGTGAGAGTCGCCCTTTGCCTGCTGCAGCAGACATCCAACCTAAGGCGACAGCCCGTTTGTACTTTATTGACAATATCCGGGTCTATCTGACCATCCTGGTGCTCGCGCACCATATGATGATCACCTATGCCGGGACGGGAATGTGGTACTATAACGAAGGCCGGCAGGATGGGATCACCCGAATGCTCGGCGCCTGGTTCTGCGGGACCAACCAGGCCTACTTCATGGGCTTTTTTCTGCTCATCTCCGCGTACTTTGTGCCGGGTTCTTACGATCGAAAGGGGGCGGGACACTTCCTGAAGGATCGAATGATCCGCCTCGGGATCCCTTTGATCCTGTTCAGCTGGGTCATCAATCCCATATTCGTGTATGCCTTCTTCTATCAGGATATACGGATGCCTTTTTGGCAGTACTTTCCCGGCAAGTATTTCCATCATAGCCCGGTGATCGGCGCCGGGCCGTTGTGGTTCGTCGAAGCTCTGCTTATCTTTTCGCTTGTTTACATGCTGTGGAGGTTTCTCAACCGGCCTCGCCCTGCTGATCCGGTTGCAGAGTCTCGCTTCCCCGGTAACAGCATTATCGCCCTCTTTGCCCTGCTTCTGGGAATTGCCGGATTTATAGTACGCCTGTGGCACCCTGTTGGTTGGAACTTTATACCACTGAATTTTCAGTTTCCTTTCTTTGCCCAATATGTAGCTCTATTTGTTGTCGGGCTTATTGCATACCGGCGCAACTGGCTTCTGGCCCTGCCTGACAAAACGGGCCGCTTCTGGTCGGGAATTGCCATCCTCCTTTACCTTTTGTGGCTCCCGCTTGTAGTGATCGGCGGCGCCACTACAGATCATACACCCTTTATGGGGGGCCGGCACTGGCAGTCGTTTATCTACGCCCTCTGGGAATCTTTCCTTTGCCTCAGCATGTGCATTGGCCTGATCTATGTCTTCCGCCGCTTTCTCAATAGCCAGGGGAGGCTCATGAAATTCCTGGTACCAAACGCCTATACCGTGTATATCATCCATGCTCCGGTGATTACAGTTCTGGCCTTCTCGGTTCGGGATGTCACGCTTTTTCCTTTGCTCAAGTGGGCCGTTCTGTCGATGGTAGCTGTGCCAATCTGTTTTGCGCTTAGCGCCCTGATCCGCAAATTGCCATATACAGATCGGGTACTGTGAACTTTTAGAACTATTCAAGCGGTAATCTATAACGCCTTTTTCTTATTCATTTTTTTGTCAGCAGGTGAAGTACCGTCCTTCATGGAAAGAGAAATCCTCTTTCTTCCGACGTCAACATCAAGGACGGTGACGTTCACCTTCTGATGAACCTTGACTATATCGTTTGGATTCTTAACGAAGCGGTTTGAGAGATGACTGATATGTACCAGGCCATCTTGGTGAACACCGATATCCACAAAGGCGCCGAAAGCAGTAATATTGGTAATGATCCCCTGGAGCTTCATGCCTGGTTTCACGTCTTCTATCTTTTCGATCCCTTCCACAAAGGAAAAGGTCTCGAATCGTTCACGCGGGTCGCGTCCCGGCTTGGCAAGCTCAGTCAATATGTCATTGAGTGTCGGCAGACCTGCTGAATCGGTTATATAGCGCTTCACATCTATTCTTTTTCGAAGCTCTTCGCTCTTCATCAAGTCTTTTACTGAGCACGCGAGGTCCTTTGCCATTGCTTCGACGATTCGGTAACTTTCGGGATGAACCGCGCTTTCATCGAGCGGGTTTGCCGCGTCCCTTATCCGGAGAAACCCTGCTGACTGCTCGAATGCCTTTGGTCCCAATCTCGGAATCTTTTTCAATTCCTTTCTTGAGCCAAAGGGTCCATGTTCGTCCCTGTAACCTACGACGGCTTTGGCAAGCTGTGGCCCTAATCCTGAAACATAGGCGAGGAGCTGCTTGCTTGCCGTATTTACCTCCACGCCGACAGCGTTGACACAACTCATTACCATGTCATCAAGGCTTCTTTGCAGCGCGTTCTGGTCAACATCGTGTTGGTATTGGCCGACTCCGATCGATTTTGGATCAATTTTTACCAGCTCGGCAAGCGGGTCCATGAGACGTCTGCCGATAGACACTGCCCCTCTTACCGTCACGTCATAATCAGGGAATTCTTCCCTGGCAGACTCCGACGCTGAATACACGGATGCCCCGCTCTCATTGACAATAATCACCGGCATTCTCCCGAGTGGTTGAATCCCCCTGAGAAAGGTCTCGGTCTCTCTCCCTGCCGTTCCATTTCCTACTGCAATGGCCTCTATCTGAAACCTTCTGCAAAGCTCAATCATCGTTTCCGCTGCTTTGGCGACCTCTTTCCCTGATTGATGGGGAAAAATAGTATCATTATGGAGAAGTCTTCCCTGCCGGTTAAGGCAAACGACTTTGCAGCCGGTTCTGAATCCTGGATCAATTGCAAGGATGTTTTTCTGACCCAGCGGGGCGGCGAGAAGGAGTTGGCACAGGTTTTCCTTAAACACATCGATCGCCTCTTCGTCGGCCCTTGTTTTCGTTAGTGTCCGGATCTCCGTCTCCATGGATGGAACAAGGAGACGTTTGCAGCCATCCTCCATGGCTTGTTTCACCTGCAGAGAACCGGGATCGTCACCTTTGATAAAATATCGATTCAGGATCGCAATAACCTCTTCGTAGGGTGGAACGATACGAAGCGTCAGAACCCCTTCGTTCTCTCCCCGCCTCATGGCAAGTATCCGGTGAGAGGGGGCGGTGTTGACAGGTTCTTCCCAATCATAATAATCCCTGTATTTAATACCGGCCTCCATTTTGTCAGGTACGACCTTTGCTTTAAACCTGGCCTTCCGGATGAATAGATTTCTTACGGCGGCCCTGGCATCGGCATTCTCGTTTATCCGCTCTGCCATGATATCCCTTGCGCCCGCAAGCGCCTCTTCGGTTGAAGCGACCCCTTTCTCAGCGTTAATGAAAGTGCGTGCTTCCTCGAAAGGGTCACTATTCACCGGGTCTTTGATGTCCTGCGCGAAAAGTCGCTCCGCTAAAGGTTCGAGCCCTTTTTCTCTCGCAATGGTAGCCCTTGTTCTGCGCTTTGGCCGGAAAGGCAGATAAAGATCTTCCAATATGGCCATGGTTTCTGCTTTATTAAGCTTGTCTTTTAACTCCTCAGTCAGAAGTTCTCTTTCTTCAAGAGAGCGTAAAATGGAATCTTTTCTGCTATCCAATTCCTCGAGTTGTTCAAGACGGTCCCGGATGGCAGTGATGGCCACTTCGTCCAGGGTACCGGTGGCTTCTTTCCGGTAACGGGCGATAAAGGGAATTGTTGCGCCTCCTTCAAGAAGTAATGCCGTTGTATCAACCTGTTTTATTGTGAGATGCAGCTCAATGGAAATCTGTTTAATGTGTGCTTCGTTCATTCATTCCTCTTCAGAACTCAGACATCATATTTTGGGTCCGGCCCCTACCACCCTTGCAGGAACTTTACCGGCATATTCCTTGAAGTTTTCGATGAACATATTGGCAAGCTTGCCCGCCTGGGCATCATACTCCGCAGGATTGCGCCAGGTACTGCGCTGGCTCAGGACCTCCTTCGGGATGTTGGGACAGGAAACCGGCACGGTTACCCCGAAAATAAGATTCCAGTATTTCATATTTGTATTCTGAATACCATGATTTTCCAAACCATAAGAGCTTTGATATCTACCTGCAGATTGCATGTAGACCCCCTTTCTGTCATTTTAATCTATTCTGATATTATATAAATAAATTGTCAATAACCGACCTGTCCCCGAATGCTATTCTGGCCTTCTTCACCGGCAAGACCAGATAGTCCTCTCCCTGTCATAACATGGAATGGAAATGCCCGATCAAATCGTCAGAAATGGTTTTTTTTGAGCGTCTTTTGGCTATAAACATGAAATGCTGTTGTACAAAGTCACGTTTATTTTTTGAGGATTTCAGGAAATTATTAGCCGACGCGGGGATTTGAACCCCGGACCTGCTCATTACGAGTGAGCTGCTCTACCCCTGAGCTACGTCGGCGATGTGATGTTTTTATAGCATAATCGTATAGTTACGGCAATAAAAATCTGACGTTCGTTACATTACACCCTTCAAAACATTGCTGATCTCGTAGATAGTATAAGGCTTTACGATAACGCCCTTGAAACCATATGCCACGTAATCGGACATTATGGGATCGTTTGAATATCCGCTTGATACAATTGCTTTAATGGCAGGATCGATCTCGCGAAGGCGTTTTATTGTTTCCTTCCCGCCCATGCCTCCGGGGATGGTAAGGTCGAGGATAACCGCGTCATAGGATTGACTCACGTAAAGATTAACCGCATCATCGCCGTTATTTGCAAAGTCAACAGTATATCCTAAATATTGAAGTATATCGCCGACGATGCTCCGGATCGGTTCTTCGTCGTCCATAACAAGTATCTTGCCTTTGCCATTCATCACAACGGTTGTTTCTGCCTGCCCTTTTACTTCATGCTGAATCTGAACGGCAGGAAGATATACTACAAACGTTGTGCCGATCCCGAGCATTGATTCTGCACTGATGTAGCCCTGGTGTTTTTTTATGATGGAGTAGCATATGGATAGACCAAGGCCGCTCCCTTTTTCTTTTGTTGTAAAATAGGGGTCGAATATCATATCAAGGTACTCTTCCGGTATTCCGATTCCCTGGTCCCTGATGGATATTTTGACGTAGTTCCCTTTTATCAGCGCCCCGTTTACATTGCTGGAGAGAATGTTTTCTGCTTTAATGCTCACGGTACCCCCTTCAGGCATAGCCTGCTGGGCATTTAAGATAATGTTGCCTATGACCTGGCCTATCTGGTTTTCGTCGATCTCCACTGTCAGAAGATCAGGAGGCACGTCGAATGCAGATCTTACATTTTTTCCTGCAAGCGTGAATTCAGTGACATTTTTAAGCAGCCCCTGAATCGATACAATCTTTTTAACGGGTGAGCCCCCTTTGGAAAAAGTAAGGAGCTGCCTTGTCAGGTCCTTTGCCCTTTCAACGGCCTGTTCCGCGCTTTCAAGAAGGTGCTGCAGCTTATCTGTGTTTACGCCTCCATAGATCTTGGCAAGGGATATATTGCCGAGGATCATTGTGAGGATGTTGTTAAAATCGTGGGCTATGCCTCCGGCGAGGACACCAAGGGATTCGAGTTTATCCACCCTCATCCGCTCTTTTTCAGAGGTCCTTATCTCGGTAATATCGTTGATAGCACCCACAAATCCGATGGCGATGCCGTTCAGGTCTGTCATGGGAGCCTCTTCGATGATCACTATCCGTTCGGTACCATCAGGGTGCCTGATGGATGTTTCGTATTTGCCGCTGCTGGGATGCCCGGAGATATCCAGACTTATCGCGCTATGCAACGGATTTTTTTGAGGGTCCTTTACGATGTCGATCTCGTTCTGGCCCACGAGCTCTTCCCGTGTGATCCCAAGATACTCTTCAAAGGCTTTATTGCAGCCGAGGTAACATCCCCATATATCTTTATAGAATATAGGGCTGGGGACCCTGTCGATCAGCGTCTGAAAAAGATGGAGTTGTTCCTGAACGTACCTGCTATATGATTTGTTTTCGGCCATAATGGTTCAGCTCTCATCTATCAGCATTCATACTATTAATAAACCATAATTGACATATTATCAATGACCCGTATCACACCTCACAGGCCGAATCCGTAGGTCAATTTCAAAAAGTAGTTCCTCTCGGGAGATGGATAGAGGTTGATCCTCGAAGATGTTGTGCTCGCCACGCCTAATTCGCTGTATTCCACGTCGGTTAAATTTTTGATCCCGAAGAGTGCCTCAAATTCCTTGTATTTGTATGATATGTTGAGGTCGCAGGTTGTATAACCGGGCAGCTTTCTATGGTCGTTGAGCTGGTCGCTGATCGCGTACCTGTCTCCTGTATAGACAGCGATGAGATTCGCGACAAAACTGTTGAACGAATAGGATATGTTCGATGAAAATTTGTTCTTCGGTACAAGGGGTATATCGTTTCCGTCCACATCGGTGTTATTGATAAGCTGTCTTCCGTCAAATTTTGCTTCCGTGTATGAATAACCTATACCAAGCTTGATGTCTTTCGTGACGAAAAAATTCATCTGCGTCTCTATGCCCCGCCTCCTGGTCTTTTCATAGTTTGAATTGACGAAGGTAAAGGGATTGTAAAATATCTCGTCATTATTTTTCGACTGGAAGAAGGTCAAAGAACCACCGAAGCGCTTGAATGGATTCCATCGGGCGCCTACATTGACTTCCCACCCGGTCTGCGGCCTCAGGTCTGCCGTTATCACCCCGGTCTGCGTATTCACAAGTTCGTCGGTTGAGGGGAACCGGAAGCCCTTTGCGTAGGTAATGAAGGCATTTCCCGTCTTGCTGAAAAGGTAATTGATCGATGCCCGGAAGGCTTCTTTCTGGTCATGAGTACCATATGCAGTAGACAGGGCA
Organism: Deltaproteobacteria bacterium UBA6106; assembly: GCA_002428485.1. Taxonomy (GTDB): domain Bacteria; phylum Desulfobacterota; class Syntrophorhabdia; order Syntrophorhabdales; family Syntrophorhabdaceae; genus UBA5609. The sequence goes on from DIWM01000010.1 coordinate 92,060, forward strand.
GGGGTGACGTAATCCTTATAGGCGGAATCATAAACGGCCTTATGGACCCTGTAGCCTATATCAAGGATCAGGTTATCGAGAGGATAAACCTTCTCGTTTGCATACACTCCGTAATCAGTTTTTGTGATATCGGCAAGCGTCTGTGAGGGTGTAGTAACTCCAAAAAAGGTAAATCCTCCCGATGAGTCCAGGGTGGTAGGGGATTTGTAGTAATCAAACCCCATGGTAAAGGTGTTCTTAAATTGATGGATCGGTTTATCGATCACTATCTTCGGAGTAAACCCATACGTTTGAAGTCTTCCCATTCCTTGGCTCTCTGAGATCCAGGGAAAGCCGAAGAAGACGCCGGAAGAATAGAAGTATGAAGCATTGTGCCTGTTTCTGTATGATCCTCCTATTGATAATTTTACATCTTCCTGAAGCTTTATCACAGCCTCCAGATCAACAAAGTTGTCCTCTGTTGAAGCATTATCGTCTGGCGTGCTCGCATCCGTTCTTTTTGCAGTACCATTTATGAGGTTCTGCCAGAGCACGGCCCCCGGCATGCCATACCGGTCCTTATGGTGCCCTGCTTTGATGTTTAATGTGAGGTTCCTGAAGGGGTCAATGGAAAAATTTCCAAAGATGTCTTTCATCTGCAAGGCTTGATTCTCTCTATAACCGTCTGAGTCATGTGAAGATGATAGAAGAAAATATGAGAACTTTTTACTGCCGCCGGAAATACTTAAAGCGGGAGTAAAAGTATTATAGCTTCCGGCAAGCATTTTCAATGTAACATTCGGCGCCCTTTCGCCTTTTTTCAGGATGATGTTTACTGCTCCGGCAGACGCATTATCGCCGAACATTACGCTCGCTGACCCCCTGTATATCTCGATCCTTTCGATCATTGCAACCGGTACCTGGGCGAGGTCGGCACCGGATATATCAACGCTGTTTACCCTTCTCCCGTCAATAAGGAAGAGCACATTCTGTGGCGACGCCTCTCCGTAACCCCTTATGTCGATGCTTGATTGTTTTACAGTCCCTGAATATGATTTGGTTGAGATGCTGGGTTCTTCTTTGAAGACATCAATAAGGGTCGTCGCGCCTTTATGTTCCATTTCGTCGCCTGTGATAACGGTGATGTTTGCAGGGGTTTCTTGCAGAGAGGTTTCAGTACGTGTTGCTGTTACCACAATATTGTCAAGTCTGTATGGAACCTCCTGTGAAAGACCGTTACCTGTTGAGATAAGAATCAAAAACACGATTGAAAAGATGATTTGAAACATGGAAAACCTCCTTATACCTCGTAAGGCAGTGTTTTTTTAATTCAACCCAAGGTTTCCTGGCTTAAGGTTATACGGTTTATCGCACCTTCCCGTTCTGCTCGATGCAAAACAGTGGCCGGGCTTGCGCCCATGCGTTTCCTTGAACCTTTCACAGTTGCGGGACAGCGGAAGATTTTCACTTCGCTTCCCTTGAAGGTTGAATCGTATGAGTTTGATAATAATTAGCATAAGGGATCTTTGAAAACAATATTTTTTTGTTTCTTTTAGCGGCCATGAATGTTTTAATTTTCGCAACAGACAAAAGAGGTTCACGGTATGCACGAAGAATACATCCTGAAGATCTTCAATGAATGCAGCGTCGGCAAGTTGATCGGCATAGAGATCTGCGAAGTAAGGGAAGGATTTGCAAAAGGCACGTTGACCCTTAAAAAAGAGCATATGAACGTTTTTGGCAGCGTCCATGGCGGGATATTATTCGCTTTTGCCGATCAGATCGGCGGCGCATGCGGTAACAGCCTCGGAAGAAAAGCGATACTTGTCGAATCTGCAATCCAGTATCTGAAGGGGGCAGTCTCAGGTGAGACAATTTTTGGTGAGGCAGTATATACGTACAAAGGTAAAAGGATAGGGAGAATCGATATCAAGATATGTAATGACCGGGAAGAACTGCTGGCCATAATGCATAATATCTCCTATACCAGCGAGAATGAACACCCAGCAAAGACTTAATAATATATTTCGTATTCTCCTTGAAAATTTTGGCCCGCGAAACTGGTGGCCCGGAGAAACCCAGCTCGAAATCATCGTCGGGGCGGTACTGACGCAGAATACGTCCTGGAAAAATGTTGAGAGGGCGATCAGGAACTTAAAGACAAAGAAGCTGCTGGATATAAAAAAATTATACGATGTTGCTCCTTCGCTGCTGTCAGAGATAATCCGGCCTGCGGGATACTTTAATATAAAAGCAAAAAGGCTGAAAAATGTTATCACCGTACTTTATGAACATTATAACGGGAATATCGAAAGGCTTTCATCCCTGGGCGTTAATGAGCTGCGCAGTATTTTGCTGGCTGTAAATGGTATAGGGCCGGAAACCGCCGACAGCATCCTGCTTTATGCACTCAACAAACCTGTCTTTGTCGTTGACGCATATACAAAAAGGTTTTTAAAGAACCACAGGCTCTATAACGGAGAGAGCTACGCAGACGTCCAGGCTTATTTCATGAAAAACCTACCGGCTGATGTCTATCTTTATAACGAATTCCATGCCCTTATCGTCTTTTTATGTCAAAGCTACTGTAAAAAGACGCCTGTATGTCACGAATGTCCCTTAAAGAATGTATAAAATCGACCGGCATACAATTTTCGTATACAAGCTATTGCATTATCGGCCTTTTTCTATTATGATAATTTCAAAAACAGGGAGTGATTATGTTCTTTGTTGCTGACCTCGATGATATTAAAAAAGGTAAGGTTACAGACGTCTATTTTGAAAGAACCCTTGAGATCTTAAAAAAGAAAGGTATCGACAAATGGGTCCGGGCTGAGTTTATTGTTAAAAGACTCCCCGATAATATACCCTGGGCGGTTTTTTCCGGCATAGAAGAGGTCTCGCAGGTCGTGGACGGCCTTAAAGTAAAGATACGGGCGATGAAGGAAGGCACGGTGATCAAACCTTACCAGCCTGTGCTTGAAATAGAAGGCATGTATACTGATTTTGGCATCATGGAGACCGCCATCCTCGGCCTTATATGCCAGGCATCGGGAGTTGCCACGAAGGCGGCCCGGTGCAAGAAGGCGGCAGGCAATAAACCGGTCATAAGTTTCGGGGCAAGGCGGGTACACCCTGCCATCGCGCCCATGGTGGAACGGAGCGCGTTTGTAGGCGGATGCGATGGCGTTTCTGTTGTCTATGATGCGGAGACTATCGGAGAAGAACCGACAGGGACAATGCCGCACGCCTTGATCCTGATAATCGGCGATACCGTCGACGCGTTAAATGCCTTCGATGAAGTAATTGACAAAAAAATAAAGCGCGTTGCCCTTATAGACACATTTAATGACGAAAAAGTAGAGGCGCTGAGGGTTGCCGATGCGCTCAAAGAGAAGCTCTATGCGGTGAGGCTCGATACGCCGTCAACGCGCAGAGGGGACTTTCTCAAGATCCTCGAAGAGGTCCGGTGGGAACTGAACATCCGCGGCTACAGTCATGTCAAGATATTCGTAAGCGGCGGGATCGATGAAAAAAAGATACTCCAGTTGAATCAGTATGCCGACTCTTACGGGGTAGGCACAACGATCACAAACGCGAAGGTCATAGACTTTGCCATGGATATAATCGAGATCGAAGGCAAGCCGGTCGCGAAACGTGGGAAAATGTCCGGCGCCAAGAGGGTGCTGCGATGTCTGAGCTGTTTTAAAGATAAGGTAGTTCCCCTTGATCAGAATATCGACTCCCGTTGCGACTGTGGCGGTGAATATGCCGACCTCCTGAATCCCTGGTATGAAAAAGGGAAATTCTCTGAAAAAGGGGCGACGCCACAGGCGATCCGCAAATACGTTTTGGAGCAATTGAAAGCGTTGGAGATCTGAGAGCATCTCATATATCAAATACTAAATCCTAAGCACCAAATCCGAAACAATATCAAAACTCAAATATCAAATGTTCTAAACAGGTACAAGATCGCTTGTGTTTTGAATTTTGAACATTCGAATTTGTTTAGGATTTAGATATTCGTGCTTAGGATTTGATCCTATGTTTCGATATACTACATACGAACGACGATATACGTTTGGTATGGGCCGTTAGTCGCGAGAATGAGAGATATGGACCTTTTCGCTGTTGGGGCTTCTCCCGACAGCGCCTATGGGGAACGCCGTTTCCCCCAGGTTGGTCAGTGTTTCTATGACGGACTGTTCGTCGGTTTTGGCAACAATGAGAATGAACCCTACGCCCATGTTGAACGTCGAGCACATCTCCTGTAGCTCTATATTGCCAAGCTTCATAATAAGCTTGAAAATGCCGGGAACCCGTTCCTGCGAGAGACGGATGCCCGCGCAGAGGCCTTCCGGGATTATCCTTTTGATGTTGCCTGGAAGTCCGCTGCCTGTTACGTGCACCATGCCCTTGACGTCAAATGTTTCAAGCGTTTTGAGAACAGGTTTTACATAAATCCTCGTTGGCTTCAACAATTCCTCATATAATTTTCCCTTCAGATCTTCAATTTCAGCATCGATATCGAAATGGTGGACATCAAAGAACACTTTTCTGACAAGCGAGAACCCGTTGCTGTGAAGTCCGTTGGAGGCCAACCCTATGATACTGTCGTTCTCCCCGATACGGGAGCCGTCGATGATCCTGTCTTTTTCCACGAGGCCAACGGCGAAACCTGCGAGATCGTACTCTCCTTCCTTGTACATAGAAGGCATTTCGGCGGTTTCACCGCCGATGAGCGCGCACCCGGCCATCTCGCAGCCGTCACATATCCCCGCTATAACATTCTTGTAAACATTTTCTTCAATGCTGTTGCATGCGTAGTAATCGAGAAAAAAGAAAGGTTTGGCGCCTAAGGTAAGTATATCGTTTACGCTCATGCCAACGAGGTCAATCCCAATTGTATCGTGTTTGCCTGAAAGGATGGCGATCTTGAGTTTTGTGCCTACGCCGTCAGTTGAGCTGACAAGGACGGGATTTTTATATCCCTTCGGAAGCTCAGTGAGAGCCCCGAATCCTCCGATAGGATTCAGAACTTCCGGGAGAAAGGTTCTCTGGATCCTTGATTTTACACCGTCTATCAGTGTGTCGGCCTTGTGTATATCGACGCCGGCATCTTTATATGTCAAAGATTTCATTTCGTTAATCTAAAATTAATCTCCCCGGTTGTCAATCCTATTTAATATGCACAACAAAAGCAACGGCTGGTTGTCTATAGATTTTAGATATAAAAAGGGGCTTGCCGCCCCTTTTTATATCTAAAATAGTGACCGAAAACAATGCTGCTGTGTTTGCAAACTCGTCGTCGTTACCGCTATGGCCCTTACTTCATCTTTTCTATAAACTCATCGACAGCAATTGCGGGAAAGGTAATAAGCTGCAAGGTCCCCCTCGAACCAAGCTCAATGGATAGTTTGGCTATCGCTTCGTTGTTTGGCGCCTCGAGGATGTTCACGAAGTCGTACTGTCCCAGGACTGCATACTGCGCAAGGACTTTTGCCCCCATATTTTCGATCTCCCGGTTGACACCCTCTATCCTTTCAGGATGTTTTTTGATCGTCTTTCTTCCTTCGTCAGTCAGAGTGCTGATCATAATATATATAGGCATTGTTTCACCCCCTTTCTCGTTCTTTATTTTAATCAACTTTCTCTATTTGTCAACTTAAATATTTACACAGATTGATAGAAACTATTATCATGCGTCCTGACAGAATCAGGAGTATGCCATTATCGAACGTCAGGCAAGGGTTATTTATAGTATTGATAAAAACTGAAAAATATATTAACATGGATAGCCTTGATCTTGCAGGCAACGCTGAAAGATAAATGTTTATATTTTTAAACAAAACATTGATCTCATTAAGAACGATATAAGGATAATATTTCAGGGGGTCATCCTATGGCAAAACCGATGGACCAATACAAGTGGCATGAGCTGAACGTAGGGTGCGTCATAGAGGAAGTCGGCAACGCAAGCGAGTACAAGACAGGCGACTGGCGTTCCCAGAAGCCGGTCTGGAACGATGCAAAATGCATCAAGTGCGGTCTCTGCTGGCTCTTCTGTCCCGATGCCGCGATCTACCAGAAGGACGATGGTCTCTATGCGGCAAACCTCGACTACTGCAAGGGGTGCGGTATCTGCGCAAAGGAATGCAAGCCCGGCGCGATCACGATGGTGGAGGAAGAACGATGAAGGAAGGAAAGACCGGTATCGAAGTATCCATCGCAGCATCCATCGCAGCGAAGCTGGCGCGGGTTGAAGTTATCGCCGCATACCCCATTACCCCCCAGACGCATATCGTGGAACATCTTTCCGAACTCGTTGCAAACGGCGAGCTTGATGCCGCCTATGTTAATGTCGAGTCAGAACATTCTGCCATGTCTGCCTGCTGCGGAGCCTCCGCAACAGGTGCACGGACCTTTACCTCCACGAGCGCCCAGGGAATGGAGCTCATGCACGAGATCCTCTTTATCGCATCGGCCATGCGGTTCCCAATCGTCATGGCTGCCGTCAACCGCGCCCTCTCGTCGCCGCTGTCCATCTGGGGCGATCACTCTGACGTCATGGCAGCGCGTGATACAGGGTGGATCATGCTCTTCTGCGAAAACGGCCAGGAGGTCGTTGATTCCATCATTATGGCCTTCAAGATCGCCGAAGACAGGAGGGTGCTCCTCCCGGTTATGGTCAACCTTGACGGGTTTTCCTTAAGCCACGTTATCGAACCTATCGAGTTCCCCTCCCAGGAGAAGGTCGATGCATTCCTCCCTCCTTACAACCCGCTGTATACCCTGCACCCCGACAAACCCGTAACCATGGGAGCCTACGGTATGCCGGAGCTCTATACCGAAGCGAAGTATGCCCAGGAGATGGCGCTCATCGACTCAAAAGGGGTGATCATCGAGGTCATGGACGATTTTGGAAAGCGATTCGGGAGATCCTATAAACCTGTTGAAACCTACAATGTGGAGAAGGCCGATACGGTCTTAATCGCCCTGGGGTCGATCAACGAGAACATCAAAACAGCCATCGATATGCTGAAAGAAGAGGGGAAAGAGGTCGGCCTTATCTACCTTCGGCTCTTCAGGCCCTTCCCGTGCGACGAGCTGATCGCAGCGCTGAAAGGGATCAAAAGGGTTGCCGTTATAGAACGGGCAATGCCGGGAGGCGCCATGAACAGCCCGCTCTTTAATGAGATATCGTCCCTTGTCCACAGCAACAACATGGGGATACAGCTCAACAACTACATCGTGGGGCTCGGCGGACGCGACGTGAACCCCGAGGACTTCCACGGGATCATTGATGACATGTCATCTCCGGCAGCCGGGAAAGGGGCTCCGGAAAAAGAGAAAAACTATCGTGTCATAGGGGTGAGAGGATGA